>NZ_JASBYU010000011.1 GCF_029983815.1 Lagierella sp.
TTAATTTGTAACCAACAACAAGTTTTTTATACTTGTTAAATCTATTATACGAGGAGGTAGGGAGATGTCACTTAAGCGATTAATCCAATCGTCCAACGACTTCGTCCTGACGACGGCTAAGGAAATATTGAAAGACAACAGTATTGACTATGTGGACGACAAAAATAATATGGAAGGATATTTAAATGTACTTGGAGCTCAAGTTGTTAATAACGACAGTATATTTGTAAAAGAGGAGGATTATGAAAAGGCTTCCCAACTTTTAAAACAGTTTATAGATTTTAAATTTGACGAAGACGAACCAGATATTATATTGGATGAGCCTTTGACTGAAGAGGAATTAATCGAGAATGAACTTTTAACCCATGGTGATGTGGAGAGGGAAAGAGCAAAGAGAAAGAAAGAAGTTGAGTAAAACATTTAAAGTATTAACAATTGTTGTGCTTTAGGTTATAATATTGATATAAACGTTGTAAGTGTTTTAAATATACAACCGTTTGCAAGATAAACTAGGAGGAAAATATGAAAAGAAAGTTTACCAAATTACTAGCCTTGATTTTAGGGGCTTCTATTTTTTTAACTGCATGTGGGAAAAAGGCAGGTAGTAACGGACAAGATGCCACAGGAGAAGTTGAATCCGAGGGCATTAAAGGGGAGATAACCGTCCAAGTGGAAAAGGATTGGAAGGAATACTATCAAAAGGCTGCAGATAAGGTTCTTGAAAAGAATCCTGATTCAAAGATAGAATTTAAAGAGATAGGATCCTTTGATCATCTGGATATCCTAAAGAGTACAGATGCTACTAATCCTGACTTTGCCGATGTGTTTGCTCTACCATTAGATAGATTTACAGACCTTGTAAGTCAAGATGTTCTAGGAGCTTTAAACGCACCAACTATGGCAAAGGAAATAGGGGGTTATGATAATTTCGATGAAAATTTAGGGGGATTTTTTAAGGATGGAGAAGATTATCTAGGATTTCCATACAATATCGAAACCCTTGTAACCTATGTTAATACTGAAAATGCCAAAGTAGAAGGGATTGACTACGAAAATCCTATAGAAATTAACGACATTAAAGATCCTGCAAATGTATTATTGCCATTCTTTGATGCTTGGTTTGGAGTTGCAGCTACGAACTCTGCAAAAGTTGAATTGTTAAAACAGGATGGAGATAAGTTTGAATCCGATATGGTAAAAGACTTTGACAAGCTTGATCCAGACCAACAAAAGATGTTCGAAGCACTTTATGAATATTGGAAGAAACACGATGAAGCCAACTCTCCAATATTTTCTGGAGAAGATGAAGGATGGGCATATATTGGTGACGAATTTACTACTGGTGGGAAAGGTGTAATAAGACTTGGTGGACCTTGGGAGATAAATGACAATGTGGAAAAAGCTGGAGAACAACTAGAAATCTATCCTATAAACCATATTACAATCAACCAAAAACCACTTACCCATTGGCAAGGTGGATGGGCTATGGCTATCAATGCAAGAATTGAAGAGGATGCAGATAAAAAGGCACTAGCGGAAAACTTTATTATGGAATTGGTAAGACCTGAGAATGCATCAGAACTATTTAAAGCAACAGGAAAGATATTGCCAAATGTTACAGCCGATGAGTATGATAAGACAGACCTTTCCGACTTGGATAAAAAGGTTATTAAAAATGTGATCGAGTCCTACGACATCTCTGAACCAAGACCTATATTTAAAGAGTATGGAGATGTTTGGGATACCTGGAAAAATGCAATTCTATCATGGAACAATGTTAAACCTGCAAGTGTTGAAGACGCTTATAAGGAACTACAAGCTTCATTTAAGTCCATGATGGAAAATATAAATAAATAACATATGATAACCGGGGGTTTCCCCGGTTAAAATATGAAATGAGGTAAAAGATTTGAGAAATCAAAAGAATCTATTAAAAGTATTGGCCGTATCGGTTTTAATAATAATAACTGCTTCCTTTGAAGCCTTTATTAAAGGAAAATCTAGGGATTTATTTATTTTATTTCAAAGGGCAACAGGAGGAAGTTTTGGAGATTATATAAATTTTACTATTTTGAATTATCTTTTGGATATTGTAGAACCGGTTATTATCAGTTTGTTTTTTGTAATTGCAATTAATAAACTTAAGATCACAAGATTGACAAAGTTTATTATGGCAGGCTTGGTTTTTATAAAGATCCTATTAAAGGTGTTTAAATTTGAGTTTACATCTCCATTTTTTTATTTATTAATACTTCTATACATTCTTCTTTTTGTTGAGATTCTAAAAATGCCTATTCATAGCGAGGTTGATTAAAGATGGAATATAAATTAAAAATTGTTGATAGTTTTGGAAATATCCACCAGAGAAAAAATCAATATATACTTGATAGAATTAAAAGTGGTGGTAAAGATATTTCAAAAAAAGATCACCCTTACAATATCAAACTTAAAGAATTTAAAAGGAAAGAAAACGAGTTTTTAAAAGGGTTAAGAACTAAACAGCCTGAATTTAAGACTAGGGATAATCATAGGATTAAAGATTTGAGAAAAAGGCTTTTAAATGCGAAGGCCAAAGAGAGTTTTTACATTGACTTTATTTCACTTACCTATGATGCCCAGCTTAAATATGAAATCTCAAAAGTTGAAATTCAGCAACTTCCTACCATTATAGAAAGCTATGAAAAGCTTGATGAAAAATTAGTAAATAGGGAGATTGAAATAAAAAGTCTTAAAGGAAAAGACAAAGAGGGCGTTGAAAATAAAATAAATGAACTTATCGACTTGGAGAAGAAAAAATATAATAAAAAGCTCCAGGAGATTAAGGACAATTACAAAAAAGGACTCATATCAAAAAAAGCAGAGAAAAATGAGATAAGAATAGCAAAGAGACGGTTAAAGGAAAATATTACACAGACAGAATTTTTAGATAGGGAAAAGTCTCTAAAGGAAGATATAAAGAACATTAAACATAGACTAAAAATCGATATTGACTCTAAATTAAATGTATTGGAGTCGGATATTTCAAATATTAGAAGATCTACTCCAATTGAAGTAGAACAAAAGAATCCAATAATAAGTTTTGCTACTTTTCTTCTTCCAGGGCTAGGACAACTAATAAATGGACAGAAGACAAAGGGAATTTTGTTTCTCTTGGGAAGTCTTTTTATCTATCTAATTGCCTTACCTTATTCCCTTGGATTCGGCAACTACCAAGGAGATGGAATAGCAGGACTTATTACCTTGGCAGAAGGTGGAAGAAGGTTGGACCGTTCAATAATGTTTATGATTGAAGGTATCATAGCGATTATCCTGGTCATATTTGCAGTTTTCATTTTCTTTATGTCCTTTAAAGATGTTTATAGGGTAGAAAAGGATAAAATAAAGGGAATTAGACCAAAAAATTGGTTTGAGTCAAAGGAAACTCTTTCCAACGAAGGATTTCCATACTTGGTGTCATCACCAGCTTACATTCTTACGATTTTTATAGTTTTAATACCTATAATAACTGCAATTTTAATCTCCTTTACAAACCTAGACCCAAATCACCAGTCTAAATTTAATTGGATTGGAATCGATAATTACAAGATATTGTTCCTAGGTAGAGGAGTAGCAGGACAGGCCTTTTGGCTAATCCTATTCTGGACTGTAATTTGGACCTTGGGAGCCACAACCTTGGCCATATTCATAGGGTTTGCCCTTGCCCTCTTGGCAAACCAAGATAGAATTAGAGGGAAGGGACTCTTTAGAACTATTTATTTACTGCCTTGGGCTGTTCCAGCTTTTATTACCATAATGTTCTTTTCACTTATGGTAGGAAGGCAAGGGCCTATAACTCAGCTTTTAAAAAATGTTTTTGGCATTTCAGTCGACATTAAGTCAAGTCCAAACTTGACGAGAACCTTCTTGATATTACTTCAAGGATGGCTGGGATCTGCATATATCTTCTTGTTATCTACAGGAGTACTTCAGGGAATTCCCAAGGATTTATATGAAAGCGCAGATATTGACGGAGCGACGAACTTCCAAAAGACCTGGAAGATTACAGTGCCCTTGGTGCTTTTTCAAACTGCTCCACTATTGATAAGTCAATACACTTTCAACTTTAACAATTTTTCTATTATATATCTGTTTAACCAAGGGGGTCCTTTTAACCCTAGCAAATACGGTAACTTAGCAGGTTCATCAGATATACTCATATCCTATATTTACAAGTTGACAATGGAATCTAACTATCAGGCTCTAGGAGCCGCCATAAGTATTTTGATTTCCCTTGTACTAATGGTATTTGCCTATATAGGATTTAGTAACACTAAGGCCTTTAAGGAGAGTTAAATGAAAAGTAAAGACAGAACAAAAAAACTTCATCTATCAGACAATCAACCCTTGGATACCATGGGTGTCATACTTTTGATATTGTCCTATCTTATTTTAATAACTTGGGCCATATTGATAATTTGGCCATTAGCAGTTATGATTATATCGAGTTTTAATGGAGGACAGGGAAAGTACATTTCCCTTGCAGGAAAATTTGAGTTTTCCTTAAAACATTTTAACTATCTATTTACAAAAACTTACTTTTTCAGATGGGTAAAAAACACAATAGTCATCGCCCTTTCAACGGCTATAATTACACTGATAATAGTTTCCTTTACAGGATATGCCTATTCGAGATATAGATTTAAAGGCAAGAAGATGAGCTTGATGGCTATTATGCTAATACAGACCATACCAGCATTTGCTGGAATTACAGCATATTATGCCATCCATTCCATAGTAAGTGGAATTGTTCCGGTGTTTTCAAGGACTATTATGTTGATACTGATTTACTCTGGTGGTGGAATTGCATCAAATACCTTTATTTTAAAGGGTTATATAGATTCCATATCAAAAGAGTTGGACGAGGCTGCAAAAATAGATGGTTGTTCCAACTTCCAAGTCTATAGACTTATAATAATGCCAATAGCAAGGCCGATGCTTGCAATAATAGCCCTATGGTCTTTTATAGGACCCTTTATGGACTATATGCTTCCTAAGATATTGTTGACAAACCCTGCGGAATACACCTTGGCAACAGGTCTTTATACTTTGATTAACGATGTAAGGACAATGAATGCATCAGCCTTTGCAGCGGGAGGATTATTGACGGCTATACCGATCATAATATTATTTATAAGTTTACAAAACCAATTGGTTTCAGGTTTGAGTAGTGGGTCAGTTAAAGGGTAGGAGGAAAGATGAGAGTTTTATTAAAGAATATTGGAAAAAAATATGAAGGTAGAGAAAAATTCACCATACGGAATATAGATCTAGAGATAAAAGACAAGGAGTTTTGTGTAATCCTTGGGCCTTCCGGATGCGGAAAATCAACTTTGCTTAGAATGATAGCAGGACTTACTTCCATAACGGAAGGGGAGTTATACTTTGACGATAAGCTTATGAATAGGGTCATGCCTAAGGACAGAGATATAGCAATGGTTTTTCAATCCTATGCCCTATATCCCCATTTGACGGTTTATGACAATATGGCCTTTTCTCTAAAGATGAAAAAGGAGAGAAAGGAAGTCATTCATGAAAGGGTTATGGAGGCTGCAAAGATTCTACAGATAGAGGAATATCTATATTCAAGGCCATCGGATATATCAGGAGGACAGAGACAAAGGGTTGCCCTAGGTAGAGCCATGGTAAGAAAACCCAATGTCTTTTTGATGGACGAACCATTGTCAAACTTGGATGCAAAATTGAGGGAACACATGAGGGTGGAACTGGTTAGACTTCACCATAACCTTGAAACCACTTCGATTTATGTAACCCATGACCAGACAGAGGCCATGACCATGGCGGATAAGATAATCCTATTAGATCAAGGTAAAATACAGCAGTTTGGTACTCCAAAGGAGTTTTATGATAAACCTAAAAATCTTTTTGTAGCAGGTTTTATTGGATCTCCTACCATGAACATCTTAAAGGGTAAAATGGTGGATGGAGAATTTATTTCCCAATCAGGTGAAATAGTCGTCAATCCCGATGAAGAGGATAGTAAGGCTTTAAAAGATTATGAAGGCAAAGAAGTGTTTTTAGGAATCAGGTCTGAGAGGTTTTTTGCTAGACAATCTGATGAAAATTCCTTTGAAGCAAAGATTGAAGTCATTGAAATGTTGGGTAAAGAAAAACTTCTTCATATATGCTTAAAAGATGGCCAGGACATGGTGGTTTCACAACCAGGGCATTTTAAATATGAAATAAATGAGCTTCATAACTTTACCTTTGATACCCAAGCATTACATTTCTTTGATTCACAGACCACTGAGAGGATTGAGTGATTAACAGCAAATTTTTTATAAGTTTACAGATACTTTTATAGTTAGGAAGGTAATATGCTAGAAGATAAATATAATTTTAAAAAGATTAACAAAAATCGAAGTTCCGGTGTGCTTCTTCACATATCTTCTCTACCAAACCGATATGGTTTTGGTAGCTTAGGAGAAGAAGCCATGGATTTTGTTAGAAAATTAAATAGAGCAGGACAGAGTTGGTGGCAGGTGCTACCGATTGGACCTACTGGATTTGGAGACTCACCTTATCAGTCCTTTTCTAGTTTTGCCGGAAATCCCTATATGATAAACCTGGATTATTTAAAGGATAAGGGACTTTTACAACAGGAGGATTTAGATTTAGTTGCCGAAAATTACGAAGAGGGCAATGTTGACTTTGGCACGCTATATCAAGAGAGGTTTTTAACTTTGAGAAAAGCCTATCAAAGCTTTGATATAGGATCTTTGGACTTTGAATCCTTTTGTAGAGAAAATAGCTTTTGGCTAAATGACTATGCTCTTTTTATGACAATAAAGGAAAAGTTTAATGGAAGGCCTTGGCAACAATGGGAGGATAAATATAAATATAGAGATGGGGAAGCCCTTGAAGAATTTGAAAAGGAAAATTTCCATGAGGTAAATTTTTATAGGTTTTTACAATATGAATTCTTTAATCAATGGGATAAAATAAGGGATTTTGCCCATGAGAATAAAATCAAGTTTATTGGAGACCTGCCTATTTATGTAGCTGAAGACAGCTGCGATTGTTGGGCAAACCCTGAACTATTTACTTTAGATGAAGATTTAAAGCCTACTTGGGTTGGAGGATGTCCTCCCGATGGATTTTCAGAAGATGGACAACTTTGGGGAAACCCTTGCTATGATTGGAAGGTCCATGAAGAATCTGAATTCAATTGGTGGATAGAGAGATTTAGATGGCTTTTCTCCATCTTCGACTGTATTAGAATTGATCACTTTAGAGGCTTTGAGTCCTATTGGAGAATACCCGCAGGAGATGAGACAGCAAGAAATGGATCGTGGGTTGACGGTCCTAAAATGAAATTATTTAATGTTTTAAAGGAACAGTTGGGAGAATTGCCGATTATTGCAGAAGATTTGGGATATATGACCAAGGAAGTCTATGAATTTAGAAAAGAAACGGGGTTTCCAGGTATGAAGATACTTCTCTTCGCATTCTCCCCTGATGCATCTTCAGATTACCTACCCCACAATATAGAAAAAGATTATGTCGTTTACGGTGGAACCCATGACTCTGATACTATAATGGGATGGATGTTGGAACATGATAAAAGAGAAGTTAACTTTGCTAAGAAATATCTAAATTTAACTGATGAAGAAGGTTTCAACTGGGGAATGATAAGAGGAGGGATGACCTCTGTAGCAGAGATGTCCATTTTTCAAATGCAGGATATCTTAGGACTTGATAATAATGCGAGAATGAATTATCCAGGGGAGGCCTCAGGAAACTGGACTTGGAGAATGAAGTTTGGTGAATTTGGAGAGGACTTGGTAGAAAGACTAAAGGAATACACAGAAATGTCTGGAAGATTTAATTAATTTCATAGGTTAATATTTTACAAAATTCAAATATAGCTAGATTAATAAGCTCAAAGACTTAGATTTTTACATGCTAAGTTTTTGAGCTCTTGTCATTTTAATATAATCTCTTTAAACATTACTAGATGAAGAGATATTTATCCTTTATGAACTAAGTCTTTTGAATCGGGAGACCTTAACAGATTTTTTTCTGTAGAATTTTTTAAACTGTGGTATATTGGATCCGATTCGAAAAATTCTGCAACTACTAAACTGCTAACAGAAACAATTACCAGGGGCAGAAGGGACATTGCTCCACCTGTCATTTCAAAGACAAGCACAACGGCTAGGATTGGTGCACGAACAACTGAAGCTAGGATTCCTGTCATTCCCAAAACGTGAAAGGCAGGTGCCAATTCTGGGAAATATGGATTTAATAGATAAGCATATATATTTCCTGTTAAGGCACCAAGTACAAGGATTGGTAAGAAAATTCCCCCTTGAGCTCCAGACCCGTAGCAAAAGCAGGTGTAGATGAGCTTTATAATCAACATAATTAACAAAATCTGCAATGAGTAGTTTTCCTTTGGTAAATTTTCAACCAAACCATGTCCCCCTCCTAATAGACTAGGCATAAGTATAAAGATTAAAGTCGCTCCTATAGCTGCAATCATGGGTTTAAATCTCTTTTTAATCTTAAGCTTGTTGAAAAAACTTAGGTTAAATAAGAGGCTCTTATTAAAAATCACTCCAATTACACCGGTTATAACTCCTAATAATAAAAATAGTAGTAAGGACTTTCCATTAAATTTAAATCTGGAGAGTTGAGAAAAAGAATTTTTATACCCAAAGACCTGTTTACTAATGAAATCTGCAGTTACACAGGCAATGATCATAATGACTAAAAGTCTTTGAGTTATCCTCTTATACATCTCCTCTATAGCGAAGAGTACACCGGAGAGGGGAGCGTTAAAGGCTGCTGCAATGCCCGCCCCAGCACCGGCTGCTACGAAAATTTTAGTCTCTGTGTCCTTCTTGGTCTTATTGGAAATCAATTTGCCACAGGAACCTCCTAGTTGAATACAAGGGCCTTCCATACCTAGGGAAAATCCTAAAAATGAACCAAGGGATCCTCCAATAAATTTAGCTACAATAACTTTAAGTGGATTCATACTAACTTTAGACTCTATTTCAAGTTGGATTTGAGGAATTCCACTTCCAGAGGATAGGGGTTCATATTCCAATAATCTACCGATAATATAACCTATCAGAAGAGCCGTTAAAAGAAAGATTAAATATGTACTCCATTTTTCTTCGTTAAAAATACTGTTTCGTAAATTTCCCAAAAAGGTTAGACAATAGCGATAGGCTACACAGACCAACCCAGCTAAAGTTCCTATCAAAAGTCCATAGAAACCTGTTATAATTGCTTTTTTCTTCATAATATCACCTAATATAATTTTAAACCAAAATCTTGAATTATTAAAGTCTCATTAAAAAATAAAGATACAATGATATATTTAAAGGGTATGTATAGTGGGAAAGGATGAATAGAACTGGATGAAATATAGAAATAGATATTGTAAGAAAGCTAAAAACACCTATCCCCTTCTAGTAAAATGTACAAATTGCAAAAATAAAATCTTTCTTTACCAGAAGGGAGGTAAAGGAAATTTAATCAAGATGAAGGTGGATAAGATAATATCATCTCAAAGTAGTATAGCAGAGCTTCCCAATAGGATAAATTGTCCCTTTTGTAATGCTCCAATTGCAAATCTTGCCCAGTACAAAGGTGAGGACTATTACTGGATAATACGGGGAAGTGTCATGGTAAGAAAAATTGATAAAAAGATTTAAACTTTTGAGGAGGGACTATGGATTATTTAGATAGATTAAAAAAAGGCGAAGAATTCTTCTGGGAAAATAAGTCAATCAAAAAGTCGGATGCTTCTACAATGAATTTAAACAAAGAAGTGGACTTCTCCTTGGTATTGGAAGCTGAAAAGAGACTTGAGAGATTTGCACCGTTTATAATGAAAGAGTTTCCAAAGACATATACAACCAATGGGATTATAGAATCCGAATTAACTAAAATCCCAGCTATGAAAAAACGATTAAGGGAAAAATATTGTAGCTCTATTTCAGGTGAATTGTATATCAAGGAGGATAATAATCTAGCTGTTGCTGGATCTATTAAAGCTAGAGGTGGAATATATGAAATTTTAAAATATACAGAGGAATTACTTATAGATAATAACCTACTTGACACTAAAATGAACTATGAAAGTATTTCATCAGACACTATAAAGAAATTCCTATCCCAATATACCATTCAAGTAGGCTCTACTGGAAATCTAGGACTTAGCATTGGAATAATATCTGCTGTTCTAGGATATAAGGTAATAGTCCATATGTCTAGGGATGCTGCGGATTGGAAGAAAAAGCTTTTAAGAAGTTATGGCATATTAGTCGTAGAATATGAAGGTGATTATGGTAAGGCGGTGGAAAAGGGTAGAAAGATGTCCCAGGAGAACCCATTTTCCTATTTTGTGGATGACGAAAATTCAAAGAATTTATTCTATGGATATGCTGTTGCAGCATTGAGACTAAAGAAACAGTTGAAGGAAAAACAAATAGAGGTAAATTCTAAAAATCCGCTATTTGTATATATCCCATGTGGAGTTGGTGGAGCTCCAGGGGGAGTGGCCTACGGATTAAAGGAGGTATTTAGGGAAAATGTTCATATCTTCTTTGTAGAACCTACTGGGGCACCTTGTATGCTACTGGGAATGGCGACGGGAAAGCATAGTGAAATCTGTGTTCAGGATATTGGATTAGATGGAATTACCCTTGCAGATGGATTGGCTGTGGGAAGACCTTCAGGTTTTGTAGGAAAGATAATGGAAGATGTACTTTCTGGTATCTTTACGATAGAAGACAAATACCTATTTGAATATATGAGAGACTTATTAGAAACTGAGAAAATCTTTATAGAGCCCTCAGCAGCATCTTGTTTTCAAGGAGTTGGAAGGCTTTACGATGTTGAAGAGTTTCAGAGATATTTGAAAAATATAGAAGGGCTTCAAGAAGAAAACATCAGTCATATTGTATGGTCCACAGGGGGATCCTTGGTTCCAGAGGCGCTTAAAAAGGAATATATAGACAAAGTTTTATAAAGTCGATTCTGTTAAGTTAAAGTAATAAATAAAAAGTTGAAAAAAGATAACAAAACACTTTACAACTACAATGCTTTGATGTATAATAAGGGTACCATCTTAAGATTTCTTCTATTCATATTTCTCTTAAATATAAGAGAGCAGAGAAGCTAGGCCTAAAACCTAGCTTTTTTGCATTTTTCCTATTTATTTTCCTGAATTTATGGTAACATTAGTTGAAGGAGAAAAAAATGAAGAGATTTTTTAAATTTACAATTCCCTCGATACTCTCCATGTGGGTATTTGCACTATATACCATGGTTGATGGTTACTTTGTTTCGAATTACGTAGGAGAAATCGAATTTTCTGCAGTAAATATTTCCATGCCAATAATCACTATTTTCTTTGCTGTAGGAATACTCTTTAGTATAGGAACACAGGCCACTGTAGGCATGAATCTTGGTAAGGGAGATATAAATAGAGCCAACTCGATTTTTTCAACTGCAATTATAAGTCTTATCTCAATAGGAATAGTGTTTTCTGGAATGCTTTTTCTTTTGTTAAATAGAGTTGTACTATTACTGGGAGTAACGGAAACTACAATTGATTTTGTAAAAGAATATTTAAGAACTATTATACCCTTCGGGGTGTTTTTTATGCTTAGTTATCAATTGGAAGTGCTTGTTAAGGTGGATGGTTCACCGCATATTTCAGCGTTGTCCGTTGGACTTGCAGCATTGACTAATATATGTCTTGACTATTTATTTATTGTAGTGTTTAAAATGGGAATATTTGGAGCGGCGTTAGCTACGGGAATCGCTCAAACTGTCAGTACTACAGCTTTTTTAATACATTTTTTTAAGAAGACAGGAAAATTAATGTTTATAAGCAAATTCGATTTTTCCATTTTAAAGACCACAATTCCCCTAGGAATAGGGGATGCTCTTTCGGAGATAGCCTTGGGATTTACAGTTTTTTTATTTAACACCAATTTACTTAAAGTATATGGCCAGGAGGCTTTAATAGCCTATACGGTCATTTCCTATATTTCTGTCTTTATTTCAGTTACCATGACTGGAGTAGCTCAAGGTTTGGCTCCGCTTTTTTCCTACGACTATGGACAGAGGGACTTCAAAAGAATTAAAGCCTTTGTAAAAAGGGGAGTGTTGGCTATTTTAGCCATAAGTGCATTTTTCATAGTAGTTGCATATCTCTTTTCAGAACCTATAGTAAATCTGTTTCTTGATGAAGGATCAAGTATCTTAAAAGATACCACAAGGGCTCTGTCAAGGTATGCATGGGCCTATCCTTTTGTAGGATTAAATGGACTTATGATAACTTTTTTTGCCAGCTTAGGAAAGGGGAGAATGGCGACGATTCTTTCGTTGTTGAGAACGCCAATTGCCATAAGCATTGCAATGTTCATTGTTAGAAAGTGGATGCCAAAATTTATGATATGGTATGTACTTGCCTTTGCAGAAGCCTTAGTTTTTCCAGTTGGACTTTATTTTTTGATTAAGTATATCGTACTTCCCCTAAGATATAGGAGGAAAAAGAGTCAAGGCCTAAAATTATAAAATTAAAATAGCCGAGCTTACATGAATTTGAAAGCTCGGTTATCTTATTCCTATTTTTCATTTTAAAAGCTTTATTTACTTTATCTTTATTCTATGGAATACCTTCTTACCCTTTTGAATTGTTATTTCTTCATTTTCAAAGTCTTCTAAAGTTATTTCCCTTTTAAAGTCTTCCACAGTCCTGCCGTTCAATTTAACTCCCTTTTGCATAACCAACCTTCTAGCTTCTCCATTTGATTTGGTCAACTCAAGTTTAGTAAGTAGATTTAAAATACCTAAACCATTTTCAAAGTCGTCTTTATCCATTTCAGTGGTAGGCATATTTTCATCGATGGCATTGTTTGAGAAAAGAGATTTTGAAGTTTCAAGGGCTTTTTTAGCCTCTTCTTCACCATGAACCAATTTTGTGATTTCATAAGCTAAAACTTCTTTAGCTTCATTTATCTTAGAACCTTCTAGGCTACCTAGTCTCTTACACTCATCAGTAGGCAGGAATGTAAGCATCAATAGGAATTTTTCTACATCTAAGTCGTCAACATTTCTCATGTATTGGAATAGTTCATATGGACTTGTCTTCTTTTCATCTAGCCATACAGCTCCCTTTTGAGACTTGCCCATCTTCACACCTTGAGCAGTAGTTAAAAGCTTAAAAGTCATAGCATAGACCTTGTCCTGTTCAAGTTTTCTAACTAGATCATAACCACCTAAGATATTTGACCATTGGTCTGAACCACCCATTTGTAGTTTCACACCATAATCTCTATACAGTTTTAAATAGTCGTAGGACTGCATTAGCATGTATGAGAATTCAAAAAAGGTTAAACCATCCTGCATTCTGTTTTTATAGGCGTCAAGTGTCAACATATGATTAACGTTGAAATGAACTCCAATCTCTCTCATAAAATCCAGGAAGTTTAGGTTTAAAAGCCAATCTGCATTATTTGCGATTATGGCTTTGTCGTTATCAAAATCTATGAATCTTTTAAATTGATTGTAGAAACAGTCGGCGTTATGTTTAATTTGTTCCTTGGTCATGATGGTTCTCATATCCGATCTACCAGATGGATCTCCTATCATGGTTGTTCCACCACCCAATAGGGCTACTGGCACATGGCCATGTCTTTGCATTCTCATCATTACCATAATCTGTATAAAATGGCCTATGGTCAATGAGTCTGCTGTTGCATCAAAACCTATATAAAACTTAACGGATTCCTTTCCAAGTAGTTCTCTCAATTCGTCTTCATAGGTTGCTTGCTCAAAGTAGCCTCTTTCAACTAATTCGTCAAATACATTATCGTGCTCAAGTTTATATTCAATCATGATATCCCTCCAAAATAAAAAATCTTCCATGATGAAAGGACGCTAAACCGTGGTACCACCTTTCTTCACTGGAAGTCTCAACGTAATATAAGCAATTACTGGCTTTTGACAAAGAATGTTGTAATTCCCTTAAGAACGTTACTAATTAAGGTACTGGTCATCCTGTAAGTCAATATTCAATTAACGGTATTATATCATAAACATGGAATAAATCAAGGAAGGAAAACTCCTTCCTAGACTTAAAGTTTTTTTATTTCATCTGAGAGCCTTTGAAGATGCTCCTTTAAAACTTCCGTTGGAAGGGCTATGTTAAATCTTTCATATCCGTTTCCTTCTTCTCCAAAGTTACTGCCTGGACTTGTAAATATTCTAGCCTTCTCATATAAAAACTTGTGTAGTTCTTCTTGATCAAGGCCCAAGGGCTTGAAGTTAACCCAAAGAATATAGGTGCCTTCAGGATTTGCAAATGGAAGGTTCAGCTTTTTAAAAAAGTCCTGGCATAGTTTAAAGTTTTCATCCAGTACCTTCAATAGTTCTACCAACCAGTCTTCTCCATCGGTATAGGCAATTTCACAAGCCTTATATCCTAAAATATTGATGGAGGTGGAACGCATTTTTACAAGCTCCTCCTTGAGGTTTTTTCTTAGCTCTTCATTAGAAACTATGGTATTAGAATTGTAAAGCCCTGCAATGTTAAAGGACTTTGATGGAGCGGTACATGTAATTGTAATATCTCTGATCTCTGGTGAAAGATTGGCCAAGATATGGTGTTTTTTTCCTGGTCGTATCAAATCCATCCAGATTTCATCGGAGATGATAGTGATATTATTTTCTAAACAGATTTTTCCAATTTTTAGAAGTTCCTCCTTTGTCCAAACTCTTCCTACAGGATTATGAGGTGAACAGAAGAGTAGTACCTTATTATTAGGATTGCTTGCTTCTTTTTCAAAGGCATCAAAGTCAATTTCATACCTTTCTTCACGATTTAGTAGTGGAATGTTGACTTCTTTAAAATTATTGGACTCTATGGCTCCTACCATAGGTGGGTAGATGGGTTTAAATACAATTACTCCATCTCCTTCTTTACAAAGGGATCTTAAGGCAGCTGTAAAGGCGTTTACAACTCCGGGACTTTGTACAATCCATTGGGACTCTATCTTAAAATCATGCCTTTTTAAAAACCATTTTTTTACTATTTCAAGATAGGACTTGTATGGTACTGTATATCCTAACACTGCATTGTCCAAAAAGTCCTTTAAACCTTCAACTATACATGGCGGAGTTTTAAACTCCATGTCTGCAACGGAAAGAGGTACTATATTGTCCTCAACTTTATCGCAACACTGATACATATATTCCCACTTTGCAGAGCCTTTATCTTTTCTAGATATTCTTGTAGTAAAATCGTAAGTCATATTTCCTCCAAAATAAGTTTTATTTGAGGCAATCAAATAATGATTGCTGTGTTGATTTCATTTTACCATAAAGCAAATAAAAGGTTAAAAAGTATAATAAAAATTGGGTATGATTTTTTAAAATTCCCTTAAGATGATAGAATATAGTTAATGAGAAAAACGAGAAAAAAATAAAGGATAAGGTATGATAGTAAAATTAAAAACACAAATTGACGAAGAAAATGTAAAGGATCTAATCTCTTGGTTTGAAGAAAATGAACTTTCAGTCATTCCAACAAAGGGAAAGAATTCTACAGTTTTATCTATTATAGGGGATACTAGATGGATTAACGAAACTGCAGTTAAGGCTTTTGATTGTGTAGACTCGGTTTTTAGAATTCAAGAGCCCTATAGAGAAGCCAATATAAAATATCATAAAAATCCTGCAGTTATTCAAGTGGGGGATGTAAAAATTGGTGGAGGAAATTTTGTAGTAATGGCTGGGCCATGTTCTGTTGAATCAAGAGAACAAGTTCTACAAGTGGCAGAAAAGGTTAAAGCTTCCGGTGCGGGAATCCTGCGAGGAGGAGCTTTTAAACCAAGGACTTCACCCTATTCCTTCCAAGGCATGGGAGAAGAGGGCATTAAATACCTACTAGAGGCCAAGGAGTTAACAGGGCTTCCAGTGGTATCCGAAATAATGGACATTGACGATTTACCCTATTTTGAAGACGTAGACATGCTACAAGTTGGAGCAAGAAATATGCAAAACTTTTCTCTATTAAAGAAGTTAGGTAAAGTGAATAAGCCTATTTTATTAAAGAGGGGACTTTCTGCAACCTATGAAGAGTGGCTAATGTCTGCTGAATATTTGATGTCATGGGGAAATGAACAGATAGTCCTTTGTGAAAGGGGAATTAGAACCTTTGAACATGGTGTAAGAAACACCTTGGATATTACAGCAGTTCCCTATTTGAGGCAGAGAACACAGCTTCCTATAATAATAGACCCATCCCACGCCTGTGGAGTTTGGGAAATGGTAGAACCCCTTTCCATAGCTGCTACTGCAATAGGAGCTGATGGTCTTATAGTTGAAGTTCACAATGAACCAGAAAAGGCTCTTTGCGATGGATCACAGTCTTTAAAACCAGGCAAATTCAATATGATGATGAAAAAATTGAACATTATAAAAGGTGCATTAAAGGAAATAGAAGAATTAGAAAATGAATAAAGAAATTAAAATTGCAGTTTCTGAAAGTTATAGCGTTAACGTGGGTAGGGACAATTTTGAATTGATACTCAAGTACCTGGATAAAAATGGTCATAGGTCAAAAGTGGCTATTATTACAGATGACAATGTAAAGAAACTGCATTTGAATAAGCTTACAACAATCTTCAGAGAAAATAAAGTGGATTATTTTGTATATTCCATTTTACCTGGAGAAAAATCTAAGAACCTAACAACTATTGCAGAGATAATGGACTTTCTTGCTTCAAACAAGATGTCCCGTTCGGATATGGTGATTGCCTTTGGAGGTGGAGTAGTTGGAGACATTGCAGGCTTTGCTGCTTCCATCTACCTTAGGGGGATAGACTATATTCAAATACCGACTACTCTGTTATCGGCTGTAGACTCCTCTGTGGGAGGTAAAACCGGTGTTGACTTAAAGAAGGGAAAGAATCTTGTAGGAACTTTTAAACAACCAAAGTCGGTTATATGCAATTTAAACACCTTCAATACCCTTTCTAAGGAAGAGTTTAACAATGGAATTTTTGAATGCATAAAATATGGGGTATTATTCGATGAAGATTATTTTAATATATTCTTGGAAGAGGATTTTGATTACGATTCTATTAAACTATCATTGGTTGTAGAAAAGGCCATAGAGTTTAAAGCAAAAGTGGTTATTGAAGATGAATTCGACTATGGCAAAAGGCGACTTTTAAACTTAGGACACACCTTTGGCCATGGAATAGAACAGGCATCAAATTATAATATTAAACATGGTTTTGCAGTGGGAAAGGGCATAGAGATAATCTCACAAATCAGTTATCAGCGAGGGAAGTTAAAAAATAAAGATCTCCAAAAGATACTTTTGGCAATAAAAAAGTACAATATGGCTGATTTTGTAAATTTTGGATTTAGCGAAGTTTTAGACTATGTATTGGTTGATAAGAAGATATTCAATGGAAAAATTACCATGATAATCCCGGAAAAAATTGGGAAGTGCTATTTAGAAGAGATGGATTTACAAGAAGTAAAGGAGCTTTATAGAAATTGGCAGAGAGAATTTTAATAAAACCTAGTATCCTAAAAGGTGAAGTCAATTCCATAACGTCAAAAACCTATGGTCATAGAATGATAATTTTAAGTGCCCTTTCAAAAGATGAGTCAACTTTGATTATAGGTGAATACAACGAAGATTTGTGTGCTACTTTAAATTGTATAAAAAATCTTGGAGCTAACTATCAAATTGATAAAGACGAACTTAGGGTTCTTCCTATAGAGTTAAGTCCAAAGGAAGTAAGTCTCAACTGTAAAGAGTCTGGGTCGACATTGCGCTTTATAATCCCCGTTGCGACGGCTTTATATGATAGAACCTTCATATCGGGGGAGAACAGTCTTAAAAAAAGACCTATTAAACCATTGCTGGAGGCACTTTCAAAAAGTGGAGTAAAATTTTCTAGCACCTCTTTACCTATAAAAACAGAAGGTAAGTTTGAAGGCGGGGAAATTGAACTTCCTGGAAATATTTCATCACAATTTGTTACAGGAATTTTACTTGCTTCTACCCTAATAGATAGGGATACTGAAATTACATTGACAAGTCCACTAGAATCAAAGGCGTATGTAGATGTAACCTTGGAAGTTTTAAAAGATTATGGTGTCAAGGTCATAGAGTTAGAAAATGGATATTATGTAGAGAAGAATCAAAGGCCTATGGCTCCAAAGGTTCAAAGGGTACAAGGAGATTGGTCCAATGGTGCAGCACTACTTGTTGCAGGGGCAATGGAAGGTGATGTGACAATTAGAGGGTTGAAGCTGGACAGTTCCCAGGGCGATAGAGTTATTTTAGATATATTAAAAAGTTTTGGGGCAGATTTAAAAATAGATAATAGCATACAGGTTAAGTCGCTTTTCAAAAAGCCCATTGAAATGGACATCAACGAATGTCCCGACCTCCTTCCGGTATTGGCAATCCTATCATGTAGTACAAAGGGAGTTTCTAAGTTTTTTAATGGAAGGAGACTTAGGCTTAAAGAGTCGGATAGATTAAAGAATTCTATGGATTTGATAAATAGGCTTGGAGGAAAGGCCATGGTCCTAGAAGATGATTTAATTGTCCACGGCATGGGAAGTTTAAATGGGGGAGTCGTTTCTAGTTATAACGACCATAGAATGGTTATGGCGGCAACAATTGCATCCACCATATCCCAAGGAGAAATTGTGATAGACGGATATAGGGCTATAGACAAATCCTATCCCAAATTCTTTGAAGATTTTAAAACTCTAGGAGGTAAATGTATTGAGCTCGATAATTGGTAATAGGTACAAAGTGTCAATATTTGGAGAATCCCATGGCAAATGTATCGGTGTGGTTATAGATGGAATGCCTCCAGGATTTGAAATTGATATGGAGGAACTTAAAAGATTTTTAGGCAGGAGATCTCCAGGGTCTTCCGACTTTACCACCCTTAGAAAAGAAAGAGACCTTCCAAAGTTTATGTCTGGACTATTGGATAACACAACGACGGGTTTTCCATTATGTGCAATAATTGAAAATGAAGATAAAAGATCAAAGGACTATGATAATTTAGAAAATTTGCCAAGGCCATCCCATGGTGATTATACAGCGTTTTTAAAATATAAAGGTTTTGCCGATTTAAGAGGAAGTGGCCATCTTTCTGGAAGGCTTACTGCTCCTCTTTGTATTGCGGGAGGTATAGCAAAACAAATCCTCAATAAAAAGGGCATTTATATTGGAGCCCATCTCTATGGAGTTGGAGATATAAGAGATAAAGGATATGACTTTGTCAATGTAGATAAAAATATCCTTGAAAGTACAAATAATTCCTCTTTTCCTACGATTTCAGAGGACAAGGGAAATTTGATGAAAGAGCTCATAGGTAAAGTCAAGAATGATAGTGACTCCATAGGTTCTATTATAGAAATAGGAGTAGTAGGAATGCCTAAAGCCATTGGCAAACCAATCTTCAATACGGTGGAGGGTAGACTTTCTCAGATGGCATTTTCCATACCGGCTGTCAAAGGCGTAGAGTTTGGAAAGGGGTTTGAAGCATCAACTATGAGAGGTTCAGAACATAACGACAACTACATGGTTGTAGAGGGAGAGGTACGAACTAGGAGTAACAATAGTTCGGGAATAGTTTCTGGAATTACAAATGGTATGCCAATTGTCTACAGGACTATTTTTAAACCTACAGCTTCCATAGGTAAAAGTCAGACTTCTGTAAATTTAGAGACCATGGAAGAAGAAGAGTTGCTTATTGAAGGCAGACATGACCCTTGTATAGGGGTTAGGGCAGTTGCTGTAATGGAGGCTGCTACTAGTGTGGTACTCTTAGATATGTTGATGGAAGAGGGATATTATGACTAGAGATATTTTTGGACTTATAGGTAAGACTTTAAAACATAGCTTTTCACCAAAGCTTCATAGCTATCTAGGAGATTATAAATATGAACTCTATGAACTGGAAAAAGATGAGTTGAAAGATCTTTTTAAAAGAAAGGATATTAAGGGAATCAACGTTACCATGCCCTACAAAGAAGAGGTAATGAAGTATTGTACCAGATTTTCGCCAGAAGTTTTGAAAATTGGATGTGTAAACACCATAATTTTTGAAGGTAAAGAAATAATAGGATATAATACGGACTACTTCGGAGCCTATGAGATGCTTCGAAAAATCGACTTAGAAATTAAAGATGGATTTGTGGCAATCCTAGGAGATGGTTCAACTTCAAAGACCCTTCGAAGCGTTGTGGAAGACATGGGGGCAGAGAAGATAATAAATGTATCTCGTAAAGGCGAAATTAAATTTCAGGATTTGAATAGATATCAAGAAGCAGAAGTCATTATAAATACAACACCAGTTGGAATGTACCCGGACAATTTACAATCCCTATTAAATTTAAAGGACTTTCCCAAGTTAAAAGCCGTTGGAGATGTGGTTTATAATCCTCTAAGGACCAAACTGATATTAGATGCTAAAAGACTTGGGATAAGGAATACAATAGGACTTAGAATGCTTGTTTATCAGGGGATAAAAGCATATGAACTATTTTTTAATCGTGAAGTAAAGGATTCAAAAAAAGAAGAAATCTATAATAAGGTCTACGGGGATGTATCCAATATTATCCTAGTGGGAATGCCTGGTTCTGGCAAGACCTCCCTAGGCAAGTCCATAGCTAAGGAAATGAATAGAAAATTTATAGACCTGGATAGGGAAATAGAGGATATAAATCATATGTCCGTTCCAGGAATCTTTTCAGAATATGGAGAAGAGGGTTTTAGGGAGCTAGAACATATTGCCTGCACCAAATTTGGAAAAGAAAATGGAGTGGTCATATCCACTGGTGGGGGAGTTGTTTTGGATAAACACAATTATAATCCCTTAAAACAAAATGGGGTAATAGTTCAAATAGAAAGACAGCTCAACAAATTGGCAACTAAAGGAAGACCTCTATCAAAGGGAGGTTATAAAGACCTGGTAAAACTTCAAATGAGTAGGAGAGAAAAGTATCAGGATTTTGCAGATTTTAAGGTTGTGAATATTTACCATCCAAAATGCGTGGAGGATATTATAAATGGATTTAAAAAAATTACTGGTAATTAATGGCCCCAATTTAAATATGTTGGGGAAAAGAGAACCTCATATCTATGGAGAGCGGACCTACCAAGACCTTTGTGAATTTATAGAGGACTACTGCAGAGAAAAAGATATATATGTGGAAATTTTTCAGTCAAATCATGAGGGAGACATAGTTGATGTAATTCAAAAGGCCTATGGAAGGTTTCAAGGTATAATTTTAAATCCTGCGGCCTATACCCATAGTTCTATTGCAATATTAGATGCATTACAGGCGGTTGGTTTGCCTACGGTGGAAGTGCATCTTTCAGATATTTTACAAAGAGAAGACTTTAGACAGATTTCATATATTAGAGATTACTGTTTAAAATCCGTAATTGGACTAGGCTTTGATGGATATATTGAAGCAATAGATTTTTTGCTGGAATATGATATAGAGAATAATAGTATCTAATCTGACATCGATTTAACTGTCAAATGCAATAAAAGTCGGTCACCCTTTAATCGAGTGACCGATTTTTAAAGTGCTTTATCCTTGAATTAACTGACTTGACCACTTTTTGTTCTATAAGGTCAATAGCTTGGAACTTCGATTAAAACTCCTTGTTTTACATCATCTACAAGTCCATCCTCTGTCAGGCGCAGTTGTCCAGTTATCTCCTGTTCATCAAGCTTTTTACCGTCCTTTAAGTACCCTAAATTAAATTTGTAATCATAGTATTCAAATTCATCGGAAGACTTTTCCGGCTTTACTTCGGTTAATTCTATATTGGACATTTTAATTTCCATACCATCTTGGTTTTTAGCAATTCCCAACCAGATAAGAGGATTTTGCCCAGAAAATCTATTGTAACCATCCTGGGTCATCAAAGGCTTAAACTTATCCTGTAGGTATTTTTCCAATTTATTTTCAGAATTTTTATCCTCAGGAACGCCTTCTCCAAGAACTTGAAAATTACTTTCGTCAAAGACATCGGTTTCCTCTGGTGAATAGACGGTTTTAATGAAGTTTTCTGCATCTTTTTTATGACTAGAGTTGGAACAACCGAAGAAAGTTCCGATTGTAAAAGTCAAAAGTACTATAATGAGAAAACTTCTAATCATTTTTTTAAACATATGATCATCCTTTCTTTTGAATCTTACATTATATTATACCCAATTAGAAAGAAAATGATAAAGTTTATTTTTTTGTGAAAAATAGATAAAATCCACCCGTAGGTTTTCTCTAAGGATGATTAATGATTATAAACCTTTATGGCCAATGTTGCTATGGAAGAGTTTTGCTTAAATCTAGCTTTTACTGAAAAAGTCATGGTCACAATTGTTACAGTGAACCTTTATTTTTCCCTTGCCTCTAGGAACTCTCATCTCTTTTTTACAATTTGGACATTTGAAATATTTGTATTTTTTAAAATTCAAAGCTTTACTTTTCTTTCTTTTAAAGAATCCCAAAAAACTATTTCGCAGTTTAAGATAGTCTTGATTTTCCTTAGCTCTTTGAACTCTATTTCGAGAAAGAATAATAAAATCAGAGTAGAATATGGTTGCCAATCCAAATACTCTTAAAAAATTATTCAACATGGATCTATCCTTTGTGATAAAAGAACAGAGGATTACTATAATTCCAAGGATAGAAAGAAATCTTGAAAATTGATTGACTCCATTTCTACCTTCCATAAATTTATTGATCCAATCTTTCATTTAAAAAACTCCTTTAACATATTTTTTGTAGACATCAAGTATATTATTTGCAAAGGCCTTTGCAGAACAGGTTTTTATTGCATGTTCTCTACAATTTTTAGACATCTCTTCCAATATGTCTTTATTATCTAAAAATTCATTTAATTGTTCCTTAAATTCTTCGAATTTCCTATATCTAAAACCGGTTTTGCACTGAAGGATTGGCTCCTTTAGACAGATATCGTCTCGGCATAGGACGGGTAACCCGTTAAAAAGTGCTTCAACATAGGTAAGACCTTGGGTCTCTGAAGTAGAAGCGGACACAAAGAGGTCTGCCATCTGATAATATATATTTATCTTTTCATTATCCACTAGCCCGGTAAAGATAACATAGTCCATACCTGAGGACTTGGTATATTCTTCCAATTCTCGTTTTTCTGGCCCATCTCCAACTATTACAAAGGAAATGTCCTTTCGTTTAATTCTATTTAAATATTCTAAAATTTCACCTATATTTTTTTCCTTGCCAACTCTTCCTACGAATAAAAGGACTTTGTTTTCTATTGGTATACCAATTTTTTCTCTTAATGCATCGGTTTCTTCGCTGGTATATACTTTTTCGAATTTTTCTTCTTCCAATCCAGTTGGAACTATGTGAATAGGTTTTGTCAGTCCATAATCTTGTATGATATTTTTGGTTTTAATCGTAGGAACGATAAAGGCTGTGGTCTTGTCGGAGATTGTCTTTGTAAATTTTTCTACCAACATTTTGCCAATTGTTTCGGATTTTGAAAAATAATGTGTATAATCTTCATATAGTGTATGATAGGTGTGAACATGGGGGATATGAAGTTTCTTTTTGATAATTCTAGCTATGTGAAAAGTGGTAAACTCACTTTGACTATGGATGATATCTGGGTGCCATTCTAAAATTTCATCTATTAGAGGGCTTTTCCAGGCAAGGGTAAATCTTGCATCGGGATAGAGTATTGAAATATCAAAGGACCCTAAATAGATTATATTTTCTTCTCTGTCTATATAGGATTCGGTAGATGGGGACAAAGTCAAAATCTTTACATCATGTCCCAGTTTTAATAATTCCTGTCTTAAGTTCTTTACTGACGTGACTACCCCGTTGGTAATGGCAGCGTAGGCATCAGTGGAAATCAAAATTTTCATTTATTCACCTCAAGAAGATTATAACACAGTAAAATTATTAAAAAAAATTTAAAAATGTGAAGAAAAAATTTGACTTTTCGACTAAACTCCTATATACTACTATGGTGTTAAAAATGATTGTCCCGGTCCTTTTTAACAATATTCACAAAATCGCCTAGTGGCCAAGGGTGCGATTCATAAAAGCTTGGTGGGAAAACAATCGCTATTTGACGGCGATGTCTAAATGGTCAAAAATATTGTAAAAGAGGAAGGAAGACAGATGAAAAGCTATAATGTAAGAGCTAAAGACATACAAAGAAAATGGTATGTTGTAGACGCTACAGACAAAGTTCTTGGAAGATTTGCAAGTGAAATTGCAGCAATTCTAAGAGGAAAAAATAAGCCTACATTCACTCCTAACCTTGACACCGGTGACTATGTAATAGTCATAAACGCTGACAAGATTAGAGTTACAGGAAACAAGAACAAAAAGAAAATTTACAAGAAACATACAGGATACCCTGGTGGACTTAGAACAGTTACATTTGATGAACTTATTGAAAGAAAACCAGAAAGAGCTATTGAATTAGCCGTTAAAGGTATGTTGCCAAAGAACAAATTGGGCAGAGCTATGTACAAGAAATTGAAGGTATATGCTGGAGAAGATCATGGACATGAAGCTCAAAAACCTGAAACTTTAGATATTTAGGATAGGAGGGAAATAGATGGCTGATGTACAATATTTAGGAACCGGAAGAAGAAAAACCTCCGTTGCTAGAGTTAGATTGGTTCCAGGTAACGGAAAATTTATGGTTAACAAGAAACCTATAGATGAATATTTTAACTATGAGACATTGAAAGTTATCGCTAGAGAACCTCTTTCATTAACTGAAAACCTTGAAGGTTATGATGTTTTTGTAAATGTTAAAGGTGGCGGTTACACAGGACAAGCAGGAGCTATTCGTCACGGTATTGCTAGAGCTCTTCTTCAAGTTGATGAAGAACTAAGACCTACTTTAAAGAGAGCAGGATTCTTAACTAGAGACCCTAGAAAAGTTGAACGTAAAAAATACGGTAGAAAGAAAGCTCGTAAGAGTCCACAATTCTCAAAGAGATAAGAATATTATTACAAGCCTTGGATTTTTTCCTTGGCTTTTTTTATTCTGTAAACTGCAAGCTGAAAATATGATTGGGTTTAGTAATTTAAATAAAACAGGAAAAGAGGGTGTGACGGGGTTAGCATCACACCCTCTCGAAAGGGTATAGTGTATTGAAGTAACACTTGTACATGATTCGATATTAATAGGATAGTTTTAATATCTATTAAATCATACAATAAAATCTGAAAAGATGCAAGTCTTTTATAAAATTTTATTTATTCTAATCTATGGTAAAATTGATTATATGGAATATTCCTAGAGCCATTGTACTTTTGGCTTGTGGAACTGCTATGGAGGAAATATGAATATTACAGTGATTGGCTGTGGAAGATGGGGATCTTTTATAGCCTGGTATTTGGACAAGATTGGAAAGAATGTAACCCTATATGGTAGAGAGAATTCTTCTAATTTTAAGAGATTTTGTGAAACTAGAAAAAATGATTACATTGAATTACCCAAAAGTTTGAAACTATCTTCTGATTTAAAGGATGTTTTAGCTTCTGAAATAATTGTAATTTCCGTTGGAGCCCAAAGTTTTAGGTCTTTACTACATGAATTGGAAGAGTTTGATATAAGGGATAAAAAGATTGTACTATGCATGAAGGGAATCGAGATAGACAGTAGAAAGAGATTGAGTGAAGTTGCAGAAGAGATTTTACATCCTTCAAATTCTATTGCTGTTTGGATTGGGCCTGGTCATGTTCAAGAGTTTTATCGAGGGGTTCCAAACTGTATGGTAATAGACTCTAAGGATGAGGATTTAAAAAAATATCTTGTAGACGAATTTTCATCGTCTCTGATACGTTTTTATTATGGTACGGATTTAATTGGCAACGAACTAGGCGCTGCCACTAAGAATGTAATAGGTATTGCTGCAGGAGCCTTGGACGGTTTGGGGCTTAGCTCCTTGAAGGGGGCGTTGATGAGCAGGGGAACAAGGGAGGTTTCCAGGCTTATAGAAGCCATGGGAGGCAATCCCTTTTCTGCCTATGGCCTTTGTCATCTAGGTGACTACGAGGCGACGGTGTTTTCGGAATTTTCACATAATAGAAAATTTGGAGAGTCCCTGGTTACAAATCAAAAGTTTAATAGCCTTGCAGAGGGCTACTATACAGCTAAGGCCATTGTGAGACTAAAGGAAGAGTATGACGTAGATATGCCTATTACCCAAGCGGTATACAATGTTTGTTATGAGGGCAAAGACCCTCGCAAGGAACTGGAGAACTTATTTTTAAGATCCTTAAAAGATGAATTTACACAGGAGAGATAAAATGACACAAAAATTTTTGCCGATAATTTTAGGAACAGATATCAATTCCTATGGAGTAGCTAGGTCTTTTCATGAGGCCTACGGAATAAAATCCATAGCCTTAGGAATGAAGCATCTGCCCTTTACTGCCGATTCTTCAATTGTAGAGGTAATTACCTTTGACAATTTTGATGACAATGAAGTATTTAAAAGGGAGATGGAAAAATTTGGAAAAGAGCGAAGGGATGAAAATTTACTATTGGTCTCTTGTTCCGACGGATATACCTCTCTTGTTACTGAAAATTCAGATATGCTTAAGAATTACTACAAGTTCAACTATATCTCAAAGGATTTACAACGAAAGTTAGAGAATAAAAAAGATTTCTATGAAATCTGTGAAGAGTACGATTTGAACTATCCTGAAACCTATATAGTATCTAAAGAAAATAAAGATAGTTTTGAGATCCCATTTGAATATCCAGTTGCGGTAAAGGCCAATGACAGCATCGAGTTTTTGCATCTAAAATTTCCAGGTAAGAAAAAAGCCTATAAGGCAAATAACGAAAACGAGCTAAATCAAATAATTCAAGATGTATATAGAGCTGGATATACAGGGGAGATGATCCTACAGGATTTTATTCCCGGGGACCATTCCACCGTGGGAGTTTTAAATGCCTATGTAAATACAAAGGGAGAAGTCAAGATGATGTGCTTTGGCAAATGTCTTTTGGACGAATGTCTTCCCGAGGGTATAGGAAATTATAACGCCTTAGTGACTGAAGACAATCCAGAACTTTATCAGATGGTAAAGAATTTCCTAGAGATGATAGACTATAGGGGGTTTGCAAACTTTGACTTTAAATACGATAGAAGAGACGGGAAGCATAAAGTCTTTGAGATAAATATCAGACAGGGAAGGTCAAGTTATTATATGACTGCTGGAGGTTGTAATTTTGTTACATTTTTAGTTGATGATCTAATAGACAATGTAGACAAGCCGCTTTATAAACATACAGAGGAGGGGCTTTGGCTATATGTAGACCCATTTGTGCTAAAAAACTATTGTAATAAAGATGACCTACCAAGGGCAAAAAAGCTTCTTAAAAGAGGGTTTAAATTTACCCAGTGGTATGAGAAGGACAGGAATTTTAAAAGATTTTTAAATTATTGGAGAAGAAGGCTTGCCACAATAAAATACTATCCGAAGTTTCAACCGGAAAGAGAAGAAATATAGAGCACTTTTGCAAGTGCTCTTATTTTATACATATAATTCTTTATATCTATCCTCAGTTGAACGCAAATACCTTTCAACTGAAATAACTTTTCCGTTTTTAGAATGTACCTGCCTTATGGCCTTGTCCAATTCTTCATCTAAAATTAAATAACAGTCATTTCCTTTTTTATAATTCAAAAGGGCATCGGTTTTTAACTTAAAGTACTTAACCGAGAAGGAAAGAAGATTTTCCCTTTGGATTTTACCATTTACTAAAAATAGAATTTCATTCGTGGTCTTGTCAACCTCTGACAGGGTATGGGATGACAGAATGATAAGTTTTCCCTTGGACTTTAAATACTGTAAATATTCCCTAAGGAGGATTATGGAGCTTGGGTCCAATCCCGTTACAGGCTCATCCATAATATATAAGTCATAATCTCCTATAAAGAAATAGGTCAAAAGAAGTTTTTGACGCATACCAAGGGAATAGGTTGACACCTTTCTTTTCATAAATTTACTTACATCAAAGATATCCAATGCTTCCTTAAACTCCTTATCTTTTACATTCATCATTCCCTTTGCCAGTTCCAAATGGTCTAGACCAGTTAAATTATCATAGAGCATATTTAGACTTCTCGCATAGGATAGTTTTTTGAATACCTTGAAGTCCCTAGGGTCTATTCCGCATATTTTAACATTTCCCGAATCTTTTTTTACAAAGTTTGCTATTATATCCATTAAAGTTGTCTTTCCTGTTCCATTTGGGCCCACCAGGGCGTAGATGTTCGGTTTTTCAAGATTGAGTTTTAAGTTGTCTAAGACCACTTTATTTCCATAACTCTTGTTTAAGTTTTCTATTTTTATCATATGTTCCTCCTGCTAAAAATGCTTATTCCAATAGTGAAAAACACAATGCTTTCCAATAACATTACAATTAATCCACTATAGAAGCTAACGACATTTGCACTGTTTATAAAGTTCATTCCACCATTTGAAACCAACATAGGATCAAAGTAGGTGAAGGGATTTATAAGACAAAGTTCTCCTAAAAATCCTTTATTCGCAATGGCGATTCCCACAATAGAAATTACAATTGCAAGGATATGAGAGTTTTTGTAACCCGTTGAAGAGATCATAAAAATAAAATTCGTCAAAGTTATACAAAAGAGAATTGCTGAAACAATCACCTTTGGTAACATGCTAATTGCAGATACATTTACACCACTATAGCTATTTGTGCCTGAAATTGGATTATAGGTTATAACAGGATATAGTGGTTCTCCAATTCCGCCCCTTAACAGACCTATCATAAATAAAATTAGAAGAGCAAGTAGCATAAAACCTATTGCTAAAACTAAACTCGTTACTAATTTCGACAAGTATATACTTTTCTTGGATTTACCCGATGAAAATAATAGGGTAGGTCTGCCGTTTTTAAAATCATTACAAATCTTTAAGGAAAATATAAAAGGAAGTACCACAACCAATAGAGTAATAAAACCTATGCTTTCCGCTTTTATAAATTCTCCTACTAAACCCTTAGCTTCAAAGATTTTATATTGTAAATTGTTCAAATAAAGACCAATCGGTTCTCTATGAGTATATAGATTATTGTAATCGCCGGTTTCATTCAAGAGGTCATCGGGCTTAATTTTATGGGTTAAAAAGTATCTTATTCTATCGATATTGTAGTTTTTGTATGTTTCAATGTTAATATCGTCACTGATTTGAACAAGGTCTCCTTCGATGCTGTATTTTAGATAGTTTTTTAGATAGGAAGTTGGGTCTTTATCCTTGTTCATATAACTTTTTTTAAGGTCCTTTAGTAATTCAAGGGTTTTTTCTGGGTTATTTATCATGTCATCTGGATTGATATCCTTGGATTCATCCCTAATATCCTCTTGAAACATCAGCAGATTGTTCAAAGCCTGAAGGGAGTTTTCTCTTATGCTTTGTGGATTTGTGTTAAAGGAAAGGGAAATCATACCACATAGTACAAGCGACGCAAAACCAACCAATCTCAAAATATTACTTCTTTTGAGTTTAACTATTTCTAAAGTTTTAAGACCATACACCTTTTCAGAATCGTATTCTCTACTGGTACTTAGCTTTGGATCTCTCTTAAATCTAAATAAAAAATTTAAATAGAAGAAAAAAATGCTCAAAGCAATAAGTAGGATCAGGTTTATAGGTCTGTTAATTACCTTCAAAGTGTTGAATGAAAAGTAAAGTTCGAGGCCAATAAACTTTTGATTTAGAAAAATTAATAAAGCTATCACTAAGGTTGTTAAAGCGGATGCCAATATAAAATTCAAAAATTTTCTTAAAGTCTTATACCCAAGATACATAACTAAAAATGTTAAGGTGCTAAGGATTAATAGCTGCAAAAAGACAAGTAAGTAGCTATTATGATATAAGCCAAAGTTGGAATCGTAATTCTCAATACTGAAGAAACTACCCTTAATAACTGGGATGCTAAGTAGCTCCCTTAAACTTCCAAAGGGGTTTCTTCTTATTATTGAAAGGACTAAGGACCCTAGAGCAAAGGATAGTGTTGCAAGGGTAGGTATTAATGTTATCCACAGTATTTCCATTAAACTCATATTGGGGAAATCAAAGGAGGCTTCATCCACTTTAAAGTCCCTATGATTTAACTCGGTAATAAACACAGCAATAAGCAGTACAATAAAAATAAAGACTGGACTAAATATAAAACTCCAGGTGCTTTCGAATAAACCTAAAAAAGTCTCCCTTGTAGGTTTTATGTCTATATTATGTTCTCTATGATACTTGTAAACTGACATAAAATCAGAAATAGAAATCTTTTCATCTGAAAAGTAGGAATGAAAAAATCTCTTGTCCAATTTACCAGAAAAAACTTTTTCCATATCTCTTAAATCTTCGTAGTTTTTTAGAGCTTGGTCCATGGTTTCATAGTACTTATCGTCCTCCATAGAAAATGTTTCTCCAAGGACAAGTTCAAACTGAAAATAAAGATCCGTGGCTTTTTCTATGTAAAGCTCAAATTCTTTTTTTAGATTTTCATCGGAAATTTCTTTTGCAATAGCTCTGCTACCAGTGATGTGGTAAGGTAGCTTTTCAAGGGATTCCTCTAAAAATTTAATGGACTTTATGTTGGTGTCTTTTTGGTTAATGCTATACCCCATGGACAAGAGGGCGAGTAAAAGACAGATGTAGATCCAAATTTTGTTCTTGTAGATTTTTTTAAGTGAAAACATAATAACTCCTAATAATAATTTAGATATTGAGGGGAGAATTTTATCTATCTTCCACCAGGGCCTATTCCGCCACCTGAAGACTTATGAACGTTTCCAGAAAAACTCCAATAGATATAATCGCCTTCTACATAAGAATATCTAGAAGCTCTCTTTAAATAACCTGTAAATCCATTTGAATTATAAGGTATTTGAGAAGGAACCCTAGTTCCTCGTTTAAATTTCCTTGTTACGCTTACATATTTTATCTCTACAGCGTTTATACTGCCTCTATCAATATTTGTGGAACCGTAAGAAGTACTTGCAACAGGTAAGCTTGTTAAAAGCAATAATGTCGATAATACTACAAACGATTTCTTCAAAGGTTTATACATATTGTCCTCCTATATTTAAATATCTTTTTCTCCCTCAATATCTTAAAAAAATATTACCATATTAAAATAAAAAAATCAAACAATTTTTTAAAAAACTAATGAAAACTAGTGTTAAATTTTATTTAGAGAAAATTGAAATGCAATAATCTCAAAAAAATCATCTAAATGTGTTGACTTATGGGTAATTGTCTCTTATAATATTAGAGGTCAAGGAAGTAAGTTGACAGACAAGAGGTTATAAATGGAAAAATTAGTCGAGGTAGGAATACTATTTGACTACTATGGAGAGTTGCTTTCTAATAAGCAAAGGTCCATGGTGGACAAGTATTATAATGAAGATCTATCTTTAACTGAAATTGGCGATATCTATGGAGTCACTAAACAAGCGGTCTCTGAAAATATTAAGAGAGCTGAAAAGAGATTGTACGCTTTTGAAAAAAAGCTTAATCTAATGAAAAGATCCCAAAGGACTTTAGAGTTGTTAGATTATATTAAGTCGGATTTACAGGGCTGTGCAAATTTGGAAAGTGATTGCGCCAAAGAGATTTTACGTAAGATAGATGAATTTATCAAGGAGGATATGGGAGAACTATGATATTTGAAAATTTATCAGATAAGTTGCAAAATGCCCTGTCCAAACTGACGGGAAAGGGAAAGATTTCTGAAAAAGACTTAGATTTAGCCATGAGAGAGGTAAGGCTTGCTCTTTTGGAAGCAGATGTAAACTATAAAGTCGTAAAGGACTTTGTAAAAACCGTTAAGGAAAGGGCCATCGGTTCAGATGTTATGGAGTCTTTAACTCCTGGTCAACAGGTAATTAAGATTGTTAATGAGGAACTTACTGCTCTTATGGGAGAGGAAGAATCTAAGATTGTCTTTTCTTCTAAACCGCCTACTATCATAATGCTTTGTGGTCTTCAAGGTGCCGGGAAGACGACCCACGGGGGAAAGCTTGCCCTTCACTTTAAAAAGCAAGGCAAAAGGCCTCTTCTTGTAGCTGGAGATATTTATAGACCGGCTGCTATTAAGCAGCTTGAAGTTGTAGGTAAGTCCATAGACATTCCGGTATTTTCTATGGGAGATAAGGTAAGCCCTGTTGAAATTGCTAAAAACGGTGTGAATCACGCTATTTCAAATGGGATGGACCTGGTAATCATAGATACGGCGGGTAGGCTTCACATTGACGAAGAACTTATGAGAGAACTTCAAGATATTAAAAGTGAAGTAAATCCAGATGAAATTTTACTTGTAGTCGATGCCATGACCGGTCAAGACGCGGTGAATGTAGCAAAGACTTTTAATGAACAACTCGATATTACCGGTACCATCTTAACTAAGTTAGATGGTGATGCAAGAGGTGGGGCAGCTCTTTCCATTAGAAGGGTTGCGCAAAAGCCTATTAAGTTTATTGGTGTAGGAGAGAAGTTGGACCAACTTGAACCCTTTTATCCTTCGAGAATGGCTTCTAGAATCCTTGGAATGGGGGATGTGTTATCTCTTATTGAAAAGGCTGAAAAGGCTATTGATGAAAAGAAGGCAAGGGAGTTGGAGGAGAAGATTCGATCTTCAAAATATTCTTTTAACGACTTCTTGGATCAGTTAGAGCAGATAAGAAACATGGGACCTTTGGAAGAGCTTTTAGGCATGATTCCCGGTGTCAATTCCAAGGCGTTAAAGGGGCTTTCCCTTGACGGTAAGGAGATTGGTAAGGTTGAAGCCATGATAAAGTCCATGACTTTAGAAGAAAGGGAAAATCCTGAAATTATCGATTCTTCTAGAAGAAAGAGAATAGCAAGAGGTTCTGGTGTTACTGTGTCTGAATTGAACAAGCTGTTAAAGCAGTTTAAAGAGACCAGAAAAATGATGAAACAATTTGGAAACATGGGTAAAGGTATGAAAAAGAGAGGTAAAATGAAATTTCCTTTCTTTAGATAAAATTGGAGGTATTTAGATGGCAGTTAAAATAAGATTAAAGAGAATGGGATCAAAGAAGAATCCTTTTTACAGAATTGTGGTAGCAGATATTAGATCACCTAGAAATGGTAAGTTTATTGAAGAGATTGGTTATTACAATCCATTAACTGAACCTAAGTTGGTAAAGGTTGATGCTGATAAGGCAAACCAATGGATAAAAAATGGTGCAAAACCAACCGATACTGTAAATAGACTTTTCAAAGAAAATGGTGTTTATGAAGACAGTAAGGAAAAAGAGACTAAGGAAGTTAAGGAAGAATCTTCACAAGAGGTAACTGAGTAATCCTTTAGGGGGTATTATGTTAGAATTAGTTGAACTAATTGCCAAGGAGCTTGTGACTAAGCCGGAAGAGGTACAAGTTTCAAGCAGGCAAGAAGGAAACACCTTTGTAATAGAGATTAGAGCCAATAAGGACGATCTCGGAAGAATTATTGGAAAAGAAGGACGTATAGCTAAGGCTATAAGGACGGTAGTTAAAGCTTCTGCTATTAAAGATGGAATCAAGGTAGCAGTTGACATTCTTCAATAGTATGAATTTGATAAAAGTAGGTTATATAACTAATACTCACGGTATTAAAGGTGATATTAAAATCTACCCGTTAACTGAATATCCGGATCGTTTTGAAGAGGATGTGGATTTTTATATTGATGAAAAGATAAGGGTTAACATAACTAAAGTCAGATATAATAGAGGTTTGGTCTATGTAAGCCTGAAGGGTTATGACAATATAAATCAAGTTTTAGGGTTTAAGGATAAATATATCTATGTTAAGGAAGAAGATGCTGTGGCTTTGCCTGAAGACAACTATTTCATCTCGGATCTTGTGGGAATGGAAGTTGTTGATAGAGGGAAAGTTGTGGGTCATGTTGAGGAAGTTTTACTCAATTCTACTAATGACATCTATAGATGTGTAGCTAAGGACGGAAGGGAATTTATGATTCCTGCTGTTAAAGCTTTCATCAAGGAGATCGATGTTAAAAATAAAAAACTTCATGTGGAATTGATTGAAGGAATGTTGTAATGAAATTTAATATATTGACTCTCTTTCCAGATTTTTTCGATGTTTTGAAAGATTACGGTGTCATTGGAAGGGGAATAGACAAGGGTTTAATAGAGATAAATACCGTTAATATTAGAGATTTTTCTACTGATAAACACAAAAGGGTGGACGATGAACTCTTTGGTGGAGGAGCGGGAATGCTTATGACTGCTCAACCCCTATATGACAGTTTACAGTCTGTTAAGAAAAGTGGAGTTCCAAGGATTTACCTTTCGCCCCAAGGACGGGTTTTGGATCAAGATCTATGTAATGAATTGTCTAATCTACCTGAGATTACTTTACTATGTGGTCATTATGAAGGGATAGATTCAAGGATTACCGATGAATTTGTGGATATGGAAATTTCCATTGGTGACTATTGTCTGTCCGGAGGGGAAATAGGAGCTTTGGTACTTGTAGATTCTATTTCTAGACTTGTAAAGGGAGTCTTGGGAAATGAAGAAAGTCCCTTGACGGATTCTCATTACAATCATTTATTACAACACAATGTATATACAAGACCTAGAGATTTTATGGGTCTAAAAGTACCACAAGTACTATTTAGTGGTAATCATAAACTTATTGAAGAGTGGAAAGAAAAGTCAGCGTTAGACAATACTAGAAAAAAAAGACCTGATTTATATGAAAAATATTTAAGGAAGCAGGATCCTAATAAGGGATTTTAGGAGGTTATAATGGATATAATTAAACAAATAGAAGATGAGCAATTGAGAAAAGAAAATTTTGATTTCCGTGTTGGGGACACTATAGTTCTTGATTACAGAATCAAAGAGGGTGGAAAAGAAAGAATTCAAAAGTTTGAAGGAACAGTTATCAAGATTCAAGGAAGTGGAGTTAGAAAGACTTTCACTGTGAGAAGAGTAGCTTATGGTACAGGTATTGAAAGAACTTTCTATGTGCATTCTCCAAGAATTGAATCCCTTAAGGTAATTAGAAGGGGTAGAGCTAGAAGATCAAGACTATTCTACTTAAGAGATAGAGTAGGTAAATCTGCTAAGGTAAAAGAAAAGAAAAACTAAGACTTAATGTCTTGTAAATTTCAAGCACTCAAATTTTTTGAGTGCTTAATTAGTATAAAAAAGCATTCCCAAACATTCTTATATGAAAAAGGTTTGGGTTAAGTTGGGAGGTAAAATGTCAAATCTAAATATAAACTGGTATCCCGGACATATGAAAAAAACCATTGACACCATAAAGGCCTCGCTAAAGTTGGTGGATGTGGTTTTGGAAATTGTAGATGCTAGAATTCCCATTGCTTCGAGAAATCCTCTCTTAGATGATATTTTAGGAAATAAACCTAGGGTAGTACTACTCAATAAGATGGATTTAGGAAATGTTGAGACCAATGAAAAATGGGTAAGTTATTTTCGCTCAAAGGGATACGAAAGTATATTAATAGACTCGGTTCAAGGTATTAATTTAAAGAAAATAGAAGCCATATCGAGAAAACTTCTTCAGGATAAGTTCAAGAAACTGGAGGAGAAAAATCTAACTTCAAAGCGAGTACGAGCCATGATTGTAGGAATTCCAAATGTGGGAAAATCGACTTTGATCAATAGAATAGCCGGTAGAAAATCTGCCAAAGTTGGAAATAAGCCAGGTGTGACTAAACAGAATCAGTGGATAAAGTCTGGGAAAGACTTTGAACTCTTGGATACTCCAGGGGTTTTGTGGCCGAAGTTTGAGAATGAAAAAATAGGTTTGGATTTGGCTTTTACTGGGGCTATTAAGGATGAGATAATGGACTCTGAAACCCTAGCCTTTAAATTGATTGAAAGATTAAATGACATGGACAAGAAAATCTTGGAAGTTAGGTACCAAATTGAAACCGAAGGAAAGGAAACTCTAGAAATCATGGAGGACATTGCAAAGAAGAGGGGATGTCTTCTAAAGGGTGGAAACTCTGATTACGAGAAGGTAGCAAAGATTGTCTTGGATGAGTTTAGAAAAGGTGTATTAGGTAGAATTAGTTTAGAAAGTCCAGAGGATTTTAATGATTGATAGTTATGAAAAACTCTTTAAGGATAAGCTAGTCTGTGGTGTAGACGAGGTTGGAAGAGGACCTTTAGCAGGCCCTGTTGTTGCCTGTGCTGTGATTATGGGTAAAGATAATCTGATAGAAGGGGTTAAGGACTCTAAGAAGCTCTCTGCAAAAAAGAGGGAGATTTTAAATAAAGAGATTGTCCAGAAGGCCTTGGCTATTGGAATCGGCGTGGTAGACGAAAGGGTTATAGACCAAATCAATATTAAACAGGCAACACGCCTTGCGATGAAAATAGCAGTTGAAGAGTTAAAGGACAAAAAGAAGAACTTGATAAGACCGGATATTGTGGCTGTGGATGCGGAGGTTATCGATACGGATTTAGAACAGGTCTCCATAGTACGAGGAGACGACTTGATTTACGAAATATCCTGTGCTTCTATTGTCGCTAAGGTTTTAAGGGATTCGTATTTTATAGATTTTGAAAAGACTTATCCTGGATATGATTTTGTAAACAACAAAGGATATGGTACTAAAAAGCATAGGGAAGCTCTACTGGCTTTAGGGCCTACTCCTATTCACAGGATGAGTTTTTTAAAGAAAATATTAGGGGAACAAAAGTGATAACTAAAGATATCGGCAACATTGGAGAGGACTTAGCGAAAAACTATTTAGAGGATAAGGGCTATATACTGATTGAGAGAAATTACTCATGGGGACTAGGGGAAATCGACTTGATTATGTTACATGATGATATAATAGTCTTTGTTGAAGTTAAGCTTAGGAAAAATGATCTGTATGGAAGGCCAAGGGATTTTGTTACCCCAAACAAGCAAAAGAAGATAATGATTACTGCGGAAAATTATATATTAAAAAATGGATTGGAAAACTACCAACCTAGATTTGACGTGGTAGAAATTTTAATGGATAATAAATATATTGAACATATTGAAAATGCTTTTCCTTAAGGAGGAAATATGTTTTATGCTTCGATTATAACTGTTTCAGATAAGGGTTCCAAGGGTGAGAGGACTGACGAAAGTGGAATGCTTATTTCTGAGATACTTAAAGAAAATGGATATCATATAAATAATTATTGTATAGTTCCCGATGAGATTGAGGAGATTAAAAGGGTGTTGATAGACTCCTGTGACAACAAGAAATCTGACTTGGTTCTAACGACAGGGGGTACGGGATTTTCTCCAAGGGATAATACGCCGGAAGCTACTATGGAAGTGATGACAAAAAATGCACCGGGAATTGCTGAGGCTATAAGATCTTATTCCATGGGTATAACTAAAAGGGCAATGTTATCTAGGGGAGCTTCTGTAATTAGAAATCAGTCCCTTATTATTAATTTGCCCGGTAGTCCCAAGGCTGTTAGAGAGGCTTTGGAATATATTTTGGCGGATTTAGACCATGGGCTTAAGATACTTAAATCCATGGAAGGGGAATGTGGAAAAAAATAATAACTTATAATAATTGTACCTTAGGTATTAAGATGATATAATAAAACTAGATTCAAAAAAACGGGAGGAATGTTTATGATTTCAGCTGGAGATTTTAGAAAGGGAACAACTTTTGAAATGGACGGTGACGTTTGGCAAATAGTTGACTTTCAACACGTAAAACCGGGGAAAGGAGCAGCTTTTGTCAGAGCGAAAATTAGATCCGTCATGACCGGCGCCAATAAAGACACTACCTTTAACCCGTCAGAAAAATTCCAGGAAGCCAGAATTGAAACTAAGGAAATGCAATATCTTTACAATGATGGCAACCTATACTATTTTATGGATTCAGAAACATATGAACAGATTCCTATTGAAAAGGATGCAGTGGAGGAAGCCATTATGTACATTAAGGAAAATGACAATGCCACTATAAAATTCTATCAAGGGAAGCCTTTTAATGTTGCGCCTCCTAACTTCGTAGAGTTAGTTGTAACTGAAACTGAACCAGGAGTTAGAGGAGATACTGCAACAGGAGCAAATAAACCTGCTACTGTTGAGACAGGAGCAACTGTACAAGTGCCTTTATTCATCAACGAAGGTGATGTTATAAAGATAGATACAAGAAGCAACGAGTACTTATCAAGAGTATAGGAGGGTAAAATATGAGAGATCTATATGAAAAAATTGCTTATTTGAGAGGATTAGCTGAAGGAATTTCAGTAGATGAAGAATCAAAAGAAGGCAAATTATTGGTAGGGATTATTGATGTCCTAGAGGATTTGACTGCTGAGGTTGAAGACTTATCTTATGATTTTGAGGATGTGGAAGAGTATTTAACCTTCCTAGATGACGATCTATCAGATGTTGAAGATTCTATTTTCGACTTTGATGATGACGATATCTATTTTGACGACGATGACTATGATTACGAAGAGTATCTAGACGAAGATGATTTCGAGGATTTTGAAGAAACAGAAGAAGAGTAAGATCTATTCGAGGTATTTATCTCGATAGGTAAGTAAGGGGGTCTCCTACGGAAATGTAGGAGACTTTTACATTAGATAGCTGAAAGTTTATAGGGTATAAAACTAGTTGTCAAAACTAGATAAGATTTACTTAAAACCTCCTGACTGCCATGTAAAAATATTCGAAGGAATAGATCAAAAATTGCTTTGAAAAATTGACAATTACAAGGTTTTATGGTAAATTAATTTGGTATGGAAATTATCCATAAATAGAATATGGAGGTGTGCAATGAGAGATTCTGTAATTTTGGAATGTACTGAATGCAAAAACAGAAACTATACTACTTCAAAGAATAAGAAGAACACTACAGAAAGAATTGAAATTAGCAAATATTGCAAGTTCTGTAAGAAACATACTCCGCATAAGGAAACAAGATAGTTATAGTATTGGAGGGTTTAAATGGCTCAAAAAAATACCGGTAAAAAGACATTTACCAGGGGTGTTATGGCTGAGTGGAAAAAGATTATATGGCCTACACCAAAAGAAGTTTTAAATTATGCTATAGTCGTTGTTTTGGTTTCATTGGCAGTAGCATTGATAGTTTTTGGTCTAGATTCAGTTTTCCATTTTCTTTTTAGTTTATTCACAAAGTAAGAACTAGTTAAAGAAGGGGGATGCTGGCAATGACCGATGAAAACAAGACCTTTAGCGACAGAGAAAAGGATGCTAAATGGTATGTTGTACACACTTATTCTGGACATGAGAATAAGGTTAAGGTAAATATTGAAAAAATGGTAGAAAACAGAGGACATGTAGATGATATCTTCGAGGTAATGGTACCTACAGAAGAGTATGTGTCCACAGTTGGCGGCGTTTCAAAGACGAAAGAGAGAAAGCTCTTCCCAGGATATGTTTTCGTTAAGATGATAATCAATGATGTTTCTTGGTATCTAGTTAGAAATACCAGGGGTGTAACGGGATTTGTAGGCCCCGGTTCAAAACCTGTGCCTTTAACGGAAAGAGAAATGAGAGCTTTTGGTGTCGGTTCTGCTCCTGTAGTGGATATCGATGTTGAAGTTGGCGACAATATAAGAATTGTTTCCGGTGCTTTCAAAGATGTTATAGGTTCCGTTGAGGAAGTAAATACTGAGAAGAAAAAGGTTAAGGCCTTTGTGTCTATCTTCGGAAGGGATACTTCTGTTGAGGTGGACTTTTCAGATATTGAAAAAATATAATTTGAATATTATGATTTAATCGTTCGTTATAGATTCCAGTGGGAGGGAGTTACCCGCCATAACCACATTAGTTATTTAGGAGGACTAAAATGGCAAAAAAAGTTCAAGCAATTGTAAAATTACAAATTCCAGCCGGAAAGGCAACACCGGCTCCACCGGTAGGTACTGCTCTAGGACCTCACGGTGTAAATATAATGCAGTTTACAAAGGAGTTTAATGCAAAGACTCAAGATCAAATGGGCATGATTATTCCTGTTGTTTTAACTGTATACCAAGACAGATCATTTACTTTTATCACTAAGACTCCACCAGTACCTGTTCTTATTAAAAAAGAATTGGGCTTAGACAAGGCTTCAGGAGTTCCAAATAAGGAAAAAGTAGGAAAGTTAACTAAGGATCAAGTTGCTAAAATAGCTGAGATAAAAATGCCTGACTTAAATGCTGCATCTTTAGAATCTGCAATGAGAATGGTTGCAGGAACAGCAAGAAGTATGGGTATCACCGTAGAAGATTAGTGGGAGAAAGAATTCGTTATTACCACGAGGAGGTTTAATATGGCAAAAAGAGGTAAAAAATACCAAGAAAGTGCACAATTAGTCGATAAGACAAAATTATATGATATTTCAGAAGGAATAGATTTAGTGTTGGAAACTGCAAAAGCAAAGTTTGATGAAACTGTAGAGCTTCATGTTAAGCTTGGAGTTGACTCAAGACATGCAGACCAACAAGTTAGAGGAGCGTTAGTTCTTCCTCATGGAACTGGTAAAGAAGTTAAGGTTCTAGTTTTTGCAAAGGGAGCTAAGGTTGAAGAAGCTGAAGCTGCTGGAGCTGACTTTGTAGGCGGCGAAGAATTAGCCGACAAGATTAAAAATGAAAACTGGTTTGACTTTGACGTTGCTGTTGCAACACCTGATATGATGGGGGTAGTAGGTAAGATAGGTAGAATATTAGGACCTAAAGGACTTATGCCAAACCCTAAGTCAGGAACAGTTACTTTTGATGTAGAAGATGCCGTTAAGGACATCAAGGCAGGTAAGGTTGAATATAGAGTGGATAAAGCTAATATCATTCATACTCCAATAGGAAAAGTTTCCTTTGGAACTGAAAAGATTCAAGAGAACTTAGAAGCTATAATGTCTGCTATTATAAAGGCTAAGCCAGCTTCATCTAAAGGAAAATATTTAAGAACTGTTTCTATTTCATCTACAATGGGACCTGGAATTTCATTAAATCCAACAAAGTTTGTTGATAAGACTAAATAGATAGTATTACCCCTTTACATTCGATTATCAAGACGTTAATTTCAGGATTAACTTTAATTGTATCGAAGGTGAAGGGGTGTTTTTTTAATCAATCAAAGTACTAATACTTGAACTTTGTAAAATTAAAACTTGTTTTATTAAAGTATCAAGTGGAAGTGGTAATGAATTACATATTATTGCTACTAATGGGAAGTTTATATAGTATAATATAAAGTAAAGGGGACTATATGTTTATTACTTTTGAGGGTCCAGATGGATGTGGTAAATCTACTGTACTAGCTAAGGTTTATGACAGGTTAAGAGAAAAGAAAATTCCAGTTATTAAGACTAGGGAGCCAGGAGGAACTGAAATTTCCGAAAAGTTAAGGGATATTATTTTGGATGTAAATAATGTAAGTCTTACAGATACAACGGAAAGTTTACTATATGCGGCATCTAGAAGTCAGCACGTGGAAGAACTTATTGTGCCCAATTTAGAAAAAGGCAATATGGTTTTGTGCGATAGATTTGTAATATCCAGTTTGGTTTACCAAGGCTATGCCAGGGATTTAGGAGTTGAAAAGATAGAGGAGCTCAATTTATTTGCTACTCAAGGGGTTAAACCAGATATTGTTTTGTTTTTCGAAGTCTCTGAGGAAAATCTTTTTAAACGAAAGAAAAACAGAAATACCACCGACAGATTGGAAGAAGAGGAAGAATTCTTTCACAAAAAAGTGTTTAAAGGGTATAATTACATTAAAGAGCGTTATAAATCTGAGGATAACTTCTTTATAATCGATGGAAATAGATCTATTGAGGAAGTGGTTTCGGATTGTTTTTCGGTGATATTAAAAAGCTATAGGAGGAAGATATGAAATTAATCGTGGCAATTGTACAAGATCAAGATCTATATTTACTTAGAGAGGACTTGTCAAAAAGAGATTTTAGAATGACAAAGTTATCATCTTCTGGAGGTTTTCTTAAGATAGGTAACTCAACATTATTAATTGGTGTAGAGGATGAAAGATTAGACGAATGTTTGAAGATAATCGATGATGATTGTAAATCTAGAAAAGCAGACTCTTCACTACTTAATATATCTGCACCAGCTGATTCCTACATTCCTTATCCAGTAGAAGTGACCATTGGTGGGGCTACGGTATTTGTTCTGGATGTGGACGATTATTTTAGGTTTTAGGTGATTTAATGAAATTGATGATTGCTGTTGTAGAGGATGATATAGCCCATGATATTATTAAGATGTTGGCTATAGACAAGATAAGATGTACCAAATTAGCTTCTACAGGAGGAGTTTTAAGAAAGGGAAATACAACCTTATTAATAGGTTATGAAGATGAAAGCAAGGAAAAAATCTTAAGGATTATGGATGGTATGAGTAAAAACAGGCTTAGGGACCCTGATGACGACAAGTCCTACAATGTAAATCTATTTACTTTTGACTTGGAAAAGATGAAAAGGGTTTAATTGTGTTAGATAGAATTTTAAATAGACAAATTGAAACATCTAATTTGACTCATGCGTATCTTTTTCAATCCTATGATGATGAGCTGCTGGAAAGTCAGACCTTAAAATTTTTGAAGATTATCTTAAAGGATGATTCAAAAGAAGATTCAATAGAAGAGTATTACAATCCGGACCTATTAAAGATCAACCCGGAGGGTACGGCTATTAGGATTGATTCTATCAGAGAGGCAATAAGATTTTTACAAACTCCACCCACTGTAAATGAGCATAAGATAATACTTATTCGCAAGGGTGAGAAGTTTAATAAAGAGTCGGCAAATGCTTTATTGAAAGTGCTTGAAGAGCCTCCAAAATATGGAATTATCATAATAGAGACAAATAATGAAATGTCCATAATACAGACTATCTATTCTAGATGTCAAATAATAAATTTTTTTCCAGATAAACAGGATAAACTTAATCCCTGGAAAGAGATAAATGAAATTTTACTTAGATGTTTTAAAAGGGATTTGTTGGTAATTTTCGACAAAAGAGATTACCTTGGTGGCTTAAAGGATGACGTGGATAAGCTATACAACTATTTTTACTGTTTTTTCTACGATCTTTATCTTTATGGCACTGAACCTAAAAAAGAGGATGCATTATTTATACCGGACAATTACAATATATACAGGAATACAGAGGTTTTCTCTAGAGAGGATATCTATTTAATTCTAGAAAAAATTTCTGAGATATGGAACAACTTTAAAACAAATACAAATTTTCAGCTTTCTTATGAGGAGCTTTTATTATATATAATGGAGGAACAAAATGGTTAAGGTCGTTGGAGTAAGGTTTAAAAGGGCTGGTAAAGTCTATTATTTCGACCCTAACGGTTATGAAATACAGGTAGGAAATCCTGTGATTGTCGAAACGGCTAGAGGGATTGAATACGGACACTGTGTAATCGGAATTAGGGAGATCTCTGATGATGAAATAGTTAGGGATTTAAAACCGGTTTTAAGAATCGCAGACGAAACTGATAAATTTATAAATAGAGAAAATATCAAAAAGGCCAAGGATGCCATGGATATTTGCATAGAAAAGGTCAAAGAGCACAAATTGGATATGAAGTTAGTAGATTGTGAATACACCTTTGACAACAATAAAGTCATTTTTTATTTTACCTCTGATGATAGGGTTGACTTTAGGGAATTGGTTAGAGACTTGGCTTCCATCTTTAGGATGCGTATAGAGTTAAGACAAATTGGTGTTAGAGATCATGCAAAAATAGTAAGTGGATTAGCTGCCTGTGGACAGGAATGCTGTTGTGGTAGATTTTTATCTGAATTTGCACCGGTTTCTATTAAGATGGCAAAGGATCAATCCATATCTTTAAATCCAACTAAAATTTCAGGCATGTGTGGTCGATTGATGTGTTGTTTGAAATACGAACAAGAGGGATATGAAGAAAAGTTAAAGAGAATGCCAAGGGTTGGTGCGATTGTCTCTACTAATCTTGGTAAGGGAGAGGTCGTTGCCACAGACACCTTGACGGAGTTTTTAAAGGTTAAGATTAAAACAGATGAAGAGACAGAGGAGATACTACCTTTTCATTTAGATGAGATAAAATTTAAGGTAAATAAGTTTTCTAAGGAGAATAATGATTAATGACCTTGATTTTATTATAAATTCGTGTAATAATTAGATTAACATGAGAGGAAGGAGTGAAAATAATGGCACGTGTAATTACTGACGCATGTATAGCTTGCGGATCATGTAAACCAGAATGTCCTGTAGATTGTATTTCTGAAGGAGATATCTACGTAATCGACGCTGACGCATGTATCGACTGTGGAGCTTGTGAAGATGTTTGTCCAACTAATGCTATTGAAGCTCAATAATAGTTGTACATAAAGGAGATTGAACTGGAGCCTTTGGGCTCCTTTTTGAATTATAGATCTCAACTTATAAATTATTGATGCAGGATTTGGAGGAATGATGGGAAGAAGTAATGTGTTATTGGTAAACGACTGGCCAGGCTATAGTCGAGTTGCCCTATCTGCCATGACACCGATAATGTACTATATGGGGTATAGTGTATTAAGTTTACCAACCATGGTTATATCTAATACCCTGGACTATGGAAAGTTTAGTATATTAGATTCTACAGATTATATACAAGAAGCTTTAAAGGTTTGGGAGAGTTTGGGTTTTGATATTTCTGCTATGGGAATAGGTTTTGTGACTAATAATAAGCAAATTGAACTATGTGAAAATATATTACATAAAAACTACACAAATAAACCCTATGTAATGGTGGACCCGATAATGGGGGACAACGGAGAACTCTACAACGGTATTGAAGTGGATAGGATTGAAATAATGAGGGAATTGATGTCCTTTGCGGATCTTTCCATTCCAAATATTACGGAAAGTTATCTCCTATTGGAAGAGAGGTTCAATTGCATTGATGTAAATTCTAAGGGAGAGCTTAAAGATTTGATCGATGGCATTAGAAGTCTAGGATCAAAATCTGTAATTATTACATCGGTATGCGATCCTAATGGCAATTTTTATATAGCAGGGTACGACAGGACTTTAGATGAGTATTTTAAATTGCCCTATGATAGAATTCCTGTTAATTATCCTGGAACGGGGGATATTTTTTCTGCAATTGTGTTAAGTTTTGTATTAAAGGGATATTCATTAAAAGATTCTTCGAAATTTGCAGGGGATTTTATAAGATATGCAATAACAGAGTCTGAGAAAAGGGAATGTATCGATAGGACAGAAGGACTAAATATTGAAAGGCATCTTCATGTTTTAAAAAATGACTAGTCAAATACTTTTAAAATTGAACTTTAATTATTGTTAAGCACTCTGTATAGGGTGCTTATATTTTTGTATATATAGATTTATATATTGAAGCACAGACAGCCTGTTAAAGTTTTATAGACAAGAAGTTTATTAAATGTTCAAAAGTGTAATATAATGAGGTAGGGTGATAGGGTGTTAGAAAAGAATTATATTCTAGGTACGAATTTACATATATATTCAGATAGGGATAAATTTTCCTTTGGTATCGATGCAATTTTATTGTCCTCTTTTTGTAAAGTAAAAACGAAGGACATAGTTCTTGAAATAGGTGGCGGAACGGGAATTATTTCCCTGAGGGTTTTTGATCTTTATTCGCCTTCAAAAATACACTGTGTTGAAATTCAAAAGGATAATTTCGAAATTTTGCTTAAGAATATTAAATCCAATAATTTGGAACAAAGAATTCATCCTTTAAATAAAGATATTAATGACTGTTACGATATTTTTGAAGAAAATAGTCTGGATGTAATTGTAACAAATCCTCCCTATTTTAAATATGGCTGTGGTATAGAGAATGAAAATGAAAACAAGTTGATTTCCAGATATGAAAAATATCTTAAACTGGAGGATATATTCAAGTTCTCAAAGAGCAAATTGAAGGAATTAGGCAAATTATTCATGGTAAATAGGCCGCAGCGATTGGTAGACCTATTTTATTATGGCAGGAAATATAGGATAGAACCAAAGCGAATAGTTCCTGTACTATCTAGAAGAGAAGAAAAGCCTCAATTTGTTTTGGTTGAATTTGTTAAGAATGCCGGTGAATTCTTCACCTATGAAAAGCCTCTAATTATCTACGAAGATGGAGGATATAGAAAGGAAATAATTGATTTATATGATGGAAAGTAAGCTATATATTATTCCCACTCCCATAGGGAATCTAAAGGATATAACTTTAAGAGCTTTGGAGGTTTTAAAAGAATCTGATGTAATCTACTGTGAAGATAGCAGAAATACTATAAAACTGCTTAATCACTATAATATCAAAGGAAATTTAATCTCCTATCATGAGCATAATGAAAATAGCAGAATTGACGAAATTTTGGAAAATTTAAGAGAAAACAAGGTGCTTTCTCTGGTTTCCGATGCAGGAATGCCAGGAATATCAGACCCTGGTCATGTAATAATAAAAAAGCTAATAGAAGAAAAAATGCCCTTTGAAGTCTTACCTGGTCCTTCTGCGACTATTACAGCTTTAGTATTGTCGGGTCTAGACAATGAGAAGTTTTCCTTTCTTGGATTTTTTCCTAGAAAAAATAAGGATAGGAATGAATTTCTTGAGGATCTTAAAAATAGACCTGAAACGGTTATTATATATGAATCTGTTCATAGAATTGTAGATACTTTAAAAAACTTGTCTAGCAATTTTCCCAATAGACAGGTAGCGGTCATTAGGGAGATGACAAAGATTTATGAAGAAGTCATAAGGGGAAGTCTACAGGAAGTCTACGACATATATAGAGAAAAGGAAAATGTCAAAGGTGAATTTGTAATAGTTTTAGACAGTTATGAAGTTGAGGAAAAGCTTGATATAAAAAAATTATTGGAAATTGAACTAGAAAAGGGTTTAACAAAGAAGTCTGCAATCAGTGAGGTTTCAAAAAAATATGGACTGCGTAAGAATGAAGTCTATCAAATTAGTTTGGAAATAGGTGATGGACTTGAAGAGTGAAATGGTTGAGAAGATAAAGATTCTAAATGAAAAATTAAAAAACAAATATTCCCTTCTCGACTCTTTAAGTGTAGAGGACAAGAAGGCTATCCTATCTAAGTTTGGATATTTTGATAAATTAAATCCTTTGAACACAGAGGAATTGGAAAAATTGGAAAAATCTGGAGGAGTATTTGCGGTGGACGGTTCCACAAATAAGTATGGAGGAGCATTTCCCCACTATATTCAGGTTTTTAGAGGGATGGCAATAAAAAATAATATTGATTCTATCGAAAAGGTGGAGGTTTACTGTCCACTATTGGAAGATATAAATATATATGAAGAACGAAACACTTTGGAAAGAATACTTGCTAAAATTGAAGTGATAGCAGCCTTAGAATCCTTGAAGGAGAAGCCATCTATAATAATCATGGACGGATCCTTAATTCGCTATGAAATACTCTGTAGAGATTATTGGACTAGGTTAAAGGAAGAGGCTTTAAAGAAAGGTATATTGTTAATAGGTATAATTGAGGACATTAAAACAGATATTGTCTTTAAAAATATAAAAGAGGACTATGATACGGACTTTTTTTATGATAGGGAGTTCTTGTTTAATTCTTTGGAATTTAGGGAATGTTTCATCCCAAATAAAAAGGATAAGGGTAAGGACAACTATGGATTTAGATCTGTGTTCTTACGGTCCTCTTTGCAACCTAATATAATAGCAGTAGATATTTTGGAAGAACAGTTTGGCAGCGTGGATTTGGCTTTAAAGTTGATTCTTTCAATTACCCATAAGAAGGGAAGGGGTATTCCCTTTATATTGGACATGGTGGATTTAAAAGCTAGGATAACCAATAAGAAGATTAAGGACTTATGTGAAACCTATATAGGTAAAAATAGGTTTGAGTTATTGTTCCACTCGCAAAGGGACAAGAGGGAGATGTAATGGATATAAAAATAATTGGTATGACGGATCAACAGGAGGCCTATGTTGGCTCTAATGATAGAAAGTTTAGAATCAATGAATTTCTTATGATCGAGGATAGCTTTGGGGATATACTGGGGGAAGTTGTAGAAGTTCACAGTTACAATAGGTATATCACCGTGCCCAAAGAAGGTGGTGTCTTGGATTCGGACTTAATCGACAACCTTGTGGCCCTTGGTTTTAACTTAGAGGAAGATACGATCTATGTAGGAAAGATTAGACTTTTAGAAGAGAGTACCTATGCTATTGAAACGGGATCTTCTTGCAGGGTTCCCTCCTTTGATGAGGTAAAAAAATACTTCATGTCCTCTTCATTGGACAAAGGTATGAATGTTGGTGTTATTAGAAATACCGACGATATCTTTCAAACTGGTCCAGAAAAACTTAAAAATATATGCTATACCCTGGAAGATGGAGAATTTAGGGAACAAAGGGAACTACCCTATATTTTAAATCTTTATGGGATGCATCACTATCCCCATATAGGGATTTTTGGAGGATCAGGTTCTGGAAAATCCTACGGGCTAAGGGTTCTTATAGAAGAGCTCATGAATAAGGACGTCCCTGGAATAATTTTAGACCCCCATTATGAAATGGATTTTACTTTAAGAAGTAAAAAAGATTATGGACCTGACTATAATAATAAATTCTCCAAATTTGTCATTGGAGAAAACACTGGTGTTGACTTTACTAAGATATCTACAAGGGAACTCAAGGCTTTAATCAGTACTTCCTCTAGACTTACTGAAGGAATGGAGTCTGTTATTGAAGTCCTTCACAAATACAATGACTCGGTACTCAGCTTTTCCAATAGACTAAACTATCTGATAGAGGCACAAAAGATAGGATCGCCTGAGAGAATAAGACAAATGGCGGCGGAAGTTTCGGGAGATGAAAAGAAAAGATACGAGATCATGTTTCAAATCTATAATAAATACAATGACAAATGTCCTCCTAGTTCCGTTCAGGGGGTAAGTTGGAGATTTAATAGGCTCAATAATTTAGGAATTTTTGAACATGACTCCAAACTTGTTTTCGATTGTCTAAAAATGGGTAAAATTGCTGTGATACAAGGTTCGGTTAAGATTATACAGGTATATTCTACCTATATTATAAGTAGTCTCTATGACCTAAGAAGAAGCTATAAAGACAGTATTATTAAAAATGAAACAATGGATTACTTTCCTCCTTTTTTTGTAATTACCGATGAAGCTCATAATTTTGCACCTCAGAGTTTCGATGGGAACGGGGATTTGAGCTCTAAGTATATTTTAAGGGAAATTGCCCAAGAAGGAAGGAAATATGGAGTGTTTTTAATACTGGCTACTCAAAGGCCATCCCTTCTAGACAATACCATTACGGCACAATTAAATACAAAGTTTATTTATAGAACTACAAGGTCCACTGACATTCAAACCATTAAGGAGGAGACGGATCTTTCAGTTGAACAGACCAATAGACTTCCCTATCTAAAGACTGGGGATGTATTTTTGTCGGAATCCGCTATAGGTAGGACTATGTATGTTAGGATAAGAGCCTCCCATACCCTTACTCCCCATGGTGAAAACCCCTTTGAGGAGTTGGTCAATAGACAAGATGAGGATGTTTCTGCTATTATAAATATGTTAAAGAATTATTTACCTATTAATGAACTGGACATAATGGATACTTGTAAGGAGATTCAAGAAGATGAGGGAGTGGTCTACTCTGTAGAACAGTTTACCAATCTTTTGGAGGATTTCGTTACAAAGGGATATTTGAATAAAGAAAAGGGATTGTTGGTGAAATATATTTTAAATGAATAAGACATTTGAACAGGAATTTAACCTATATGGTTTTGATAAAAAATCAGGAAAAATAGATTTGACTAAAATCTTTGATATAATTTGTGAAACTGCAGTAAGTCATTCCCATAGGGACGATACTGACTTTTTTGACGATATTTTTTGGGTGGTCTATAGATGGGACATGTCTATATTAAAAGAGCTTAAAATTAGGACAAAGGTTAGGGTAAGGACTGAAATTGTAGGAGTAAGAAAGTTTTTTGCCCTAAGGGACTTTACGGTCTATGACGAAGAGGGACAGGAGTGTATAAAAGTTAAATCCGAATGGATTCTTCTTTCCAAATCGAGACGTAGTCCTGTAAGGATACCTAAATCCTATATCGAGGGCTATGATATAAAAGAGGTTAAAAATCTTTTAGTGGATTTGAAAATTCCAGAAGACTTAAAGTTTACCTATAATTTTAAAAGACCTATGGGTCAACTTGATATTGATGTAAATAATCATGTTAACAATGTGGTATACACTGAACTGATGTTAAACACCTTAGATCCTGATATTAAAGTTAAAGAGATTTCCATAATTTACAAGAAGGAAAGTTTTTCTAAACAAGTTCTCAATGCAAAGAGGACAGATATAGTGGAAGTTGACAAGGGAAAGTACATTTATATTTGTATATATGATGAGAAAGAAAATTTAAAAACAGTAGGAAGAGTAATTGTAGGAGAATAATATGAAGAAAAAAATTTCGTTTTTGATGGCATTTGTTTTGTTTTTTGGAATGATTATCCCGACTAAAACCTTGGGAAATCAAGGAGTTATTACTGATGAGTTACTTCAGAAACTGGATACTGAAAAAGTTGTGGATGTCTTGATTACTTTTAAGGATGAAAAGAATACACAAACCTCTGTTGACTTGTCTGGAAGTAAGGGATCTCAAATAAATCAAAGAAAACAATTTATTCAAGAACTTAAAGAAAATTCAAATCTTTCCCAGAAGGAGACTTTGGATATCTTAGAAAAAAATGCTGAAAAAGTAGAAGTAGTCGAGCCTTTCTACATTACAAACTCCATAAGGATAAAAGGGGATAGTGACCTGATAAAAGAAATATTATCACAGGACAATATCTTGGAAGTTGTTGAAAATGGAGAAGTTGAACTGCAAGATATAGAAAACAACTCATCTCTATCAGCAAATGATAAGGACTGGGATTTAAAGAATACCAATGTCTTGGATGTGCGAAACAAATACAAACTCTTTGGTACAGATATAGTTATAGGTTTTTTAGATAGTGGTGTTGACTTGGAAGGCGCCGACTATAAAAATTCTGAACTTTACGAAAACTGGAGAGGGCATGTGGAAGGTGCATCAACTTCCTGGTATGATGTCTTTAAGGAGTCAGATAAACCAACCTCTGGAGACAATGGACATGGAACAGCTGTAGTTTCCATGGCTGTAGGTAAAAATATTGGAGCAGCACCAAAGGCTACATGGATTGCCGCTAGAGCATTTAAGTCAAAGACCACTACCAATAGCAATATTCTTAAAGCGGCTCAATGGTTTCTAGCTCCAGGGGGAAGAGCCGACTTAGCGCCAAATATAATAAACAATTCCTGGGGAAAGAACACTTTGGAAAGATGGTTTGACCCGATGATCGAAGCTTGGATAAATGCAGGTATAATTCCAGTGTTTGCTTCAGGAAATTTAGAGAGTAATAATAGATTAGGATCTATCGACTACCCTGCATCAAATTTAAATGTCATTGCAGTGGGAGCAGTTGATAGGGATAATAAATTGGCTTATTTTTCGAAACTAGGACCTTCACCATTGGACCCTACAAAATCCAATATCAAACCTGAGATAGTTGCTCCGGGATATAATGTATATGCTTCAGATTCGAAGAATAGTTATTCTTTATGGAAGGGAACATCATTAGCTGCGCCTAATGTTTCTGGAATTATCGCATTAATCTTACAGGGCAATAGAAATTTAAATAACGCTCAAGTAAAGAATATTTTAACCATGACGGCAAAACCTCTTACTGGACCAGGTTTTTCCGCTAGTCCTAATATGGGTTATGGATATGGCCTAGTAGATGCAGCAAAGGCTGTGGAATTAGGGCTTAATTATGATGAATATTCAAGTCTTAAGAGAATTAAGGGACAAAACAGATCTGAAACATCCTTAGAGATAAGTAATAATTTCTACAAGACTTCAGATTATGTTTATATCACTAATCAAAGTTCCTTTGCAGATGGGCTTAGTATGGGTTCTTTAACGCAGAAGGAAAATGGACCGCTATTACTGGTTCCCAACGCTAGATTATCCCAAAACGCAAAGAGCGCTTTAAAGAGACTTCAACCAAAGAAGATAATCATCATTGGAGGACAGTCAACTATTGGGAAGGACTTAGAACAGGAATTAAAGAGCTATGCTCAGGTAGAAAGGGTTTATGGAAAGAGCAGAATTGAAACTTCATTGGAGATTGCAAGAAGAGCTGACTTAAAGAACAAAAAAGAAGTTTTTTTAGTAAATGGATTTAACGAGGCAGACTCTATAAATATCGTGTCCGTATCTGCAAGGGATGGAATTCCGGTGTTGTTTTCAACTAAGGATAAAATTAATAACTCTATGATAAACTTTCTAAAGGCCTACAAAATTGAAAAAGTGACCATAGTAGGTGGGGATTCTACAGTGTCCAAATCCGTTGAGAATCAACTAACTGCTGCAGGAATAGACAGTATTTCTAGAATTAGTGGCAAGGACAGGTTTTTGACTGGGGCAAAGGTAAATCAAAAATACTATACCAACTATAGTCCAATGTTTTTTGCAAATGGATATAACGTAGCTGATGCACTGTCTATAGGGCCAGTAGTTGGGAAATTGAAAGCTCCACTACAGATAATACCTCAAGATTATTTGACTGTGGAATTAGAAGATTTTTATAAGAACAAGGATATATCAGATTTTTATGTACTTGGTGGCAGTAGTTCAATTACCGCTAGAAATATGTACAATCTGTATAAGTTGACAAATTAAGAGGGTAAAATGACTAGGGAAATTTTAGGAGAAGAACAGTTTCATATAAAGCTTAGAAAAGGAGATATCGGAGAGTATGTCTTACTTCCAGGAGATCCAAAGAGGTCTAAACTTATAGCACAGTACTTTGAAAATCCAGTTTTAGTAGCAGATAATAGAGAATACTGCATTTACAATGGATTTTTAGATGGCGTAAAGGTTACCGTCTGTTCCACGGGTATAGGCGGACCTTCTACTGCAATTGCCGTTGAAGAACTTGTCAATATTGGGGCAAAGACCCTGATTAGAGTTGGCACCTGCGGTGGAATGGACCTGGATGTAAAGTCTGGGGATGTGGTAATTGCAACAGGGGCCATTAGGATGGATGGAACCTCCAGGGAGTATGCTCCGATAGAATATCCTGCAGTATCGGATTTTGATATTTGTGATTCTTTAGTTAGAGCTAGTAAGCTTTTAGATTTTTCCTATCATGTGGGAGTGGTTCAAAGTAAGGACTCCTTTTATGGACAGCACAGTCCTGAGACCAAGCCGGTTTCTAGTGAATTGGAAAATAAATGGAAGGCTTGGTTAAGGCTAGGTTGTCTTGCTTCTGAAATGGAATCTTCAACCCTTTTTATTGTTTCATCCTATAGGAAAGTTAAAGCTGGTGGTGTATTTGTCTGTATAAATAATCAGGAAAGACAGAAACAGGGCCTTGAAAACAGCTTATACGAGGATGTTGACAGAGCGATTAAGGTTGGAATTGAGGCTATAAAGATTCAGATAGAGAAGGATAAGAAGTGTGATTAGTTGTCACACTTTTTATAATTGTAAGAAATTTGTAATTTTTACAAAGGAAATTTATGATAAGATAATTAGAGGTGAAATATGAAAAAAGGATTGAAATGGGTTTTAGCCACCATTTTAGTAATTGCATTGATGTTAGGATCCTTTATCATGGGGAATAGAATGGCTATATCTTCAGGAGATAAGGTGATTTTAAATAGAAATGATTATGAGGTGTTTGCAAAAGCCGAAGAGATGAAATCTGTAATTGACAGGTACTTTTTATTTGATGTGGATAAGAAAGAACTTAAAAATGGGGTTTACAAAGGACTGTTCAAAGGTTTAGACGACCCTTATTCTGAATACTTGACAAAGGAAGAGTTCGATTCTTTTATGGAGAGTACCAGTGGAGAATATAAGGGAATAGGTATTTTTATTACCGTCACCGAGGACAATTTGATAAAGGTTGTATCTCCAATTAAGGATTCTCCTGCATTTAAGGCTGGAATTAAGCCTGATGATATTATCTACTCTGTAAATGGTGAGGTTTATCCTGGAGATAGATTAAATGAAGCAACTGCAATTATGAAGGGAAAAGTAGGAGACAAGGTTAAACTTGTCATCAAAAGAAAAAAATCTGATGATAACTATGAGAATATAGATATGGAAATCACAGTGGACAATATTAATCTTGTTACTGTGGACTCCAAAGTTCTTGAGGGATTAGGGTATATCCATATATCTCAGTTTGGAGAAAAGACCTTTGATGAATTCAAAGAAAATTATGAAGGCCTAAAGAAAAAAGACGTAAAAGGTATTATTTTGGATTTAAGGAACAACCCTGGCGGGTTAAAGGACACCTGCGTTAAGATTGCAGACTATCTTCTACCAGAAGGTCCGATTGTAAAGACGGTGGACAAAAACAAGAAAGAAGAAGTGGATATGTCCGATGCTAAGGAAGAAAACTTACCAATGGTTGTACTGATAAATGGTGGATCTGCTTCAGCTTCTGAAATATTGGCAGGGGCAATCAAGGACTATGAAAAGGCAACAATTGTTGGAACGAATAGCTTTGGAAAGGGAATTGTTCAAACCATTGCTCCAGCAAAGAACTTTGGAGTCGATGATGACGGTGCTATTAAACTTACAATTCAGGAATATTTTACTCCTAAGGATAAGAAGATTCATAAAATAGGGGTTAAGCCAGATGTACAGGTTGAACTTTCAGAGGATATAATCAATTTTGGTCCGGAATTTTTAGATACGGATAGTCAATTAAAGGAGGCTATCAAGATTTTAGAGAAAAAGTAATAGGAGTTGATTAGGTGAACAAAATAAAAGGGCTTCTTTTAAGTTTATCACTACTTTTATTAGCTTTGGTTGTGGGAATTTTTATAAGGGAACAAAAGGCATATTCTGCCATCACTTCCGAGATAAAGGACTCTCAAATCGAGGATAAAAAAGAAGCAAAGAATAAAGAAAATAATAAAAAGGAAACAAATCCAACAGAAGTTACCGATACAGCAAGCGATAAGTTTAAAGAAGAAACATTCGATGCAGGGGAAGTAAGAGCAATAACCAAGGGAGAAAAAGAATATACTGGAGAAAAGGTGGTTTTTTTAACCTTTGACGACGGTCCAGATGGTAGTTCTTCTCCAAGGATATTGGATATACTGGATTCCAATAACGTACCTGCCACATTCTTTTTGCAAGGACAGTATATCAATGAAGACACAAAGGATATTTTTAAAAGGATGTATGATGAGGGTCATTGTGTAGCTGCCCATAGTTTTGGACATGATTATGGATATCTTTATCCAGGAAGAGTTGGAAATGCTGCTAATATAATTTCTGATTTCAATAAGATTCAAGAAAGGGCTAAAGAATATTTGGGTAAGGACTTTTCTTTTAAAACCTGGAGATATCCAGGAGGACATATGTCCTGGCAAAATCTTGAATCAGCTGATGAACAACTTAAAGCTCAAGGTGTAGAGTGGATAGACTGGAACAATATGACTGGAGATGCAGAACCGGCGTCTAGAAGGCCTACTACGGCACAAGGCATGGTAAATATGGTAAAACAACTTACGGAAGGTTCCTCTTCAAATATGCAAGTTATATTGATGCATGACAATAGATCAAAGGAACTTACTATTCAAGCATTACCTGAAATCATAGCATATTATAAGGACTTGGGATATAAGTTTGGAAAATTTAAATAGATAAAAAGTGATTTTCTTAAAGGAAAACTTCGATACAACAGGCACTCAACAATTTGGGTGCTTTTTTGTTTTTTTGATTGGTAGAAATGGACTGTTATACTAGAATCCGATTAAAATAAGATGAAATCTCCGATCATTTTTTGGTATAATA
>NZ_JASBYU010000012.1 GCF_029983815.1 Lagierella sp.
ATTTTGACATTAAAATACCCCCTAATCCATGTCCGGATTTAGGGGGTCACTACAATTTATGAGTGCTCTTTAAGCTTATCTTCTAGATGTGGTTGTACTAATACTGTTAACAATGCTTAGTACTTCTGAATTCGAATTAAAGTAGGATAGATTTGTTATATTTCCGTCTTTATCCAAGTACATCAACATTGGCACATAATTAGAATTTACTAGATTGAACATGGTTCTACCATTTGTATAAAAATATGGTTGCATTTGACTCAATCCCAGTCTAGATAGAGTGTTAATTACTTCCCCTGAGGAATTTGTAGTCATTGCTTCGATCATATTAAACTGTGATTTATCAATGTTCACCAAGTATCTCCAAGAACCTTGGCATCCACCACAGGAAGGGTAACCAAAGGCTATAACCGTAGGTCTTCGTCCATCGGTTATGGAACTGATGGTCTTTGAATAACCATTTAAATCGGTTAAAGAGTAATTATTGACATTGGTACCATATACATTTCTCAGTTTTCCACCTAAATCGTTGGAACTTATATGTCTAAATTCTTCATTAGCTTCCCTTTGAGAATAGGTTAGGGAATTATCCGGTGTAGGTGGATAATCTGGATCTGGTTTTGGTGGATTTGGATCCGGTCTTGGATCAGGATCCGGTGTTGGAGCTGGATTATCAGGACTTTTATTTCCAACGTTAAAGGATGAACTCACAGATGATTCATCATAATCAGACCCATTGTAGGAAACTACAACGTTGTACTTTCCTAAAGTCGCTTGCCTAGCGGTATAAATTGTAAAAGCACATTGGCCATTGCTGTCGGTCATTCTATCGTAGTAGAATTCTCTGCCATTAGGATTTGTTACAGTGTACCTAACAGTCGCCCTTGAGACAGGATTGTCCTTATAGTCCTTAAGGGTTACAGTAGCAAGGACTTTTCCTCCTTGTTCCACAGTGTCTTGGTCCAATTGTAAATCCATTTTCAGTGCCTTTTCATTTACTTGTTCATCAATATTGATTTCTTCACCAAATGTCTTTTTATAGAAATTCAATAGACCTTTAGCATCTAAGGCACCACTTATATTTACCAATCTACCATTTTCATCTAAAAGAACTGTATTAGGTGTTGTTAAGAAATCCAACCTTGATCCCCATATAGTATCTACAGCATCATAGTAGATATGGTCTTTGAATTTAGGGTCAATATTTTGATCTTTGATTACAGTATCCGTAAAATCGATAGTAGATTTAACATCTTCTTCGACAGAAGTTACCACTTCAATAAAGTTGTACTCTTCATGGGCCAAAAGGCTCATAGCCTTCCACATATCAACACATGGACCACAGCCTGGGTATCCAAATACTATTACAGTCTTTTTACCTGGTTCAACTAGGTCAGCTATTTGTCTAGTTTTAAGTTTATTGTCCTTTACCTCGTATTTAAGGATGTTTTTACCATAATTTTCAACTAAGGATTCATATTCGAAGTCCGTCTTCTTAAGGTGACTGAATTGTCCCTTTGAATTTCTTTCATTGAAGCTTAAAAACTTATTTCCATCAGAACTTCCCACAGTAAATAATGCTAAACCCTTAGCAGGCTTATAGTCCTTGTGGGAGGCTGTTGCTACAATTTTAAATTGTCCATTGGAATTGAAAGGAAGGTTAAACTTCCAATCCTTCTTTCCATAGTCATCCATAGTCAAGGTAGTATTTGCTATTTTATTTCCCTTAGAGTCAAAGACTTCTAGTGAACTACTACCCTTTCTTATTCCGTTATTTTCAAGGTCAGTTAAGTTGACTGATACTAAAACGCTATTAGCAGGTCTATAGGAACTCTTATCTGTAACAACTTCCAAGTCTAAAGTCTTATCGTATTCCGGCATGATAGAAGGTCTTGACTCCCTTAACCACTTAGTCATACCACCATTCATCCAGTAAATTTTTGTAAAGCCCATTTCCTTTAACATCTGAGCAGTTGCTCCAGATCTTACTTGGGTCCTACAGTAAATAAGATAGGTTTTATTAGGATCTAACTTAGTTAAGAATTCTTTGAAATCATCTTTATAGTAATCATATTGTGTTGCCCCTTCAATATGGGATTCCAAAAATTCTGCATTGGTTCTAACATCCAGTAAAACGAAATTAGAATTTTTCTTATTTTCTTCAATAATCCTTTGGCCTTCGTCGGTTTCTACCATCTTGTAGAAGTTTTCTCCATCAGGATTAGAAGGTTCAAAACTATCTTCGCCAACAGTTATAGACAAAGTCTTAACAACGTCTTCATAGCCATATTTAGTCGCAGTAACTTTAAGAGTATAAGTTCCTGCATTTAATTTATTATATGGAATAAAGGTCAATTCTCCAGAAGCAAAAGTGGTTAGACCTCTGTTTTCTACTTCTTTGTCATTGGAATCCATAAGGGAGAAAGTTACATAAGAACCTGTCATAGCATTGTTTTTACTATCTGTTAGTTTCGCCTTAAAGGTAGGCTTTTCTCCTACATTATAATTTTTCTTATCACAGCTAATTTCAAGATTTATTACATCCTTAGTCTCTGTAGATTCAAAATTTACGCTAAACTGTTTTTTCACCGCGCCATAGTAATAGTGTTGGCCAATTACAGTTATGGTATATTCTCCAGGTTTCATATCTTGATTTGGCTGAATATACATATTTGCTCTACCGTAATAATCCGTTGTCTTAGACAGATCTACACTGAAATTATCAGGACCCTTTACATCTATTTGTAGAGGCATTCCTGAAATATATCTACCGTCATTGGCGGTGGCATTGAAGTAGATATTTGCCTTTTCTCCGTATTTATAACTATCCTTGTCCAATTTATAAGTCAATTTAAAGTCTTCGGGCATAGCCGACTTTTTAACTTTAAACTCACCTGTGGCAATAGAATCTCTATAACCATTTCTTTTACTTATGATTTTAATCTTATATACGCCTTCTGCTCCAGTTTTACCAGGAGTGTAATTATAAGTTCCAGAAGCGTAGTATCCAGAATTAAAATTAGCTTTATGAGTGTACCCATCAGGGGTTTCTATTAGGATATCCACATCCGCATAGGTAATTCTATAGTTGCCATAAAGGGTTTGAATATTTAATTTGACATATTCCGTATTGAATATTTCTGTCTTATCCAAAGTTAACTTGGTTTCAAAGGTAGGCCTAGAGTCCTTAACCTCAAAGGATAAGGTGGTTTGGGTAGGCTCAAAAGTACCACCGGATGCCATTACTGAAACATTGTAGGTTCCAATTTCAGAAAGTTTAGAGTAGTCTAGTGTATAGGTGGCATTCCCATAGTAGTCAGTATATTTGTTGTCTATATACTTTCTTCCTGAAGGAGTTTCAACGGTTGTAGTAATAGTAGCGTATCGCAAGTTGTAATTTGAGCTGTTTTTTACATTTGATGTAATAGAGACACCTCTACCTAAAGTTACCACTTCTTCAGAAACCGTACTTGTCAAATACATTTTATTAGGAGAATTATCCCTTTTAGCCACATTGACATTTACATATCCCTTTACACCAGATCCATCCGTTGCACTTGCAGTAATAGTGGTGGTTCCAGCAGATTTTGCAATTACCTTACCATTATCTACATTTGCTACAGCTGGGTTAGAACTGGACCAATTAAGATTTCTATTGGTTGCATTATAAGGTGATACCGTAGCGGTAATAGTAAAGTTTTCTCCCTCATTAAGGCTTTTCTCCCTTGGGCTAAGGGATATTTCTCTAACTTTTATATCTGTTGGCGAAAAGGATTTAACAGTCACATTGACCGAAGTAAATTTATTTGAACCGTCAGTTGCACGTAAAGTGATGGTAGTTGAACCTTCTCTTAAAGCTTTGATATTTCCTGATCTATCAACAGATGCTACTGAAGGATTACTTGATGTAAAGTTTAGGTTCTTATTTTTTGCTTCTCTAGGAAGTACTTCATAGTCAAGTTTTTCAGTATCTCCAATATTAAGAGTTATATTTTGATTATTAACCCTTATTTCCCTAACTTTAACGTCTTCAACCGGTGGAACATAACCTGCAGCAGGCTTTGTAAATGCCTTAACGCATACATTTGAACCAGAGTTTCTCCTAGCTATGTCTTGCCAATTTGAACCGTCAAAGGAAATATAGGACTGTCCATAATTTGAATTGGCTCTAGATGAATAGCCGTAATGTCTTGACTCCACAGGTATAGGATAGTTATAGCCTGGAGTGGTCAACTTTATAATCGGGGAAAAATACGCTCCAGCAGGTATTGTCTGTGGATTGAACTTAACTGTGTAATATCCAGCATAGGCTAACGACCCTGAAGCTACCCTAACCCTGTTGTTAAAACCGCTATTTCCGCCGAAGTTGGTGTTAATATACACTTCATAGGAGGCGTTATTTGAAGGTACAAAGAATCCCACTTCATCTATTTTTTGGTTTGACTTAACAGGTCCAAATACATTGGCGAACCATCCTGTGTTTCCACTACCCATACTTTGAGTCATTCCTAGGGGATCGTGGTACCAAATGGTCTTTTGAGGTTCTTTGTTCTTAAGTACAAAGATGGCATTTCCCTTTGAACAGTGGTTGTCATAATAGGATACATAGTAGTAACCACCCGCATTACCCCAGTGTGGACCCCAGCTGTTCTTTACTATCCATGCGCCATCACCAGGAGGTGTGATTCCAAAGTTGTATCTACTATAGCTGTCGTCCCATCCAACGATTGTAACAGCGTGGTTTTGGTAGGCATTACTATTATTATAATGTGCCATATTTCTAAAATTGGTGTAATATTCATTTCCATTGATAGTGGTATAAGCTGCACCATAGTCCATGATTGCCCTCTTCAATCTATCCCTATCATTGGTATTTCTAACATCAGGAATATATAGAACCTCTTTCAATTCCATACTGGTAGGAAGATTTAGAGGAGATCTAAAGTCATAGGGACTATAAGGATCTAAAGCTTCGTCTACAGGGCCAGACCATCTAGCTAGATAAGCTGCAGCTACGGCGGAAGTACCACCTTGGTCTGGTGCCCAGTCAAAACCATGAGTATTTCTTAAATGCTTTTCAGAAAAATCGTGTAAAGTCGGCATAAGTACGGACTCTGCCGATCCATAAGTCGCAAAAGCCCAGCAAGAACCGTTAGGTCCCTGATTTTTAACTGGAGTTACCCTGTTATAATTCCTTAAGTCATACCTTGAAGGTAGGGCAGAAGGGGCCTTTTGCCTTGGAAATTTATCGATAGAATCAATCAATTGATAGTTGGTGTTCACTTTAAATGGATCTTGCATCAAACCAAAATTTTTATTGCTTCCAGAATTGGAAACTTTATTGAAATCAGGGTTTTTAGGAGCTTCTCCAATTTCTAAGTTCTCAACTATTTCATTTGGGTTAGGACTTACTTCCAATTTGTCCTCGTTTTCAACTTCTTCAGCGCCATTAGGTAGTGGGCTGATTTCAAGATTCGGTTCTTCATTTTTTGCTTCTGTTTCAACTAAATCCTCTGGATTTAGCTCCAAAGTGGTGGCATTAGAAGTAGACACCGGTGCCACTAGGATTTGAAACAACATCAAAAATGAAAGTAAAAACGACGTTAATTTCTTCATATTCCTCTCCTTTTTATTAAATTTTTTTGAAAGCGTTTTATGGAATATCGACCTCCTTAGTTCCTAGTCCTTAAAATAATAGCCCAATTATTAAAAAAACTAAGAAATACTTGCAATGTAGATATATCACAATTCAAATAAAAATACAATAGCATGCATATTAAATTTTAAGATTTAATTAAGAAAGTCAATAAGATTGTCATTACCTTTATGATTATTTCAATAGTTTAATAAGAATTACGATAATGTAATAAAGAAATGGGTTGAAATTATATTTATTAAAATTTCTTAATAGTTTTACAAGGGTAAATAAAAGCAGCAAATGTTGAAAAATACGCATTTAAAATTAATTTAACAAAAATTTAATCAAGATTTGTGTTTAATACTTAAAATAAGCTTAAACAAACCAAAAAACTATGATATTATTACTACCATCAGGATATTTTTTAAAGTTATTTTAAGTTTTATCTTCGCATGTATAATATCTGTCCTAAGCTGTATATACATGCAAAGGCCTTTTTGGATTTTAACTTTTAAATTTGCTGAGATTTTTTAATTGGATAACATTTCTAATTTTTTCCAAATCCATTGGGTTGAAGTTTGGAATTGTTTTCAAAATATAGTAGGAGGATAGTTTTGATATGAAGAAGAAATTAATAGCTTTGTTACTATCTTTTAGTATCATGGGCTCAAGTTTCGTTTCCTATGCTAATGAAGTTGAAACGACGGAAGCTACGGAAGAACCGAAGCTTGAAATCAGTCAATCTGAAGAGACAGAGCAAGCTGAAGAGTTAGAAATTTCTGAAATCTTAGAGGATGCGCCTGCTGAAACAGAAAAACTCGAACTAGCTCCAATAGATCCAGAATTTACCAACAAAGAGTCTGGAATTAAAGCATCTCCTTTGGAAATAAAGGATGCAGAAGTTAGAACTAGAGTTAGATCTGTGTATCCATCTAGATTTGATTTGAGAAAGGAAGGAAGAGTGACTCCTGTAAGAAGTCAGGGGAAAAATGGTTCCTGTTGGGCATTTGCCACATATGGTGCAATGGAGTCATATTTGAAGTTTTTCGGCGAGTTTGACTTTAGTGAAAAACATATGAGAAATACCCACGGATTCGACTGGGGCATTGATGATGGAGGCAATAGAGAGATTGCTGCTGCCTATCTATCAAGAGGTTCTGGACCTGTATCTGAAGGGGCTGACCCTTATGATCCTCGTTCTTCCGACTCTCCTGAAAATGTAGATAGGATGTTGGACATAGATCAAATAATATATTTGCCTAATATGGCCAATGCATTTCAAAATGATGATATTAAATGGGCAATTATGAAATATGGTGGAGTTTACACTACCATTAACAGTTCTGAATATTATGAAAATAAAAAATACAATTCCTATTATAATCCAGGAGCTGGAAAAGCAGATCACGCAGTTACTATAGTAGGGTGGGATGATGGATTTTCAAGAAATGCCTTCACTTCCAAGCCTGCAGGTGACGGGGCTTGGATTTGTAAAAATTCCTGGGGTAAAAATTTCTTGGATAATGGATACTACTATGTATCTTATTATGACGCCCACTGTGGTAAATCAAATGCGGTTTTCGTACCAAAGGGATTGGACAAGGAAGCAAATATATACCAATATGACCCATTAGGAGCAACTAGATCTGTTGGTTATGGTGGAGAGGGTTATATGGCAAATGTCTTCACTTCCACAAGGGACGAGTACTTAAAAGAAGTTGGACTATTCAATGTAAGTGCAAGGACAAAGTATACAATCTATGCGGTTCAAAATATTTCCAAGACTTCGGAACTTGGAGAAAACAAAGTAGAGATAGCTTCTGGAGTTTTGAAATATCCAGGATATTATAATATTAAAACCGATAAGATAAATATAAAAGAGGGCGAAACTTTTGGAATAGTTGTCTATATGGACTCCACATCCAATGGATATAGATTCCCGTTGCCGGTGGAGGCAAAGATCAACAGTTTCTCTTCTAAAGCTTTCGCTGAAGAGGGACAATCCTATGTTTCCGCAAATGGTGAAAGTTGGACAGATCTAACTAGACAATTGCCAGATGCAAACTTCTGTATTAAAGCGATTACAAGTACAGCGGCTAATCCATATCCAGATATTAAGCCTGCACCAGGTCCAACACCTGAGCCGGATCCAGATCCAATACCAGATCCTGAAGTACCAGATGATGGTACAGTGAAAATAGAACATATAGAATTGGCAGAGGGTAACCTAGGTTACATCGATGTTACAAAGAAAGGTCAACTGACCGCTTTGATAGGACCTAGTAGTGCTACAGAAGAAGTGGAATTTGTATCTTCAAAGCCAGAAATATGTGTTGTGGATAAGGAAAAGGGAATAGTTTATCCGAGAGATCCTGGAAATGTAAATATCATAGCCAGATCAAAGTCTCGAATGGTTTCAGCAGTGTTTAATTTACAAGTGGTACCTGCAGGACTCAAGGTTACTGGAAGGACAGAAGTTCCTATCATTGGAGCAAATGACTATGTACCACCAGAGCCAGATTCAAAGGATCCATCAACCCCTAAAGAGCCTGATACCAATGGGCCGTCTATTAGACCGGGAGAGGATGTTATTGCACCGGATGATGGTAAACCAAGGGGAATCTATTTTAATCTTAGATCCAAGAGAATCTTTGTGGATGAGAAGTTTAATTTAAACGAGAATATTAGTATCTATCCTAGCAATGCCGATAGAAATTTAAAATTCTACTCATCTGACAAAAATATTGCATCTATTGATGAAAATGGTGTTTTGACTGCTCACAAACTAGGTGACGTTGTCATTACGGCTAAGTCAGACAATGGACTTAGTTCAACTTTAGAGATTAAGGTCGTTACAAATCCTGAACTTGGAGACATTGTAATAGAATCTTTGACAAATACAGGAAGAAGTGGTGGAATATTCTCAATCAATATGAGGGTTAAAAATGGAAATTCACCATATAATGGTCCTGCTAATATAAAAGTTACAAGTGATGATAGAACTCAAATTAGAACTGTATATTTTCATGAAGGTTTTGCAACTGTAAAGTTTAATGGATGTCACTTTGGAGTTTGGAGAAAGGACTTTGAAGCTACACTTACAGTTAAGGATAAATCTCAAACTATTAAATTCGGATTCAATTAAGCCATTAAATAGTTTAACTATTTAAAATATAAATGGGGAGGAAAGTCATGAGTAAAAAAGTGCTATCAGCTATATTAGCACTAGTTATGGTAGTTACTTCGGTTGCTCCTGCTTATGCCTCAACCGGTCTTATAGAGGATACTTCTGAACCGGAAGAAAAATTGGAGTATAGTTCAAATGAATTTGAAATAGCTCCTCTTCCTGAAGATGAAGAAAAACCGGAAGAAGATAAGCTTGAGTTATCACCACTACCGAAGGATGAAAATTCAGAAGAAATTGTAGATGAAGAACCTAAGTTGGAAGTTGCTGAGATGAGAAGTGACTTACAACAAGCCGTAAGAGCTGTACGAGGTATAGAACCTGAAAACGAAAAGGAAAAAGAGGTTTTAACTAAGTACAACGAAGCTGTATATGAACTTGACACACAGATCAACCTATATGAGAGTTCATTAAACAAGCCGGAAGGGGCAGTTCAAGGTATAGAAGAGATCATTGACGTTCAAACTATACCTGCAAGAATCCAATTGATGATAAGAATCGGTAGGGCTATAAGATTTGGAACTACTGATCTATCCAACAAGGTAGTTGCAGCTCATACAAAGCTTACTGAATATATCCTAGTGGGAATATTGTATGTACTAAATCCATTTGCTTCAAATGATCAAATCATGGAATATATCAATTCATGGGAACCACTAGAACAAGAATTGTTATCATTCCCAGATTTACAACCTCATGATATCGCCACAATCTATAAAAAGGCTGGCGTGTCTAGGGAAGTTCGTGAAGCAAATAAGGTTAGAAGATCTGCTATGAGAGGGTATAAGAATTTCTCAGCAAAATACCTACAAAAGGTAATCGCAGATACCAATAGGATGATATTTAGAATAACAGTTACCTGTGGTGAATTGGATGAACAAGTAGAAGTTTTACATGAAGCTATGGAGAGAATCACCGGTCCAAAGATTAGAGTTGAGAGAATAGAGTTCATGGAAGGGACTACTGGATATATTCACGTTGACGAAAGAACCAGAATAAGACCAGTTGTATTCCCTGATGAAGTTAAGAACAAGGATGTTATCCTATATTCTTCTAACTCCTATGTTGCTAGGGTAAGCGGTGGAGAAATTGTTCCAATAAAACCTGGATCTGTAAAGATCATGGCTGTGTCCTTAGACAATGCTGTTAAAAAGTCTTTTGACCTTATTATCACAGAACCAGGAGCTGTTTTAACAGGTGTACCTAAGCTTATTTCAACAGGACATAATGCAGTGGATCCAAACTATTCCGATGGAGAAAATAGTACTATAAAACCACTTCCTGTAGCAAAGATGGAGAAGGTTATAACTTCTATAAACTTTAATGTTAGAGATATTAAAATCAATTTAGATGAAAGTTATAGTTTGAAAGAAGTTACTCTACCTCTTCCAACAGATGCTGTAAATAAGACTTTGGAATATGCTGTGGAAGATGAATCCATTGCAAAGGTATCATCCGAGGGTATAGTTACTCCGCTAAAGGCTGGTACTACAAAATTGGTTGCTCAATCAGAAACTGGTGCAATCAACGGAATAAACCTTACAATAGTGGATGAAAACCAAACTGATGAATATGAAATCAATTCTGTTGAACTTACAGATAAAGTAGCAGGAGTGTTTAGAGTAAAGATAAATGCTAGCAAAAATAATACACCTTATACCGGACCTGCAAAACTATCTATTTCAAGTGAAGACAGAAGTATTGACAAAGATTTTTATTTTGAAAGAGGAAGTGCTGAAGTTAAATTTACAGGCTTTGACTTTGGAGTTTGGAGAAAAGACTTTAAAGGAACTGTAAAAGTTGGTAATGTTGAAAAACAATTTGAACAAACTACTAATTAGGAGGAAATCTAAATGAAAAAGTTAATATCAGGTGCATTGGCATTAGCTATGGCATTTGGAGCAGTAGCACCTACAATTACATTGGCAAATGAAGTAAAAGAAGAAAACGAAGTTGCCGTAGAAGAAAAGTTGGAAGTTTCTGAAAAAAAAGTTGGAATAAATGGAATCATAGATGACGCTGAAGAAGAAACAGCTGTTCTTGAAATTGCTGAATATGATGAATTCAAGAGACAATTACAAGGTTATAGAGATGAAGTTGACCATTTAGAAACTCATAATGAAACTCAAGAAAAGATGAAGGCAGAATTCGATGAAAAGACTCTTGAAATCGAAGGTAATATCGACAAGATGTCCGTTGGAGCAGTTGGATTTGCAGATATCTATGACCTACAATCAATTCCTCAAAGACTTATGTTAGTAGGTAGACTTGGAGTGGCTATAAGATTTGCAACAACTGAATTGAGATATAAGGTAGATGCTGCTCATACTGAAATAGCTGAATATATCTTCCAAGGTCTTGTAATTGCAGCAAGTCCTTTCCATACTATTGAAGATATGAAGACTCATATGGCAGAATTTGAAGTGCTTAAACAAAAATTGTTAGGATACCCTGACATAGGTTTACATGATGCAGCAAATCTTTATGTTAGATCTGACCTAGACACTTTACTTCATAAAGCAAGATTTGCAAAATACAACGATTTAAAGGATAAGTCAACAGATGTTATAAAAGATTTGGACAGAGAAATTGCAAGAATTACAAATGAAAGATTGAAACCACAAAGAACTGTGGCTGAAATCTACCAATTGACTGATGAATTAAATCAAGCTATGATGATTGCTATCAACAGTCAAGACTTCAGAGCTAAGAACTATGAAATCGAAGAAGTTAAGAGACTTCGTGCAGAAGCTAGAAGAGCTAAGAGGCATGGTGACAGAAGAATGGAACTTGCAGAAGCTATAGATAGAACTAACGAAGAAATGTTAAAGACTAGACCTTCTCAACCAGTTTTAAGAGATCTAATCGCAAACTTCAACGCTCTATTATACAATCACAAATAATTGAATAATGAAGTTGTAAGAAATCGCTAAAGTTTATTTTGGCGATTTTTTAATAAAATAAAAACTTATAAGCCTTCTTTATAATATTGGTGATAAGGTGATAGAGGAAAATTGAGGATAAGCTTAAAATGAAAATCATTATTAAATAATCCGGCGAATATTTACATAAAATAAAACAATTTAATAATTACAAGGGTTTACCTATATATATTAGGGGTTTATAAAGAATAGATTTAACATAGCCTTCCAACTTTTAAACATACATTTTACATCTTTCCAAAGTGAAATTAATAGATAGCCGATAAGATGGAATTGTACAAAAAATGCGAGGAGGTATTATATGAAGATACTTAAAAAATCCATGGCTGCACTTTTAGCTATGGCTATGATACTTGGGAGTTTAATTCCAGGGCTAAACCTAAACACTCAAGTGTCAGCTGCTGGTAGAAAGAGGGTTGAAATCTCTAACCCTTATAGTACTGTAGATTGGGATAAATTTGATCAATATAAGGCAAATTTCCATTCCCATACTACTGAATCAGATGGTGTCAATGAACCTTATGAAATGATCGAAGAGCATTATGCACAAGGATATGATATTGTTGCTATCACAGATCATGATCATAAGTCAACAACCATTGATAGAACCGATACTAATAAAACATATGTTTCCGCTGAAAGAAAAGCTGAAATGGAAGCTGGTGCTGGTAGAAATGGAAGAAAAATAGTATTCATTCCATATTGTAACGAACATTCTGTCCACGATCATCTAAACTCTTTTTGGACGAACACACCAGTAAATAATACAGGAGCTATATTGGAAGGTTCAATCGATAAGGCTCAAGGTTTAGGTGGTATAACACATATCAACCATCCAGGTAGATATACTGGTGGAGATAATACTGCCAATAAAGGAGCAGATGGAGAAGCTGCTTCAAATGATCCTAAACATATCAACAAGTACTTAGATTTATTTAACAAATATGACTCTCTAGTTGGAATGGAAATCATCAACAAAAAGGATGGAGATTCTTATTCCGACAGAATTCTATGGGACAACTTACTTAAAGAGTCAATGCCAAAAAGACCTATTTGGGGTTTTTCAAATGATGACAATCATTCAATAGCAAAGACAGGATTTAGTTACAATATGATGCTGCTTCCAGAAAATAACGAAGAAAATATTCGTTATTCCATGGAAAATGGTACTTTTTATGCTGTAGCTAAGGTATGTCATAGGGAATTGGGAGATGATTTTGAAGCTAAGGGTGAAACTCCTAAAATTACAAACATCTCCGTTGACAAGTCAAAAAGTTCAATAACTATCGATGCTGAAAATTACAACACCATTCAATGGATTGCCGATGGTAAAGTAATTGGCGAAGGTAATAGTATTGACTTACTTGAAAATGTAGATAAGATTAATGGATATGTAAGAGCCAATATTATGGGTGATGGTGGAATTGCTTTCACACAACCTTTTGGTCTTAAAGTTGTAGAAGAAAATGGTCCAATCATAAACCCATATAGTGACGTGGACTGGAATACATTTAATCAATACAAGGCAAACTTCCACTCCCATACTAATGAGTCTGATGGTGGTAATTCACCAAAACAAATGATAGAACATCATTACGATTTAGGTTATGACGTTATTGCCATGACTGACCATAACCATCTTTTCACTGCTATTGATAGAACTGACAGAGAGAAAGAATATGTTACTTCTGAGAGAAGAGCTGAAATGGAAGCTGGTGTTGATAGAGAGGGAAGAGGAATTTACTTTATAGAAAATTCTGAAGAACAATCTAGACATGACCATGTGAACACCTTCTGGACTGAATATACAAACCCAGAAAAGGGAGCCAATATGGAAGAGTCCATTAAACAAGCTCATGAATTAGGTGGAATTTCTCATATTAATCACCCTGGAAGATACACTGGTGGAGTTTATGATCAAGATGATGGTTCCTATGGAAAAATGGTTTCAAGTACTCCTGCAACAATTTCAAAGTATATGAATCTATTTAACAAATATGATTCCCTTGTTGGAATGGAAATCATCAACAAGAAAGACGGAGACTCCTTCTCCGATAGAATCCTTTGGGATAATCTACTTTCAGTTTCCATGCCAAATAGACCTATTTGGGGATTCTCAAACGACGACAACCATTCCATGGATGCAACTGGCTTTAGTTACAATATGCTATTGATGCCAGAAAATACTCCTGAAGAAACTAGATATGCAATGGAAAGTGGTAACTTCTATGCTGTAGCTAAGGTTTCTAGAAGAGAACTTGGAAGAGATTTTAAAGCAGAGGGACCTACTCCAACAATTACAAATATTTCTGTAGATCAAGGAAACTTAAGCATTAGCATTGATGCTGAAAACACTGATAAAATCCAATGGATAGCAGATGGTGAAGTAATTGCAGAAGGAAAGACATTAAATATCAATGACCACAAGGGACAAATTTTCAACTATGTAAGAGCAAACCTAATTGGTAAGGGTGGAATTGCCTTTACTCAACCATTTGGTACTAATATCGACTCAATAAAACCTGTTGAATTTGTTGAACTATTCCTTGATTCAGACGATTATGAATTAGATTCTTCTTTAGATGAAAAGGCAACTTTAGACGTTTTCGGAAGAGATACTAAGTTTGAAGAAGTATCTATAGATTTAAAAGATGTTAAATTCCATGTTGAAGATGAAACAGTTGTAAAGGTAGATGAAAAAGGTGAAGTTACAATTGTTACTAAACCTGAAGATAAATCTTCTACTAAGATATATGCAACTGCAACCATAGATGGAAAAGAATATAAGTCAAATACAATTGAAATAACTTTAAAAACTCCTTACGAACTTCCGAACGGAGCAGATATATACGCAATCAACAATGGAAATGATGACGTTGAAGAAAATTTAGATACTGGTAGTATGTATATGGATTCTTCTGACCTAGAAATTGCATATGATGGCGATGTAAGACAGGAAATAGGTCTAAGATTCAACGACATCAAAATTCCTGCTGGAAAGAAATTAAAGGAAGCTTTTGTACAATTTGCAACAGATGAGACTAAATCTTCTAAAAATGTTGATCCATTCAATGTTAAAATATCCGGGGAATTGACAGCTAATTCTAAGGAATTCATCGAAGAAGACAAGAATGTTTCTTCTAGAACCCATACTAAAGCAGAAGTAGTTTGGAAGGACATTCCTAAGTGGACAATGGAAGGAGAAGCTGGTAAAGCTCAAAGAACTCCAGACCTAAGTTCAATAATTAAAGAAATAATTGGACAAAAGGATTTTAAATCTGGTAATAGTCTATCCATCTTCCTTTCTGGAGAAGGGGTTAGATGCGCCGATGCATTTGAAGATAAAAATTCTATTCCTGCAAAATTAGTACTTGTATTTGAAGAGGAAGAGACAACAAAGCCTTCAAAGCCTAACTATCCAGGAGTTCCAAAGGATCCTACAAATCCAACAGATTCTACTAAACCTACTGCACCATCAGATGTGAAAGTTGAAACTGATAGAATCAAGGGACAAGATAGATATGAAACTGCTATTGAAATAAGTAAAAAGACTTTCAAAAAAGCGGACAATGTTATATTGGCATCTGGTGGAGATTATCCTGATGCGTTGACTGCTTCTGTATTAGCGGGAATGAAAAATGCTCCTGTACTTTTAGTTAACGAAAGCTCTCTAAAATCCGTTGTTAAGGAATTAGAAAGATTAGAAGCTAAAAACATCACTGTAGTTGGTGGTAAGGATTCAGTTGCAAAGGATATTGAAAACACATTAACTGGTTCCTACAAAGTAGATAGGGTATTTGGACAGGATAGATATGAAACAGCTAAGAAGGTTTATGACCTAGTACTATCCCTTGGTGGAAATAAGGAACAAGTAATAGTTGCCGATGGTAGAAACTATCCTGACGCCCTTGCAGCTGGTAGCTTTGGTGCGAAGAGTAAAACACCTATTATTCTAGCTAAAGGTGATATCATTCCATCAATGTCCAACCTTCCTAAAAAGGCAATAATCGTTGGTGGAAAGACTTCTGTAGGAAAAGCTGTTGAAAATCTATTTGATAAGACTGAGAGAATTGCTGGTAAGGACAGATATGAAACTTCTGTACTATTAGCTAAGAGGTTCTTCCCAGAATCAAAAACTATAATCCTTGCAAGCGGACAAGTATATGCTGACGCATTAACTGCTTCAGTCCTTGGGAGTACAAATGATTATCCAATAATTCTTACTAGAAGAGATTATTTAGAAAAATCCGTAAAGGATTATATCGCTGAAGAAAAAATAGAAAAGATATTGATTGTTGGTGGGAAATCCACAATATCAACTTTTCTTGGAAAGTAAATAAATAGCTTTTTAGATTAAAGTAACCCCAAAATCCATAAGATTTGGATTGAGGGGTTTCTTTTTGTTTCTAGTTATTTAAATAATTTTTACTTTATCCTTAGCAGCAACAGCTTCCGCCGCTGCAACTACCTTCATCATCTTGGGAAATGCTAGGAGAAGTTCCGCAGCCTTCAAATGGACCGTAGTGTACATCTCGATTTCCATAGATTGTAAAATATTTTGAAAATCTTGTGTTTTCAACCATAGCACAGGTATTGCCACAGACGGACATAGGCAATCCCTTTTCAAAGGTATGGTGGTCATCTAATTTTAAAGAGAACTCAGAGCCAATTATTCCACCGTTGTAAATTGCAAATTGACCATATTGCTCGCATATATCTTCAATTAAATCCGGTAATTTAAAAGCTCTAACAGTTCTTGATGAAAATTTGATATTTCCTATTAACCTTTCAATTTCAAAGTTATTAATTGGAGCTGGAGTAGAAGACATATATCTAAAATCCTTCCAACCCACTTTGTTTAAAAGTCTTCGAAAGTCCTCTATATACATTGCGCCACCAAGGCATTCGCCCCTCAATATTTTGTTATTTGAAATATCCTCAGGAACTCTTCTATCTGCAAATATATCAGAAAAGTATAGCTCTCCACCATTTTTCAAAACTCTCCATATCTCTTTAAAGACATCTTCTTTATTTGGAGAGAGGTTTATTACACAATTGGAAACAACCACGTCAACGGACCCATCTTCAATACCAAGACTTTTTAAATCCTCAATAAAACCCTTTTTGAATTCTACATTGGATTTAGAGAAACCAAACTTTTCTGCCATGGAATCTCGGTGTTTCTCAGCTATTGCCAATTGGTCCTCGTTCATATCCACTCCAATAACCTTTCCCTTTTCTCCTACTAACTTAGATAGGGTATAGACGTCAAGACCAGTACCACAACCTAAATCCAGTACTGTGCAGCCGGTTAATTCGAGGGGAATAGGAGATCCACAACCATAGAAGTGCGTTATGATTTCAGGGTCGATTTGGTTTCTAATCTCCTGAATATGAGGAGGAAAGTTCTCTAATGCACAGGAACAAATAGATGTTTTCATCTTTCCTTCTTCATTTACAGTGATATTACTATAGTAATCCTTAACTTCTTTTCTTACGTCTGACATATGTCCTTCCTTTCTGAAATTCTTAAATGTGGTGTAATTTACAGTTATAAAAATATATTAACTTCAGGGATAGAAATTTACTACCCTTTGCTTATTATGATACCCTATAAAACTAACAATATACAAATGGTTTGTTTAAACTAGTACATGCAATTTTTGCTTTATCCTTTATGTCTCGGGTATAAATATTAAAACGTTGAAAGGGAGGAAGCCATGATACTAAAATTTTTTAGAAATACAATATTGATTTTTGTTATATCCTTTGTGTTTTTTTATATATTGGCAAAAATGTATGGAGATCTGAATTTGTTTTTCTTATTCTATGGGTTTATATATGCGCCCCTTGGAGGGGTTATTCTTACTTTCATAGAATCGAAGTTTAAATTATCAAAGCCTATATTATTTCTAATATCTATTGTAGTAACGGTACTGGCTTTTCTTATAACGATGCTATGGGTATTTAGCTTATAAAGTAATGATTATGGAGTGAAAAAATGGAACAAATTGAGAGAATTAAAGAGATGGAAAGAATAATGAATAGACATGAAGAGGTTTTAAAGAAATTTAATGAGACCCTTAAGGACTTTAAAGAAAGTCAAAGTGACTATAATAGATTAGTGGACTATTATTCTTCAAGTGACTATTTAAAGGACTATGACTGGTCAAATGAGCCGGATTTTCCAAAGGATATAAAATGTGGTGTCCTATCTGAAGATGGAATATACAATATTATTGGTGATAATTACAGTACTGCAATAGAAATGATGGAAACGGCTCTTGAAATAATTAAGAGGCATTGATATGAGAAGAAAAGTTTCATGTTTCTAGTAACTAAGTTATGATATTTTGAAAGTAGGCGTGGTAAATTGAGTTATGACTTAAACTATTTATATAATCTAATTTTGCTTTTTTTCCTATACTCATTTTTAGGTTGGTGTATGGAAGTTACACTTATGTTTATAAATTACCATAGATTTATTAATCGAGGATTCTTAATTGGACCCTACTGTCCAATCTATGGTTCGGGAGTGGTTTTAGTTACAGTATTAAATGATCTACTGGCTCCGGTGGAGTCCTCCTATGGTACGAGTTTTTTAATAGCTTTTATCTTTTGTGGGATTTTAGAATATTTAACGTCCTATTTCTTTGAAAAGAGATTTCATGCCCGTTGGTGGGACTACACCCATAAACCGATGAATTTAAATGGAAGGGTTTGGATAGGTAATTTAATATTGTTCGGCTTAGGAGGAATGATAATAACTAGAATTTTCAACCCCTATTTCTTTAAGTTGATATCCAAGCATTCTACTTCTTTTGTAAAAATTTTGATTTTCATACTCTTAATCATAATTGGAGTCGATTATATAATATCTCATTTTATTATGAGGATTTTAAAGCTTAGCGTCGAAGACAGTAGAGCTGACAATAGCGAGGAGATAGCAAAGGAAGTAAGGCAACTTCTAGAAAATAAATCTCTGCTTCATAAACGTATTTTAGATGCCTATCCAAATGTAGAATTTAGAACGGCTAGAGTTAAAGCCAGGTTGGAAAAAATTAAAAAGAATACCGAGTACTTAAGGGAACAGGCAGAGGAAAAATTAGATGAAATAAATGAGAAGGTAAAAAAGAAGAGAGAGATTGCTTCTAAAAATTTAATAACAACTAGAAGACTTCAAAGAAATATAATTGAAAATCAAGAAGAATTAATAAAATATCTTTTGGAAGGGGAAATTTCAGAAGAGAGAAAAGAAGAACTTGTTAATAAAATTGCTGAGGATAAGTCCATATTAGACAAGAGGGATATTTTTTAGGTATTTTCTTAACTAATTAACTTATTAGTGTTACCATTAAGGAGAATTATCTTAGAAAATGGTGTTAATTATGTTTGTTAATAAGAAAATACAGATGTCAGAATCCATTATACTCAATTTAATACTAGCTCTATCGGGAGGTGCAATGGATGCCTACTCCTATCTTGCCAGAGGGAAGGTGTTTGCCAATGCCCAGACGGGAAATATTCTATTATTGGGGATAAATTTAGCATCAGCAAACTTTAATAGGGCACTGAAGTTTTTTCTACCGATTACTGCATTCGTTTTAGGAATATTTACTGCTAATATAATCAGGTATATATGTAGAGAAAGGGCTTTTCACTGGAGACAGATTGCAGTTTTCATGGAAATTCTTCTATTGGCCATTGTCCCCTTTATATCTAAGGAGAATAATGCAATTTCCAATGGCCTAATATCCTTAGCTTGTGGAATTCAGGTGCAAAGCTTTCAATCGATTTATGGTAATTCCATAGCAACCACAATGTGTATAGGAAACTTGAGAAAGTGCATGGACAATTTAAGTAAATTTATTTATTCCAGAAAGCATCTCTATTTAAAACAGTCCGCCGTCTATTTTTTAGTGATACTCTTTTTTATGATAGGAGCCATTGTTGAAGGTTATTTGATTAAGGTCTTAAAGCTTAAAGCAATAGTCTTTTCCATTATATTATTAGTGATATCCTTTATTCTAATGCATAGACCGATCATTAATTTAAAAGAAAGTAGGAGGTAGTCTGGATTTAAAATCGAAAATTTAATCTTTTAATGATATGTTAATCCTCATTTAATTGAAGTTCCTCTCGTATTTGACGATATTTAATTATTGGGGAGTCACCAGGAATTAGATTTTCACCAATTTTAAGGCCAGACTTTTTAGGTACTTGAGTTACTACAACTCGCTTATCCTGCCTTTCCACTATTTTGTTGGCAATTTTTCCAAAGAAGGCAATCAAACTATCGATTGGCTTTATCTTTGTAATCCTATTATAAAATCTGATGTAAAGCAATGTGTTTTCCTCGTCTACTGGAACAAAGTATATTAGAATTTTTATCTTATCGGTAACGTTGTTTAGCCATATATTGGGGAAAATAAAATTGAGATTGGTCTTTTTTATACTAGCATCCTTATTACTTAGAGGTTTTTGTCCCTTATCAACTTCATTGTCTGCTGAGGTCTTCATGATATAGTCGTGAAATTCTACTTTTGGTCCATTGACTAATGTCTTATTTCCTCTACCTATGGTGTTGTGATGGACAAAGGGTAGGTGGACGACATCAAGTTGATTTTCAATTGCCCTAGAGTAATGAGTGTTCCAGTGATCCTTTAATTCACTATAGACAAAGTCCTTTTCAATATAGTCTTCAAAAAAGGGAATGTGCTTTGTAACTTTTTTGCTGTCACCGTACCAAAGAAAGACTATTCCATATTTTTCTTGTACAATATGCTTTTCGATATTAAATCTACTTAGATTACTTTGATTTGAAACACCTAAAGCAGGAATCAGCTTACAATCTCCCTTTGAGTCAAATTCAATTCCATGAAAAGGACATTTTATACAATTTCCCTTAATTACTCCTTTACTAAGGGCTGCGCCTCTGTGGGAGCATCTATCAGTTAAACAGGTAATATTTCCACTTTGGTTCCTAAATAAGACCAAGTTTGAGTTTAATCTTTTCACCCCGATTGGACTATTTTTCTTTACATCCTTAGATGGAAGGATGGCATACCATTTATTTTTTATCATATTTTCACCTCTATGTTGAATTATACACTATTTTCTAGCAATACATAAGAAATTTATATAAATACCAATAGTCGGGTATAAATCAAAATAAGATAGAAAGGAGAGAATTTTGTGAAGGATTTGTTTATTAGTCCAAAGGAAATGGGAAAAGTTGATAGGGACGCCATTGAAGTTGTAGGAATTCCTTCGATTGTCTTGATGGAAAATGCAAAAAGTGCTATAGTGCAGTGGATTATTGAAAATTTACAGGAGGATAATTTTTATGTTTTTGCAGGTCCTGGAAACAATGGAGGAGACGCTTTAGCTGTAGGAAGAGAGCTTTTAATCCAAGGGAAAAATGTTAGAATATTTCTATTAGGAAAACCTGATAAAGGATCTAGTGATTACAAGATAAATTTAGAGATACTTAAAAATTTAAAGGCGGATTTAACTTTAATTGATGAACAGTATGATTTCAATAACCTTTCTTACGAATTAGCCAATAAGGGAGTTATTATCGATGGAATATTTGGAACGGGACTTGAAAGGGAAGTAAAAGGAAACTTTGCAAAGACAATTGGAATTATCAATAGCTCTAATAATTTTGTTTTATCAATCGACATACCTTCAGGACTTAGTGGAGATACAGGAAAAGAGATGGGAATTTGTATAAATGCAGCCATGACTTTAACATTACAATTACCTAAAAAATGTTTTATGGATTATAGTGGAAGATATAAAGTTGTAAAAATAGGAATTTCAGAAATTTCAATTGAGAGAGCATTAAACCAATAGGATAATAATGTTTTAAAATTTTAGAGGGCAGGATTTGACACTCAAGTTTATTGGGTGTCTTTTTTATTGTATTAATTTCAAATGTATCATTAGACAAAAAGTCAAATCTGCATAATGAACATTGTTCATGTTGGTGTTATCATAGCTAATGTATTAAAAAATGAACATTGTTCAAAAATTGGAAAGGAGGAAAAAGTGGGAATTATAGAAGAAAAAAAGAAGAAGAAAGAAATTGATATCATGGACTCTGCAATGACGATATTTAAAGAAAAGGGGATTGAAAAGACATCCATAAGAGATATTATGACTAAATCAGGATATGGACTTGGAACTTTTTATCTTTACTTTAAGGACAAAGATGATTTAAAGGAAAAGGTAGTTTTAGAAAAGGCTATGGAACTGATAATACAGGCTGAAATGAAATGCTTTCAAAAGAATGCTATCGATAGATACATCGCCTTTGTGAACTATATAATGGATTATTTTGTAAGTCATTCCTTTGAATTAGAGCTGATTTCTGAAAATTTAAATTGGGCACTCTTTACAAAAATTGAGAGTGATAAAAGGCTTCAAGAGGCGGATTCAACGCTGCAATTTATCTTAAATAAATATGAAAAATTATTTCCCGTTAGATACAGCCAAGAGCAACAGTTATATATCCTATCTCTAACCTTAGAGATTATGATGTCCACTTGTAAATTGGCGGTTAGGGAAGATTCCATATTGACACTTGAAGAGATGAAACCAGTTTTATTTGGAGTAATAAAAAAGATATTTAGTAATAATGGGAGATAGAATATGAAAAGAGTAACAAAATTTATTTCGCATCACCCCAGGTTGGTCTTGTTTGTGATGACATTGTTGTTGATTCCATCATGGATAGGATATAAGAATACAAATATAAACTACGATATTCTTTCATACTTACCTGGGGATTTAAAATCTACCCAAGGTCAAGAAATATTAGATAATACCTTTAAGAATGCGGCTTCAGGCATGCTAATGGTAAAGGGCACGGATTATGATGCAGAAAAATTAAGAAAAGATATTTTAAAAATTGATGGAGTTGAAGATGTGATTTCAAAGTCTTCAATAACAGGGGATATGGTTCCCAAGGAATTTTTACCAGATGAAATAAAGGATGTTTTTTATTCAGAGGATAGCACTTTGTTGATGGTAAAGTTCAGTGAATCTTCCTCATCCTTTAAAACGATGGCAGCCATAGATGAAATTAGGGCCTTGGAATCAAAGGAAAAATTCCTAAGTGGTCTTAGTGCACTTGTAAAGGATACTAAGGACATAATAGATAAGGAGACGCCTATTTATGTAGGATTGGCAGTAGTTCTTGCTTTAATTGTTCTTAGTCTAACCAACGAATCCACAGTTATACCTTTTGTGTTTCTTTTGACTATAGGATATGCAATTTTATATAACTTTGGAACTAACTTGTTTTTAGGTGAGATATCCTACTTGACCAAGGCCATTGCCGCTGTACTTCAATTGGCGGTTACTATGGACTATTCGATATTTTTGTACCATAGATATGTGGAAGAAAAAAGACTCAATTCAAATAAAAATGATGCTATGGATATAGCTATTCAAAAGACCATTTCTGCTCTTTTTGCTTCATCATTGACTACCTTTGCAGGGTTTATAGTACTTGTATTGATGAAACTAGGGCTTGGGAAAGACATAGGATTGGTTATGAGTAAGGGAGTCTTGCTAGGACTTTTATCTACTATAATCGTCCTTCCACCCATGTTATTAATAGCTGAAAAACTTGTTAATAAATACAATCATAGGGTGTTATTACCTTCTTTTAACAAGACGGCTGATTTTACAATAGCCCACAGAAAGGGACTTTTCATACTATTTTTAGTACTATTCATTCCGGCTATTTACGGTTCTGTAAACACCAAGCTATATTACAATTTAGACCGTTCTCTACCACAAGAGCTAGACTCAATCGTAGCGCTAAATAAGATGAAGAAAGACTTTGATATGGCATCAACTCATTTTATTGTGGTAAAAGACGACCTATCCAATCAGGATTTAAATTCTCTTATTAAGGGGATTGAAGACATTGAAGGAATTAACAATGTGTTAAGTGCAAACTCTCTATCTGGAGTAACTGTTCCAACTACTTTTTTACCCGATAAGTTAAGGAATAACTTTTCTAAGGATGGCTATGAGATGATAATGGTTAATTCAAAATATCAAACTGCTTCTGATGAAGTGAATAGACAGATAGATAAAATGAGAGATGTTATTGAAAAGTATGATAAGGAGGGTTATTTAACAGGAGAAGCGGTTTTAACCTACGATTTAACTGAAATTTCCGACAGGGACTTTAAAATGGTGAATATTGCTTCTATTGCAATAGTCTTTATCATAATTGCCATTGTATTTAAGTCCATAGGAATACCGATTATTTTAATAGCTGCCATTGAACTGGCAATCCAAATCAATATGGGAATTCCATTTTATTTAAATCAAACAATTCCCTTTGTAACTTCAATCATCATTGGGGTTATACAATTGGGTTCCACCATTGACTACTCTATTTTAATGACCAATAGATTTTTGCATGAATATGAATTAAATCATGATGTAAATGTGGCTTTAAGGACTTCTGTAAAGGAAACATCTAAGTCGATTGCAACATCTGCTCTTTCATTCATGGCAGCAACTATTGGTGTTGGGATCTATTCAAAGATGGAAATAGTTTCTACTATATGTATGTTTCTAGCCAGGGGAGCAATAATAAGTATGGTCTCCATCATATTGTTCTTGCCGGCAATAATTAGTATCACCTTTCCCTTTATTAAGAAGACTACAAAGGGAATAGATTAGGAGGAATATAAGATGAGAAAGAGTATAAGAAGAATCTTATCCATGGCTATCCTTTCATCCATGGTTATGACAAATATTTCATATGGGGCAGAATCAATTATCAATAAGAGGGAAACCCTATATATTACTAAGGAAAATGACAAAATAATCGATCAGACGGTGTCTGTTTGGTTAAATTCTGATGAAAAAATAAATGGTGAAGACAGATCAAATTTAAAGGATATTAGGAATTTAAAAACCGATGAAAAGATAGAAACGGTGGATGGGTATATTGACTGGGAAAATCAAGAAAAGGATGTATATTATCAAGGAAAGTCAGAGGAAGCTCTTCCTGTAGATGTAAAGGTTAAGTATATCCTAGAGGGAAAAGAAGTAAATAGTAAGGATTTGAAGGGGAAATCTGGACATCTTGAGATAGTGATTAGTGCAGATAACAATAAACACGAACTTAAAAATATCAATGGAGAACAAAGAGAGATATATTCTCCCTATGTTGTTTTAACTGCCATGACCTTCGATGAGGAAATCGCATCAAATATAGTTTCTAAAGATAGTAAAATTGTAAAAGATGGGAAGAATGAAGTTGTAAGTTCAATTTTAATCCCAGGGATGAAGGAAAATTTTAAAGATAGTCTAGATCAGAAAACTTTGGATAAATTCAAAGACGAAGTCAAAATCCAGATGGATATTAAAGACTTTGAGCCAGTTGAAGTATATACCGTCATCACAAATGAAATATTTCAAGAAGATAAGGGGTTAGAATCACTCGATGAAATGGAAAGGGGAATCCAAGAATTACAGGACAATTCACAAAAACTGGTTGATGCATCCTTTAAACTGAATGATGCACAAAGTCAATTGGATAATGGGATTGGACAATTGAACCAGGGGGTTTCTAAGTTATATGACGGTTCACGAAAATTAAGTACTGGAGCTATTAAGTTACAAACTGCCTTTGGACAAATTCCAAGTAAGATAAAGCCTATAAAAGGCTATATCGAGAAAATGAATGATGGGGGAGCGGTGCTATCAAAGGGTATAGAAGATTACACTAATGGTGTAAATCAAATTAGTAAGAATACGGATCTATTAGATTCAGGTGCAGGGAAGATTTCCAAGGGAACTTCTGACCTGGATCAAGGGATTGGACAATTAAAGACGGCAACTGAAACTATGAAAAAAGGAACTGAACAATTAAACGAAGTTAATACACAAAAGGATCAATTAAAGAACTCTTTGACTAAATTGGGAAATGGTATGGATGCAATTGGTGGAAATATCAATGCCATAACTGAAAAAACAGAAAATTTAGCCGGTGGCGCTTCTCAGTTGTATGAAAACACCAAAAATTTTAATCAAAAATTACATGAATTAAAAGACGCAGCCCAAAATCAAAGTAACCAGGGTATTTCTCTGGAAGAGAATGTTGCAAATTTAGAGCAAAAAGCAAATAGTATCCAAAGTACAATAGACTCTCTATCTGAATTGAATACAGAAGGTGAGCTTAATTCACAAATTGCTGCTTTAAATGAAATAAAAAACGGCCTTTATGGTGAAGCTGATAGATTAAGGGGCAAAGAACTTCCAATAAATAATAGCGATACGTTAATAAATGGATTAGAAGTTATAACCGATAGTAGCGACCAGTTGCTTCTAGCCACATCTGAACTGTCTAAAGGTTCCCAAGCTTTGTATGACGGGCTAAATTCCTCAAAAGAAAAACTTTTAGGAGCCTCTGAAGAGTTGTCCGGTGGTATTGATAAGATAAATTCCTCTTTGGAGGATGATAAATTAACAGATCTTACAAATTCCTTAGAAGAGCTTGATGAGGCTACTGGAAAAATTAAAGAAGGCTCAAGTCAATTAAGAAAAGCCACAGTTAAAAACAAGGAGGGAGTCGATAGGCTTAATACTGCATTGAAACAATTGGACTCAAATTCGCAAAACCTTAAGGAGGGTTCAAATCAATTGGCAAATGGACTTAGAGAATTTAAGAGTAAATCCATAATGTTAGATTCCTTGAAAGATATAAACGAAAGGGCGATTAATCCTATGATCTCTGGTTTAAACTCCTTAAACAATGGAATTGGAGAATTACAATCCTCTACTACAAAATTAAAAGATGGAAGTGAAAAGATTACTAAAGGTTCTAAGGAATTTAGCAATAGGCTTCAGGAATACAAAGAAAAGGGCATCGATGAGTTGGGAAATAAGACCAAGGATGTTACAAAGATAAAAGAGATACTCGATATAATGCAGGATATGGCAAAAAGTAATAGGTCATTGACAGGCACTGAAGATAATTTTAAAACAAGTTCCAGAATAATAGAAAAAATAAAGTAAGGAATAGAAATCAAGAGATTGGTTTAGAAGATTAATGATTTAAAGAGCTGTCAAAAGTGGCAGCTCTTTAATATCCTAGTAATAGTTAAAAAATTATTGGCTTAATAGGTTCAGCACATAATCTAGAGAATCCTCTTTTTCAGAAACGGGTATTTCTGGATAGGTACCATTTAAATTATTTAAGTATCCATCTTCATTTATTCCAACACCATAGGGAAGGGATAAAAGTAGATGGGACTTAGGAAGCTTAACAACCGAATCCACTGGCGCTATTCCATTTCCCTCAGTAAAAGTTCCTACTGTTTTTCCAAAGTTTGTCCTATTGGAAAATTGACATAGGAAATCTCCAGCTTCACCGGTGTCTTCGCTTTGTAGAATATAAATTTCACCCTTGAACTTAGCTGTATTGGTACCATTGTCCCTGACTGTGTAACTTTGATAGTAGGGAAATTGTTCTGCTTGTTGCGACTTCATCATTTGAGAGGAAATCTCTTTTGTATCTGAATAATCGGAATTTACGGTAAATCCTGATAATACATTTATATCTTCAAGTACCTTGGGGAAGTCCTTAGTTCTTTGTAGAATTTTAAATTCCGCAACATTTGTATTTTTGGAAAGGGGTTTAATCAAATTATCCATTACATAAGTAAGGGATTTGCCGGAATTTTTTCTAAGGTCAATGACCAAGTAGGGGTAGGAATTGGATTTTTTAAGAAATTCCAATATTTTCTTACCATCCTCTACTTTATATCTTTGATTGAAATCATCAATTCTAATAACTGCAACCTTATCTCCTATTGTATCGAGGACAAGGTTTGTATTGGTTTTGTTTTCTGTTTCATTTTTAAATTCAGAATATACTTTTTTGGTTTCTTCATCCTTTAATAGAGAATATATGACGGAGTCCTCCCTACTGGAAAAGATATTGTAGAGATCTCTATATTGGTCATAAGTAAGTATAGTAAGTTCAGTATCTTTAAATTCTTTTAGGTAGTTTTGTAAAATAGTCTTGTACTCTGGTAAATTCATATCGGTATTTAGTTTTTTTGCATAAGTTTCTGAGAGTTTTTTCATATCAATTGTGTTAGACTCTTCTAAGTATGGCAGATTTGCATAATTTTTTTCAATAATTGATGAAAGATACTTAAACTCTTCTGAAGCCTCTGCTCCGGAAATAGAAAAACTATTGGTTTTATTAGTTGTCTTTTCCTTTTTCGATTGTAAATTTGGTTGGTATAATGCAAAGGCAACAATAAAAATAGTAATATAGATTACTACTATAAAATTTTTCCTGCTCATAAGTCCTCCTTTCTTCTACTTTATCATAAATAATCCTAAAAACAGGATAATTATTGATAAAAACTGGATAATTAAACTATTGTAAAGGTAATATCACAACAGATTAACCTATTTGTACCCAATTGTTGAAAAATAATTCATAATCCTAGAATAATGAAGCATAAGTTTGTAATCATTACAATAAAATTGACCTTTATTGACTTTAGGGTTACAATAGAGTCGAAGGATAAAGTCAAATGCTTACATTTCAGTGTTTGATAAGTAAATAATTATAGGGGGTAATTATGAATCTAAAGGGAACTAAAACTGCAAACAACCTGATGATTTCTTTTGCAGGAGAGTCACAAGCAAGTATGAGATATAAATACTATGCTAAGGAAGCTAAGAAAGAAGGATATGTTCAAATATCCAATATCTTTGAAGAAACTGCAAGAAATGAAGACCAACATGCTAAAAGATTCTTTAAATTTTTAAATGCAGGTGGATTAAAGGACGAGGCAGTAAAAGTTGAATGGGAATATCCAGTGCTTTTAGGTACAACAGCTGAAAATCTATTGGCTGCTGCTGAAGGAGAAAAAGAAGAGAATACTGTTATGTATCCTGGATTTGCAGATGTAGCTGAAGAAGAGGGCTTTGAAGAAATTGCATATGTTTGGAGAGAGATAGCAGAAGTTGAAGAAGCTCACGAAACAAGATATAGAAAACTATTAAAGAATATTGAAGAAGATAAGGTATTTAAGAAGGACGAAGAAGTATATTGGAAATGTAATAACTGTGGTTATATACATAAGGGAACATCAGCACCAATAGCTTGTCCTGCATGTGACCATCCTCAAGGTCATTTTGAAGTATTTAAAGAAACATATTAAAAAATCAGCTTAAAAGGCTTTTTTAACAATCAGGCACTCAAATTTGAGTGCTTGATTTTTATAAAAATATACAGACAAATTTGATATTATACTTGATTATCTGTTTAATAATAGGGTATTTAATTAATTATAGGCATAGACCTAATCGATATATGAGAAAACTTAGAATCTGATTAAAAAAATCCATAAATTAAAGTTAAAACTATTCTTCTTTAATGGTAGAATATACTTATGGTGAGAATATGAAATTTACAGATGTATTTAAAAACAGGAATTTTTTAATCGGCCTTGGAGTCTTATTTTTAATTATTATTGGAATTGTAATCTTCAATTTAAACAGCTATGAGAAGAATTTTTCTAATCTTCCAATTGAAGGAGACTATTCTAATATTGTAATCAATTCTAAAGGAACATATCTACTAAAGGACAGATATCTCGTAAGATATTCTGGTGATGGTAAGGAGACCTTAAGAATAAATTTACCCTCCCAGGGAGGAAATATCCTTGGAGATGAAAGAACCATTGTGTATTATTCCAATAACAATATCTATTTCTTGGATAAGTCAGGGAAAATAAAGTATAGTGAGGAATTGAAATTTCCTATTGAAACCTGTATTTTGTCTGGGGACAAAGTCCTTGCCATGGGGAAATCCAATTATTCAATATTGGATATTAAGGGAAGGGTTCTTAAAAGCAATGGTGTAAAGGGAAGGATTCTAGTTGGGGACTTAGCTAATGATAGAGCAATTATAACTTCTATTATTAAAAAGAAAGAAGATGACAACCAGGTTAATTCCTTTATTGACATTGTAGATATAGAAACTTTAGGAGAAAAGAAACTGACTTTTCCTAGGGAGATTATATTTTATAATAAGGTTTTAAGGGATGATAAAATACTTACTATTTCCAATAGAGAAGCCAGGGTTATGGAAGATGAAAACATAGTAGGTAAGAAAAAAATAAAGGACTTTAAATCTGCCGGAATTAGAAAGGATAATGTCTATATTTTGGAAGATGACAAGTTTGGGGTTTATGACTCGACTTTGAAAAACCTAAAAAAGATGGAGCTTAAAGGGGATTTTTCCTCTTTAGCAGTTTCAAATGACAGAGTTCTTTTATATAATTCTAAGGGCTTTGCTCAATATAAAGGTGGAGAAATTCGAGATTATATACAAACTGAAGAAATATATAACTCCATTGTACGTCCGGAGGATATTTTCTTCATACATTCAAATTCTATTAGTAATGGAGTAAATAATTAGGAGGAAAAAATGGAAAAAATTAATGCAAAAGGACTTCTTTGTCCAAAACCTGTAATAATTACAAAACAAAAGTTAGATGAAATGGAAGAGGGAACAGTTGAAGTTGCTGTAGATAACAGAGTTTGTGTAGAAAATCTTTCAAAGTTTGCTCAAGGCCAAGGATTTGACTTTGACTATGAAGAATTTGCTGAAGACGACTACCTAGTTACGATCAATAAATCAAAGGATTCTAAAGCAACAGAAGTTGCCTCTGATGAAGATTTCACTTTAGCCATCACTTCTGACACCATGGGTGGAGGAGAAGAGGAACTTGGAAAGATTTTAATTAAATCCTTTATCTATACTGTTTCTCAAACTAAACCTCTACCAAAGACTCTTGTATTCTATAATAAGGGTGTGTTTTTAACTTGTGAAGGTTCAGAAGTTTTAGACGATTTAAAAGCTATGGCCCAAGAAGGTGTGGAAATTGTATCCTGTGGAACCTGCCTAGATTTCTACAACTTAAAAGAGAAGCTTCAAATTGGTGAAATTTCAAATATGTATACAATCTATGAAAAAATCCAAGGACCGAAGAAAAATATTATTATAAGATAATGGAATACTTGATGTTAACCTTTGAATCTGTCAACCATACAATGATGACAGAGAAAAAATTAAAAGATGAGGGGTTTGATATTAAAACCATACCCACTCCAAGGGAGATTTCTAAAAGTTGTGGTCTTACTATTAGAATGGACATGGAAGATTTGGAAAAGGTAAAGGAATTTAAAGGAAGTCTTCCCATAGACTATATTTGGAGATACACTATGAATCCCGACGGAAATATTGCGGAGAAAATCGAGTGATGAGGGAATTTAAAGAGTATTATCAGTATGTAAAAAGTTTTTTCTATATTGAAGGCACTGACAAGTTAAATCTTCTAGGAAAATTTGCAATGAGTATCCTTATCATAGTACTTGCACTATTCATTGCAAAAGTGGTTACTAGAATAGTATTTCAAAAGTTCTTAACTGCTGAACCTAAACGTTTTAAAAATGTGATTGGAGAAACAACCCAGGGAAGGACAATAGCTTCAGTAGTAGAAAATACCCTTAGATATCTAATCTATTTTTTTGCTCTTCTCCAAATACTGGATTTATTCAATTTGGGAAGAAGTTTGACTGTTGGCGTTGCTGGGATAGGTGGAGTAGCTATAGGATTTGGTTCCCAGTTTATCGTACGAGACTTTATATCTGGAGTCTTTGCCCTTATGGAAGATCAATATGGCATTGGAGACAATGTTACGATAAATAATCAAATTTCTGGAATTGTAGAACAGTTTGGAATGAGAACCACGAAAATTAGAGGTTTTGACGGATCCTTGACCAATATAGCCAATGGGGAGATAAATACGGTTAAAAACATGTCTAGGTCCAATCAAAGGGCATTTGTGGCCATGACTGTACCTCAAGGGTTGGTTTTACAAGAAGCTTTGGACATAGTGGAAACCATTGGTGACGAGTTGGAAGATAATGAAGACGTAACTGTCAAACCTAGCCTTTTTGGTGTAACGGATGTTGGTAACTTTGCCAATGTAAAAGTTACAGTAGTAGGTTGGGCAAAAGCTGGAAAACAGTACTGGTTGGAGTTGGAGATAAGAAAGAGATTTGTAGAACTCTGCCAGGAAAGAATTAATACCAAGGACAAGGGTGATAAAAATGAAGTACAAAGTTGATGACATTATCACTTTGAAGAAAGGTCATCCCTGTGGAGAAAATATCTGGAAGATTACTAGAACCGGTATGGATATCAAACTTGAATGTCAAGGCTGTAAAAAATCAATTTGGATGGAAAGACCGGAGTTTGAAAGAAAACTGAGAAGGATTAAGGATTCAGATGGCAAGTTTGTCTCCATAATTCACTATGAGCCAGAAGAATAAAAAAAAGAAGTTTAAAGAAATATTTTTAATTGATTTTGTAAACAGGCACTCAAATTTTGAGTGCTTGCTTTGAATGTCAATGGATTTAAGGATAAGGTCACTATATGTAATCGGCTAGAAAGATTTAACTTTAAGACTTTATTGTAATTTTATGATATTCTAATAGTAGAAGTTCAATATAATTGAATTTCAAAAGGAGGGACATATTTTGAAAAAGATTTTAACAAAAACGATTTTATCTCTTATTTTAGCTTTTTCTCTGCTATTGCCGACAATGGTAAAGGCAGAAGAAAAAGTAGAGGAAGAAACTACTCCTGTAACCAATACTGAAAGTACAGAAACTGTTACAGAAAAGCCTAAGGAAGAGACAGAAAAACCTAAGGAAGAGACAGAGAAGCCAGTCACTGGGAAATATCCAGTAATCAAGGTGGAAAAAATCATACTTAATGAAAAAACAATTACATCAAAGGATGAAATAGACAAAATAATGGAAGACCTACAACTTAAATGGACTGTAGGCGATAAGGTTTCATCCAAAGTATCAAAATCTGAATTTGAGATTTACAATGTGGATATTGAAAAGGTAAAGAAACAAAAGATAAATTTTGTAATCGAAAATAAGTACTTTGACTATGTGTGGGGATCTTTAAACAATGGCCCTGTGGAAGGAAAAGTTGATGGTAAGGAGTTTTCATCAACTATTGATTCAAAAGAGAACACCATGGTTCTAAAAATTCATAGGGACACATTAAACCTTACTGTAAATGTAAAGGGACCAGAGGTTCCTATATCAAAGTTAAGTGCTAAATTAAATGGTGAGAAAATAGAGTTTGGTAAAATTTATCCTATTTTTGTTGGAACTGAAAATGAATTGGATTTTGATGGTATAGACGAATTATTTAGAATCTATAAAGATGGTAAACCAGTTAAACTGCCATTAAAGTTTACCATGGCGGACACATATATTTGGGACTTCGAATTAAAGCCAATGCGATCAGTTACAAGGCTATCTGGTAGTAATAGATTCTTAACTGCTTTAGATAGTGCAAAAGAGGTTTTTGAAAGTCCAGAAACCGTAATTATAGCCAACGGAAGAGATGGTTCTGCAGATGCCCTATCAGCTGGACCACTGGCAAAGGCTTTAAATGCTCCTATGCTTTTAGTTGAAAAAAATTCTATACACGAGGATGTTTTAAACTATATTAGAAATGATAATTTGAAGAAAGTTGTCTTTGTAGGTGGAAATGGTTCAATTTCACAAGACTTAAGGGAGAAGATAACTAAGGATCTAGATGTTAGGACTGAAAGACTTTATGGAAAAAACAGGTATGAAACTTCATTGGAAGTTGTAAAAGAACTTATCTCTAGTCAAGGATTTGAGAAAAAGGTAATACTTGTAGACGGTAAGAACAACGCAGATGCTCTTTCAGCTACACCATATTCTGTGATGAAAAAATATCCAATCCTTCTAGTGTCTGATTCTATGGATACAGATAAAGTAAAGGATTATTTAGATGGTCTAGGAATTAGTAAATCTATGGTGATTGGAGGAAAGGGTTCTGTAAAGGATTCAATCATAGAGAAACTGGATTTAACCAATGATCTAAGAGTGTTTGGAGCTAACCGTTTTATTACATCTCAAAATGTTGCAAAGGAAATTCTTAAAAAAGAAAACTATGTTGATGGACTGATCTTAGCAAATGGTACCAATGAATACTCAATTGATGCTCTTACGGCTTCAACCATATTGAATAAGGTAAATGGACCAATTCTCCTAGTTAAAGGAAAAGAATATTCAGATGATTTGAAGAAATTTGTGGATGATATGAAACTTGACCCATTCGTTGCATATCTAGTAGGTGGAGATAAGGCTATTGACATGGAGATAGAAAATAATATTGGGTATTAATTTCTAATTGTAAATCCAAGGTGAAGACTCCTTCGCCTTGGATTTTTTGAATTTGAGAAGCTTCTAAATATCAAAAAGAAAGAGAGAATATATATTGGGATTGAGTATGGCGTTTACTGCAGAAAGTTTTTGACAAAATACCGTAAATTATTTAAGATTAATTATGGACAAGGAGGAAATTATGTCAAATTGTAATAGTAATTGTTCAGGTTGTTCTAAGTCCTGTGGACAAAGAACCGCACCTGAAAACTTTAAAATAGATCCTAATGAAACCACAAAAATTGGAAAGATTATTGGAGTGGTATCTGGAAAGGGTGGAGTAGGAAAGTCCCTTGTAACTTCTATGCTTGCCTCTGATATGGCTAAAAAGGGTTATAAGGTAGGAATCATGGACGCAGATATTACAGGTCCAAGTATCCCTAAGTACTTTGGAATTAAAGAAAATGCTACATCCGATGGACAAGGTAATATTTATCCTGTGACTTCTGAAAATGGGATAAAGATAATATCGATTAATCTTCTTTTAGAAAATGAAACTGATCCTGTTGTATGGAGAGGGCCAGTGGTGGCAGGTGTTATTAAACAATTTTACCAAGATGTTCTATGGGAAGAGCTAGACTATTTATTTATAGATTTACCACCTGGAACTGGCGATGTACCACTAACGATTTTTCAATCATTGCCAATAGATGGAATAGTTGTAGTTACTACACCAAATGAATTAGTTGAAATAATTGTTAAAAAGGCAATTAAGATGGCTAAGTTAATGGGAGTAGAGGTTTTAGGATTGGTTGAAAATATGAGCTATTTAAAATGTCCTAGCTGCGATGAAACCATATCCATCTTTGGAGAAAGTAAGATTGAAAAGATTTCAAAAGAATTAAATATAAATACCTTTGCAAAAGTTCCTGTGGATCCGGCAATTTCCCACGCAACTGAAAGTGGTAAAATTTACAGTGTAGATAAAAATTATCTATATGAAATCGTAGAAAGATTAGAAGTTCTATAGGAAGATATGTAATGTCTTCTTACTGGACTTTTTATATTGAAGTCCGTGAATAATAATTAGCCCTCCTTTGTTAAAAAAGAAGGGCTAATTAATACTTTTTTGTAAAATTTAAGAATTATTTGTTAAAATTTTGCAAATTTAATAAAAAAGAGTTGCAATCGTTTGTCATCTATAGTAGAATATAATTGAAAAACAAAAAAGATAATATCTACTTATCTTATGCCACCTAGTTTAGTTTATTTGAGTTGTTACATATTTTAAGCGACAGTTGTCGCTTAAAATTGTAGGAGAATTATTAACAAATTTTAAAAAAATGTTAATTAATTTAAAGTGTTAATAAGGAAGGGTTAATATGGATTTTAAACAATTAGAAATATTTGTAGCGCTTGTTCAAAACGAGAGCTTCTCAATTGCTGCTAAGGAGTTGGGAATTTCTCAACCTACAGTGAGCTTGCAAATTAAACAATTAGAGGAAGAATTAGACACTGCTCTATTTATAAGGTCTACAAGGGAACTTAAGGTAACAGAGGCAGGTATTTTACTTTATAAGGAAGCTAAAACTCTATTAACTAAAAGAGATAGAGTTATGGAGAAATTTGGAGAAAAAAATCAAAATAGAATAGTGGTAGGAGTTTCAAAAATTCCTGCATCTTATATTTTACCTAAAATTTTATTGGATTATAGAAAGATGCATCCAAATATTTCCGTTGTAATCAAGGAGACCAACAGTGTTCAAACAATAAAGAAGGTTTCTGATTATTTAGTGGATTTAGGAATTGTAGGTATGGAAAAAGCTGATGAAAATTGCGACTTTGCACCAATTTTCGAAGATGAGTTCGTATTTATTTGCCCTAACACCGAATATTATAGAAAACTAAAAGATTCAAATCCTACTGTGGCAGATTTAGTAAAGGAACCTTTTATTTCTAGAGAGCAAGGCTCCGGCATTAGAAATAAAATGGATGCAATCGCCAAAGAAGTTGGAGTTAACCATGAAGACTTAGACGTCGTTTTAACGGTTAATGATGATATGCTTGTAAAGAAATTGGTTAAAATTGGAGTTGGAACTTCATTCTTCTCAAAAGTTGCGGTTGAAGATATGATAGAAGACGGATCTATGCTAGCAATTCCTATAACAGAAAGCAAAGAGAGGTATAGGAATCTATATGCTTGTTGGAATAAAAAAGTAACACTTCCAAAACATGTTAGCGACTTTTTGGATTTGATTTTAAAAAGTGGAGATAGATAATTAAAAGTTTGCTACTATAACTTTTAAAGATAAGCACCCATCAATTTTGAAGTGCTTCCCTTAAATTCCCCTTTGGATTTAGGAGGCGCTGCAACTTAGTGGGTGCTTTTAATATGGATAAATTAGCATCCTCTAAGTTAAAGTTAAAAGTTAACAAATTCTGTACTGGATTACTGTGGAAAAACAACAAGGAATATGTTATCATATAATTAATAGGGATTTAGAAAGTTTAATTCTCTATAGGTAGATAATAATACATATGAAAAGGTTATTATCAAAATATTAATTGGAGGGATTATTATGGGAAGCAATTTAAACAGTCCTTTGGAGATTACAGAGGTACAGAAGAATGTTGCAATAACCAAGGCAAATAATCCTGTTGTTAAAACTTTTATGATGGGAATAATGGCAGGTATCTTTATTGCTATTGGTGGGGCTGCATCCACAATGGTAAACATAGTTGGAAAAGGATTGTCTCCACTGGTGACCAAACTTTTGGGAAGTGGAATTTTTACTATAGGAATTGTATCGGTGGTGTTGGCTGGAGCGGAACTATTTACAGGTAATATTCTGATGTCAATAGGGGCTTTTTCTAAGGACATATCGGTAAAAGAACTTCTTCAAAACTGGATAAAGGTTTGGATTTTTAACCTGCTAGGCTCTATATTATTCGCAGCTATAATAACGTTTACACGTATATTTGAAGAAAGTGGTCCTGAGGTTTTTGGCAAAATGGCAAATGCTAAGGCTTCAATGGATCTATCTACAGCATTTTTTAGAGGTGTAGGTTGTAACCTTTTAGTTTGTCTTTCAGTTTGGACTTCAACAGCGGGTAAGGATGGTATTTCGAAGTTTTTCCTTGCGGCGTTTCCTGTAGCTGTATTTGTATTTTTTGGATTTGAACACTGTGTAGCAAATATGTATTATTTTCCACAAGCGCTATTTTTAGGAGCGAAAGTTCCTATTGGATCTATTATTATTAGACTATTAGTGGTTACTTTAGGAAATATAGTTGGAGGACTGCTTATATCAATTCCATATTATTTTACCTATGGGAGGAAACAATAAAGATAACTAAAAAACAATTTTCTCTTTAACTTTTGAGTTTATTATGGTTGTAGAAGTTATAGTTTTTCCTCAGAAGTTAATAGATGTATTTTGTAAATATAGTACAAGAGGTTGTTATAAAATTCGAATAAAAAAGACGAGCAATCATCAAAACTTCTTTTAAAGTTATGATGCCTGCTCGTCTTTAAATTAATTAGTTATTAGATTTAGCCTTCAACTTGTACATCTACTTCTGAAGTCCAAAGACCATGAATGTTACAGTAAGATGTTGAAATCAATTTTCCGCAAGTATTCAATTTTACACTTGTAGAAATCTTAGGTTCTGTGAAAGCATCTCCTTCACCATGGGCTGCAAATCTGTATTCTCCAAGTTCAACTGCTTGTTTAGAATCCTTTGCTAAGTAATATAATTTTATCCATACTATATGGTGTTCCATAGTGTTAGGATGTGCAATTTCTTTACCTACTGCAACATCTACTTGAAACTCTTCGTCTTTTTTTACTTTTTCTGGTGCAGTGATTACAGGAACGTGTTTTTCATTTTTCCAATCTGCTGTTTGAAATAATTCTGTTATTTTACTCATTATTGTCCTCCTCATATTCTAAATTACTACCATTGATATATATACCACTCTTTTATTTATTTAAACAAATTCAAAGAGCAATTAAAAAAAGTGTTCAATGGTGCATAGTTCCTAGGATATTAGTTTATGTGAAGTTTTAATAGGGCATGTTCTTTAATTTTGTATGGAAAAGGATTTTATTCTATAATGGGTATGAAGTTGATTTTGGTTGCAGGACCTATTAGAGGTGAGCTATTAAAACCTACAATTTCCTTTTACATATGTATTGTAAGGTGTCGTGAAGTTTTTTTATTCTTCAATTTCATCTAAAGTGAATAAAACACCGACTTTGACTGTAAATTATTCATTCTATAGGTTATAATTTAGTATAGGAGTGTGAAAATTAATTCATGAATGGCAAAGTATATAAGTTAATCGTCACTACGGTCTTTGGTCTGGAAGCGGTGGTAAAGAGGGAGCTAAAAGACTTAGGGTACGAAAACTTAAAGGTAGATGATGGTAAAATTGAACTAGAAGGCAATTCTGAAGATATAGCTATTTTAAATATGAAGCTTCGATGTGCTGAGAGAGTTCTGATAAAAGTTGGCGAGTTTAAAGCCTTGTCCTTTGAGGAGCTATTTGATAAAACTTATGATTTGCCATGGGAAGAATTTATCACAGAAGATGGAGAATTTCCCGTTGAAGGTAAATCGGTAAAATCTAAATTGTTTTCTATTTCCGATTGTCAATCCATTTGCAAAAAGGCAATTGTGGACAAGTTGAAGTCTGTTTATAAAAGGGACTGGTTTAATGAAGATGGTCCTCTATTTAAAACGGAGGTAAGTCTATTAAAGGACATTGCTACTTTGACCATAGATACTTCCGGTGCTGGACTTCATAAAAGGGGATACAGAAATAGGGCGGGGGATGCGCCATTAAAGGAAACCCTTGCTGCTGCAATGATTTTACTGTCCTATTGGAATCCATCAAGAACACTATATGACCCTTTTTGCGGTTCTGGAACCATCCTTATAGAAGCTGCAATGATAGGTAAAAATATTGCTCCAGGAATCGATAGAGAGTTTGTGTCCCAAACTTGGCCTTATGTGGGGGAAGAAATTTTCAAAGAGGTCAGGATGAGATGTCTAAGTGAAATAGATCATGATATAAAATTGGACTTGCTAGGTTCTGACATCGATAAGAGGTCAATACTTAGGGCTAGAGACAATGCTGAAAATATTGGTGTTAAAGAGGATATCCAATTTTTCATGAAGGATATGAGAGATGTGGACCTTAAGGATAACTATGGTGTGGTTATCACAAATCCTCCCTATGGAGAAAGGCTAGGGGAAAAGAAAGAAGTTGAAAAACTGTATAAGGACTTTGGAAAGAAGTTTAGAAAGTTTGAAACTTGGTCAATATATTTAATAACCAGCTACGAAAGGTTTGAAAGCCTCATTGGCAAGAAGGCCAATAGAAAAAGAAAGCTTTACAATGGTAGGATAAAAGTAGACTACTATCAATATTATGGTCCTAGACCTCCCAAAAGTTAGGTGAATTTATGTTAAGAAGATTAGAATCGATTTTTTCTGCTGAAAAATTAAAAGTATTTAACTATCTTTCCGATTGGGTAAGAATTATAGATACTGAGGGTAATGTTCTCTTTCAAAATGCTGAAATGACTGAAAAAGTTGGAGACCAGGTGGGGGAGAATTCACTTTTAAATCCCGAAGAAAATAGAATAATTCCTGGAACTTCAATTGAGGAATTTTATGAAAAGGATCAGTTGACAAAGTCCTTATCCATTGGTTCTGAAGAATTTTTAGTCAAAAGTTCAATAATTTACGAAGAAGAGGATGCTCTTGCTATACTTGAGACCTTTAGAAATATTACAATTGAGTCTATTGCTATAAAGAGGTATGAAGATATTGCAAGAAAGACACAAAGAGAATTAAATGATGCAAGGGTAATTCAAAACTCCCTTCTTCCTGAAAAGGGGAACCATAGAGGACTTGAAGTCAAGTATAAGTATATTCCCTCGGCCTACCTCTCAGGGGACATGTTTGATGTTATCCCCATAGATGAGACTAAAACGGCTATCTATATAGCGGATGTTGTAGCCCATGGTATTTCCGCTTCTATATTGACAATGTTCGTTCGTCAATCCGTTAGGTATCATTTGGCAAGAAGTAGGATTACTGGATATACTCCGGACATCGTTTTAAGGTCGTTAATCCGTAGGTTTGCGGAGTTGAACCTAGAAGATAGTAAGTACTTCACAATTTTTTATGGTGTTTTTGACAAGGAGTCTGGAACTTTTCAATATGCCAATGCAGGTCACAACGCCATTCCTCTAAAGATAAATAGGGATGGTGAGGTGGAAAAGCTTATGGGCACAGGTTTACCAATTTCACTGATAACCTCAAAGGGGAATTATTCGGAGAGTAAAATCGATTTGGAAATTGGTGAAAAGATATTATTTTATACTGATGGTATAACTGAAACCAAGGACTATTTTGGGGAGTTCTATGGAACTGAGAGGTTGGTAAAATTGGTTTCAAATAATTATCCTAATATATTGGACAGAATAGTAAATGAAGTCTCTACCTATAGATGGGGTAGACAGGAAGATGACATCGCATTATTATTTGTTGAAAGAAAAGAGGATATCAATGGGAATTAAATTTGACTTTAAAGAAGGCTATGATTTAGAGGTTTTAGAAGAAAGTTTTAAAATCGGGGAAGAAAGTTTAAAGAAGGTTTTGGATAAAACTGGAGAAGGTTCGGATTTTTTAGGATGGGTTAACCTTCCTGAAGACTTTTCAAGGGATGAAATTGCAAAGATTAAAGAAGCTGCAAAAAAGATTAGAGAAAGGGCGAAGTATCTTGTAGTAATTGGCATTGGTGGAAGTTACCTGGGTACAAAGGCCATTGAAAACTCTTTAAAGGATTACTTTGAAGATGAGGATGAATTTAAATTGATATATGCAGGACACCATCTAAGTTCTGGTTATCTTTCTAGACTTGTGAAGTTTTTAAAGGACAAGGATTATTGTATAAATGTAATTTCAAAATCCGGTACCACTACTGAACCAGCTATTGCTTTTAGAATCCTTAAAAAAGAATTGGAAGAAAAATATGGAAAAGAAGCTAATGAGAGAATATTTGTAACAACTGACAGAAAAAAGGGCGCATTAAAGAAATTAGCTGATAAAGAGGGTTATGAAACCTTTGTAGTACTAGATGATATTGGGGGAAGATTTTCAGTTCTAACTCCAGTAGGGCTTTTGCCACTTGCCGCTAAGGGGATAGACATTGACAATTTATTAAAAGGGGCAAAAGTAGCAATGGATAAATTTACCCAATTAAAGGCTAAATCAAATCCTGCTATACAGTACGCTTTAATTAGAAATGCTTTATATAAGGATGGAAAAGATATTGAAATTCTTGTAAATTACGAACCCTCCCTTTCCTATATAGCGGATTGGTGGAAACAACTTTTTGGAGAGTCTGAAGGGAAGGATGGAAAGGGGATATATCCTGCATCTGTAAACTTTACTACGGATTTACATTCCATGGGCCAATTGATTCAAGAGGGAAAGCGAAATATCTTTGAAACCGTTCTTGAAGTAGAGGATCCAAAATATGATTTAGCAATTCCAGAGGATAAAGAAAATCTTGATGGTCTTAACTATTTAAAGGATAGGACTGTGGACTTTGTAAATAAACAGGCCCTTGCTGGAACTATGAAAGCTCATATTAAGGGATATGTTCCTAATCTAAAGATAACTATGGAAAAAGTAGATGAAGAGAATCTAGGACAGTTGATTTACTTTTTTGAGATTGCCGTTAGCATTTCAGGATATCTTTTGGAGGTCAACCCTTTTAATCAACCAGGGGTTGAGGAATATAAGAGTCAAATGTTTAAGTTACTTGGTAAACCTGGTGTTAAATAGGAGGTGTAGTAGTGGTAGTAAGAGAGTACTTAGAAGGTTTTCTTGAAGAGATTTTATATAGAAAGAAGAAAACCTTGTCGAATTTTTCATTGTGGTATCTAGGATATGGTATAGCCATTACAATTATTTCCATAATTGGATTAAAGATAATAGGGATTCACCATTATGGGTTAAAGGGAATTCTGGTTGGAATTTTTAGTTTAATTCCCTTTTTAGGAACGGGGATAGTCTTTATCCCATGGGTTATTGCAAGGCTTGTTACCAGTGAAAGTTTACTTTCAAGTCAATTGGCAATTCTGTATATTATTTTATGCATAATAAAAGAAATTGTATTTCCTTTTCTTATAGGTAAGAAGTTTAATATTAGGCCCATAATCATAGCTTTAATATTTCTTATATGCTATACCATTGGAAAGGAACCAGGAGCCGTAGTGGCATGTTTCTTAATATTTATTATGACCAGCTTCTTTGATGCCATGGACATTCAAACTTTTTATAGAAAGAATAAGGCTAGAAAAAGAAGGTATTATCAAAATTAAAAATCTAAAAATAAAGTCAAATTTAATAGGCTATAGGAAATTTCAGAAAAAAACATTTGACATATTAGGCAATGTAATTTCTTATACTATATAGATTGAATACAAGGGTTATAAACTGTTGGGTTATGAATTATCATAGGACTCAACAGTTTTTAATGTAATTAAATCCTTCGACAACAATATAAAAGGGATCGATGTACTGAATCTGATTTTTAAGGAGATTTTATCAAAATTGTGTTACACTTAACTGTAGTAATAAATTAGGAGGTCTTATGATAGATTTACACAATCACAGTGTTTTTTCCATGGATAGCAACACCCCAATGGAGGACAATATTAAAGTAGCCATAGATAAGAATCTTAAGTACTTGTCCATTACCGACCATATGGAGATAATGAAACCTAAGGACAAGTATTGGGAGAGTTTAGACGCTCCTGGGTATTTTGTAGAATTTAATAGATTAAAGGAAAAATACAAAGATGATATACACCTCCTTGCAGGGGTGGAAGTTGGGATACAGGAGTCAACTGCAAAGGTAGTGGAAGATTTTGTAAATGAATTTGACTATGACTTTGTAATAGGTTCTGTACATTGCCTTTTTGAAAAAGACCTCTATGGTGGTGGATATTATCAAAGATTAAAACCTAAGGAATTATATAAGACTTATTATGAAGAGATGTATAAGAGTGTAAAAGCAATGAAAAATTTCGATGTCCTAGGTCATATAGACTATATCGATCGTTACTTGGACAATTACTTTGATGTTCCCGACCAAGATGAGAATAAAGAGATCATTTTAGCGATTTTAAAAGAATTGATAGATACTAATAGAGGCATTGAAATCAACACAGGCGGTTTTAGAAAGGGACTACCATATCTTCATCCCCATAGAAAGATACTATCCTGGTATAGAGAATTGGGCGGTGAAATTATAACCATTGGTTCGGATGCCCATAAGAGCTATGATATTGGATATAAAAACAAAAAAGCTTTGGATTATGTAAAATCCTTTGGCTTTACCGGGGTATATGTATTTGAAAATAGAAGACCGAGAAAGTTGGAATTTTAATGAAGAATATTTTAATGATTTCTACAGGTGGTACAATAGCATCTGTTAATAAGGGCAAGGGACTTGTTCCAGGCCTAAATTCAAGGGACTTAGTGGAGTACTTAAAACTGGATAGGGATAGGATTAACTTAGAAACCTTGGATTTAATGAGCATAGATAGTACGGATATACAAGTAGAGGACTGGCTTAAAATAAGCTGCGCTCTGGAATTAAACTACGATAAATATGATGGCTTTGTCATTACCCATGGGACAGATACCTTGGCATATACTGCTTGTGCCATTTCTTACTTAATTCAAAATTCAAAAAAGCCCATAGTTTTAACTGGGGCTCAAAAATCCATTTTTAGTGACATAACCGATGCAAAGTTGAATCTAACCGATAGCATTACCTATGCAAGTGACGATAAATCTAATGATGTCAGTATAGTATTTAACGGAAAAGTAATTGCAGGAACTAGAGGGCGAAAAGAAAAGACAAAGAGCTATGATGCATTTACCAGCTTAAATTACCCCCTATTAGCGACGGTTCATGATGACAGGATAATTAGATATATCCATAAGGAGGCATTGGAGGAAAATCCTACCTTTTATCATAAACTTGACGATTCTGTATTTTTATTAAAACTAATTCCCACTATAGAACCGGAATTGTTATTTTATATCTTCGAAAAATATAAAACTGTAATAGTAGAGTCCTACGGTGTAGGGGGTATTCCGTCATATCTAGTGGATACTTTTAAAGCGGTAAATAAAAGCGAAAAGCAGAGAAATATTGTGATTACAACCCAAGTTCCCATGGAGGGCTCGGATATTTCCGTTTATGAAGTGGGAAGAAGATTAGATGAATTAAATATTATGGAATCCTTTGATATGACTTTGGAAGCCACCGTTGTAAAACTTATGTGGGCTATGGCGCAAAGTGAAGGTGACTTTAATAAATTGAAGGATTTATTCTACACGCAGATTAACTTTGATACATTATATGAATTGTAAGGAGATGACTAAATGAAAGATACTGTTTTATCTTTGATAAAATCCGTGGTATTGGCTTTAGTCCTGGCTATAATTATAAGGACTTTTGTCTTTTCTGTCACAGAAGTTTCAGGACGATCCATGTATCCTAACTTTGACACGGGAGATAGACTGATTGTAAATAGAATCGGAGTTTTGCTAAGAGATGTCAAAAAGGGTGAGGTAATAGAATTTCTTTCCCCAGATATCAAACCAAATGGAAAAAGAGACCACTTTATTAAAAGGGTTATTGGAACAGCTGGAGACACCGTAAGTCTACACGAAGGGAAAGTCTATTTAAATGGCGAAGAGCTTAAAGAGGATTATATTGACGATGCTGTACAAACTCTACCTCAGACAGGACAATCTCAATGGGAAGTGAAAGAAGGAGAGATTTTTGTACTAGGTGACAATAGGCCCAACTCCGATGATGGAAGAAGATTTGGCACGGTACCAACGGATACAGTAAAGGGGATAGCTGTATTTAGATTTTTACCCTTCAGCAAGTTTGGGAAAATTAAATAGAGCAAGTTGACTCCAAGTTAAATGTATTTAATCTTAGGAGTCGTTTTTTTACCTAATATTCAAAAAATATAGTGTTAGGCCAGTTGTATTTAAAATATCATCTCAATCTCAATAAAACATTAAGATTTTATAGGGAAGTTTTACTTTTTTAACTTAAATTGTTAAAATAATTGGAGGAGGAGAGATGAACAAAAGAAGAAATACAAGAAGTAGAAATAGAAAGCGACAAGTTTTTCGAAATAGACTTTTTTTATCTATTTTCCTTGTGCTTTTGATTCTACTTATAAAAAATGCTTTTTCTCTGGGAAATAGAATGGAGATGGCTTCAGAAAATCTCGATTTAATAGGTACTGCAAAGGATTATTCTCCAAATGAGAATTCAGAGAAGAGCTCAAAACAAGAAGATATTAAATATGAAGAAGCAACTTCCATGGAAGGATATATAAAAAATATAGAAAAAGCTGCCAAAGTTGATAAGAATGCTCAAATAATCTTGGACAATCGAAGTGAATTGCCAGAAAGTATGATTAAAATGGCAGGGAGAAATCCGGATACTATCGACTTTATAGCTAAATATATAGACAATAGGATCAAATATGATTACAGATACCCTAAGAAAATCTATGAAGATTTAAGATATCCTTACTATATCCAGTGGGATCAAAGTTGGGGATATCAAGAATATGGTTCTGGTATCATAGGAGATACAGGATGCGCACCGACATCTTTAGCTATGATGCTTTCAGGAATGACCAATAGAAGAATAACTCCAAGTGATATTGCAAAACTTTCCCACGACAATGGTTATGTCGGGGATTATGGTACCAACTGGGATCTTTATCCATTTATTGCAGAGGAATACAACTTGGAATTAAAGAGTATTGGAACCAGCGAAGAAGAGATTATACAGGCACTGGATGACGGATATTCTATTATCATATCCGTTGGCCCGGGAACTTTTACTACAGTATCCCATGTTATGCTTATAATTGGTCATGATGACTATAATAGATTTAAAATCTATGATCCCAATAACTTAGAAAATTCAGAAAAAGCTTGGAAGTATGATGAATTTAGTAAAGATGTAAAAAAATTGTGGGCCTTTAAAAATGATGAGACTTAAGAATTATAAAAAAGAATTTGACTACTCCTATGTACTAGGTCCCTTTCCCACCTTGGAGTTGGTGGAAACAAGGCCTGAAATTTTAAAATCCGTATATATTTCGCCGGATTTCAATAGGCTTGAAGAGACTAAAAAACTTTTAAATGGACTGGGAATTCCCTATGAAATTGATCAAAAGAATCTAAATAGGATTTCCACAAAGAAAAAAGAGTATATGGCAGGAGTCTTTAATAAATACAAAGGCAAAATTTCTCCAGGGAAGAATCATATATTACTTGACAATGTCTCAGATATGGGTAACCTAGGTACGATTATTAGAACCATGGTTGGTTTTGGATACAAGGACCTTGCATTGGTGGGAAATTGTTGTGATATATTTAATCCAAAGGTTATACGGGGATCCATGGGGGCCTTTTTCAAGATTAACTTTGAAGAGTTTTCAACTTTAGATGACTATAAAGCTATCCATGACAATAAAATCTATGGATTTATGTTAAAGGAAGACTCGAAGAATATTAAAGCTACAAAATTTGAAGATGATTTCACTTTGGCCTTTGGAAATGAGGGCAGGGGCCTTGGAGAAGAATATGACAACGCAACTATATCCAAGGTAATAATACCTCAGTCTGAAGATGTGGATTCATTAAACTTGACAATTGCTGCAGCTGTAGCGATGTATGAAGCGTTAAAATATTAGAGCACTCAAAATATTTTTGAGCGCTCTTTTTTGCATTCTATTACAAAAACTTATATGGGATTAGATCATCTCAAGGAATGCGGCAATTCTTGTATTAAGTTGGCCGATGTCAGATTGTCCATAGTCGGTTTCTACAGACATAAAAGGTAAATTTTTCTCCTTGTTTACAAAGTTTTTAATACTTAGGGATTCAACTTGGAAAGGCTGACAGGCTTGAAGATGCATATCTATAACACCATCGACCTTAAATTGATCTATAAGTCTGGATAACAAATCCTTTCTGTTAGGATTTGGAGACATGCAGGCACAACCAATTTGTAGATACTTATCGGCAATTGCGTGAATTGGGTTTCCCGTATTCTCTTCGACGTTTTTATCAATGGCCTTAGCACCGCCACAGTTTTCATATGAAACTACAATTCCGCCATTTTCTTCAACGGCTTGAATAACTTTTTCAGTGGCTGCACCTATAGGACATCCAGTAATTAAAATTCTCTTTTTGCCAGTGATTTTTTTACTTTCAGATAGAACCTGTTCCTTTAACTCGCCTATTCTTTGAGGGATGGATCTCTTGTCAAAATCAAAGGTTATACCATTTAATACATGCCATAGGTCCAGCCCTGTGCATGGCAATTCATCAGCGGCCATAATCTCATAAAAGTCCTTTACAGCAGAACGTTCAGCGTTTTTGACCTTTATGGCCTCTTCCAAATCTTCGTCGGTTATCTCTACATTAAATTTATCTTCTAATAATTCCTTAGCTATTACAATTTGATTTTCCCATAATCTAAGGCCTTCTTCAGAATATTTATTAGGCAATTCCATTACATGGGTTGGTCTAAAATTCCCTAAATATTCATACATCTTTTTCTTTCCATCGCAAGTGGTTTCTCCAATGATTAAATCAGAGAAAAAGAAAAATGGACATTTGTCAGTCATGGCAAAACCATAGCTGGATTTAATTAAAGGACATAGATTTGTTGGCAAGTCCCTTTCAGCATCTCCAATTGTTTCGTCAGAAGTTGAGCATAGGGATACGCTGGTCGCTCCAGCGGCAATAGCCAACTCTTGTGGGAAGAAGGTACAAAAAGTACCTATAAGAGGAATTCCCTTTTCCTTTTGTTCCTTTACTTTTATAAAAGCCTTTTGTCTACCTTCAGCAAAATCGTTGAAGATTTCAGGCAATTCTTTTCTAACTTTAACAGTCAATACAAACACTCCTTTTGTTTCACTCAAGATAATTATATAACAAAAATTGAAAATTACAATAAAAAGTGAAGTAAGACAATCATCTATAACGGTACAATGTGGTAAAATTAAGACAGGAGGTTGAGATGTTTAAAGGATTTATATTTGATTTAGATGGAACTTTAATTGACAGTTTAGAGACGATTGGAAATTTGTTTAATAGTCATCTTTCAAAGAGGGGTTATGAAATATGTGACTACGATCTATATAATGACTTCGTGGGAGATGGGGCACAGGTAATGGCAACAAGGGCCTTTAACTATATCAATGAAAGGGATAAACTAAACCTAACTGAAGAAGAATTGACCAAGAGAGTTGAAGAGATTTTACCGGATTATCTATATGAATACAATAATAGAGATGACGACTTCACAAAGCCCTATGACAAAATAGTAGAAACACTGAATAAGCTAAAAAAAGAGGGTAGAATATTAGCGGTTTGTACAAATAAGCCTATGAAAGCAGCGCAGATCGTCTTAGACAATATTTTTGGAAAAGATTTTTTTGACTTTATTCTAGGGGATAAACCTGGAATTAGGCTAAAGCCACATCAGGATATGATTGACGAATTTAAGAGGATCTCTGGCCTTGACTCAAAGGAGATAGTATATTTTGGAGACACCTCTACAGATATGATTACAGCAGTAAATGGAGGATTATATCCAGTTGGTGTAACTTGGGGTTTTAGAAGTAAAGAGGAGCTTTTGGAAAATGGAGCGAAGGCTATAATCGATAAGCCGGAAGAAATTTTGAAGTTTTTAAATTCCTAAAAGCTATTGACAATCATTATCAATACTGTTAGAATTAATGTAGATATTAATTCAAAACACCCCTTTTGAAAGATATCTTATTGGATTCCAATCCATCTTTAAGTGGATACCCTTTATCCACTTAATATGAATATTTCGAGCACTTAGATTATGAGTGCTCGATTTTATATTTACATACTCTTAGTTGTTGCGTTTTTAAAAAGGTATAATTATCGTTTTGGTAAGTTTTACATGCTTGTGACCTCAATCCCATTATCTTCAAGTAATCTAGTTGTAAAACCATCACCAGAGATTAAGTTTCCTGAAAAAGTTCCATCATAAATCTTTCCTTTTCCACAGGAAGGACTCTTTGACTTTAAAATGGCTTTCTTAATATTAAATAACTTACACAGTTTTAAAGCTTCCTTGGCCCCTCTTATAAAGTTTTCAGTCTTGTCATCCCCATCTACATTTAAAACCCTATTTTTATAGATTTCACAGGGTTTTCTGGGAGTAGGAAGTCCTCCCGCCTGTTCTGGACAAAATGGAATAATATCATATTCTTCTGCAAGTTCTTCAAATCGATTATCCTTTTGTAATCTTCCATCATATCTGGTAATCAATCCTATAAGACATGAACTTACCAATATTTTTTCTTTCATAATCTTAAACTCCTTACTAGTTCTGGTAGGGGAAGTCCTACAATGTTGTAATAATCTCCGTAAATTGAAGAGACTAAAAACTTGTCCACTTCCTGGATATTATAAGATCCTGCTTTATCAAGGGGAGATTTGCTATCTATATACCTTTTTATAAAATCTATGGAAAAATTGCTTTCCTTTACAAACTCGACTTGGGATACCACATAGTATAGCTTGTAATTATTTTTATTTTCCATAAGGCATACTCCAGTACAAATATAGTGGATAGTTCCTAAAAGGCCTCTTAGGGTTTCGTAGGCATGCCTTAAGTCATCTGGTTTTCCAAGAATTTTATCATGAGTCACAACGACTGTATCTGCAGATATTATCAGTCCAGAATTTGTTTTGCTGTGTACAGCCACTGACTTTTCATAAGCTATTTTGGCACATGAGGAGAAAGAATCCTTTAGAAAATCTCCTGAAGAATGGTTTTTAAAAAAATCTTCAATTACACTATCTTCATCTATTTTAGGTTTTACTATTTCAAAATCGTTGATGAATTCTTTTAATAGTTTTATTCGCCTAGGGGAAGAGGAGCCGAGAATTATTTTTGAAAAGTTTAGGTTATCTTCATCCCTGAGAATAAAAGTACCTAAATTATTAATGTCAAAGTTATTTTTAGTCATCGTATTTCTCCTGAAAATCCTTAGATATCCTAATAATATTTTCAAACAGGTCATGGGAGTATTGATGGTACTCGACCTTGGTGTAATTTTCGAGATTTTCAAAAATTTCCTTTTCTCTTTTCCTATCTATAGTCTCTAAATTCAGTTGGATTTTTTCTTTTTTTATCTTTTTAACAATATCCAATCGCCTTATAAAAAGTTCATTGATCTTTTTATCGATTGAATCCACTTCCTTTCTAAGGTCTTGTAAATTCTTCATATTAACCTCCATATATTAAATATAAAAACACATTAAAGAGTGATTTTAAGGTTTTCTATTGCTCTAGTAGAAGCTTGATTAAAGTATAACATAGGTTTAATCAAGAATTCACTGTGATTTAAGAAGTATTTCTTAGGGTATGATATCATATAGTTATAAAATAGTAGGAGGTATTCATGTTAGTATCAGCAAAAGAAATGTTAGATAAGGCATATAGTGAAAAATATGCAGTAGGACAATTCAATATCAACAATTTAGAGTGGACCAGGGCAATACTAGAAACGGCCCAAGAAGAGAATTCACCTGTTATATTAGGTGTTTCTGAAGGTGCTGGAAGATATATGTCCGGTTTTAAAACAGTTGTAAAAATGGTTGAAGGAATGATAGAGGACTTAAATATTACAGTTCCAGTTGCCATTCACTTAGACCACGGTACTTATGAAGGAGCGAAAAGTGCAATAGAGGCAGGATTTACTTCTGTAATGTTTGACGGATCCTCATATCCAATAGCTGAAAATATTGAAAAGACAAAAGAGATTGTGGAAATTGCCCATAGTAAGGGAATCTCTGTTGAAGCAGAAGTTGGTTCCATCGGAGGAGAAGAAGATGGAGTAGTAGGAATGGGAGAAATCGCAGATCCTAAAGAATGTAAAATGATTGCTGATCTAGGTATTGATTTTCTAGCTGCAGGAATTGGTAATATTCACGGTGTTTATCCAGAAAACTGGAAGGGATTGGACTTTGACGCTTTAGAAAATATAAAGAATGAAGTAGGAGAAATTCCTCTAGTACTTCATGGTGGAACAGGGATACCGGCAGATATGATAAGAAAGGGAATTGAACTTGGAGTTTCTAAGATCAATGTAAATACTGAATGTCAGCAGGAGTTTGCCAAGGAGACTAGAAAATACATTGAAGAAGGCAAGGATAAGATTGGAAAGGGATTTGACCCAAGAAAACTTCTTAAACCAGGAACAGAAGGCATCAAAAAAATAGTAAAAGAAAAGATGGAACTTTTTGGATCAACAAATAGAGCATAATATAGTTTTCCAAAAGGGTTAAAAATCACATTTATTCAAATAATTTAAATTGGGCACCTAAAGGGTGCTCTTTTTTTGTGCTTTAATAAATAGTGAGAATTAAGATGCCAAATATCTATGTTTATTAAAATCAAAATAAAGCCTCGAATAAATTAACAAAAAGATAAATAAATGGTACAATCATAATTAGATGTGGCACCGCCACATCAAATATTTAGGAGGTAATCATGAAATACGACGAAAAATATAAAGAAAAAGATGAAAGAATGGGTTATTTTGTAAATAATTCTCCATTGGCATCATCAGTTTTAAATTCAATTGGTACCAATATGAAGGATAAGGCTTTGACAATTAAAGAAAAGGAATTTATCATGTTGGGAATAGGGATTGCCATTAGATGTCCAGACTGTATTCTTACCCATGCTAAGAACTGCAAGGATGTAGGAGCTACAGAAGAAGAGATTATAGAAGTAGCTGAATCAGCTGTTGCCATGGGAGGGGGACCTTCTATAGCCTTTGGTTCATTAGCTGTAGATATTTTCAAAGATTTATAATATAGAAAGGCGAGCTTTCATACTTGAAGGCTCGCCATATTTATTGATTTTAATTAACTAGGACTATTTTCCAGCTCTATACCCTCATTTAACAGTCTAAGCTCCTTTACCATAAAGACTCCTGTCAACACGAAAGAAATAACATCGGATATAGGGTAGGACAACCAAACTCCGTTAAGTCCTAAAAATTTAGGTGCGATTATTAACACTGGAAGTAGGACTATCAACTGTCTTGAAAGGGATAGGATTATTCCTCTAGTTGCTTTGCCCGTTGCTTGGAAGTAATTTGCGGATATGATTTGAAAACCTAGTACGGGGTTTGCCAAAGAACTAAGTCTAAGGCAGGCAACTGCTCCAGGCATTACTTTGTCGATGTCCTTTGCATTCATAATAAAAAGTTTTATCAAGGCTTCTGGAAAGAACATAATAATCAAGTAGGTGAAAGTGAGGTAGGCGGTAGCTGCGATGGTAGCAAGCTTAAATGCCTCTTTAACCCTATGATATTTTTTAGCGCCGAAGTTATATCCTATTATTGGTTGACTGCCCTGGTTTAAGCCAAAAACAGGCATAAAAGCAAGTGTGGATATACTTTGCATTATTCCCATGGCTGCAATGGCTTCGTCGTTACCAAAGGTCTTGATTTGTAGGTTGAATATGGTTATAACCAAACTTGCAGCAAGTTGCATTCCAAAGGGAGCAAGGCCTAAAACTATTATCTCCTTTACCAATTCTGGTTCTAATTTTAAATTTTCACTCTTTAAATTAATAGTTGTTCGCTTTCCTAAAAAGAAGACCAATACCCAAATCATAGACAAAAATTGACCTATAATTGTTGCTAGTGCTGCACCTTTTACTCCCATGCCCATTAGGATTACAAATATATAGTCCAGTATAATATTTGTAATTGCACCTATTAACATGGTGCCCATGGCAGTTGAAGGACTTCCCTCTCCCCTAATAAAAAAGTTTAGTCCAAATCCTATCAGTTGGAAGGGAATGCCTAATGCCAATATCTTTAAATAGTCTATGGCATAGGGCAATAGCACTTTACTTGATCCAAGTTTAATAAGTAGCTCCTCAGTATAGAGTAGTAAACCTCCTGTTATTACTATTGAGAAGATAATAAATAGGGTGAAGGACTGACCTAATATCTTTTCAGACTCCTTTATCCTACCCTGTCCCATTCTTATGGAAGAAAGGGAATTGCCACCCATACCTATTAACATCGAAAAGGCCATTATAATAAGACTGATTGGGAAGGTAAGGTGAACCCCACCAATCGCAAGGGAACTAACCTGTCCTAAAAATATTTTATCTATTACATTGTACAATGCGTTAACAAGCATACCAATTATTGCAGGAACTGAAAACTTGATTAGTAGTTTTTTAATGTCCTCTGTTGCCATCAATTTATTTTTATTTATTCTTTCCATACATTCACCTCGCTATAAAATTAATTCTAATCTGTCTAGAGAACTATTAGAGAAAAACTGTAATAAGTCCTCGTTTGTGTAAACCACAAAAAGATATTCTATCAGAAAATTGATTACATTACAAAGATAGGGGTAAATTATGATAAATAGAATTAATAAGTCCAGTGGTAAAAAGTCAAGTGAAATTTAAAAATAGTTGAAATTTCTAAATG
>NZ_JASBYU010000013.1 GCF_029983815.1 Lagierella sp.
TTGACATTAAAATACCCCCTAATCCATGTCCGGATTTAGGGGGTCACTACAAATTAAGGGCTTTATTTTTAACAATAATATGGTCATTATACTTTAAATGGGGAGAATAGGTCAATGAAGAATATAATTATGTATATTACAAAGTTTATGATATAATAAAACGCAAAGCGTGGTGATTATATGAATATTAAATTGATAATTGACTCTGGATCGGATATGTCCCAGGAGTTAGCAAAAAAATACGGTATCACAGTAATACCTTTAACTGCAATATCGAAAGAAGATGAATATAAAGACGGAATAGAAATATTACCCGATGAACTTTATCAAAGAATTCGAGAAGGAGAATTATTTACGACTTCTCAAGTCAGTGTAGAACAATATGTAAATGAATTTAAGAAGGAAATCGATAATGATAACAAAATATTATGCTTGACATTATCTTCTGGTATTTCAGGTTGCTATAATTCGGCTAAATTGGCGAAAGATTTGATTATTGAAGAATATCCAAAGGCAGAAATTGAAATCATTGATACCAAGATGGCTAGTTATGAAATAACTATGCTTGCAATAAGAGTAATTACTATGATAAATCAAAATTTATCATTAGAAGAGATTGTTCTTAAAACTAAAGAATTTATAAAGGCAACTTACGTTATATTCACCGTTGATGATATGAAATATCTTCATAGGGGAGGAAGGGTTTCTACAGCTCAGAAAGTAATAGGGGGAATGCTAAATATAAAACCTATTCTAACAATGGATGATGATGGTAAGTTAAAACCTATTGATAAGGCTAGGGGATTAAAGAAGGTCTATAAAAAATTTGCACAATACATCCAAGAGAACATGGATTCAAATTTACCTAAAGATCAACTTGTGATTATTGGTCATGCGGATTCCTTAGACTTGGCTAATGAGTTAAAATCAGCTGTTGAAGAAGAACTAAATTTCACTAATATATATATTGATGAGATAGGTGCTGTAATAGGATCCCATACTGGGCCAGGTTGTTTGATGATTACAATGTTGAAAGAAGTGACAGACGATAGCCTTGTAAATATAAAAATAAACTAGCATAAAAATAATAAAATTTTAAGAGCAATCGAAATGATTGCTCTTTTTACAACTAAAATTTAACATTTGAATGTTTAAGTATTAATTCTATCTTACTTTCCCTAGTGAGTTTTTTTATTTCCCTTTCTCTTTTTTGAGCTAATAATTTATCCTCATATTCTTCATAATAGACTAATTTTACAGGAGTTCTACCTCTGGTATACTTTGCGCCTTTACCGCTATTGTGAACCTGGACTCTTCTTTTTAAGTCATTGGTCCAGCCAGTATACAAACTGTCGTCATTACATTTTAATATATAAACAAAATTCACAAAAGTTCTCCCATCAATTTATCTATAACATCGTATTTGAATCCTTTAGAGGCTAAAAATGTATATAGCTTATTTTTTAATTTAAATCCTTCATATTTTTTTCTCCAAATTGGCATTTTCTTTAAAGCGAGTAATCTTGCATTTTTGTAGTCATTATCTTCATGGTCTAAAAGTAAGGGATTTAGAATGTCCTGAGAAATTCCCTTGTTTTTTAATTCATATTCTATTTTTTTATTGGACCAGGCGTTTATTCTAGACTTTGATTCATAATAACTCTTGGCAAAGGATTCATCGTCAATATATCCGTTTTCTTCCAATTTATCCAATATCTTATTGATTTGGATAAAATCGACACCTTCTTTTTTTAATTTATCGACTATCTCTTTTCTGGTCCGTATTCTATAGCTTATAAAATTAATAGCCTTGGAGTAATTGAGATTAAAATCGTTAAAATCTTTTAAAGCTTTAAATTCATCAGAATTTAATATTTTACCTTTACTTAACAACAGGTCGTTGTATAATTCATAGTTGGCATATAAAAAATCATCTGAAAAGGTAATTTTAAAAAGGTTTTTAGAATCTTCAAATTCAATATTTTTTATTTCCATGAGCTAATAAAAGATAAAATAATAGGGAAAAGCATAGCTAATGCTAAAATACAGGCTACCAGTTGTACAAAAAAATTATTTTTTTTCATATTACACCTCTTATTTCTTTTGTATTCAACATTTGTCAATTAAATGATATCATATTGGTAAAAAGAAAATCAATTTTGAAAAAATCATATTAAATGCTACACTACAAGTGAGAGAAGGTGAGAATACTGGAGGATAAATTTCCATTAGATAAAATAGATAGTAAAATATGCCAGGTTAAAGTTCTTGATTCAACGATTGAGAAAATAGATTACTTGGAAAAACAAAAAGATGAAAAACAAAAAGAAATATTCTTTAAGTTGCAAGAGATAGAATTTTTAAAGTCACTTAATGGCAACGAAGACTTTCCTGATGAAATCTACAATAATATTAATGACATTGTCCTGGTGGAATTTCTTAAAAGCACTATGTTCTTGGATAAGTTAAATAAAGACCAAGAAATAATAAATAACAAATATCAAAGTATTGTCACTTTACTAAAAAATCGAAATTTCAAAGACAACCAAAAAGAGGTCGAAGAGATTTTAAATAAGTCACTATCAGCTCTTGAAACAAAAGACATCAAGAGGTTGAAAAGTTATGAAAGAGTGTCACTGATGATAGTTAATAAGGCTATTGAAGAAGGAACTATTCGATATGAAGATTTAAGTGATGATATGAAGAACCTTAATAAACTTGATAGTATTCTTTTGAATGAAACTGGTGAATATCAAATTAATTTAATAAAAGACATTCAAAGATTAGATAAATTATTAAAGGATATAGATAGTATGTTACTAGCTGTAATACCGATTAAAAACAATATAATTATGTAGGAGGAATCATGGCGGAATTTAAATTTGAAATTGTGGAAAATTTAGGAATTTTATCAGAAAATGCTAAGGGATGGAGAAAGGAATTAAATTTAGTTAGTTGGCAAGAACGTGAACCAAAATATGATATTAGAGAATGGAATCCTGATCACACAAGGATGAGTAAAGGATTGACTTTTTCAAAGGACGAATTAAATATTTTATTAGAATTATTAAAGGAAGAATTGGGTAATTGATTAAAGAATTTGAAAATGTTATAATTTATTCTGAACACTAGAAATTTGTGTTTTGATTAAGGGATCAAATGAATTGTTGATACTTGAATAGGCATTTCATTTAATTGTCTTAATATATAAATATTGACAAGGATAAATTCTAATTATTTTGAAACTAACTTTCGTGTCATATTGGGACGAAAGTTTTTTGGTACTTATAGAGGATATATTATGGAGGTTATATGGATATTTATAATCCTAACGCCATAGAAAAAAAATGGCAAGAATATTGGGAAAATAATAAAACTTTTAAAACAACAATTGACAATAGCAAGAAAAAATTTTATGCATTAATTGAATTCCCATATCCATCAGGACAGGGCTTACATGTTGGACATCCTAGACCCTATACTGCTATGGATATAGTTTCAAGAAAGCGAAGATTGGAAGGATATAATGTACTTTATCCAATGGGATGGGATGCCTTTGGTCTACCTGCTGAAAACTATGCAATAAAAAATAAAATTCATCCAGCGGTTATAACGAAAAAAAATATAGACAGATTCAGAGAGCAGATGAAATCTATAGGGCTTTCCTTTGATTGGGACAGAGAGATTGATACTACAGATCCTAATTATTACAAATGGTCCCAATGGATATTTTTGAAATTTTTTGAAAAAGGATTAGCCTATAAAAAAGAGATGCCAATAAATTGGTGTCCATCTTGTAAAGCTGGGTTGGCCAATGAAGAAGTTGTTGGCGGAAATTGTGAAAGATGCGGACATCCCGTGGAACACAAAATAAAAAAACAGTGGATGTTAAAAATTACTGAATATGCAGATAGGTTAATTGATGATCTAGATGAAGTTGACTACTCCGATAAGATAAAAATGCAACAGATAAATTGGATAGGAAGAACCCATGGGGCAGAGTTGGACTTTCAACTGACTGAGGTTGATGAGAAGTTAAAGGTGTATACTACCAGACCAGATACTATATTCGGTGTAACATATATGGTAATAGCAATTGACCATCCAATTCTATCTAAATACAAGGACAGAATTGAGAATATATCCGATATTAATGCCTATGCTAAAGAGGCTCAAAAGAAATCGGAGTTTGAAAGAACTCAATTGGTTAAAGAGAAGACTGGTGTATTGGTCGAAGGTATAACTGCAACTCATCCATTTACAAAGAAGAGATTGCCAATTTATGTATCTGATTATGTTCTAACATCCTATGGTACTGGTGCTATTATGGCGGTTCCTGGCCATGATCAAAGGGACTTTGACTTTGCAATGAAATTTGGATTAGAGATAATTCCAGTTATTACAACTGGCAAAGATGATTCTTTACCATTAACTGAGATAGACAGTGGAAAGATTATTAATTCTGACTTTATTGACGGTTTAAGTATTGACCAGGCAAAGGAAACTGTTATCTCTAAGTTGGAAGATTTAAAAATTGGAAATAGAAAGACTAATTATAAATTGAGAGACTGGGTTTTCTCTAGACAAAGATATTGGGGAGAGCCGATACCTTTGGTTTATTGTGAAAAATGTGGTTGGGTTGGAGTTCCAGAAGAGGACTTGCCTGTGAAATTACCTGAAGTTGACAATTATGAACCTTCTGGAGATGGAGAATCTCCTCTTGCCAACATAGACAGTTTTGTAAATACCACATGTCCACGTTGTAAGGGCCCAGCTAAAAGAGAAACTGATACTATGCCACAATGGGCAGGTTCTTCTTGGTATTATATTAGATATGCGGATCCTTTAAATGACAAAGAGATAGCTTCAAAAGATGCAATAGATTATTATCTACCAGTTGACTGGTATAATGGTGGTATGGAACATACGACACTGCATTTATTGTATTCTAGATTTTGGCATAAATTTTTATATGACTTAGGTGTTGTAAATACGAAAGAACCATATATGAAGAGGACAAGCCATGGAATGATTTTAGGTGACAATGGAGAAAAGATGTCTAAGTCAAGGGGAAATGTTGTAAATCCTGACGATATAATCAGAGATTATGGCGCTGATACCCTTAGAACATATGAAATGTTTATTGGTGACTTTGAAAAGTCTGCTCCTTGGTCAGAAAATGGAGTTAAAGGTTGTAGAAAATTTCTAGAAAGAGTATGGAAACTTCAAGAAATTTTGACTGATGGAAATGAATATACCAAGAGTTTGGAAGGAGAAATCCATCGAACTATAAAAAAAGTTTCTGAGGACTATGAAAATTTGAAATTTAATACTGCAATAGCTCAATTGATGACTTTAGTGAATGAATTTTATAATAATTCCAATTTAACCTTAGAGGATTTTAAAACTTTCATAATTTTATTAAACCCAGTAGCGCCTCATATTACCGAGGAACTATGGCAAAGGGTTGTAGGGGAAGGTTTAATTCATAATCAAAAATGGCCAAGTTACGATGAAGAAAAGTTGATAGAGGACATTATTGAAATTCCAGTACAATTTAATGGAAAAGTAAAGGGTGTAATCGAGATTAGCTTAGATGAAGATAAAGAAGAGATATTTGCCAAAGTACTTGAAGATGAAGATTTTCAAAAATATATTGAAAACAAAACAATTGTAAAGAAAATCTATGTTCCAGGAAAGATATTAAACATTGTCCTAAAATAGGAGGTAGAATGTGAAAATCAATATCATTACAGATAACTCTGCATCGTTGTCTATGGATTTTATTGAACGTGAAAAGTTGATTGTATTGCCTCTTTTATGTTTTTTTGAAGATGAAAGTTACAATATAATGGAGCTTTCATACTATGATAAATTTTATGAGAAGTTGGTGAATTCGACTGAGTTCCCTAAAACTTCTCAACCCTCTTTAGGGGAGATTTTGACATCTTTTAAAGAGGCTTTAAAAGATGATCCGGATTATGTTTTTGTTATGACTATATCAAAGGCTTTAAGTGGATTTTACAAAAACAGTCTACTTGCCAAGGAAATGTTAAATGATGAACGTATAATTATTGTTGATACAAGAACTACTACTGTAAATTTAAAGCGGATGATAGAGTATCTTTGTGAACTTAGAAAATTAAATCTGTCAAAGGATATAATATTAGATAGGCTTTATAAAATGCGTGAAGGTCAAGAAATATATTTTATCCCTGAAAATTTGGAATATCTTTATAGAGGAGGAAGACTTTCCAAAGCTTCTGCAGCTATTGGCGACTTATTAAAGATATGTCCAATAATTACACTTTTTGAAGATGGTAGTTTAGGACTATATAAGAAAATAAGAGGGGAAAAAAAGGCTTTAAAAGCTCTAGAGTCCTACATAAGTGAAGATATTAAATATATTTCAGTCGTATACGTATTAAAAAAAGAGAAAGCTATTGAATTAAGAGATAGAATTCAAAATAAATTCCCCGATATAGAAGTCCTTTTTGAAGAGGTATCTCCAAATATTGGATGCCATATTGGACCAGGAACTGTTGGAATTTTATTTGGAACATATAAGAATTTGGAGGAAGATGATGAGACTGTCAACTAAAGGCAGATATGGACTACAGGCAATGTATGAGTTAGGTAAAAACTTTGGTGAAGAACCTCTACCATTAAGTGAAATTGCCAAAGTCACTGAACTTCCAGTAGGGTATTTGGAACAATTGATTAGAAAATTAAAAAAAGATGATTTAGTAGATAGTACTAGAGGGCCTAAAGGCGGGTATTTTTTAAAAAGAGATCCTAAGGATATAACCATTGGAGATATCCTTAGGTCTTTAGAAGATTTCTTTGGTGTTACTGAATGCTCCAATGAAAGTGGTGTTTGCGGCAAGGAAAATAGTTGTCCTTCTAGGTTGGTTTGGATAGCTATAGCCGATGAGATTAATAAAAAAATAGATTCGATGACATTACAGGATATGGTAGACGGTAATATCAAGAGGACAAGGTAGTATCTTGTTTTCTTGATATTTTTTGAATAGTGTTAAAAGGTTAAAAACTGCACTGGGATGAGAAGATTTTGAAACTTGATTTCAAAATTCTATGATATACTATATGTAGAGATTATTTGATTATTAGGGGTGTTATCATGCCTTTTGATGTTAGACATTTGTTAATTAACACGATATTGGTATTGTCAGTTTTGCTTTTATCCTTTGGTATATATTATTTAATCAACATTGGCAACACCAAAGTAAGTTTAAAAAACAGACTTAGATTCGATCAAATTTTTATAAAAAGAACATCGGTTCTTATTGCTTTGGTTTTGTTTACATTATTCATTTTCAATAAATATCCCATAGTCAGTAGGACTTTATTTACTGCAATTATATCTTTGGTTTTAGCATACCTAATAAATCCTTTAGTAATAAAGCTAGAGGATTTAGGGATAAAAAGAACATATTCCATACTGATCGTATATTTAATCGTGGTATTGTTTTTTGTAATAATAGCAGTTGTATTATGGCCTATGTTAGCAGAACAGGTAAAAAATCTAGTTCAGAACATTCCAGAGACAATTGACTCTATTACACAAGTCAGTAATAGTATTGCCGACAAATTTAGCGATTATCCTGCCATGAATGAATTTATTTATAATGGAACTAAAAGCCTGTTGAAGAGTTTAAATACTGTTCAAGATAATTTAATTTCACAAATGAGTAATATAGGTGAGAAGGTTACAGGTCTTGCAAGTGGAATTTTGAGACTTATTCTTATACCAGTTTTTACTTTTTACTTTATTATGTATAAGGAAAAGTACATTACATGGATTAAAAAACAAGTTCCACCAAATAAATACAAGGGCACGATAGAATTGTTTACAGAAATCGATAGGGTTAATTCTCAATTTGTTCGAGGAAGACTAATCATGGCAATTGCCGTTGGAATCATGACTACCATCTTTCTATTTATAATGAGAATCGACTATGCTTTAATTATTGGAATCATAACTTGTGTCGCTGATATTATTCCTTATATAGGTCCAGCTCTAGGTTTTATTCCTGCGGTTTTTTTAGCATTGATAGATAATCCAATTAAGGGGATAGTAGTTGCAATTGCATTTGTTTTAATTCAGTGGGTAGAGAATAATATTTTAGCTCCAAAAATATTGGGAACTACTATAGGTTTAAATCCTTTATTAATACTTATAAGCTTGATAGTAGGTGCAGGGATGTTTGGAGTTCCAGGAATGATATTCGCAGTTCCTGTAGTTGCAACTTTAAAGGTAATCATTTCCCATTTTAAGGTGGATATTTTAAATTTTTTTGTAGATAATAATGATGAGAGTAAAAATAGGAGAATAGAATGAAGAATTTAGGTTTAAATGAAATTAGAAGTGAGTTTTTGGAATTCTTTCGTGAGAAAGATCATAATATTATAAAAAGTTTTTCGTTGATCCCAACAGATGATGATAGCTTATTACTTATAAATGCAGGTATGGCTCCTTTGAAAAAATATTTCACAGGTGAATTTAAAATGCCAGGTAATAGAGCCGCCTCATCTCAAAGATGTATAAGAACAGCAGATATAGAATCCGTTGGTATAACTAAAAGACATGGTACTTTCTTTGAGATGTTAGGTAATTTCTCCTTTGGTAACTATTTTAAAAAGGAAGCTATTTCTTGGGCTTGGGAGTTTTTAACTGAAAGATTGGAACTACCAAAGGATAAATTATGGATTTCAGTGTATGAAAAAGATGACGAAGCTTATGATATATGGAAAAATATTATAAAAATTCCTGAAGAACGAATAGTTAGACTTGGAAAAGAAGATAATTTTTGGGAATTAGAAGAGGGTCCATGCGGTCCTTGTTCTGAGATACATGTAGATAGAGGCGAAGAGATGGGTTGTGATGATCCAGATTGTAAGCCTGGTTGCGACTGTGATAGATTCTTAGAAGTTTGGAACTTAGTATTTACTCAGTTCTATAAGGATTCAGAAGGAAACTATTCTCCACTTGAAAATCCTAATATAGATACAGGTATGGGACTTGAAAGAATTACTATGGTTATGGAAAATGCCGATAACATTTTTGAAATAAACCTAGTAAAAGATATCATTTCAAAAATAGAAGAAATCTCTAATGTTAAGTACAAAAATGATGAAAAAACAGATATCTCAATTAGAATTATAGCAGATCATGTAAGAGCTATGACTTTCTTGGTTTATGATGGAATTATTCCTAGCAATGAAGGCAGAGGATATGTTCTTCGCCGTATTATTAGAAGAGCATCAAGACACGGAAAACTATTGGGTATAAAGGAAAGTTTTCTTACAAGGATAGTGGATAAAGTTCTTGAGATATACAACGAAGAATATCCTGAATTATTAGAAGATAGAGAACGTATAAATAAGATAATAGCTTCTGAGGAAAGTAAATTCCAAGAAACAATAGATCAAGGTTTATCTATCTTAGAAAGTCTTATAGAAAATTTAAAGAAAACTGGTGGTGACCATATAAAAAGTGAGGAAGCTTTTAAATTATATGATACTTATGGTTTCCCTGTGGATTTAACTTTAGAAATTTTACGAGAAAATAATATGTCTGTGGATTTAAAAAGATTTGATGAATTATTAGAAGAACAAAGAATTAGATCCAGAGAATCTAGACATGAAGGTACAATTGGCTGGTCTAGTGAAACAAATGAAAAAATTATTAATTTACCACAAACAAATTTTGTAGGATATAATAACCTTCAAGCCGATTCTTCAGTAAAATTTATTTTCAGGGAAGGTTTAGAAGTTGATCATATTAGCGAAGGTGAAAAAGGTATAATTGTCACTGAGACTACACCTTTTTACGGTGAAGGTGGAGGACAGGTCGGAGATATTGGAGAAATTATATCTAAAAATTCTACACTTGAAGTATTGGATACTAAAAAAAATAAGAATAATGGAATTTATCATCATGTACTTGTTAAAGAGGGAGATTTAAAAGTCGGAGATTCTGTGACTTTAAAAGTGAATGAGGATATTCGTCATGATATAACAAAAAATCATACTGCAACACATTTACTTCATAAAGCACTAAGGGAAGTTCTTGGTAATCACGTGCATCAAGCAGGTTCCTATGTTGGACCCAATAGGTTGAGATTTGATATTACTCATTTTGAAACTATTTCAAGAGAAGATTTGGAAAAAGTTCAAGATATTGTAAATTCAGTTATATCCAAGGCGATGCCAGTAAATAAATACAATATGACACTTAAGGAATCTGAAGATTTTGGAGCTATAGGACTATTTGAAGATAAGTATAAAGACATTGTTAGAGTAGTTTCTGTAGGGGATAAATATTCCACTGAATTATGCGGAGGATGTCATGTAAACAATACTGCTGAAATTCAGATGTTACAAATTATTTCAGAATCCTCTGTAGCAGCTGGAGTTAGAAGAATTGAAGCTATAACAGGAAAACAGGTGTATAAAAAATTAAAAGAAAATAACTCTAAATTAAAAGATCTATCCATAGCCTTAAAAACTGACGAAAATGATTTAGTTCATAGGTCAAATGAGTTGCAAAATGAGCTTAAATCTATTGAAAAAGAATTAAATAAATTAAAACAGAAAGATAGTCTAAAGGGTGTAGACGAAATCATCAAAAAAACTTCTGAAGTAAATGGCATTAAGTATTTAACCCATAAAGTAGAGAATATGGATATAGAAAATCTTAGAAATCTTGGAGATACTTTAAAAGATAAACTTTCTTCAGGGGTTGTAGTTTTGGCCAATTCTACAGATGATAAGATTAACTTTCTAACTTTAGTGACAAAGGATCTAGCAAAGAAAACTTTATCTGCAGGTAATATAGTAAAAAAAGTAGCTCAAATAACTGGAGGTAATGGAGGAGGTAGACCGGATTTTGCAATGGCTGGAGGAAAGGATCCTTCAAAAGTTGACGAAGCGCTATCTTCTGTTGAAAATATTATTGAAGAACAAATGAAATAATTACAATAAGGAGGATTTGTATGAATAAAGATCATGTTAATGAAACAATGATGTTTGAACCACAAAAAGAGTCGGAAAAATCTATCGAGAATATTTTAACCACTGTTTATAAGTTGTTAGATGAAAAGGGATATAATCCAATAAACCAAATCATCGGCTATATTCTATCTGATGATCCAACTTATATTACTTCCCATGGAAATGCTCGAAATATTATTCGACAAGTAGATAGAGATGACCTACTTGAAGAGCTTCTTAAGACTTATTTAAAAGACTTAATGTAATATGAAATTAGTGAATTTAGGAAAAACAGATATTAAAGTTTCTCCAATGTGTTTTGGAAGCTTAACAATAACACCTTTTCAAAGTAATTTACCTGTAGATAGAGGGGCATATCTAATTAGATATGCCTTTGATAAAGGTGTTAATTTTATTGATACTGCTCAACTTTACAATAACTATGAATACCTGCAAAAAGGCTTTAAGGGAGTTCCTAGACAGGATTATGTAATAGCCACAAAAACCTACGCATGGAATAAGGAATTGGCAAAAAAGGCACTAGAGGAAGCTTTAATAGGCCTTAATACAGATTATATCGATATTTTTTTACTTCATGAACAGGAATCCGAATTGACAATAAAAGGTCATTATGAGGCTTTAGAATTCTTAATTCATGCGAAAGAAAAGGGGTATATAAGAGCAGTAGGCCTTTCTACCCATAGAATTGCAGGAGTTATTGGAGCTAATAAATATCCTGAAATTGAAATCCTTCATCCGATTTTAAATAAAAACGGTTTAGGAATTCCAGATGGAAATATCACTGAAATGATAGAAAATTTAAAGATATCCAAATCCTTAGAAAAGGGAATTTATAGCATGAAGCCCTTAGGTGGTGGACATCTTATATCCGAAGTTGGAGAGGCAATTCAATTTGTAAAGAATTTAAATTTAGTAGATTCTATTGCGATTGGTGTTCAATCAGAAGAAGAAATAGATTGTAATGTGGATATAATTATCAATAATCAAGTTCCTGTTTCTAAGTTGGAAAAATTGTCCAATAGAAAGCGCAGGCTAATCATTGAGGACTATTGTATTGGTTGTGGAAAATGCGTTGAAAGATGCGATCAAAATGCCTTATCTTTAAAAGATGGTAAGGCTAATGTAAATCGAGAAAAATGTGTTCTTTGTGGATATTGTGCCACTGTTTGTGAAGATTTTTATATTAAAGTTGTATGATAGGTGATTTAATGGAAAGATTTATGGGTTTAGACGTTGGAGACAAAACTATAGGTGTAGCAATAAGTGATCCTTTTTTCTTAACTGCTCAAGGTTACACTACAATTTTTAGAGTTGGAATAAAAAAAGACTTAGAGGAGTTAAAGAAAATTATTGAAGAAAAAGAAGTGTCTAAAATAATTGTTGGGCTTCCTAAAAACATGAATAATTCCATTGGTCCACAAGGGAAAAAAGTTTTAGAATTTGTTGATCGTTTGAAAAGAGAAGTAAACAATGAAATAATATTACAAGATGAGAGATTAACTACTGTTTCAGCAGAAAGAATTTTAATACAAGGAAATGTAAGTAGGAAAAATAGGAAAAAAGTAATAGATAAGGTTGCTTCCACCTATATACTTCAATCATATTTAGATATGAAAAAATAAGGAGAAATTATGGAGATTATAGAATTATACAACGAAGACAATGAAATAGAAGAATACTATCTTCAAGATAGTTTTGGCATAGAAGATGAGGATTATGTGGTTTTAAAATCAATTGATAAAGAAGATGAAATGAACTATATTTATAAAACTCATACAAATGATAAAGGTGAACTTATCTTTGAAGGTATAGAAAGTGACAAAGAACTTAATGATATTGTGGAAATATATTTAGAATTGAAAGAAAATGACGTTAGTAAAGGAGGGGATAGCAATGGATTTAGATAAATTTAAAACTGTATTGCAAAATCATGGTTATAAAATTACGAAGCAAAGAGAATTGATTTATACAGCTTTATTAGAAAATGATAAAGATCATTTAAGTCCGGAAGAGTTGCATTTAATTGTTAATAAAAAAGATAAGGATATCGGAATTGCAACTGTTTACAGAACTTTATTGCTCTTTGAAGAACTTGAATTAGTTTCTAAATTAAATTTTGATGATAATAGATATAGATATGAATTGGCAAATAATGGGGAACATCAACACCATCATTTAATTTGTAGCGACTGTAATAAGGTAGTTGAAGTAAGTTATGATTTAACTAATGATATAGAAGAAAATATCAAAAAAAATTATGGATTCGATGTGTCTAATTATGTTCTAAAATTCTTTGGTATCTGCTCTCAATGTCAGGAGAAAAAAGAGAAAAAGGAGAAATAGATGCCTAAAAAACGGGAAAAATTTTATAGAAAGAATAATTATAGGAACGGAAAATTGAAAGTTATACCTTTAGGGGGTATTTCGGAAATCGGAAAGAATATGACAGTAGTCGAATATGGAAATGATATAATAATCGTTGATGCTGGATTAACATTTCCTGATGACAATATGCCAGGAATTGACTTAGTTATTCCTGACATTGACTATTTAGAAAAGAATGCCCATAAGGTGAGAGGTATTGTAGTAACCCATGGACATGAAGATCATATTGGAGCAATTCCTTATGTTCTGAAAAAACTTGATATAGATGTATACGCTACTAATCTAACTGTAGGCCTAATTAAAAATAAGATCAATGAACACAATTTGAGTTTAAATAGTCTTCATGTTGTAGAGAAGGGACAAACTATAAAGTTAGGTTGTTTTGAAATCGAGTATGTTCAAGCCAGTCATAGTATTCCTGATGCTGTTTGTCTTTCTATCACGACACCCATAGGTGTGGTATTCTTTACAGGAGATTTCAAAATAGATTATACTCCTATCGATGGGGATAGAATGGATTTAACAAGAATTGCAGAAATAGGTAGGAAGGGAGTTCTTGCATTAGTAGCCGATAGTACCAATGTTGGTAGAAAAGGATATACATTGAGTGAAAGGTCCGTTGGACAAACCTTCATTGATCTATTTGGCAAAGCAAAATCTAGAATTATTGTAGCTACCTTTGCTTCTAATCTTCATAGAATTCAACAGGTAATATATGCAGCTCAGCATTATAATAAAAAAGTAGCTTTATCGGGTCGCTCTATGATAAATATAATTTCTGTTGCTAAGGAATTAAATTATTTAGATGTTCAGGATGATACATTGATTGAACTTAGAGATATAAAAAAATATGATGGAAATAAAGTTGTATTATTGACCACAGGTTCTCAAGGAGAGCCAATGAGTGCATTGACTAGAATGGCCTTCGGAGAACATAGAATGGTTAAACTTGTTCCTTCAGATACTGTAATAATATCTGCTACACCAATCCCTGGAAATGAAAAGACAGTTTCTCAAGTAATTAATAAGCTAACAGAGATAGGAGCGGATATAATTTATGATGCATTAGCGGATGTTCATGTTTCTGGTCACGCTTGTCAAGAGGAATTAAAGTTAATGCATGTGTTATTGAAGCCTAAATATTTCATTCCTGCCCACGGTGAATATCGTCATTTAAAGATGCATGCTGAACTAGCTGAATCTTTAGGAATGAATAGTGAAAATATATTTATTGGTAGAAACGGCAATACTTTTGAGTTTACAAAAAAAGGCGCAAGACATTTGGATACGGATTTTGCGGGCAATATTCTTGTTGATGGCTTAGGAGTTGGAGATGTTGGAAATGTAGTTCTTAGGGATAGAAAACATCTTTCTGAAGATGGCTTAATAGTCGTAGTTATTACTGTAAACAAGGACACCAATGAAATATTGTCAGACCCTGATATAATATCGAGGGGATTTGTGTATGTAAAAGAAAGCATGAGTTTAATGGACGATGCGAAACATGTAGTAGAAGATTCCTTAAAGGAATGTGAAAATAGTAATATTAAAGATTGGGGTAGTATTAAACATTCTGTTAGAGAAGATCTTAAAAAATTTGTATTTAGTCAAATTAAGAGAAGACCGATGATATTACCTGTTATTATAGAAGTTTAAGGAGATTATTATGGATTTAGTTTCAAAAGCAAGTGAAATAGGTAAAGAATTAGCCAAGGATCCTAAATTTTTAGAATATAAAAAATTGTACAATTCAATATACAAAGATGAAAAAAATAAAGAAATAATTGATGATTTTAGAAAAAAAGTTTTGGATTATCAAATAAAAAAACAAGAAGGAAAAGCAACTGATGAGGATTTTCAAAATTTGAATCAACTTCAAAACGTACTATCTTTAAATCCTGATATAGGTAAGTTTTTATTAGCAGAGAACAATTTTTCCATGCTTTTACATGAAGTTTTTGAAAGTATTGAAAAAGAGATTAAACTCTAAAATGATAGTTCAAAAAGAAATTGAAGAGTATATTCGTACTTTATCTAAATTTAAAGATAAATCTTTGGAGGGTTTAGAGACCTATGCAAAGAACAATCATGTCCCTATTATAGAGCCAGAAGTTGCCAAATTTTTGCAAATGATAGTACGTTTAAAAAAGCCTATAAAAGTACTAGAGCTTGGAACAGCAATAGGATATTCATCCATTATCATTAAATTGGCAAATAGGAATTCAGAGATTGTAAGTATAGAAAAGAATCCTGAAATGGTGAAAATTGCAAATAAAAATATTATAGATTTTGGATTCGATGACAGCGTTGAGGTTATAGAATCTGACGCTTTAGACTATTTGAATAAATGTGAAGAAAAATTTGATTTTATCTTTATAGACGCTGCCAAAGGCCAGTATATGAGATATTTTAAAGCTTCAGAAAAATTATTGAATCCTAAGGGTATTATTCTTTGTGATAATGTACTTTTTAAAGGATTAGTTTGTGATGAAGAGGCGTTGACTAAGCGGCATAGAAATATGACAATTGTAAGAAGATTGAATTCATTTTTGGAATATATCACCAAATTAAAAGATTTTGAAACTTCAATCATACCAATTGATGATGGAATGTCAATTTCATATAAAATTTAGTTTATTGGTTTTGTTGGGAAAAATATAATAAATTTTATATTTTGTAAGATTTATTAGATACTAAATTAAAAGATATAAGAAAATCAAGCACTCAAGGACTGAGTGCTTGATTTTGATAAGGAGTAAAAGTGAAAAAGATAGAATTATTGGCCCCTGCAGGGGATCTAGAGAAATTAAAATACGCTATCATTTATGGAGCAGATGCAGTATATCTTGCTGGCCAATCTTTCGGTATGCGTAAAGCTTCAAAAAATTTTAATGAAGACGAATTAAAAGAAGCAGTAAATTTTGTTCATAGCCACCAAAAGAAAATTTATATAACTTTGAATATAATCCCTCACAATGATGATCTTGATGGATTAGAAGAATACGTAGAATTTTTAATAGACATTGGTGTAGATGCCTTAATAGTATCCGATCCAGGAATTTATTCTTTAGTTCGATCTGTAAGCGATGATATTGAAGTTCATCTATCTACCCAAGCTTCAGTTACAAATTATCAAACTGTAAAATTTTGGGAAAAAATGGGCATAAAGAGGACTATTCTAGCAAGGGAATTGTCCTTAGAGGAAATAAAACAAATAAAGGAAGAAGTTCCATCAATGGATTTGGAAGTTTTTGTACATGGTGCCATGTGTATTTCATATTCTGGACGATGTCTATTAAGTAATTATATGACTGGAAGAGATTCCAATAGGGGAGATTGTGCTCAAGCGTGTAGGTGGAAATATCATTTAGTTGAAGAAAAAAGACCTGGAGAATACTTTCCAATTGAAGAAGATGATAAGGGTACATTTATATATAATTCTAAAGATCTGTGCATGATAAACCATATACCTGAATTGTTTGATACAGGAGTAGATAGTCTTAAACTTGAAGGAAGAGTAAAAACATTATATTATGTTGCTACAGTCGTAAGAAGCTATAGATTAGCAATAGATGCATACTGTGAAGGTACTTTTAATGAAAAACTTGCAAACGAATTGTTAAACGAAATAAAGAAGGTTAGTCATAGAGATTTTACTACTGGATTCTTCTTTAAAAAACCCGATGAAAATGATCAACTTTATACAAGTAGTTCTTATATAAGAAATTATGATTTTGTTGGTATTGTTTTAGACTATGATGATGAAAGCAAGATTGCTACAATAGAACAGAGAAATAGAATATTTTCTGGAGATAAACTTGAAGTTTTTGGACCAGAAAAGGGTTTTAAAGAATTTACTATGGGAAAAATGATTAATTCTGATAATGAAATTGTTGAGGTCGTTCCAAGAGCAAAAGAGGTTTTCAAAACTAAATTAGATTTTCCAGTAAAGAAGAATGATTTAATTAGAAAAATAATCATAGAATAACGAGGTAATATGAATAAGAAATATACAATAATAACTTATGGATGTCAGATGAATGAACATGATTCAGAGAGAATTAGATTTATTTTGGAAAATTTAGGATATGTTAGAACAGAAAACATAGAAGAATCGGATTTTATCATATACAATACTTGTCTTGTCCGTGAAAATGCTGAATTGAAAGTCTATGGTCAACTCGGTTCCCTAAAAAGGCTAAAAAAAGAAAATCCTGACCTAATAATTGCAGTATGTGGTTGTATGATGCAAACCGGAGATGCAAGAGACGTAATTAGAGAAAAGTATAAGCATGTTGATATAATCTTTGGTACGAAGAATATATCTATGTTGCCTAATTTGATTGACAGACATTTAAATACTGGTAAGATGATAATCGATATATCCGAAGCGGATTTAATAGATGAAATTCCGAATTTAAATAGGGATCATCCTTATATAGGTTATGTGAATATTATGACAGGTTGTAATAATTTTTGCACCTATTGTATTGTTCCCTATGCAAGAGGAAAAGAAATTAGTAGAAGTCCTAAAAGTATAATTAAAGAAATTGAAGATATGGTTAAAAATGGCTACAAGGAAATCACATTATTAGGCCAAAATGTCAATTCATATGGTAAAAATTTGGAAAAAAGATGTACTTTTCCTGAGTTATTAAAAAGGATCAATGAAATTGAAGGTTTAGAACGTATTAGATTTTTAACAAGTCATCCTAAGGATTTATCTGATGAATTAATTGATGCAATGGCAGAATGTGAAAAAGTCTGTGAAAATCTACATCTTCCTTTCCAAGCCGGATCTGATAAAGTCTTAAAAGAGATGAATCGTAAGTATACACAAGAAGAATACTTGAATCTAGTAAAAAAATTAAAAGATAAAATTCCTAACATAACATTATCTACAGATATAATTGTAGGTTTTCCTGGGGAGACAGAAGAGGATTTTGAAGAAACCTTAAAGGTAATACGCGAAGTGAGATATGACCAAGGATTTACATTCATTTATAGTAAACGTGAAGGTACTAAAGCGGCAACTATGGAAAATCAAGTTCCTAGGGAAGTAAGTCAAAAGAGATTTGATAGACTTATAGATGAGATGTATAAAATTTTCTATGAAAACAATGAAAAGATGCTGGGAGAGACAGTTGAAGTATTAGTTGAAGGTCCAAGTAAGAATAATGAAGAAATCTTGACAGGAAGAACGAGGGGTTTTAAACTTGTTCATTTTAAAGGCAATAGAGAATTAATTGGTAAACTTGTAAATGTTAAAATCAATGAACATAACTCCTTTTCACTATCAGGGGATTTAATTTAAAGGTGATATAATGAAAAATCTAACTCCTATGATGCAACAATACATGGAAGTTAAAAATCAAAATAAAGATTGTATAGTTTTTTTTCGTTTAGGTGACTTCTACGAAATGTTCTTTGAAGATGCTATAGTTGCATCCAAAGAATTGGAGATAGCACTAACACAAAGGGATTGTGGGAATAATCAAAAATCTCCTATGTGCGGTGTTCCTTATCATGTTGCCGACACCTATATCTCAAAGTTGGTTGAAAAAGGATATAAGGTTGCTATTTGCGAGCAATTAGAAGATCCAAAACAAGCAAAGGGCATTGTCAAAAGAGGAATTATAGAAAAAGTTACACCTGGAACAATAGTTAATCAGGAAGGTTCAGATCCTTCTGACCATAATTATCTTATGGCAATTGCCTTTAACGATAAAAAGATTACAATTAGTTACTGTGATGTTTTAGATGGTAATATTCATTTTACAAAAGTAAGATTTTCAAATCTAAAAGAGGTTGAAAAGAAAGTAGAAAATGAAATAATAAAAATACATCCATCAGAGATTATTTATAACGAAAGTGAAATATTTAAATCTACTTTTCTAGATACAATTGCTGAGTTGAATTCAATAACACTAACAAAAGTTGACATAATTACAGAAAATGATAATGAAATAATTTTAAAGGATAAGAAAATTACATCTGCAACAGGTGATTTAAAGAGTTTTAATTCCCTGGGAATGATATTAAAATATATTTATAATTTTAGAGATGAAAATTTAGATCATATTAAAAATGCATATTACTTTGAGATTGATAAATATCTTAATATCGATTCTCACACAATTATAAATCTGGAAATTCATAAAAACTTAATGAATAATTCAAAAAAGGGATCATTGTATTCAATTTTGAATAAAACAAATACGTCCATGGGGGCTAGGTTGCTCCACAGTTACTTAGAAAGACCCCTTATGGATAGGAAGGATATAATAGTTAGACAGGATATAATTGAATCCTTATATAAGAATAGGGAATTACAGGATAGATTGACGGTACTATTAAATGAAATCTACGATCTTGAACGGTTGATTGGTAAATTATCCTATGGAAGAGCAAATGCAAGAGATCTTCTAGCATTAAAAATTTCTATTAAGAAATTACCTGAAATTAAAAACCTTCTACTAAATAGTAAAGAACCTGTACTTCAAAGAATTATTTCAAACTTAGATTCCTTAAAAGACTTATATGAACTAATTGATAAATCCATAGTTGAAGAACCGCCTTTACAAATAACGGAAGGCAATATTATCAAAGTAGGATTTAACTCTAAACTAGATGAAGTTCGAAATAGTAGAATTGAAGGTAAAAAGAAATTAGTAGAATACGAAATTTCTTTAAAAGAAGAAACTGGTATTAAGAATCTAAAAATTGTATTTAATAAAAAATTGGGATATTTTCTTGATGTTACAAAGGGAAATTTAAAACTTGTTCCAGAATATTTTGACAAGAAACAAACATTGACTAATTCTGAACGATTTACTACTGATGAGTTGAATACAATTCAAAATATGATTTTAAATTCTGATTCTGAGATAATTGAATTGGAATATGAAATTTTCAATGATATAAGAAGGAAAATATTAACTTGTATTGAACGCATAAAACTTACTACAGCAATCATAGCTGATCTTGATGTATATAATTCTTTAGCAAAGATTGCATATGAAGATAAGTACGTTCGTCCCAATATAAATAATATAGGATTAATTCAAATTGAGGGAGGAAGACATCCTATAGTCGAAAAATCAATAGGATTAGATCAGTTCATAAGAAATGATGCTACTTTGGGCTCTGGGAACAATGACATACAAATACTAACTGGGCCGAATATGAGTGGAAAGTCTACTTATTTAAGACAAGTTGCTTTAATTGTGATTATGGCACAAATAGGCTCTTTTGTTCCAGCTGATTCAGCGAATATAGGAATAGTAGATAAAATTTTTACAAGAATTGGAGCTTCAGACAATTTATTTAAAGGTGAAAGCACTTTTATGGTCGAGATGAAAGAAGTTAGTAATATCATAAAAAACTCTACTAAGGATAGTCTACTTATACTTGATGAAGTTGGTAGAGGTACTAGTACCTATGATGGAATGAGTATTGCATGGGCCGTTGTAGAATATATCAGTAAAAATATTGGAGCAAAAACTTTGTTTGCTACTCATTATCATGAACTCACAGATTTGGAAAATAAACTTACAAATGTTATTAATTTACAAGTAAAAATCCAAGAAAATGATGATGGTATTGTCTTTTTACGTAAAATTATAAAAGGAAAGACTGATAAATCCTATGGAATTGAAGTTGCTAAACTTGCAGGGTTACCTTTAGAATTAACGAGTAGGGCTCAAAAAATCCTAGATACGGTTGAGAAAAATGAAACTCTGCAAAATGATACTTGTGAAGTATCTTTATTTGAAAATTCTGAAGTAAACTCTTTAGACAAGGATAAAAATAAATTAATTGATAAAATAAGAGATATTGATATCAATCTTTTATCTCCATTAGAGTCCATGAACATATTAAATGAAATTGTGAATGACGCCAAAAGAATGTAGGTGAGTGTATGATTAAATTACTTTCGAATGAAACTATTCAAAAAATAGCTGCTGGAGAAGTTATAGAAAGGCCTTTTTCAGTTGTGAAAGAATTAGTAGAAAATTCTATAGATGCAGGTTCTACTGAGATAAAAGTAGAAATTTCTGAGGGAGGTCTGAACTTTATCAAAGTAATAGATAATGGTAAAGGCATTCCAAATTCGCAAGTAGAACTAGCTGTTTCCAGACATGCGACATCTAAATTGGTAAATTTTAATGACTTATATAATATTAATTCTTTAGGTTTTAGGGGAGAGGCTCTTGCTAGTATTACTTCTATCTCAAAAACTACTATTGAGACAAAAACAAAAGAGGAAGAGATTGGAAGTTCTTTTAGTTTTGAGGGCTCTAAACTTCTCGATAAAACAATAATTGGGAAAAACTCTGGTACTACAATAATAGTGAAGGATTTATTTTACAATATACCAGTTAGGAAAAGATTTTTAAAGTCAACATCTTCTGAAGCTAATATGATTACATCCATGATGTATCGATTGGCTATAGGAAATTTCAATGTCGGATTTACCTATATTAAAGATAATAAGGAAGTATTTCGCACTATTGCGGGTGGTGGTCTTAAATCTAATCTTTCCGAATTATTCGGTGTAGAATTTACAAAGGAATTAGTTGAAGTTAACCTTTGTGAAAAAAACTTCAAGATTACAGGTTTCATAAGTAATAACCGGTACTATAGATCTAATAGATCTATGGAATTTCTATATATCAATGGACGATATGTAAAAAATTCTGACATATCTAATGTAATTGAAAAATCCTATGGATCTTTGATTCCCAATGGTAGATTCCCAGCTTTTCAACTTTTTATTGAGCTAAAACCTAATTTAATCGATGTAAATATACACCCAAATAAAGAAAAGGTATCTATTGTTATTTTAGAAGATCTAAAAACTTCTTTATATGAAAATTTACCTAGGATTTTACAAGAAAATAGAAATCTTTTGAATTTAGCAGTCGATTCAAGAATTAATAATCATAGTACTAAATTGTACGAAGATGATTTAAAAGACATTCTAAATAAAATTTCCTATGATTCCCAATCCATTTTAGAAGAAACTGAAAAGTATTCTAAGGATGAAAATAATACGAGTTTAGGAACTGACGAATTAGATAATGATTTTAATAATGATTCAAATATTTATTCTGATATATTCAGATCAAAAATGGATAAAGAAAATAAATCTAATTTAATGCCCAGAGTATATGAAAGTCAAAATGAAGATGAAGAAGATGAGCTTGAAATAAGTTCTATTAGTTTTCTTAGTGAAAAAGAGGAAGAAATTAAATCATATCAATACATCGGTACTATTTTTAAAACTTATAATATCTTCGAATCATTAGACGATACTAAAATAATTTTAATGGATCAACATGCAGCTCATGAAAGAATTCAATTTGAAAAATTTTTATCAAAATATCATAGTAGAGAAGTAGTAAGTCAACAACTGCTAACACCTATTTTGGTAAATGTAAATAATGAAGAATTAGATGTCTTTAGGGAGTATAGCGAAACCTTCTATGATTTGGGTTTTGAAGTTGATTTATTTAGTGAAGATACGCTTATAATTAGAGGGCTGCCAGATGTTTTAGATTTGCCAAAGACAAAGGACTTGTTTGTAAATATTTTGGATAGGTTGGTTACTGATAGAACTAATTTTAATGATTCAGAAGCTTTAAATAAAATTATAAGCATGTCCTGTAAAGCTGCTATAAAGTCAGGAGATAAAATGTCGGGTTTAGAACTTACATCATTATTAAATGACCTATTAAAATGTGACAATCCATTAACTTGTCCCCACGGTAGACCTACGATAGTTGAAATAAGCCAAAGTGAATTAGAGAAGTTATTTTTGAGGATAAAATAATGAAAGATGTTTTATTGATAGTAGGACCAACTGGTGTAGGCAAGACAAAATTATCATTAATACTTGCAAATCTGTTACAAACAGAAATAATTTCAGCCGATTCAATGCAGATTTATAGGGGAATGGACATTGGAACAGCTAAGGTAAGTAAAGAAATGCAAAAAAAAATAAAGCATTATTTAATTGATATAGTAAAACCAGACCAAGAATATAATGTTTCGAATTTTCAAAAGGACGCTTTTACGATAATAGACCAAATGTTACAAAAAAATAAGATTCCAATTATAGTTGGGGGAACAGGCTTATATATAAATTCGATTGTTTATGAACTTAACTTTGAAAAGGGTGAACCTGATGAGGAATATAGAGACAAGCTATGGGATTCGTATGATGCTAAAGGAATTAATCCTATTTTAGATAAATTACATCAAGTTGATCCAGAATCCTTAAAGACAATTGATAAAAATAATGTCAAAAGGATTATAAGAGCTTTGGAATATAATCATACAACTGGCAAATTATATTCCGAGAATAGCAAAAATTTCAGACAAGAGAATATTGACTATAATTTTCATATCTACTGTTTATACGAGGATAGAGCTAAGTTATATGATAGGATTAATTGTAGGGTGGATACAATGATTTCTGAAGGTCTAATCGATGAAGTTAAAACATTACTTATGATGTACGATAAGAACAATATTGCATTTAAAGCCATAGGTTATAAAGAGGTTATCGATTATTTGGACAATGAAATAAGTTTTGAAGAAATGTTAATGTTGTTAAAGAGAAACTCTCGTCGCCTTGCAAAAAGACAATATACTTGGTTCAGAAGGGATAAAAGAATTAAGTGGATTGATATTGAGGAATATGATTACGATTTTGATAAAATAGCTAATAAAATTATGAGGGATATATATGAATAGAGATTTGTATAATAATTTGTTCAAAATTGACGACAAGATATACGATTTTGTACAGACTATAGAAGAAGAGCTTTCGCCAAAATTTAATAAATTAAAAGAAATTGAGGAGTATAACTTACTTAAAGTTATTAAAGCAATGCAAGATTGTAAACTTTCTTCTTCAGACTTTAATTGGACTACAGGATATGGTTATGGAGATGCTGGTAGGGATAAGGTTGAAGAAATCTTTAAAGAGGTTTTTCATACAGAAGATGCATTAGTAAGACCAAATATTGCATCAGGCACACATGCCTTAGCTTTGGCTTTACAAGGAATCTTACTGCCAGGGGATAGGCTCCTTTCAATAAATGGAGATCCTTACGATACATTAAAACAAGTAATCGGTCTTGAGGGGGATAATATAGGAAGTCTTATCGAACTTGGCATTCATTATGATAAAGTTGAACTATTGAAAGATGGGAAAATAGATTTAGATAAAGTAATTAAAAAAATTAAGAATGATCCACCTAGGCTGGTCATGATTCAAAGATCTACTGGGTATAGCTTAAGGGATGCCCTTAGTTTAGAACAAATTAAAGAAGCTATTGAAACTATAAAAAGTGTAAATCCCAATATTTTAATTATGATTGATAACTGTTATGGAGAATTTACACAAAAAGTAGAGCCTTCAGATTTTGGAGCTGATTTAACTGTTGGATCATTGATAAAAAATCCTGGGGGAGGTTTAGCTTTAAGTGGTGGTTATATTGTTGGACTAAAAAGTCTTATAGACCGTATTGCTATTAGGCTTACTGCACCAGGGTTGGGAAAAGATACAGGATTAACATTTGGTACTACTCGTACAACATTACAAGGTCTATATTTTGCGCCCAAAGTTACAATGGAAGCTCTTAAAGGAGCTCTATTATTTGCATTAGCTTTTGAAAAATTGGGCTTTAAAACTTTCCCACAATCTTCAAAAGATAGATTTGATATAATTGAGGCAATTGAATTTCAAGATGAAGAATTTGTTATAGAATTTTGTAGAAGTATCCAAAAATCTTCCGCTGTCGATTCCTTCGTTACTCCATATCCATGGGACATGCCTGGATATACTGATAAGGTAATCATGGCTTCAGGTTCTTTTATAGATGGTTCCTCTATAGAAATATCTGCAGATGGACCGCTACGAGAACCCTATGTAGCATATTATCAAGGAGGCTTAAACTATTTTCAATGTAAGTTGGCCCTTATGCAGGTTTTGATGAGTTTTTTAAAAATGAATAAAATAAAAATATAGATAGTGAATTTCAACACTATCTATATTTCTCTAAATAAACCTATAACTTTTCCAAGAACATTTACTTCTTTTGTTATGATAGGGTACATACTTGAATTTTCTGGTCTCAACTCTATATGGTCCTTATGTTTAAAATACCTTTTTACAGTTGCAGAATCATCTAATAAAGCGACTACAATATCTCCATTTTCTGCAGTATTCTGTTTTCTTACTACAATTTTATCTCCATCTAAGATACCGGCTTCTATCATAGACTCTCCAGAAACATTTAAAATAAATAGTTCTCCTTTACTTGCATACTCAAGGGGAAGGGGAAAGGTATCTTCAATATTTTCAACAGCCAATATCGGTTCACCGGCAGTTACCTTACCAATTATTGGAATATCAAAAGTTTCTTTTTTTGTCTCTGAGATATAGGAATCTAAATCAATAATCTCAAGGGCCCGGTTCTTTGAAGGATCTCTTCTAACATAGCCCTTTTTTTCTAACTGTATAATATATGAATTGATGGTAGAAGTGGATTTTATTACCTTGATTTCATCAATAATTTCTCTATAGGAAGGGGGATAGCCCTTTAATTTAATAAACTCTTTTAAAAAATCTAAAAGAATAATCTGTTTTTCATTTAAATCTTCGTACATGTGAACACCTCACTTAAATAAAGTATAACATAGTTTTATGACATTAACAAACATAAGTTCTATAATATGAGAAAATACGTTCGAATATGTTGACAATTGTTCAAATGTTCGGTATCATATAAGTAAATCGAACATATGAACGGAGGAAGTCATGAAAAAATATAGAATCGTAAATAAATTAAGATTTTTTGTTGGAATAACTAGCATAATATTGATCGCTACAGCTATTATTCTACTTATTTTTAAATACACATTATCAAAGGGCAATGAAGACAAGCCTATTTATTCTAATTATACAGTAAAATATTCTCAGACAGTCTGGGACATTGCAGAAGAAACCAATTACAGGGGAGATATTAGAGAATTGGTAGACGAAATAATAAGGGTAAATGAACTTAAAGATTCAACAATTTACCCTGGACAAGTTATAGTGATTCCTCAGTAGGAGTCACTATAACTCATTTAATGGGTTTTTTTTCACCGCATCTCTAAGACCTTCATTGTCTACATGGGTGTAAATTTGTGTTGTCGATACATTTTCGTGTCCTAAAATTTCTTTTAAAAGCAAAATATCTACATCTCCATACTTATACATCAATGTAGCGGCAGTATGTCTTAGCTTATGAACGGAAAACACCTTAGTATCCAGTCCAGCCTTTTCTAAATAATGGTCTACTCTTCTTTGTACAGTTCTATTACTGATTTTAGTATTTCTATTGCTTACAAAGAGATAGGGGTCCTCAATGTCAGGTCTTACCTTTAAATAATCATCAATAGCTTTATTACAAACCTTGTTTAGATAAATTGTTCTTTCCTTATTTCCCTTTCCAACAACGGTTAAAGTATCATCTTTTAAATCGGATATCTTTATATTAGTCAATTCATTTAACCTTAATCCACAGTTTAAAAATAGCATTATTATAGCTAGATCCCTTTTTTTATCAAATTCATTTTTTTCAGTATAAATAACATTGATAAGTCGTTTTGATTCTTCCAAGGTTAGATATACAGGATTTTTCTTTTGAATACGAGGACTTTCTAAATTATGAGCTGGATCTTTCTCGATAGTTTTCCTAATTTTAAAAAGATAGTCAAAAAAAGTTCTTAAGCTAGAGGCTGTTCTTGATCTAGTAGTAGTAGAATTATTCTTATATCGATCTGTATAAGCTAGGTAAGCATGAAGATCTGGCAGATCAATTTTTTTAAAGTATCTTTCTGGAAATTCTTTAATGTCAATTTCTGGAATATCTTGAATTTTAAATTTGTCCATGTTAAATCGGTAAGTAATAAATTTTAAGAAATTAGAGATACTATATCCATATTCTTTTGTGGTGGAAGGAGATCTTCCTTTAATTGTTTCAATATAGTCTAAAAAGTCTACTAAGATAAGAGGGTAGTCTTTCAAAATAATCACCTTTTTTTAATTTTAATTTGTCGCAAAATAATAGTTTTGTGACAATTACCTTAATTTTTATTATATAAGAAGAAGCTGAAAAAGTAAAGCTCTTTAGTATTTAATTTGAATTTACAACTATTAGATTGTTCCTGTAATTATAATTCCTTTATGTCCCTTTGACTCTTATTTTAGGCGAGTATTTTGATACCTCGTAAAATTTGAATTTTTAATAAATTAATTCAGATCTCATTTACCATAAAAGCTCTTTCAGAAAATTCAACTAGAAAATTCACATAAGTAATCAAATGTTTTAGCTCTTCGATCTCCCAAGGCATATTTAATCATTTACTTTAACTCTTAATATCATTAATCTATGTGTTTCTAGTAAAATAATAGGAAAAATTTTAGTAAATCAATTTTTAAGCTAAAAAACCAAAACCCACAAAAAACAAGGCCTAAATTTGCGTTTTAAGGCCTTTTTAAAATGCTTTTAGTATAATTGTATGGCAAACCAGCAAAACCCTTTAAATAGTCCGATAATTTCCTGCTATATCTATCTTATCGACTTTTCAAACTGAATCAACCTATTTAAACCTTCACTAACAGATTTTTCATCTGTGGCATAGGAAATTCTAATATAATCATCATTTCCAAAAGCTTCGCCTGGAACTACAGCTACTTTATAATCATTTAATAAAACCTTGGCAATCTCTGAAGATTTAAGAAGCTTTTGGTCTTTATAAATTTTATTTTTAAGAAAACTGATATCAATAAAAATATAAAAAGCTCCACTTGGATAAATAAAATCAAGTCTAGAATTTTTTAACAGAAAATCTATTGCTATTTTCCTACGCATGGAAAATTCTGAAATCATATATTCAATATCCGGATTATTTTTTTCTTCTAGTAATGCAATATATCCTGCGTATTGTGCGATAGAATTTGCACATGCTGTACTATGACTTTGAATGGACGTCATTAACTTTATCAACTTTTCATTTGCTGCGCAATAACCTAAACGCCAACCTGTCATAGAATAGGTTTTAGAAAATCCACTAATCGTTATAGTTTTTTCTTTTATTTCATCTCCAAGACAAGCTAAACTTGTATGATTGCATCCATAGGTTAGTCTTTCATAGATTTCATCAGAGATAATAAAAATATTATTTGCAATAGCCCAATTTCCAATTAGTAATAACTCTTCTTCGCTATATACAGATCCAGTTGGATTATTGGGATTGTTTAAAATCAATAATTTTGCTTTATCTGTTAAATGTTTATCAAGTTCATCTACTGTAACTTTAAAATCATTCTTTGGAGAAGTATTGATTATTACAGACTTACCTCCAGAAATTTTAACCATTTCAGTATAACTAACCCAATAAGGAGCTGGAATTATTACTTCATCATTTTCTTCTATAATAGCTAATATAGCATTAAATAAACACTGTTTTGCTCCCGTAGATACAAGTATATTACTAGAATTATAATCTATAGAATTGAACTCTTTAAATTTTTTTACAATTTCTTTCTTTAATTCAATTATTCCACTTGTAGCGGTATATTTTGTGAATCCATTACTAATTCCCCTTATAGCACCATCAATTATATAACTTGGAGTTTTGAAATCTGGCTCACCTACTGTTAAATTAATAACTTCTATTCCCTGTGACTGAAGCTCCTTTACTTTTGCAGACAGCTCTAAGGTCATAGAAGGAGATATATTTTCTATTTTTTTACTATACATAATTACTCCTTTAAGATCTCACCTTGTGTAGTGATTTTAATCTTTCCACAGAACTCTTTGGACAAAGATAGTTTCCTATAAGTAGATCATCTTGAAAATAACGTCCATGACAATCACTCCCACTAGTAGGAATAAGCTTATGCTTTTGAGATAACTGTAGAAATTTGAGAATTTCATTTTTTCTATGTTTGGAATTGATTACCTCTATACCATCAATTCCGCTTTTTATAACATTATCTATTTGTATGTCATCTAAGTGAAAAGGATGTGCTAAAACAGCCACACCACCGGAATTTTTAATAATTGCGATGATTTCTTTAATTGAAACATTGTCCTTTTTAATATAGGCTAATCCATTTTCACCTAAGTATTTATCAAAAGATTCTTTCATACTTTTAACATACCCATGTTCCATCAGGTACATAGCTATATGGGTTCTTGATGAGAATTGGGTTTTTTTGTATTTATTCAGATCATTAATGCTTATTGGAATATTTAATTCGTTAAGTTTATCCAAGATTGCATCAATTCTATTAATTCTTGATAATTGTAGAGATTTTGTTAAATTGTTTAAATCCGAATCTCCCTCATCTATAAAATACCCTAGAATATGAACTTCTTTATTCATAAAATTGATTCCAAATTCAACGCCTGGAATAAATTCTAAATCATTTATCTTTGCAAGATAACTTGCTTCTTTTACTCCTCTAAGAGTATCATGATCGGTTAAAGAAAATCCAGTTAGTTTTTTAGATTTAATCATATTAACAATTTCTTGTACGCTAAAAAATCCGTCTGAATATGTGGAATGAATGTGTAAGTCAAACATTAGTACCTCCAAATACTTCTCAGCTAAATAGGCCATTTTTTTAATATTGACCGGTTTAAATTCTAATACCTTTGTAAAAATTTTCCTTAACAAGGATATTATATTATTACCCTTTTAAGATAACCATGTACTTTTGGACTATAAATTTTTATATTAAAAAAACAAATCCTACCGGAGTAGAATTTGTTTATCTAATAATTTACTTTGCGTATTCTATTGCTCTAATTTCACGAACAACATTAACTTTAATTTGACCAGGATATTCCAATTCATTTTCAATTCTAGAAGATATATCCCTGGCAAGCAGTATCATTTCATCCTCTGAAATTTCATCCGGCTTGACCATTATTCTCAATTCTCTACCCGCTTGAATAGCGAAAGAATTTTCTACACCATTGAAAGAATTAGCAATAGACTCAAGATTTTCAAGTCTTTGAATATAACTTTCAATAGCTTCTCTTCTTGCACCTGGTCTAGCAGCTGAAATAGCATCTGCAGCTTGAACTAAAACTGATTCTATGCAATTAGGTTCAACATCTCCATGATGTGATTCAATACAATTAATGACTTCAGGTTTTTCTTTAAATCTCTTTGCTGCCTGAACCCCTAATTGAACATGTGGTCCTTCAATTTCATGGTCAATTGCCTTACCTATGTCATGCAATAAACCACCTCTTTTTGCAAGACGAACATCAGCGCCAACTTCTTGAGCTAACATACCGGCAATTTGAGCTACTTCTACAGAATGTTTTAATACATTTTGTCCATAACTTGTTCTATAATTTAATTTACCTAATAGTTTGACAATTTCAGGATGAATACCATGAAGTCCGACTTCGTAACATGCGTTTTCTCCATGTTTCTTAATGGCAATTTCAACCTCTCGACTGGCCTTTTCAAAAAGATCCTCAATCCTAGTAGGATGAATTCTACCATCCATGATTAACTTTTCTAAAGTTATCCTTGCTACTTCACGTCTAACTGGATTAAAAGCTGATAATACTACAGCTTCAGGTGTATCATCTATTATTAGATCTACTCCCGTAAGTGTTTCAAAAGCTCTAATATTTCTTCCTTCTCTACCAATAATTCGTCCTTTCATTTCATCATTAGGTAATGAAACTACAGAAACTGTGGATTCTGCTACATAATCTGCTGCATATCTTTGTATAGAAGCGGTAACTAAATCTCTAGCAATATCATCAGCCTTTTCTTTAGTTTCTGCTTCAAATTCCTTAATAATCATTGCTTGTTCATGTGTAACTTTTTCTTTCAAATCTTCAAGTAAAACTTCTCTAGCTTCTTCTTGAGTTAGATTAGCAATTCTTTGTAATTCTTGGCCTTGTTCTTCTAAAACTTTTTCAATTTCTTGATTTTTTAATTCTGTTTTTTTCAGTTCAGAGTCAAGTTTTTGCATTTTTGAGTCCAGTTTTTCACTTTTAATTTCAAGATTTTCTTCTTTTTGAAGAATTCTTTTTTCAGACTTTTGAATTTCTAATCTTCTTTCACGATTTTCTTTTTCTTGGTCGGTTCGTAATTTAAAAATTTCATCCTTAGCTTCTAATAACATAGCTTTTTTAGTAGTTTCTGCTTCTTTACTAGCATCATTAATAATTCTTGCTGCATGGGTTTCAGCAGATCCTATTTGTTTTTCAGCAATGTTTTTTCTAATTAAAAATCCGACTACCAAGCCGATTACAAGGGTTATTAAACTTGCAATTATAGCAAATATATCCATTGACAAGCCCCCTTTTTATTAAATTTTCAAGATTCTAAATATGACTAATTAAAAAATTTCGCCATACATATACCTAAATTATAAGGTTTATAGCATGATAAGTCAAGTTCATCAATACTCCAGGGTTTCGGTAATGGATTCAAAATTTTCCTTGTGAATTCTATATCTTTTATTTCCTATGGATGCAAGATGCTCATTATGAGAAATAATAATCATCTGTTTGTTAAATTCCTCAGAAATTTTTTTGATAAAATCTGCAATATTAAATATATAGTCCTCGCTTACATGTTTGGCGGGTTCATCTAATATGATAGGGCCTTCAATTTTTGGTGAAATCTTTAATAAAAATGATATTCTTAAAGCTAGTGAAAGAATATCTATTACCCCTCCCCCACGGGTATCCTCTATTTTATACTTATATTCTTTGTCCTCAGCATGCTCTATAATAAAAAATTCTGCAGAATTCTTACCTCTTAATTGACTTAGTTCTATTTTAAATTCCATCTTAGAATTAAAAACTAATTCAAGACATGAGGTTACAATATTTTCTATCTCTTTCGAAGATTGAAGTCTCGAAAAATCAGCGGTTTCCTTTAATAGTGTATCAACTAATATAAGATCCTCAGACTGAGTATCTAATTGATTCAAACTTTCTTTAAGCCTATTAATGTTTTTTTCAATTGATATTTTTTCACCCATTGCCTGATGGTATCTGTTTTTTTTGTCCGAAAATTTTGTTCTTAAACTATTATAATCAAATGTATTCATTTAATCCTCTGGAAGTAATTTCTCTGCTTCAAAGAGAAGACTGTCAATTTCTGATTGCAAATTTAATATTTCCTTTTCCAATTCTTCAGGTTCTATTCCAAGTTCCTTAATAGAAGCTATTAGCTCTTCTTTATTATTATTTAAGGTTTCTAACATCCCTTCAGCTTTAGTCCTATTTATCTTAGCTATATCTAGATTTTTCTTTAATTTACTTAATCTTTCATTGTAGTCCATCTTACACCTCTAATTCATCTAAAATTCTAGAAATATGTTCATCATCAATTTTATTGTAACAGAAAGGACAAACTGCAGCCTCCTTTAAAAGATTGATATAAAAATTAACTGCATTTCTATACTTGTCTTCCAAATCTTTTAGATAAGTATGAACTTTTTTTTCTTGAATACTTAAGTTTTTGTAATTATTAAATTTGTCTTCAAGAATTTTAATCTTGTGAATCATATTCTCTAATTCTTTAGTCATATTTATTATTTTATTTAATTCTTTATACCGATTTCTGTATTTTGTTAAATTCTCAATTTTTTGAGTTAGGTATTCTAAATTCCTATTTTTTTCTTTTAAAATACTAATTTTATCTACTTTTTCTGAAATCGCCAAATATTTTTGCTCTACTCCTTCAACATTGACTTTATTTAGATAGCTATTTAAATCTTCCATTCTTGATTTTGTATAGCTAAATCTTTTATTCAGGTTAGTTAATGATTTTAAAGAATTGACCTTTAGCATTAAGCCCTCTAAAAGGCTATCTATAGTATCCAAGTTTTCAAATTTTTTTAACAGTATTTTAGTGGATTTTGTTCTTTCTTGATTATTATAAAATTCAACCTTTAACTTTTCTACCAAGGTAAGTCTTGATTTTAAATTATCTACTTTCGAAAATATGAACTCCAGTCTATCTATTCTTTCTTTTTCTGCATTTAGATAATCAAATTTTTCGAGTAATTTAATTTGATTATTTAATTCTTTTTCTAAGGTTTTCCTGTTTGAATTTAACTCATGCATATCTTTCGAAAGTCTATTAAGGGCTTTGTCAATTTTATCTACACCAGCTAATCTACCTACAGCGTTTGCTTTTACAGATGGAGTCTCAGTGATTAAGAAAGGACTTTCCAATTGTTCTGCGAAGTTTAAAGAAATTTTATTATTATTTCCTAGGTCTATTTTATTAATTCCAGAAACATCTATTACCTCTTGAGGAACATTTACGCCAAATCCTTCATATCGCTCAATTTTTTTATCAGGAGAAACTATTTCATAGTAGTTTTTAGATTTACTTCTACCGCGAACTATGGAAAAACCATTACTTAAATTTACAGTTACTATAGCCTCGGTTTTTCCTTTCTTGATAATATCAGTTCCCGAAGGTTCATTGAAGAAGACCCATTTTAATGCTCGAAAAACTGCTGTTTTTCCACTATCAGATGGTCCAATAATGACATTTACATTCTTATCAAATTCTAGACTTGTCAAATCATGAGATTGAAAATTTTCTATCGTTACACTGTGGATATAGACTTCATCTCTCATCTACTTCACCTATCCTTCTAATTGCGTCATCCAAAATTCTTTTGGGGATGTTTTGTTTTTTGGATATTTCTTTAAGAATCTCCAATGTATTATAGTTTTCCAAATTACTACTAGAACGAATAAGCTGTTTAAAATTTTCAATTTGTTCATTTCTAATTTTAGAGTAATCTTCATTTTTATTGAATATTTCACTGCCCTTTTTAGCAGACTTAAGCTTTACTTCTTCTACTATGAGTTCATTTTCAGTAATATCTAAGAATATAACTTCTGGAATTCTTTTTAACTCTTGTAGGGAATTATTGGTTCTAGCAAGACTTCCAGGATTAATGAAGTATTTTTCATTAAATCGCTTTACTCCAAAACCCGTATGGTAATGACCTGAAAGAACTATATCTGCATCTATGTTTTGGATCTCATCGATAAGAGTATGACTGATAGAATCTATGAATGGTTTATCTATGAGAAAACTATGAATCATTACAATATGGTAGTCTATATTTTCCAGCCTTTTGGGGAAATAGTACTTTTCAAATTGAGAGTCGATATCATAAATATAGGGTATTCCTGAAATCTGGATTCTTAAGTTTTCCTCTTCAAGTACTATAGGATTATCAAAATCGATTAAACTAACAAATCCTATTTGATTTAAAAGACCAAGCATAGATCTTTCGACGGTTTTAGGATTATGTCCATATATATCATGATTACCTGAAATTATAAAAAAGGGTGTGTTAAATTTTCTTATAATATTTGCAAATTCACCTACTGTCCTTACAGGTACATCGGGTCTGTCAAACAAATCTCCACCATGTAAAATGTAATCAATATTGTATGAATTCAAGATTTCACCAATTTCATTAAATTTTAACTTCAAGGCTTCTACGTAATCATCTTTTCTAGAAACTGGATTTGTAGCCCTAATATGACTATCTGTAAAAAATAAAAATTTCATAATTCACCTACAAAGAAAACCTCCTATTTAGGAGGTTTATTTAAAACAATCAAGCATCAACTTCACAACGCTTGCTATTCTTATTTTTCTTCACTATTACTAAAATCTAATGTAGCTTCCTCAACATCATGTCCAGCTATGCTGAAGTGACTATAAACCTTTTGAGATATTTCAGATAAAAGGTCAGGATTTTGTTCTAAAAATTCTTTAGCCCTTTCCCTACCTTGTCCAAGCCTTTCATCACCATAGGAATACCAAGCTCCTGCTTTATTTATTATATTTACATCAGCTGCCATGTCTAAAATAGCTCCTGTCTTAGAAATTCCCTTTCCATACATTATATCAAATTCAACTTGTTTAAATGGAGGGGCTACTTTATTTTTAACAACTTTTACCTTGGTTCTGTTTCCTACAATATCATCACCTTGTTTTATAGCCTCAGATCTTCTAACCTCCATTCTTACGGAAGAATAGAATTTCAAAGCACGTCCTCCTGTAGTAGTTTCAGGATTTCCAAACATAATACCCACTTTTTCTCTAAGTTGGTTAATGAATACTACTGAAGTATTACTTTTAGAAATAACACCCGCAAGCTTTCTTAAAGCTTGAGACATAAGTCTTGCCTGTAAACCTACATGGGAATCACCCATATCACCATCTATTTCAGCTCTAGGAACTAAAGCAGCAACTGAGTCAATAACAACTACATCAATAGCACTACTTCTAACTAGTGACTCTGCTATCTCAAGTCCTTGTTCACCAGTATCTGGTTGAGAAACGATTAATTCATCTATATTAACTCCTAGATTTCGAGCATATACTGCATCTAAAGCATGCTCTGCATCTATAAAAGCAGCAACTCCTCCTTGTTTTTGGGCTTCAGCAATTATATGCAAAGCTAGAGTTGTCTTTCCCGAAGACTCTGGACCATAGATTTCGATAATTCTTCCTTTAGGAATACCACCAATCCCTAAAGCCACGTCTAAGTTTATTGCTCCAGTAGAGATTGCTTCTATATTTTGTTTAGGTGTTTCACCTAGAAGCATAACAGCGCCTTTTCCAAATTGCTTCTCAATATTTTTGAAAGCATTTTTGATTGATTCATTTTTATTTTTGTCATTTGTGAAATTAACAGCCATAATATACTCCTTATATATTTTCTAAATCTAAAACCTCTTTATTCTTTGCAATATAATCAAATCCAGAAATCATCGTTAATATTACGGAAACATAATATATTACATTAATTAAATTCCAAGGAATAAAATCCAATATAGTGCTAAATAAAACTAGCACGATTGCAATGAACTGTGATACGGTTTTTGATTTTCCCCACTTACTAGCTGCTATTGTTACACCTTCAGAAGCAGCAATTATTCTAAATCCTGTAATAAGAAACTCCCTTGCTATTACTATACAAACTGTCCATGCAGGAAAAATTCCTTGCTCAACAAACATGATCAACGCAGCTGCAACGAGCATTTTATCTGCAAGGGGATCTATAAATTTACCAAAAGTAGTAACTAGATTTCTACTTCTAGCTAGATAACCATCAAAAAAATCTGTAATAGCCGCTACTACAAATATAATGCCCGGAATTGGGCTTTCTAAAGTAAAATGCATCGCAGCTCCTACAAAAATAGGTATTAATATCAATCTTAAAGTTGTCAATTTGTTTGCTATATTCATTATACATCAAGTTCCTCTAAAAAATTTTTATCCACTAAAACTTTACGTGGTTTACTTCCCTCATACCCACTTATTATACCCATTTCAGCCATTTCATCGATGATTCTTCCCGCTCTGGCATAGCCAATCTTCATTCGTCTTTGTAACATTGAAATAGATGCGGAATCTTCTTCAATGACTATCTTAACCGCTTCGTTAAAGAGTTCATCGGTACCTGATAGGTTATTTGACTTTTCTTGGGTTTTTTCTATATTTTCAATAATTTCATCGTCATAATCCGAATCATTTTTATTTTTGAGATAAGATACTATATTCTCAACTTCCTTATCAGAAATAAAAGCTCCCTGTATACGCACTGGTTTGGATTTACCAGAAGGTAAAAATAGCATATCACCTCTACCCAATAATTTTTCTGCGCCAGACATATCTAAAATTGTCCTTGAGTCAATTTGGGAAGATACTGCAAAGGATATACGTGATGGAATATTAGCTTTTATAGTTCCTGTAATTACATCCACAGATGGTCTTTGAGTTGCTATTATTAAATGAATTCCGCAAGCTCTGGCCATTTGTGCAAGTCTTGTAATCGCATCTTCAACTTCTCCTGCTGCAACCATCATTAAATCTGATAACTCATCTATGATTATTACCATATAAGGTAACTTTTCCAATTCTCCATCTGCATTCTTTTCGTTATATGCTTTTATGTCCCTTACATAATTGTCCGAAAATATTTTATATCTTCGTTCCATTTCTGTTACAGCCCAGTTTAAGGCAAAACTTGCCTTCTTTGGGTTTGTTACTACTGGAATTGCTAAATGTGGAATTCCATTATAAATACTGAGTTCCACAACTTTAGGATCTATTAAAATAAGTTTTACATCTTCAGGATTAGATTTGTACAATATACTCAGTATAATCGTGTTAATACAAACTGATTTACCAGAGCCTGTTGCTCCTGCTATTAAAAGATGAGGCATCTTTTCAATTGATGACACAATTGTTCTTCCTTGAATATCTTTTCCTAAACCTAAGGGTAATAAACTTTCTAAATTTTCAAATTCATCAGTATCTATTATTTCTTTAAAAAATACACTCTCTTTATTCAGATTTGGAACTTCAATTCCAACAAGTGATTTTCCTGGTATTGGAGCTTCAATTCTAATATCTGGAGAGGCTAGTGCTAAAGCTAAATCATCAGATAAATTGACAATTTTACTAACTTTAACTCCCGGCTGCGGATCCAGTTCAAAACAAGTGACAGTTGGTCCTTTATTGATGGATACTACATTACATTGAATTCCAAAACTTTCAAGGGTATCTTCAATTTTATTTGCCTTTTCCATAAGTATATCTTTAGAATCTCCAGAAGTCTTAATAGGATCTTTTAAAAGCTCCATAGGTGGAAATTTGTATAGACTAGTGGGTTTAGCTTGACTTAGAATTTCATTTTCAATAGATAGCTGTTCCGCTTCTTCTTCAGTAATAACCTCATCTATTTCATTTGTAGATTCGTCAAAAGTATTGTCATAATCGTTGAAGACAATTTCTTCTTTGATAATTTCATTATTTTCAATTCTCTCAGGTCTACTATCATTATTTTTTGTAATTTCAACCTTCTTATGGGTCTTTGATTGTATAGTTTCTTGGATCTTGATAAATAATTTGGATAATATCTCTGAAAATTTTCTAAATATTATTTTAATATCTTCATAAAGATCTTGTAAATCTACATTTAATAAATAAACCCCAGCAAAAAACATGGATAGAACCATTATAAAATATATGCCCAGTTTTCCAATGCTCTTTAAAAAAACGAAACATATAGCTGCACCGACAATACCTGCACCCTGACCGTTATTGGCTAATATATTAGCATTTTCTTGCCTCTGATTTAAAGTGTAGCCAATGTTCACATTTAAATCTAGGATACAAAGGGCTAATAAAAATAAAACATAAATTATGGTAAAGGAAATATGTATCCTTTTAGTTGCTTTATTTAAAATGGACAAAATAAGATGAAAAAAAATTAAAGGGATTATTACATATGATCCTAGTCCAAATATAGTAAAATAAAACTCTTTAATTTTTTCTCCCAATAAACCAGTATTTTTACCAACCAGGAAAATATATGAGATAGTCAATAACACGCAGAGAAGACTTAATATTTGATTTAAAGATATCTTTGTAATAAAAGATTTTTTCTTACTTTTTCTTCTTGCCACAACTGCCTCCAGTTATTTGTATAAAATAAAACCTAATAACCAGTATGTCCAAAACCTCCATCATCTCTTTTAGTATCTTTAAGGTTGTCCTCCAACTGGAAATTAATAACTTCATATTTAGATAATATTATTTGAGCTACTTTGTCTCCGCTTTTAATTTCATATTCCTGATCTGAAAGATTGATTAATGGTATACCTAATTCACCTCTATAGTCTGAGTCAATGGTTCCAACTCCATTTATCAAAGTTATACCATGTTTTATTGACAATCCGCTTCTTGCTCTTACCTGAATCTCATAGCTATCAGGAATTTCAAGATATAATCCTGTAGGAATTATCTTTCTATCCATTGGTTTTAAAACAACATTTTCTTCTAAAAAAGCGTGAACATCTAGCCCTGCTGAACCTTCTGTAGCATATGCTGGTAGCGGATTATTGCTTTTATTTATTACTTTTACTTTCATCTTTCCTCCAAAATCAAGCACTCAAATGGTTGAGTGCTTAATACTTATAAGATAACTTGTTTTTAATTAAATTAAAGTTTATTTCTTGTCTTCAGGCTTTGGTAGTAATGCTTTTCTTGAAAGGTTAATTCTACCCATTTTATCGATATCAGTTACTTTTACAAGAACTTCGTCGCCAACACTTAAAACATCTTCAACTTTATTTACTCTTTCATGAGCAATCTTTGATATGTGAAGTAATCCTTCTTTACCATTTAAAATATCAATAAAGGCACCAAAATTGGTAATTCTCATAACTTTTCCAAGATATGATTTACCCTCTTCAACCTCTGCGATTATATCTTCTATCATTTTAATAGCTTTCTGTCCGTTTTCAGTTGTTTCGGCTGTAATAGTTATAGTTCCATCATCTTCAGTATCGATTACAACACCTGTTTCATCAATGATTTTATTTATAGTTTTACCACCTGGTCCAATGACTTCTCTTATCTTTTCAGGATCAATTTTTATAGTCATTAATCTAGGAGCATATTTTGAAATATCAGCTTCTGGTTTAGAAATTAAAGCATCCATAGTATCAAGAATTTGAAGTCTTGCAACCTTTGCTTGTTCTAAAGCCTTTGTTAATATTTCTTTTGAAATACCATCAATTTTTATATCCATTTGTAATGCCGTGATACCATTTCTAGTACCTGCAACTTTAAAGTCCATATCTCCAAAGTGGTCTTCTAAACCTTGAATATCTGTTAGGATAGTTACATTATCACCATCACTCATCAATCCCATTGCTATACCAGCAACGGATTCTTTAATAGGAACTCCTGCATCAAGTAATGCAAGTGTGGACCCACAAACTGACGCTTGTGAACTTGAACCATTTGATTCCAAAACTTCTGAAACGACTCTAATTGTATAAGGAAATTCCTCAACAGATGGTATTACTGGAATAAGAGCTCTCTCAGCTAAGGCTCCATGACCAATTTCCCTACGTCCAGGAGCTCTTAAAGGACGAGTGTCCCCTACAGAATATGGTGGGAAATTATATTGGTGCATATATCTTTTGTCTTCTTCTTCTATTAGACCATCAAGAACTTGGACATCACTAGGAGATCCTAATGTTACTACAGATAATACTTGTGTTTGTCCCCTTGTAAAAAGTCCAGAACCATGTGCCCTTGGCAATAGACATCTATCACAACTTAACTCTCTGATTTGGTCGATCTTTCTGTTATCTGGTCTAATTTTATCTTCAATTATCAACCTTCTGACTTCTTTAACCTGTATCTCTTCTAATATTTTGTTTATATCATCTTCTGAATCCTCATATTTCTCAGCAAACTCATCGATTGTTTCTTTAATGATATCATCGATATTATTTTCTCTTGAAACTTTATCTTCATCTCTTAAAGCGTTGATAATTCTATCCTGAGCAAACTCTTTTACCTCGGTAACAAGTTGTTCATCTGGTAAAATAACTTCAAAAGATGATTTTTCCTTACCTATTTCAGATTGAATTTCAGAAATGAATCTACAGATTCCCTTTATCTCTTCGTGAGCTTTTAAAATAGCATTAAGTACATCAGATTCTAATAATTTGTTACATCCAGCCTCAACCATCATAATAGCTTTTTCTGTACCTGATACAGTCAATTCCAAGTCGGATTTTTCTTTTTCTTCTTTTGTTGGATTTATTATTACTTCCCCATCAATCATACCTACACCTACAGAACCGGTAGGACCATTAAAGGGAATATCGGATATTGAAAGCGCAATTGATGAACCTATCATAGATAATATATCAGGACTGTAATCTGGATCTACTGATAAAGCTGTTGCTATAACTTGTACGTCGTTTCTATATCCCTCAGGGAATAAAGGTCTAAGAGGTCTGTCAATCAATCTAGAGATTAGGGTACCTCTTTCAGTAGCTTTACCCTCTCTTTTAATGAAACCTCCTGGAATCTTTCCAACAGCATATAATTTTTCTTCAAAATCACAACTAAGCGGAAAGAAATCTACTCCTTCTCTTGGCTGTTTTGAGGCTGTAGCAGTCACTAAAATTATAGTTTCTCCAGATTGGATTAAACAAGCGCCATTAGCTTGTTTAGCAACTTTACCGGTAGTAACTATAATCTCCTTGCCTGCCAAATTGTATTTGAACTCTTTAATCATAATATCTCCTTAGCATATTTTTATAATTCAAAAATAAGAGCGAATTTCACCGCTCTTATTATATTATCTTCTAATGTTTAATTTTTTAATTAGCTCACGATATCTATCAATATCTTTTCTTTTTAGGTAGTTTAATAAACCCCTTCTATTACCTATCATTTTAAAAAGTCCTCTTCTAGAATGATGGTCTTTTGTGTGAGTTTTCAAATGTTGTGTTAAATCAGATATTCTCTTTGATAGTAGAGCGATTTGCACCTCTGGTGAACCTGTATCTGATTCGCTTAATTTGAATTCTTCGATTATTGCTTTTTTTTCTTCTGCACTAAACATATTTTCCTCCTATTATTAAATATTCACCAATACTGTTGGAACCGTTGAGGAATCGAATTTCAACGTATTGGTATTTCTATATAAGTGTACCATAATTAAGATAAAAAGTAAATTAAAATCCTAGTATATTTCTCGCCGTTTCTATATCTTTATGGATCTGTATAGTTAGGTCTTCTGCATTTTTAAACTTTATATTATCCCTTATGAAATCTAAAAATTCTATCTTAAGTTTTTTTCCATATAAATCGCCGTCAAAGTCCAATATATAGGTTTCTATCTTCAATTCATCCTCAGAAAATGTAATATTCTTACCAACGAAGGACAAACTATAGTAGAATTCTACAAAACCATCGATATAGGTTTTTGTTAAGTATACGCCTTCTTTTGGTAAAATATAATCAAATAGATCAGTGATATTTGCTGTGGGAAAACCTAGAGTTCGTCCTCTTTTATAACCATGATTAACAGTCCCTGTAACTCTATATGGCCTACCTAGCAATTCTTTTGCTTCTCTAACCTTTCCAGATTGAATAAGTTTTCTAATATTGGTGCTTTTAACAGGCGAATCTAAAGTTTCCACTTGATTTAAAATTTTCAAATATAATCCATTCTCATTACAATACTCAGATAGCAGTTTAATATTTCCTTTAGCAAATTGGCCAAATTTATAGTCATTACCTACAACAATAGCTCTTACATTTAATCCTTTTGTTAAAAAATCTAAGAATTCAATAGGAGTCATATTCCTTATATCTTGGAAATCAGTAATAAATACGTCGGTAATTTTTAAACCTTTGAGTATTTCTATCTTGTCATCCAAGTTAGTTAGATATTTAAAAGTTTTCCCTTCTAATACCTTTTTTGTATGTTCTTTAAAGAGTAGAACTGAAGGCGTTAAGTTAGTCTCTTTGGACACTTCCACAAGTTCATCGATTAAAGATTGGTGTCCGATGTGAAAGCCATCAAAATTCCCCAAGGCAATCACAAAGTTACTATTAAGTTTAAAATTATTTTTGCTAATTTCTAGAATCATTTGTTACCTCTAAATAAATAGGTTTTAACTTTCAATATTTTATTTTCATGTTTGTAAACGCCAATAAATTCACCTTTACAATACACTAAATATTCTTTTTTTTCTTCAAGATTTAAATTTATCAAATCTGTTTTAATGGCAACTCCATTTATTACCTTTTTGAAAAGATAATCAGGGACTATTATTTTTTCAATGTCAACCAAAGCATCCTCTGGTGGAATTATAAAATCAAAAATTTCACTTTCAGCTAAGAACTTAATCTTATTTAAGGTTAAGGCGCTATCTATCTTTAATCCTCCAGAAGATATTCTAACTAAAGAGGACATAGTCCCACAACTACCGCATTTTTCAGCAATATTTTTAAATAAAGTCCGAATATATGTTCCTTTAGAACAGGTTACTTTAATTTGAGCTTTATTTTCATAAAACCTAAGAAGGGAAATATCATAAATAAAAACTTTTCTGCTTTTCCTATCTATAACTTCACCTTTTCTTGCAATCTCATATAATTTTTTGCCATTAACCTTTATAGCTGAATACATAGGCGGTGTTTGTAAAATAGACTTTTGATTAAATTCATCTATAACTCTTGTCAATTCCTCCTCAGATGGTATCTTACAATCTGTCTTTATTATATTTCCCCAAATATCTTCGGTGTCAGTTTCTATACCAAAATATAATTCCCCAATATAGGTCTTAGAATTGTTCATAAGATAGGATGATAGCTTTGTAGAGTTCCCAATGCATATGGCTAGTACTCCAGTAACATTTGGATCTAATGTACCTGCATGTCCAATTTTTTTTGTTTTTAAAATCTTCCTTAATTGAAATACTACATCATGGGAAGTCATTTCTCTTTCTTTATAGACATTGATTACACCGTCTAAAATAGTATTATTATTCAAAAATATCAAACCTTTCAACAATTTTAGACTCCACAACGTCTATTGGCCCTTCTATTTTACAGCCAGAGGCCTGAATATGTCCACCCCCACCAAATTCTGTTGCTATCTGACATACATCCACACCAGATTTACTTCTAAAGCTAACTTTATAAGAAGTTTCTGTAATTTCCTTTATCATCACTACAGCCTTTACTTCTTTACTTTCCCTATAATAGTTAATTGCATTTTCTACATCTGAATCAGATACAGAGTATGAATCCAAGATGCTTTTAGTCTGTCTTAAAATAACCAAATTTGAGTCATAGTAAAAATGAGCATTCTTGAGGATTTCCAATTGAGCTTTTTTAGAATTTAAACTTTCTGATTGGAATAATTTATCCATAAGGAGTTTTTTATCAGCTCCGTTATTTATTAAGAAAGAAGATATATTCAAAGTTTCTTCATCAGCACTATCATATAAAAATCTACCAGTATCCGTTAAAATTCCCGTTAATAAGGCTGTTGATATTTGAGGCGTAAATTCTATATTTAAATTTATGAAAATCTTAGTTAACAATTCACAAGTAGATGAAATATCTTTGTCAACTATGTTTAAAGTACCATAGTTTTCAATTGTATTGTGGTGATCTATCTTAATGATATCCTTGGCAGAATTTAATAAGGAATCTACCTCGCCTAATCGTTTCTTATCTGCACAATCCAAGGCAATTACAACATCAACTTCAAAGATGATATCGCTATAAAAGTTGATGTTGTTTGTAATAAAGTTAAATTTATCAGGCATTAAATCCAACTGGATTGGATAAACAATTTTGCCCAGATTTTCTAAAAGTCTAGACATTGCAATAATAGACCCAAGATTATCTCCATCAGGGCGTAAATGAGAAATAACTGCAAAACTCTTGTTTTTTGCAATTATTTCTCTTAGTTCTTCAATTTTAGACATTCTTTTCTCCATCAGATTTTAACTCATTGAGGATGCTTTCAATATGCATTCCCCTTTCATAAGACTCATCTAATTTAAAAATTAGAGTTGGAGTATGACGTAAGTCCACCTGTCTGCTAATTTCCTTACGTATAAAACCCTTAGACTCTTCAAATCCTTTTAAGGTTTCCTCTTTCTTTATCTCATCTCCAATTACTGATATATAGATATATGCAAAACTTAAATCATTTGTAACTTTAACACCGGTTATACCAGTATATAGAGGATCAATATTCGGGTTTTTTAAATCTTTATACAACAATTCTGAAACCACTTTATTTATTTCTGAAGAAATTCTTCGTACTCTCTTCTCATTCATATTCTCACCTACTTTGGAGTTACTTCCTTCATTACATAAGCTTCAATAACGTCTTTTTCTTTAATATCATTATAATTTTCTATTCCCAAGCCACCTTCGAATCCTGTAGCCAGTTCCTTTGTGTCATCCTTAAACCTTTTTAATGAGGCTATTTCTCCCTCATGAACAACTATATCATTTCTAATAAGTCTTACAGATGCATTTCTTAGGATTTTACCACTTGTGACATAGATACCAGCCACAGAACCTACATTAGGTACTTTAAAAACAGCTCTTATTTCGGCTCTTCCAACTACTTCTTCAACAAGCTTAGGAGCCAACATTCCCTTAATAGCATTTTTAATATCTTCAATAGCCTCATAAATTACTCTATATGTTCGTATTTCAACACCTTCAAAATTTGAAAGGTCTATTGCAGATTGGGAAGGTCTAACGTTAAATCCTATTATTAAGGCATTTGATGCTACAGCTAAGTTAACATCTGAATCAGTTATTCCACCGACTGCTCCATGGATTATATTAACTTTTACTTCTTCATTACTCAACTTTTCAAATGACTGCTTAACAGCGTCGATAGTACCTCTAACATCTGTTTTAATGATTATATTTAGATCTTTGATGTCTCCACTGGAAATCTGACTAAATAGATCGTCTAAATTTATATTAGAGGATGAACGTAACATATCCTCTTTTTGAAGTTCTTTTGCCTTATCAGCATATCCCCTTGCAGTTCTTTCATCTTTTACAGCATAAAGAGTATCTCCTGCTTCAGGAACATCTGACAAACCTAAAATTAAAGCAGGATATGAAGGTCCGACTTTCTTAATATTTTTACCCTTATCGTCAAACATTGCCCTAACACGACCGCTTGTAGTTCCTGATACAACTATATCTCCAGTTTTTAATGTACCTTTTTGGATTAGGATAGTTGCAGTAGGACCTCTTCCCTTGTCAAGTTGGGCTTCGATTACAGTTCCAATAGCCCTTCTATTAGGATTAGCCTTTAAGTCTTCGATTTCAGCCACTGTAATAACCATTTCTAAAAGGTCATCTATACCATCACCTGTCCTTGCAGATACAGGGACACAAATAGCTTCTCCGCCCCAATCATCAGGCATAAGACCATTTTCAGCTAATTCCTGCTTAATTCTTTCGACATTTGCCTCAGGTTTATCCATTTTATTTATGGCAACTATAATAGGAACTTCAGCCGCCTTAGCATGGTTGATAGCTTCTAAAGTCTGAGGCATAACACCATCATCAGCAGCTACTACAAGTATAGCTAAGTCTGTAACTTGAGCCCCTCTTGATCTCATCGCTGTAAAAGCCTCATGACCTGGAGTATCTAAAAATATTATTCTGTTATTATCAACATTTACTACAGATGCACCTATATGTTGAGTTATTCCACCAGCTTCTCCCCTTGTAACAGTAGTATGTCTAATACTATCTAGTAATGAGGTCTTTCCGTGGTCAACGTGTCCCATTACAGTTACCACAGGAGGTCTAGATTTTAATGAAGATTCTTTATCTTCAAAATCCAGTTCCAACATCATATCCTCTTCAAGGTCTTCTTCTGTCATCTGAACGACTTCTTTTCCAAACTCTAAACTTATGATTTGAGCATTTTCAAAATCAAGCTCTTCATTCTGAGAAGCCATTATTCCATAGGAGATTAATTTACTGATCAATTGAGCTAGTGGAACATCAATAGCTTCAGAAAGTTCTCCTACGGTAATCTTTCCAGGTATTTCTATAGGTTCATTCTTATTTTCATTTTCCATATTTTCCGAATCACTTTTTTTCTTATTTTTATATTTATTTTTTAATCTTGGGGTAGTTTTTTGTAAATTTTTGAAATGATCTTCATCAATTTTTTTCTTTTGACGATTCTTTTTCCCCTTGTTTTTATTTTTATTAATAGGAGTGTTATGGTTCTTATTTTTTTTGTTATTTTTTTCACTGTCAGTCTTTTCAGTATTTTTATCTGATTTACTTGAATTTTTGCTTTTAGGATGTTTATTATTTTGAGGTTTTTGTTTACCCTCATGTTTCATTTTCTTATCCTTAGTTCCAGATTTATTAGGAGTTTTGGAAAATATTTCCTCAACTTGTTTTTGTACATCCTCGTCTACCGATGACATGTGACTTTTAACATTTATCCCTATTTTACTTAATTCCTCAATAATTTTTTTTGCAGGAACATTTATTTTCTTTGAAATCTCATAAATTCTAATTTTCTTCATATAAAGCACTCCTCTCGAATTTATTTATCTTCCATTACATAGTTTGAAATCTCCTTATAAGTTTCTTCACTGATTTCAGTGTTTAATGCATGACAAATCTTTTTGTTCTTAATAGCTTTTTCAAGGCAGTTTATATCCTTGCAAATATAAGCTCCCCTGCCATTCTTTTTACCAGAAGGATCTATAATAATTCCTTCTTCTTTATTCTTAACTATTCTAAGTAAATCGCCTTTTGGTTTATTATTACCACAAGCAACACATTTTCGCATTGGAATTTTTTTAGTCTTCATGATCCTCACTTAAAATACCGGCAATATATTCTTGTTCTTCAGGAAACTCAACTTTCAAGTCTTCAGATTGTATCTCATCCAAATACTGTTGTGAACCCTTAATATCAATTTTCCATCCCGTTAATTTTGCTGCAAGTCTTGCATTCTGGCCTTCTTTTCCAATTGCTAAAGATAACTGATCATTGTCTACAATTACCCTTGCGACTTTTTCTTCTTCATTTATGAAAACCTGTTCGACTTCAGTAGGACTTAAACTATTTGCCAAGAACTTTTTAATATCCTTATCCCAAACGATAATATCTAACTTTTCTCCATTTAGTTCATCTACTATAGTCCTTACTCTGCTTCCCTTAAATCCAACACAAGCCCCTACAGGATCCACATTTTCATCCCTAGCAAAAACAGCTAGTTTTGTTCTTGAACCAGCTTCCCTTGCAATAGAAAACACTTCAACAATTCCTTCATTTATTTCAGGAACTTCTAATTCTAACAATCTCTTTACAAGGCCTACATCGGATCTAGATAGGATTACTTGAGCACCTTTTGTAGTGTTTTTCACTTCTTTTATAAAGAATTTATATCTTCCGTTAATTTTATAATTTTCATTAGGAATCTGTTCTTCATAAGGAACAATACCTTCAACTTTTCCTAAATCGACATAGATAATTCCCCTATCTATTCTTTGCACTAATCCAGTTATTATCTCTTTTTCTCGGTCAATAAATTCATTGTAAATTATTTCTCTTTCCGCATCCTTTATCTTTTGAATAACAATATTTCTTGCAGTTTGAGCAGCTATTCGACCAAAATTTCTCGGAGTGACCTCAATTGTAATTTCATCACCTAATTCCAAATTTGATCTTAACTCCCGAGCTTTATGGATAGATATTTCCGTTATAGGATCTTCCACTTCTTCAACTACCTTCTTAATGGAATAAATCTTTGTTTCTCCATTTTCCCTATTTATGCTAACAGAAACATTTCCATTGTCGTTAAAATTCTTTTCATAACTTTTTATTAAAGCTTTTTCTAAAGCTTCAATAATTATATCGCTAGAAATACCCTTGCTTTTTTCAATTTCAGTTAGAGCATTTATAAATTCTTGATTCATTTTCTCTCCTATTAAAATAATGATAATTTTACAGTAGAAATCATATCTAAAGGGATTTTTTCATTCCCTTTATCAGTTTCAATTACAATCTCATTTTCCTTTTTTTCTAATAAAACACCAATTAATGTCTTCTGCCCCTTAAAAGAACCATAAAACTTCACTTCGACTTTCTTCCCAATATTTTTAACATAGTCTTTTTCCTTTTTAAAAGGCTTATCAATTCCCGGCGAAGACACTTCTAGAAAATAAGATTCTTCAATTGGATCTAGTAAATCGAGCTTTTGGCTTATTGATTTACTAGCCTTTTCGCAATCTTCAATTCCCACATTACCTTCGTCTTTACTTATAAAAATCCGTAAAATATTTCCTATGGCATCTTTGCTGTATTCAATGTCGTATAATTCCAAACCCAATTCCTTTAAAAGAGGTTCAAACTCCTCCTTACAAAGATTAAGTAACTCTTTTTTATTCATTACGCCTCCTTTTATTAAATAAATAAGAGCGGGAAAATCCCACTCCTATCAAATAATCTAACTTAAATTTATTATAACAAGTTTTGGTATAACTTTCAACTCTAGTATTTTCTATTGAAGATTTCAGAATAAATAAATGCATCCTTAGGATTTTTCAAGATTTTTTCACCAATAGTGAAATTTTCATTATTTCCCAGGTTTTCTGAATCTTCATCCTCAAGTAAATCACTAACCTCTTCAACTTCACCCGGGAGTTTGACAGTTGAATACATACCAAAACCTTTAAACGCATTGAAAAAT
>NZ_JASBYU010000014.1 GCF_029983815.1 Lagierella sp.
AATGATAGATTAAATATTGTACTAGATTAATTTACACAATATTATGGACTTGACACTAAAACCTATTAATTATATGTAATTTTTCTCCTGTGCTCCATTTAAACTGTTGCACTATCAAAGTAATAAAGTTAAATTTAAATTGCAAATATATATTAGGTCCTGTTTTAGTGCTCGATTTTCACTTTGAAAAAATCATTTTTTACTTGTAAATCATAGTTTTACATTTTAATCAAGCACCAACACTCTTTAAGCAACAACCTCTCTTAGTCGAGTGCTTGATGCTTTACATTTGTTGAGTGACTGGTGCTTGAATGTTTTAAAAAATTTGCAGTTTACTTTCTACTAGTCTTATTGTCTGTTAGAATTCTTCTTTTACGTCGAATTTGTATTCTTTACTTTTGTTGCCGGAAACCACTTCAGTTTTAAACTCAAGCTTTCCATCATCATATTCTAAATCCCATTTTTTGGCAAGCATGTTTTTCGCATCAAACTCAGTGGCAAAGTCATCCAAAGCCTTATTTAGCATCTGGTCAATCCTATCGAGATACTGCTGGTCAATAGGGTTTACTTCGTCATCTTCGTTTTCTGTCTTAACTTTTGTTTCGCCATTTACGGCATTTAGTTCCAATGAATGTTCGTTGTTTCCTTCCCTTCCTACGACTTCGTATTGGTACCTGTCGTCATTTTCATAGGATAGTTTGGTGATTTCCCCTTGGGGAAATTGTTCTTTGAACATTGATATAGCATCGTTTACACCATATTGTTCATCGTGTTGCTCTGCTGCATCATTTGTCTGTGATGATGTCTCTTCCGCTGTTTCTTCTGTGGTACTTTCTTTTGTTTCCTCTGCATCCGTAGGCATGGTCTCTGATGGACCAAGTGTTTCCGTTGGATGGGTTGGTTGGGCTTCGTTTTCTCCCGGCTTATTTCCCTGATCACATCCAACTAATAGTAGCGACCCAATCATTAAAGTACCTAATAATAATTTTTTCATATTATCGCCTCCTTAATTGGATTATAGTATATGTCTATTGAGTATTTTTTATGATTGATTAGTTAGAAGCGTCTGTTGCTTCTGTTGTTTCTGTTGCTTCTGTGTCTACACTTTCTTCAGTTGTAGTTGTAGGATCATTTCCGTCTGTTTCAGCTGGTGTGTCAGCCTTGTCACATCCTACTAATAGTACTGATCCGATTAATAGTGCACCTAATAATAATTTTTTCATTTTTTACCTCCATAATTTTAATTTTTAAATTTAATTATCTAAATGGACTAATCCACTAGATTCTCTTTTAAATAGTCAATGATATCGCTTGATTCATACATTGGTTTGCCATCAATAAATAGACATGGAACTTGGTTTTTACCGCCTTCTTCCACCAATCTATTCTTGTTGGCTTCATCTTTTACAATATCTTTGATTTCAATCTTATCCTTTAGGTTATACTTGTCGATAAATCTCATTACCTTTTGGCAATAAGGACAAGATTCCTTTATGAATAATTCTAATTTATCCACAAACGCCAACCTCCTCCCTAAAATTGATTCTTTTATAGTATACCCTCATCATTTTCATCTAAACAGATGGTACAAAAACTTCCTTAAAAATTAGGTAAATTTTAAAAAAATGTAACTTTTAAGACAAAGGTGTCTACAAAGATTGACATTATTTTAAATAAGTCCTGCTTTTTATAGGATTTTGTCAAGATTGTTATAAAATTTCAATAAAAGGCTTCTAGGTTTAAATATAATATATAGATATGTACAATTTGTTAAAAGTCTCATAGAATAGAGTTGATAAGTATTTTATATTCTAGGAGTGACAAATGAAAGTAGAAAAATTATTAGAACAAATTTCCTATATTGAACTGTTCGGCTCTAAACATAGGAACTTTAACCATATAACTTTGGACTCTCGCCTTGCAAAGGAGGAAAGTCTTTTTGTTGCAATCAAGGGTTTTAAGACGGACGGTCATAAATATATCGATATGGCAATTGAACAGGGCTGTAAGATTATCGTCCATAGCGAAGATGTGGACAAGGTTTCTGGGGTCTCCTATATAGAGGTAAAGGATTCTAGAAGTGCCTTGGCGGAGATTTCAAAGGCCTTTTATAATAATCCTTCGGGCAATATGACGGTTGTCGGTATAACTGGAACCAACGGTAAGACTACAACTACCTTTATGTTGGAAAGCATCTTAAACCACGCCAAGATAAAAACCGCTTCTATCGGCTCCCTTGGTCTTAAAAGGGAAGATGGGGTTATAAATTTTGGAAAGACTACACCTGAGGCAAATATTTTACAGGACACTTTTTCAAAGCTATGTGAGGATGACTATAGGGCTGTGGTGATGGAGGTTTCTTCCCATGCCTTGGAGCTTAAGAGAGTTGAAGGAGTAGACTTTGACTACGGCGCCTTTACAAATCTAACATATGAACACTTGGAACTTCATGGTAGCATGGAAAATTATTATAACACTAAGAAAAAGCTCTTCTTTATGACAAAGAGGGAAAATTTTATAAATGTGGATGACCAATATGGCAAAAGGTTATATGAGGAGCTTAAGGAAAATTATGTTCCCGTTATCTCCTATGGGATGAGCGAAGGTTGTGAAATTGTCGGTGAAATCAGGGAGATGAACATTGACCATTCCACTTTTATATATAGAGAAGGCGATAAGGAAATAGAACTAACTTTGCCAATGGCGGGAAAATATAATATCTATAACGCCCTTTGTGCTGTGGCCATTGCCATTAGGATGGGAGTGCCTATTGGCGATATTAAAGAGGGACTTAGGAACTTTGAGACTCCTGAAGGACGATATGAAGTTGTGGAAAATGACAAGAACCTCAATCTGATTATCGACTTTGCACACACCAGCGACGGAATGAGAAGTATCATCTCTTCGGTAAAGGAAAGCTTTGATAAGAACTGTATTGTGGTATTTGGAGTTAGCGGAGCGAGAACTCCTGAAACCCAGGAGGAAATCGGACGAGTTGTGGGAGAAAATGCAGACTACTCCATCATTACCATGGATGATGAGGTGGAGATGCCTATAGGGGAAGTCTCCAAAAATATTATACGTGGTATGGAAGAATCCAAGGGAAAATACGAATATATTGAAGATAGACCTAGGGCGATTCAAAAAGCCATTGAAATGGCGACAGAGGATGATGTAATCCTGTTTTTAGGCAAGGGCAACGAGAAGTTTATAAAAAGACTTGAAGGAAAAAAAGATGATTACGATGAAAAAAGAGAAGTTTTAAAGGCCCTTAAGAAAATAAGAGACTAGCTTTTCTTGATCAGTCAAAAATTGAATACTGAAACAAAAATAAGGGAAGTTGATTAACTCATTGCGTTAACAACTTCCCTTAGCTGTGGCTACACCAACATTCGCTTTTAGGTTCTATCACTCTTATCAGATCCTTCCTATTCTATATTTTTAAAAATTGTCTTAAACCCTCTGTTATCTGTAATAACTCTAGGATTATATATTAAAAACCGACCATCAACTACTATCTGCCAGAATACACCTTCTCATATAGAGCTTGACATCTCAAGCTGAATAAATAGGATATATTCCTTTTTAAATTTTAGTTGGGTAACCATCAAATGTGATTATCGGTTTGTATTATATAGATACCCGAAATAAAAAAACTAAACATAAAAGAGGGATTTTAAGTGAAAGTAAAGAGGAGGTGTTACGAAATTTTAATAAATTTCGATAAAATTTTAAATTAAGATTTTTTCTTTCCTATTCTTAAAGAGGGAGGCCTAAGGACACGTTTCGTAATGTTTCCTAACGGCCTCCCTCTTTAAAATCTCCCTCCCCCTTACCCTTCCAACGATTTAGGGGCTAACGCCGCCCCTAAACACCCCGCGGAATAAGGGGTAGGAAAGCTGTTGGCTTTCCTATAACCTTTTAATAGTATTATTCAAAATCTAGCAAACTTTGGAAAACTAAATTTAAAAGTTTTACATTCTCTTTCAAAATAAGGGAAGGGACTTGGGAACCTATTTGATGGTTCCCTTTCCCTTCCCTTTAAATCCCAACCCTTTGCCCCTCCATAAATTCAGGGACTGGCCGTCCCTGAAAACCCTGCTTAAAAAGATGTAGGAAAGCTGTTGGCTTTCCTTCAAAACTCCGTAGTTGGGCACTCAATTAACCAAAATTAAAGTTTTAAGAGTAATGGTAAAATTAATTAATATTTTTTATTTTGGAAAATAAAATTGTATTATGAACGAAAATAGACATTCAAAATATGAGTTACAAAATCTGAAAGAAATCCCACAGATTTCTTTCCCTATTTACAGCTAGGTTTTTCGAGCACTCAATTTTAAAATACCAATATTCTAGTATTCATGTTCTATATGTATTAACCTAGTTTTTAAATAGCTATGGATTGAGTGCTTGACAAATCCTGAATCGTTGGAGGTTTCCCGCACTCAGCCTAGAATAGAAAAAGTTAGTTATTTCTATTCTTTGTCTGTTCTACTGCAAAATAATAACAGTTATATGGAGCTGAGTGCCCGATTAAAAAAAGGTTGATTTTTCTCTCACATCTCACCTCTCACTTCCCACTTCTCAATAATTGAGTGCTCGGTTGCAAGCAAAATTTATCGAAATTTATCAAATTTCGCCAACACCTTGTCGGTAGGCAAGAAAAAAGCGCTCATCTTTGAGCGCTCTACAAATTAATCTAATATATACAATTTTACCGTTCTTACTCCCCAATTGTAGCATTCGCTTACTGAGTTCATATGAACGTCAATTTTATTTCCTTTTATTGCTCCGCCTGTATCTCCGGCAACTGCATATCCATATCCTTCTACATACACTCTTGTTCCTAGTGGTATAACTCTTCTATCTACCGCTATTACTTTAGAGTTTTGTCTAAGGTCTATTCCTGATGCTGTTCTCCAGGAAAGTCCTGGTTCGTTCATTGAATATGCTGTAGCTTTTACTGTCATAACCTTCTTGTAGCTGAAGTTTTGATCAGAGTTTGTGTTATTATCTTGTGAACCTGCTGATTCTACTTCTTTAGGTTTGTCTTTTTCTACTTCTTTGTCTGAGATAAAGCTATTTGCAACGTAGGCTGTAGAATTATTATATGAAATTCTCAACCAGTCCCCTACTACATATCCTGAAATCTTTTCGCCTTTGTTCAATACTCCAAGAACTTTTGAGTTTGTACCAGGTTGTTGTCTAACATTTAGGTTTGACTTAACCCAACCTGTTCTTGCAACTTCTTTAACTATTTTGTCTACTACATTTCCTTCTAAGTCCTTGATTGGCATTTCAACTCCTGTAGTGTTTAAAACTTTTTCTACAAAGTTTTTGATGAATGAAGTTGAGATGTTTCCAGTTGATACTGAGTAGATGTTTTTAATATTAAGTCCCTTAACTTTTTCTGATGCACTGATATTGTTAACCAATAGCATTGGAGAGTCTAGGTTTGAGCTTAATCCTGTTGCTAGGATTGCATCTGCATAGTTTCTTCCATTTGCTATAACCACATCTTCAAAGCTTCCAAATCTCTTTAGAAGTTCAAGGGATGTTTCATATCTATCATGACCTTTGATTGTATTTTCAGATATCTTGGATTTATCTTTTCCAGCTATTTCATATACCTTTTCTTTTGTCACTTGTGGGATTGAACTTTCTCCACCTACAAAATATATTTCTGAATCTTTATTTTCTTCTAAGTACTTTTGAGTAGATTCTGGAACTTCTTCTCCATTTGTAAGAAGAATATTCATATCATTTTTAACTGCATAGGCTGTTGCTGAAAGCGAATCGGCAAGAGCTTCTCCGTCAGTAATGATGATATTCCTTTTAGAATCCAATTTTGATGCGATTTCTACAGCTGTATCAAATCTACTAAATCCACTGATTCTTCCTTTGAAGTTGGCAATTCCCTTTAAAAGTTCATCAGAAATGGCCTTATCTCCACCAATCGCATATACATTCTTTGCTTTTTTAATTGTGTTCATTGACTCTTCTGAAAGCTTTCCGTCTTCTGTTAGGACTATAGCTCCCTTGTTTTCTCCTGCTAATACGCCTCCGGAGATTCCGTCAACTATTTTTTCTGCACTTAAGATATATACATTTTCTAGGGCTTCAGTACTATTAGCTATTTTTGCAGAAGTTTCGGATAAAGTCTTTGAGTTTACACTAAATACATTTAATCCTGAATTAGCTAAAGTTGTAGTCATTGGACTAAATGCAATTGCAGCAGCCAATAAACCTGAAGCAACTTTTGTTTTAATATTCAAAATAACACTCCTTAATTGTTTGTAACTATTTTGTAACCTTTTTTGTTACGTGATAATTTTAGCCCATGGCCAAACCCATGTCAACAATTCAAGGAGTAATGACATTAAAACTGGTATTTTGCATGGTTTTTCCCACTTGTGTCATACAAATATTAATAAATTGTAACACTTTTTGTAACCTTTTGGCTTAATTTTTAAAGGTTACAAAAGGGTTACAGAATTATTACAAAATTATTACGAAATTTATTACTTTCTTGTAACATTTCTAGACTTTAATTCGGTTTCTACTTGGAAAATGTAGCGATTTAGCACTTTTTCCAGACTTAGAAAGAAAGTATTTGTTAAATAAGTTAACAGATTATCGTAGTCATTGACTTGATGAAGTGTTACTTTTGTCTTGTTTTCATCAATTTTTTCAAATCTTATGTCAAAAATTCCACTGATTATTTTGTTGTTCATCTGGATTTTAAAATAGTTCATTGGATCTGACTCCAAGACTTCATACTTTGTTACCATATCATTTAAATTTGTCTCTTCGAAGGTGTTTTCCCCTGTAGGCTCAAAGTTTACAACTTCATTTCTCCACCTATAATCCTGTCTATTTGTAAATATCTCCCACACCTGCTCTATGGGATAGTTCAATGTCTTTTCAACTTTTGCTTCACTTTTCATTTTGAATCAGCTCTCTTTTCTCCTCTATTATATCCTCTAATTTTTCCAAGTAGTCCCTCATATTCATAAAGTTTCTATGATTTATAAAACGGTTATTTCCTTTTAAAAACTTAGAACTAGAACCCATTCCAACACCTATAATATCCTGCAATTCTTCCATCATGTAAATATTGTACTTGCAAATTTTATCAGGCTTACTAAATCCTATATTTTCTAAATTACCCAAAATCCTCTTTTGTCTATAGAGATAATAAGGAACATAACCTTCACTTTTGCCAAATTCTAAGGCTCTTTCCATCATCTTCTCTGCCTCAAGATATTCTTTTTGCAAATTGTCATTGTCCTGTAAAAGTTTAGATCCCTTTTTAAGGGCAAGGGCATGAACCGTCAAATTATCGGGACTAAGGCTTTTTATGACTTCAAGAGTTTTATTAAAGTCATCAAGATCTTCCTTAGGTAGGCCAATGATTAAATCCATATTTATACTGTCAAAGTCTAAGTTTCTAGCCTCTTCATACATCCTTATAAGGTTTGAGTTATCCTGTCTTCTTCCTATCTCCAAAAGTGTATTAGGCTTGAAACTTTGAGGATTTAAAGAAATTCTTGTAACCTTATTATCCTTTAAAATCTTTAATTTTTCCAAAGAAAGGGAGTCTTCCCTTCCTGCTTCAACGGTAAATTCCTCTATTTCTTCAAGGTCAAAGATTTTATTGACACCTTCTAATAAAAATCTTAAATCCTCCGCCTTTAAAGACGTAGGAGTTCCCCCTCCTATATATATAGTAGAAAGTTTCCTTCCTTCTAAACTCTTTTTTAATTGGCCTATCTCCTTTAACATACTTTTGATGTAGGGTTTTACAATTCCACCATTTTTCTCAAGAATAAGAGTAGAGTAGGAACAATAGGAACACCTACCAGTACAAAAAGGAATATTAATATACAAACTGTAGCTATTTTTTGTGATTTTTTCTCTGATATCACCTTGAGTATTTGATATGTCTAAAATAAGCTTTGCCTTTTCTGGACTTAATAGCATTTTATTTTCAAGATAGTCCAAAGACAGTTCCCTCGACCTTGTTTCCAAAAGAGCAGTTGCAACCTTAACCGGTCTAATTCCAGTTAAGATGCCCCAAGGAGAAGACTTATTAAAGAAGGCTTTAAAAAAACTAACCAACTCATACTTTAAAACCATCTTAAAAGAAATAAAAGAATCCAAATTGAAACTTTCCACTTCCCTATGATTTTCATAGAAGCTTTCTCCATTAACAAAGTATTTTATTTTAATTCCATTAGAAGTATCAATAATCAATCCATCATCAGAAATAGAATCCAAAAATACAATTTCATCAGAAGGAAGAAAGATTGATAGAGTTTCATAAACTTCCAGTCTATAACGTTGATCAAATAAATAAATGTTCATCCTTCACCAACCTTTAGTAACTTATGTTAGAAAACACCCACGGAATAAGGGGTAGGAAAGCTGCCTGCTTTCCTTTAAAAATGTATAGGTCGATAACCTATTTAAAAATTTTAATAAAGCTTAGTCAATATAAATTCAAAATACGAATTAAAAAACTTGAAAGAAATCCCACAGATTTCTTTCCCTATTTTAAGCAGGGTGTTCAGGGACGGCGAGTCCCTGAATTTATGGAGGGGCAAAGGGTTGGGATTTAAAGGGAAGGGAAAGGGAACCATCAAATAGGTTCCCAAGTCCCTTCCCTTTATTTTGAAAAGAACATAAAAATTTTAAATTGAACTTATCGAAATTTATTAAATTTCGCCAACCTCTTGCCAGGTAGGCAAAAAACAAGCTCCATTATGCCTCCCTCTTTAAGGATGTAAAAGAACATATTTATATAAGAATAATTTTTCAAAGTTTACCAAGCAAAACTTTTAATATAAACCCCTGCCGGTAGGCAAGAAGGTTAAAAGGAAGCATTAGCTTCATTTTCATCAATCTCTATATACTCCCCTGGCTCTAAATCTTCTGGCAACTCTAATTTTCCCATTTTCACTCTTTCTAGCTCCAACACTTCGTTGTCCACTTTTTCAAACATACGCTTCACTTGATGGAATTTTCCTTCTGTTATGGTTATATAACAATTTCTTGTATCTATTATCTCCAATGTGGCAGGTTTTGTAATTATGTCTTCTGGCAATAGTTTTATGCCTTCTTCAAACGCCTTCTTGTACTTTTCTTCTTCTATGTCGTTTAGAAGTTTTACTTTATAGGTCTTTTTTACTTCATTTTTAGGTGAAGTAAGTTTATGGTTTAGGTTTCCATCGTTTGTTAAAAGCAGTAGTCCAGTGCTGTCTTTGTCCAACCTTCCTACTGGTGCAGGGTTAAAGTTTCGGTGGTAATCTTCCAATAAATCCACTACGGTTTCATCGAAAAAATCCTCTGTGGCTGAAACCACATCTTTAGGCTTATTCATAAGCAAGTAGATAAACTCTTTATATTCTACTACTTCTCCCAAATAGGTCACCTTATCTTTTTCGGTGTCAACAATTCTTCCAGAGTTTTTCTCCTCTTCTCCATTTACCATGATTGCACCCTTCTTGGCCGACTTCTTTATCTCCGACCTGGTTGCAAAACCCATATTTCCAATTAATTTGTCTAATCTTATTCTCATTAAATCACCTAATGTTACTATCTTATTTTTCGTTGGCTTTTTCTACAGAAACCCTAGCTCCCTTAATATGTTTATTGTTTAAATTCTTCACCACTCTTGGTGCAACTTTCGAGTCCACATTTACAAAGGAAAAGTCATCGAATATGTCTATCTGTCCTACCTCTTTTGAACTGATTTTTCCTTCGTTACAAAGGGCTGCTAGGATATGCTTATGGGAAACTCCCTTTTTCTTACCTGTACTTATAAAAAGCCTTGTAAAGTTTTTTAACTTAGCTCCCCTTTGTCCCTTTGTCTTTCCTCTATTGTTTCTAAAGTCTCTTCTTTCTCTTTTTTCTCTTACCTTTTCAAAGCGAGGTCTCTTATTGTTGTCAATCGAGTCAATCTCTCTGTATTTAAAGGACTTTTGTTCATTTAAAAACAGTTTTAGAACTGCTGCCCCTATGTGGTTTGGCAAGTAGTCCTCTTCTTCTAATAATGATAGGAATTTTAATTCCTTTTCAAAGTTCTTTTCATTTAATAAAACCCTTATCTTTTCCAAGAGTTTAGAGCTTCTATTCTTCTCCATCTCCTTTATGGTTGGGATGGATTTTTTATCTATTTTTGTCTTGGTATATTTTTCTATTTCCCTTAGACTTCCATAGTCCCTGGATGTAACAAAGGAAATGGCTGTACCAAATCGTCCTGCCCTTGCCGTTCTACCTATTCTATGGACATAGTATTCATTGTCTTGGGGCATGTCATAGTTTACTACCAAGTCCACATCGTCCACGTCGATTCCCCTAGCTGCCACATCAGTGGCAACAAGAATGTCTATGGTGGAATTTCTAAACTTGTCCATGACCTTATCCCTTTGATTTTGTTTCAAATCACCATGTAAGCCATCGGCAAAGTAACCTCTAGACTGCAGTTCTTGGGTCAATTCATCGACCTTTTTCTTAGTATTGCAAAATACCACGGTCAGTTTTGGGTTGTCAATGTCCAAAATCCTAGAAAGAGTCTCTGTCTTTATATCGTTTCTAAGCTCAATGTAGACCTGTTTTACCTTAGGGACTGTAAGTTCTTTATTTACGACTCTAACGACTTCTGGATTCCTTTGATATTTTTTTGCAAAGTCCATTATCTCCTTTGCCATTGTTGCAGAGAAGAACAGGGACTGTCTTTCTTCAGGAACATCTTGCAAGATGAGTTCAATGTCGTCTCTAAAACCCATGTCAAACATTTCATCTGCTTCATCTAGGACAAAGAATTTCAAATTTGATAGCTCCAAGGAACCCCTTCTCATATGATCCATAACCCTTCCAGGTGTACCTATCACTATCTGTATTCCATTTTTCAAACCTCGAAGCTGCCTTTCAATAGGCTGTCCACCATAGATAGGCATTACCTTTAAGCCTTCTTTATACTTTGACAAGGTGGATATCTCTTCAGATACTTGGATACACAGCTCCCTTGTAGGGCATAGCACCAAGGCCTGAACCTTTCTAAAGCTTGGGTCCACCTTCTCGATTATAGGAATTCCAAAGGCTGCAGTCTTTCCAGTTCCCGTTTGAGCTTGGCCGATTACATCCTTTCCTTCCATAAGTAGTGGAATGGAATTCTTTTGTATTGGGGTGAACTCCTCAAAACCCATGTCTGAAACTGCGTCTAAAATCTCTTTAGATAGTTTCATATCCTTTATTTTTTCTTCTGTCATCTTACCCTCCAAATAGGTTATGTTGTTGTTAATTCATTGTTTTTGAAATATGTTAATGGGAAATTAAACTATAGACCGATAGGTTGTTATTAAAAGATTAGAATTGCGTTTTTTGAATCTTTGTAGCTAAAAATCTGTCTCTTAACTCTAAAGCTTTTTGAGGGTAGTCTGTGATTACTCCCTCAAGATTTTGTTCAAAACAGTATAGTAAATCCTTGTCTCTATTCACTGTCCAAACTCGAATTTTCTTCTTTATATTCTTAATAAACTCCGAATCTCTAATGCTAAAGCCCAAGCTTGAATGGACTCCAGAGATGATATTGTTCTTTTCGATATTTAAAATTTTTCTACGATTTTCCTTTACATCCTTTACAAGCCAATACTTTTCGTTTTGTGGGTCATACCTATTTATCTTAAATAGAGATCTTAGGTCAAACCCAGAATAGACTATTTCAAAGGGACGAGGTCTTTCCTTTACAATCTGTGCCAACCTCTTTTCCACACCCTTGTGAAAGAACTTGTTGGTCTTTATCTCGATATTTAAAAGGCCCTTGAAATCCAGTTCCTCTAGTAAGTTTAAAACCTCTCTAATGGTAGGTATCTTTTCACCTTTAAACTCTTTTGAAAATTTCACTCCGGCATCGTACTGGCGGATTTGTTCAAGGGTCATCTTTTCTACTTCTCCCCTGCCTGTGGTCGTCCTATTTATCTTCGGGTCGTGTATGACTACAATTTCCTTATCCCTTGTCTGTCTAATATCCAACTCTATACCTTCTGCGCCAACTCTAACCGCCTCTCTAAAGGCTGCTAAAGTATTTTCCGGTCGATTTCCTCGACTACCTCTATGTGCAATTACTAAGGTCATCTCTTACCACCTTCACATCCTTGTATATGATCATCTATTATCCCAATCGCCTGTAAATAGGAGTACACAATTGTCGGCCCAACAAAGGTAAACCCTCTACTTTTCATATCCTTAGAAATCTTCTTTGACAATTCACTTTCAGAAGGCATCTCCTCCTGGATTTTCCAATTTGACTGGATTTGTTTACCGTCAGTGAAGGACCAAATATAGTTGTAGAAGCTGCCAAATTCTTCTTGCACCTTTAAAAAGGCCTTGGCATTTTCTATGGACGACTTAATCTTTCTCTTATTTCTAACAATTTCTTTGTTCTCAACTAGTCTATTATAATCTTTTTCTGAAAAACTAGCCACTTTTTTAGGATCAAAGCCCTGGTAGGCTTTTTGATATCCAGTTCTCTTCTTTAATATAGTGTCCCAACTAAGACCTGCCTGAGCCGTCTCCAGTACGAGCATTTCAAAAAGATAATTTTCATCCCTAGATATCTTACCCCATTCATTGTCATGGTAGTCCTTTAACTCCTTCGAACCCAGTGCCCAAGGGCAAATTTTTCCTTCACTTTCCAAAGTGATTCACCTCATTGTCCATGTATTACCCTATCTGTTATAATAACACTTAATGGAAGAAAGGAGAAATCCTCTATGAATTTTAGACCGTCTTTTACCTATTATATAATTATTAATATCGTAGCTTTCTTAGCATATGGATATGATAAGCTTGCAGCAAAGACAGATCAATGGCGGCTCAGCGAAAAAAACCTACTTTTGTTGGCTTTAATTGGCGGATTTGCTGGATGTATGGCCGGAAGAGCCGTGTTTCATCATAAGACGTTGAAAAGAGAGTTTGCCATTGTAAATATCATTTCAGCTTTGATACACATTTGGATTATTGGTTCTTATATTATCAATTAGTATTTTAATAAATTGAAGGAGGTATTTTCTTGGATACAGAATCAAATAGAAGAAAGGGAATTATCTTTATGGTAATATCCTGCGTATGGTTTGCAGTTATGCAAATTTTAGTAAAACTTACTGGAGGTACAATCCCTCTTTTTGAACAGGTTTTCTTTAGAAACTTAGTTACACTGATGCTCTGCGGATACCTATGCTATAAGAATGGAGACAGTTTTTTTGGAAAAAAAGAAAATCAAATAAAATTGATAGGTCGTTCTCTACTGGGATATCTGGGAGTTGTGACCTATTTTTATGCAATCAACCATTTGGACTCTGCCGATGCGACAATACTTCAAAAGAGTTCACCAATCTTTGTAATTATCTTTGCAGCCCTCTTTTTAAAAGAAAAGCTTACAAGCCTTAAAATTATAAACCTCATTCTATGCTTTATAGGTACCATGTTCGTTGTAAGACCTCAGTTTAATATGGACCTTGTTCCAGCATTAAGTGGAGTTACATCAGCAGCCTTTGCTGGAGGTGCCTACACGATTTTATCCCATTTAAACAAGACGGAAAAGCCAAACACTATCATCTTTTACTTTTCCCTTTTCTCATGTGTGGTTTCACTGCCACTAATGATTATGAACTTCGTTAAGCCAACAGCAATGGAGTTGCTATTGCTACTAGGAATAGGAGTTTTTGCAGGACTGGGACAGATTTTTCTAACCCTATCATATAGATTTGGAGAAGCATCTGAAGTTAGTATATTTAACTACTCGACAGTAGTTTTTACGACGATTCTAGGCTTTGTGCTATTTAGAGAAGTTATAAGCCCCTTCTCACTTGTAGGTATAATATTGATATTTGGATCATCATATTATCAGTATTTGCAAGCAAGAAGGTATGGGGGAAAGGAACGCTAACACTTCCTTTTAATCCTTAGTATTGCTTGCAACCGCCGAGCACTCATGTTTGAGTGCTTGGTAAACCCTGCTTAAAAAGCAGAAGGAAAGCCGTTGGCTTTCCTATAACCTTTTATATTTGTATTTGGAATTTTTCTTGCAATCGAGCACTCATGTTTGAGTGCTTGGTAATTTAAGTTTTGTATTCTTTTCTAAACCTAGGAGGGGACTAAGGAACGTTTCGTATGTTCCTATCGTCCCCTCCTAGAACCACCCCTTCTTAGCCTCCAACGATTTAGGGATGCCTGTCGAGCACTCATGTTTGAGTGCTTGAAAAACCCTACTTAAAAGATGTAGGAAGCTGTTGGCTTTCCTATAACCTTTTAATCCTTAGTATTGTAATGTTATTCGAAATTTGATAAATTTCGATTTAAGTTTTATATTTTTTTCTAATTCTAGGGAGGAGATTAAGGGGGTTGCGACTCCCCCTCACATCCCCTCCCTAAAACCCACCCCTTCTACACCCCTAAACGCTTTTGGGAGTTGCAATCCCAAAGGCCCTAGCTGTAAATAGGGTAAGAAATCTGTGGGATTTCTTTCAAAACACTCCGCAGTCGGGCACTCAGCACTGTATAACTTTTTTTATTTTTCATTTAAATTAGCAGCAGATGGATAAAATTATTTTATTAGTAAAAACCGAGTGCTTGTTCACCTCTTGCGCCAGCAATCGAGCACTCATGTTTGAGTGCTTGATTACTTCTCATTAATTGAGTGCTTGGTCTATTTTATTAACCCATTATTTGCAATAAATAAAACCACTATGACTACTGGGATAATAAATTTTATCGAATTATAGATTAAATCTGTCAATGGATTTTTATCTAATCCTAGTTCTGTTATTTCTTCTACAAATTTATTCTTTTTAAAGAACCAACCCATAAATACAACTTCTACAAATGCTGCTACTAATAGGAATACATTGGCTGTAATATAATCTAAAAAGTCAAAGAAGCTTTTACCAAATACTCTAAAACTTCCAAGGTGAGAACCCATGGATAAACTTGAAAAGATGCAGATTATAAATATAAGTCCTCCTGATAATAGTGTTGCATGGGATCTTTTTAATCCTAAACTATCTATAAAGTAGGAAACTACAGTCTCCAATAGGGATATGGTTGAAGTTAGGGCTGAAAATGCCAGTAATGTAAAGAAAAGGGCTGAAAATATTTTTCCTCCAAACATATTTCCAAATACATTTGGCAATGAAACAAATACCAAGCCTGGCCCTTGTGAGGGAGCTAACCCAAATGAAAATACTGCTGGAAATATTACAAAGCCTGCAAGTACCGCAATTATAGTATCTGTTATGGCTATTTTTACTGCAACATCACTTAAATCATCTTTTTGTGACATATAGGATCCAAAGGTAATCAGTATTCCCATACCTAGGCTAAGGGAGTAAAAAGCGTGTCCCATCGCCACTAATATTGCATCCTTTTTTTGAAAAAACGCTTTAAAATCCGGCTTTAATAAAAACTCTACTCCTTTATAGGCTCCTGGTAGGGTTAGGGATCTAATAGCTAGTATAACTAAAATTATTGCTAAAATAGGTAATAAGGTCTTTGAGGCCTTCTCAATTCCCCCTTCTATTCCCTTGTAGACTATGAACATGGTTATAGCCATAAATACAAAGGTATAAAGTATTGGTTCTAACCCTGATGAAACAAAATTATTAAATAGGGTTGTGGTCTTTTCTGGAGTGAGTCCAGAATTAAACACTCCTGTTAGAGAGTTTACAATATATTTCAGGGTCCATCCTGCTACAACGCTATAATATCCTAAGATTATAAATGCGGCTAATATCCCCAAGAACCCAGAAAGATACCACTTTGTGTTTGGAGCAATCTTCTTAAAACTCTTTGATGCATCTTCTCGTCCCATTCTACCTATGGCCATTTCTGTAACCATAAGTGGAATTCCTATCAACAAAACCATTAGGAGATATACGATAAGAAAAGCCGCTCCTCCGTATTCTCCTAAAATGTATGGAAATCTCCATATATTTCCAACACCTACAGCAGAGCCTGCCGTCGCCATTATCATCCCAAGGGATGAACTAAATCCTTGTCTCTTATTCATGTTTTCCTCCTTTTTTTATGGTAATTGTGCATAATTGTAAACTATTTTACAAGAAATTACAAGGGTATTTTTATATATTTACGCTTTTTATTTTATAATTATCCCATAATTTGTTTTTATTCAGGTGAAAACATTTGAATATTCACTAGATTTTCATTATATGATTGTATCTGATTTCGATTTCCATGCAAGCACGCTCTGGTTTCCCTGTTTATTTTGTTCTCGTTTATACATTTTTTATTCATTGTTACTTTTTCTTAACATTACTAGGCTCATAACCCTTACCTTGAACAAATTTGGTCATAAAAAAAGAGAGGTGATTAATAATCATATCCTCTCTTTTGATAGTTAACTCTCTATAGACTTAACCTTCTAGTACTGGCGTTGTAAAGTTTTCTAAGTCCATGGTATCTAGAGCCGACCCTCCTTGGGTGTATAGGTTATAGTAATAACCCTTTTTAGCCATTAACTCTTTATGACTGCCCTGTTCTACGATTCCATCTTCTGTTAGAACTATTATCTTGTCAGCATTTTGTACCGTTGTAAGCCTATGAGCAATTGTCAATGTAGTTCTTCCCTTCGATAATTTTTCTAAGGAATTTTGTATAATCTTTTCACTTTTGTTATCCAGGGCTGAAGTGGCTTCGTCCAATATCAGTATTGGTGGGTTTTTCAAGAACACTCTCGCTATGGAGATTCTTTGTTTTTGTCCTCCAGAAAGCTTCACTCCTCTTTCTCCCACATATGTGTCAAAACCCTTAGGCAAATCCATGATAAAGTCATAGGCCCCAGCAAGTTTTGCAGCCTCTATTACTTCTTCTTTTGATGCTCCAGGATTTCCATATTCGATATTTTCAAATACCGTACCTGAAAATAGATATACATCCTGTTGTACCATACCAATGTTTTGTCTAAGGCTCTTTAGTGTAAAATCCTTTATATTTTTACCATCTATGGTGATGGCACCCTTTGTGACTTCATAAAATCTAGGTATAAGATTACAGATTGTTGTCTTTCCTCCGCCGGAAGGTCCAACCAATGCCACATTGGTATGATGTTTAATCTGCATATTTAAATCCTTTAGAACATAGTCATCGTTGTCGTGGTATTTAAAGGAAACTTCGTCAAGGACAATGTCCCCTTGAACATCCTTTAATTTGACTGCATCTTCTTCGTCAAATATTTCGATATCCGTTTCCATAAGTTCTGTAAATCTTTCTATTCCTGTCATTCCCCTTTGGAATTGCTCTGTAAATTCTATAATTCTTCTAACTGTATTTAACAGAGTTGTTACAAATAGAACATAGGCTACCAAATCTCCAGGATCTAGCTGTCCATTAATCATAAGGTAACCTCCCAGGACAAGAACTGTTAGGTACATAAGTCCATCAAACACCCTCGTTACCGCAAAGAAACCTGCCATTTGTCTATAGGATTCCTTTTTAATGTCCAGAAACTCTCTGTTGCCCTTGTCAAACTTTCTAGTCTCTTCATCTTCATTGGTAAAGGACTTCACAACCCTTACACCTAGAAGACTGTCCTCCACTTGAGAGTTAATCTCACCAATGTGATTCCTTTGAGCTTTAAAAGCCCTTCTCATCCTCTTTCTAAAGGTAGAAGTTGCAAATATCATAATTGGTATAAGCATAAAGATTACCAAGGTCAAAGGGACATTTATATTGATTAAGATTACAAAGGATATGAGTATCTTAATCGCCCCAATAAAGTATTCCTCTGGACAGTGATGAGAAAACTCGGTAATATCGAAAAGGTCGTTGGTAATTCTAGACATAATCTGTCCTATTTTTGCATCATTAAAATAGGAATCAGAAAGTTTATGAAGGTGGTCAAAAAGATCCTTCCTCATATCCGTTTCAATTCTCGCCCCCATAATATGACCAGTCTTTTGCATATAGTAACCGGCAAGAACCTCCATGGATTTAATTGCCAAAAATAAAATCCCTAACCTAAATAACATATTTAACGAAAGTGCTGTAACATCTTTTAAACCTGTGTTGGTAATATACCTTAAAATCAAAGGTAGAACTATTTCACTTACCGTGGTTAAAGATGCACAGAAAAGGTCGAAAAACAAAATATGTTTATAGGGTTTAAAATAGGGAATGAACATTTGAATTAACTGTTTATTTGAATGATTTCTAAAATTATTTTTCAATTAATCACCTCTTTAATTTCTTCTTGTCAATGGGTTTTGGTCTAAAATTTTCATCAACGGAAACCATGACAAAAGTACCCTTGCTGGATAGGATATTTCTTTCCTGTATAATATTTTCTACCCCAATTGTGATAGAAGTATTACCTACCCTTTCTACCCTTCCAGTCGATACGATATGTTCTCCTAAATATGCACTGTTTTTATAGACGATGTCGTTACATGCTACAGTTACAGTTTCGCCGTCAATATAATGCTTTGAAACATAACCAGCAGTTGCATCCATTATTTTATATCCTTCGCCACCATGAAGGAAATCATAGTAGTTAAGCATTTCCTTTGTTATCTCTTTAATATAAGTTTCACTATAAGACATGATAATTTACCTTTCTATCCATCAGTAATAGAGAGATTTTATTGGTATCAGAATAAAATCACTACAGATTATCATATCATTTTTCCCTAATAAGGGCAAAAACTGTATGCGAAATTTCACAAATTTCGATAAAATTTTGCTCGCAACCAAGCGCTCATGTATGAGCGCTTGGTAAATTAATGTTGTATATTTTTTCCTTGACCTAGGAGGGGACTTAGGAACGTTTCGTATGTTCCTATCGTCCCCTCCTAGAACCACCCCTTCTTAACCTCCAACGATTTAGGATTTGCAATCCTAAAAACCTAGCTGTAAAAGGAGTAGGAAAGCTGTGGGCTTTCCTTCAAAAGCTTTTATAATTGTATTTGGAATTTTTCAAATTCTGTGCAACTATAATTTTAAAGCTTAATATTCTTCCCTATTTTTAAAAAGCAAAAAGAAATCCGTGGGATTTCTTTCGAGTTTTATAATTCAGATTTTGAAAACTATATTAATTACAAAATCGAGCACCCATGCACGAGTACTCGATTAAATAAGATTTTATATTTCTTCTTTATTCTCTTCTGCAACGTCTTCGTTAGATTCTTCTGCTTTCTTGTTTTCTAATATCTCCATAAACTCCTCGCCTGTAATTGTTTCTTTTTCCAATAGGGATTTTGCAATTTCATGGAGTTTTTCGATATTGTCCTTCAAGATGGATTTAGCTTTTTCTTGTGCTTCTTTAATGATCTTTTCAATCATATTATCCACTTGGGCAGCCTTTTCTGGTGAAGCGTTGCTTGAAGTTGTTCCATCTAAATATTTATTGTTTCTAGTATCCAAGGCAACCATTCCAAATTCGTCAGTCATACCATATTGGGTAATCATGGAACGAGCGAGGTTTGTTGCCCTTTCAATGTCATTTGCAGCACCTGTAGTCTTTGTATTAAATACTACTTCTTCTGCAGAACGACCTCCCGTCAAGGTTACAATTTCGTTAAAGAGGTCTTCCTTACTCATAAGGAACTTTTCCTCTTGTTCAACTTGCATTGTGTAACCCAACGCTCCGGAAGTTCTAGGTATTATCGTGATTTTAGTAACTGGCGCTTGATGTGTCTGTGCTGCCGCTACTAAAGCGTGTCCCACTTCATGATAGGCAATCATCTCTTTTTCCTTAGGTGAAATGACCATTCCCTTCTTCTGTTGTCCAGCTATTACTATTTCAACAGATTCAACTAGTTCCACTTGGGATACACGAGATTTGCCATGCTTTACTGCTAGAAGTGCAGACTCATTTATTATATTTGCCAGTTGAGCACCTGAAGCTCCAGCTGTCATTAATGCAACCTGTCTATAATCCACATCGGCTTCAGTCTTAATTTTTCTGGCATGCACTTTTAAGATTGCTTCCCTGCCGGCTAAGTCTGGCAGTTCCACTGGAATTCTCCTGTCGAAACGACCTGGTCTTGTAAGGGCAGGATCCAGTATTTCTGGTCTATTGGTTGCAGCCAGAATCACCACTCCTGTGTTTCCTTCAAATCCGTCCATTTCGTTTAAAAGTTGGTTTAGAGTTTGCTCCCTTTCGTCATTACCACTAATTCCGTGGGTGTCCCTCTTTTTACCTATTGCGTCTATCTCGTCGATAAACACGATACAAGGCGCCTTTTCCTTCGCCTGTTTAAAGAGGTCTCTGACTTTAGAAGCCCCCATCCCTACAAACAACTCTACGAATTCCGATCCTGACATAGAGAAAAACGGCACATTCGCCTCTCCAGCTACCGCTTGAGCAAGCAAGGTCTTACCTGTTCCTGGAGGTCCTACTAGTAGTACCCCCTTTGGTAAAACTGCACCTATTTCTGTATATTTTTTAGGATCATGAAGAAAATCTACAATTTCCAAAAGGTCTTCTTTGGCTTCATCCTGACCGGCAACATCGTCAAATCTCTTGCCTGGCTTAGACTGTACATAGATTTTAGCATTGCTTTTTCCGAAACTCATGGAGTTTCCACCCATTCTCTTGGTCAAAAACCTGGAGAATAGCATGATTATTCCAAAGAACACTAAAATTTGAAGCACATAGGGAATTATAACCTTTGTGAAGACGTTGGAACTTTGTGATTTCCAAGATACTTCGCCTACTTCTTTCATCTTAGGGATAAGATCTTTATCATAACCGTAGTTGGTGTATGGAGTTCTATATCTTTTCTCCGTTCCGTCCTTTTCCTTGACAGTAAACTCCAGTGGATCATTTAATTCCACATAGGTAACTTGTCCTTTTTCCAGCATGGTCCAGAATTTATCATAGGTTACTTCTGATACTCCGCCACCTGAAAACATAGGTAAAAGGAAGGAGAAAATCAAACTCCAAACAATAAGACCAACCAATATCATGGTTATGGAATTAGGCCTTAAGTTGTTAGGAAATTTTGAATTTCCCTTCTTCATCTACTCACCTTCCAGTCTAGTTTTTAGCAAGAAGATCTAAACAATGATTAAGTTCTTTTAACATGTCTACTAGATTTTCGTAGTCTTTCTTTTCCATTGAACCTAATTTATCATGAAGTTTTACATTCATTTGTTCTTTTATTGAGTTTATAATCTCTTTACCTTTGTCAGTTGTAGCTACATGCACAACTCTTTCATCTTCTAAAGATCTTGTTCTCTTTAACAGACCTTCTTTTTCCAATCCTTTACACATATTAGAAATGTTACCGCCTGCTACGCCAAGAGAAAGTCCCAACTCTCCTATTGTTGCATTTTCTAGTCTTTCAACTTCTAGTAAAACCTTCAATTTCATGTTGGTTAAACTATTTACTGCAGCTATAGGTAGAAGTATAGAATCTATCTTTCTTGCAGCCTCTCTTACCAATTGTGCGGTTTCTGTTCCTAAATCTGTCCAATCCATTTACAATCACCATTCCTTTTTTTATTTTTAATTTAACCCCTTAGGTTTAAAAACAAGTTTACACTAGACGTGTAATTAAGTAAGCTTCATTTCGTAAAATAGAGATTTAATATAGTTTAATGGGATGAAAACCTCCATCACGAAAATCATACTTTACTATTGATGATATATACCCACCAATTTAATACTTAAACATAAAATCTTTATTATTTTATCTAATAGAATTTTACCCTATTAGTCTGAAAAAATCCTTAAGTTTTTATTTTAGCTTTGAATTTTATTTTATCTTTAAAAAATTTGTCTATCCTATGATAAGTAAGCAGATATATAAATAGTTTATTTTATTTGTAGACCTATTCTACAACTACTCTTACCCTTTCTTCCAATACTCTAATATCGGCATTGGAAATTTCACCAAAGTATTCACCGTCAGTATGACAGATTACAGGTGCACTTAAAGAAAAAGAAAAGTTCCTTCCTCTATAATAGCTAATGTTCCTGCCCTTTTTTAATCCAAAAGCAAGTCCCTTTAATAAAATCGGTAGCATCTGTCCCTTACTCTTGCTATGGACTAAACAAAATTCCATCACTCCGTCATCCCCCTTTGCCATAGGCGCAATATTAAACCCCTTGCCAGCATAGGGAGTGTTCATAACCGTTGCAAAGTATATGTTTTCAAAGGATCTGTCCACCCCATCCACTGTGATTTTTCCCTTGACAGGTCGATAGTCGACCAAGGCCTTGACCCCGGAGTAAATGTACATAAAACCTTTAAGTGAAGAGCCTTTAAACCTTCTACGTAGACTTGGATTGTTGACATTTAACGCCAATGAACCGTCATAGCCTGACCCTGCCGTTACGATAAACTTTCTCTTTTTGCCTTTGGAATGTATTTCTCCAATATTATAATCCACAAATTTTCTAGGATTTAAGGAGCACTTTAACATTTCAATTGGGGTTTTAGGATGTTTAAAGGAACGAACAAAATCATTTCCACTTCCTACGGGGATTACAGTTAGGTTAATTTTAGCATGATTATAAAGTCCATTTATAACTTCATTTAAAGTCCCATCCCCACCAAGGGAGATTAGAGAAATATCCTCCTTCAAAGTCTTAGTAAGATCTGTTGCTATCGCCTTAGCATTCCTGTGTTTTGTTGTAAAATAGACTTCGTAAGCTATCCCATTTCCATCCAAATATTCAATTAATTCCCTGCCAAGCCTTTGTCCATCTCCAAGACCTGAGTTGGGATTTATTATTAAAATCAATCTTCTTTTATTCATATCAACGAAAATTATACCATATACTTATTTCTTTCAACAGTAGTAAATATTTTGTTATTTTTCAATATAATAGTGGAGGTGATAAAAATGAAAATAGGTGTCGACCTATCAATGTGGAATTCTTCTTCAAATTTTCACATAGCCAAACAAAAGGGACTGGAGTTTGCAATTTTAAGGGCGGGAAGTGGTGTTACAACAGTAGACCCTTCCTTTGAGAAAAACTATAGGGGTTGTAAAGATGCCAATGTTAACGTTGGTGCCTATTGGTATCTATATGCAGTGAACCTAGATGGTGCTAGACGGGAAGCCAAGCTCTTTCTTGAAAGACTTAAGGGAAAGTCCTTTGAATATCCTGTATATTTGGATCTTGAAGACAGGTGTCAAAATAATCTTTCTAGAAAAATCCTTACAGAAATCGCCCTAGAGTTTATGATAACAGTGGAAAGTTCTGGATACTATGTTGGACTTTATTCCATGGGGTCATGGTTTAGGGATAAGTTTTTACAAAACCATAGTTACAGGGGAAGAACCCTTGCAGATTTTGATACATGGGTTGCCCACTGGACCTATAGTATCCAAAGAAAGTCTTCCTTTGTGAAGTCAAGCACTGGACTTTGGCAATATACGGACTGTGGAGCTTTTCCCGGTATCGGAAGAGCTGGTAAGAACTTAGACCTTAACTTGTCTTTCAAGGACTATCCTTCAATCATTGGAAGATCTGGGTTAAACTCCACTAAGAAAATTCAAGTGGTCAAAAATAAGGATATAATTCTTGTTTCAAAGGTGGAAAGTGTAGATGTTTCTAATTCCTTGGCATACCTTAGAAAATCCCTTAGTCAAACGGGTTATGTAGTTGAAACCGTGTCGGGATATTTTGATTATGAAAAATATAAAGATTTTAAAATTCTTGGCCTTGGCGGAATCAGACAAAACCACAGCTACTATGTAGATGAATTTTATGGCGGAAAAGACGAGGATGTCTTAGAACAGTTGAAAAAGAAGTATTAGTTTTACAAAAAATTAAAGAAAAGAATTTAAAAAGATCGTATAGAAACCTATCTTTAAATTAGGTATATACGATCTTTTGTCTTATAGTTCTGAAGATGTAAAGCCCTTGCCCTTTACTTCGTAGGCATCGGTGACAGCCATAAAGGCATTACCGTCGGCATCTGAGACAATCTGTTTAACTTGGGCCAGTTGTCTTGTACCAATTACAGTGTAAATAACCTTATAATTGGTATTTTTATATCCTCCACAACCTTCCAAAAAGGTAACCCCTCTGTTGACTTTTTGAATTATCTGTCTTTTTATTTCATCGTATTGGGATGAGATAATCATAATCTGTTTTCTTTCACCTAGACCCATTTGAATCTTGTCCAGCAAATTGTAGCCTACTGCCATGGCAATAACCGTGTAGAGACCTTTGTCCAGAGTAAATATATAGGAACCCATTAGAATGATTATAATATTCATACCAAATAAGGCATTTCCTATGTTAACATTGAACCTCTGTTTAAAAATCCCCGCCAGGATGTCAAGACCTCCTTGAGAACTTCCATTTCTGAACAAAATTCCCATTCCCAAACCATTAATTGCTCCACCTATGACAGCAACTAGAAAACTATCCTCTAAAATAAACGGATTTTGAAATTGGTCAAAGAACAAAAGGGCACCGGAAAGAACAAATGCTGAAATCATGGCGTAGGTAGTAAATTTTTTATTGATTAAGAAATATCCTAGAATAACCAATGGGATATTTAGAACAAACACCGTTAACCCCGCTGGTATATCATACATAAATTTTAAAAGAAGTCCTATACCTCCTACACCGCCACTTAAAAATCCCTTTTGTTGAAAGAAAAAAGTCATGCCAAAGGCACAAATAAAGTCACCTATGATGGTTGCTAATATCCTTCTTACAAACTCTCTTTTAGTTCCCAAATACTGGGAAACTTTGTCTTTTACTAAATCCTCTTTCATATCTTTTTTCGGATTAAAACGAAATAACCTCCTTATTATTTCTACTAGCTATATGATAACTTATTTTCATAGATTTTTAAAGGTTTTAAGCGGCTATAATTATTGTCATAACCTATGGCTCTTTTGTTATAATAGTTTTAGGTGATTGTATGAAAGACGGGTTGAATTTTTTACATATGGACTTGGACGCTTTCTTTGCATCTGTGGAGGAACTGGACAACCCAAATTTAAAGGGTCATCCCATGGTTGTTGGAGGCAGAAGTGAAAGGGGTATTATAACCACTGCAAACTATGAGGCCAGAAAGTATGGCCTTCATTCTGCCATGCCTATCTTTATGGCAAAAAAATTATGCCCCAATATAATAATCGTACCAACAAGACACGAAAGGTACGAGAAAAAAAGTCGAGAAGTCTTTAAAATAATCTCAAAGTATTCCACCCTAATAGAAAAGATGTCCATTGACGAAGCCTGCTTGGATATAAGTCACCTTGAAAAAGATCCTGTTAAGCTGGCAAGAGAAATTCAAATGGAGGTTTTTAAAAAGACGGGACTCACTCTATCCATAGGCATAAGCTATAACAAATCCTTAGCAAAACTTGCTTCAGACTGGAACAAGCCTAGGGGGATATTTGTAATAAGAAAAGAAATGATTCCTAGAATATTAGAAAACTTGCCCGTTGAAAAAATTTCTGGCGTGGGAGAAAAGACCAAGGAGAAGTTAAACTCCTTTGGTGTATATAAAGTTAGGGACTTACTACAGCTTAAAAAGCCACTTTTAAAAAAACAGTTTGGTAAATTGGGCGAAGTAATCTATGATAGGGCTAGGGGTGTTGACAATAGAAAAGTTGACAATTCTAAAGTTAGAAAGTCCCTAGGGATTGAAAGAACCTTCCCAAGAGACATCTCCTCCATGAAAGAACTAATGGGTTATGTCAAGGACTTTAGTAAACAACTTTCCCAAGACTTAAAGGATAGAAAAATCATGGGTAAGACCATTAGTATAAAACTTAAATTTAACAATTTTGAAACGATTACCCGATCCATGACCTTGGACAACGCAAGCGATGACTTTAGAGAAATCTACTTAAAGTCATCCTACTTGATTCGAAATGTGGACATTAACCGACCCGTTAGGTTACTGGGAATAAGCTCTTCAAATTTAACAAATGCAGATTTTACCCAAATTTCCATTTGGGACTACCCTAAAAAATAATCTAATCGCCTTTAAAACAGCACATCATACTTTAAATAGATGTAATTTAATGTGCAAATTGTATTGTTTTACTTTATTTATTTGCTCTAATCGATTTCTTAGTTTTTAATTGTCCAAAATTACACTACGTGATAAATTAACAAAGTATTTAAAAGTTTCACTTTTATTGTCAAATATGTTACAATGTTTCTAGTGTCAAAAGGCGAAGAAAGGGAGGTTTGTGTATGAAATTTATTCAAAAAAATGATTTGGAACACTTTGTCAAAAATTTTATATTGATGTCCTTTGGAACTCTACTATTTGCCATAAGTGTAAATATGTTCTATGTTCCCTATAATCTAGTTTCCGGAGGGGTTACCGGAATTGCAGTTATATTAAAACACTTTTTTGGCTTCACCGCTGAAAGTACAATTTTCTGGACCACTTTTCCATTACTTGCATTGAGTCTACTTTTACTTGGTAAGAAATATACAGTTAATACAATTTACTGTTCCTTCCTACTGCCTGCGTTGGTAAAGGTAACAAAAGTTTTACCTATCTTTACAGGAGACAAACTCTTTGCAGCAATTCTGGGAGGAATCATGGCAGGTCTTGGACTTGGATTTGTCTTTAGAGCAGGAAGTTCTACTGGTGGTACAGCTATATTAGAACAGTCCTTGACCAACTACACAAAGTTACCTCTAAATATATCGGTACTGTTGATAGACGGTTCCATAATTGTCGCTGGTTTCTTTACTTTCGACTTTAAGACTGGAATCTATTCAATTATCTCCTTATTATTTATGCAAGGTTTTGTTGGTCTAACTCAAAAGTCTCTAAAGGAAGAGTATAAGAAAAAGCACGAGGAAGAAGAATCAAAAGAGGATTTTATGTCTCAAACTAAATTGACAGAAAAAATTTAATATTTTTCTATATACGAGCAAATAAGAAGCCGTTACAAAGTAATTAACTTTGTGGCGGCATCTTTTTTATTTAAATATAGGGTATAATAAAGATGATGTCTAGAACTTAACAGTAAAGTCTAGAACAGATTAATTCTTAAAATGCATAGGAGGTAAAGATGGAAAAATTAAAGGAATTGGACTTTTTAGAAGAAATTTTAAATACTCCATCTCCAAGTGGAGATACTGAAAAGGTTATGGAAATTGTAAGAAAGAGATTTGAGGACTTGGGTCTTGAAATCAAATTCACAAATAAAAAAGCTATGATAGCCACATTAAGGGGAGAATCTGACGAAAAGCAATCAACTTTTGCTGCCCATGTGGACACCCTTGGGTTGATGGTAAAGGAAATCAAACCTAGTGGTAGATTGAAAACTACTTTAATTGGCGGATATGGATATTTTGCTGTTGAAGGGGAATATGTGACCATTTCAACCCTAGAAGGTAAAGAATATACAGGTACTTGTCTTCATGAGCAAACCTCAATCCACGTTTATAAAGATGCAAAGACAGCACCTAGAGATTCAGAAACCATGGAAATTAGAATTGACGAAGAGACAGAGTCCAAGGAAGACACTGAAAAGCTTGGAATCAATGTAGGTGACTATATCTATCTTGACTCTAGAACTCAAATTACAGACTCTGGATTTATCAAATCAAGACATCTAGACGATAAGGCATGTGTTTATATTTTGTATATGATAGCAAAGCACTTTGTGGATAACAACATAAAACCAAAGCACACCTTAAACTTCTTCATTTCAAATTATGAAGAGATCGGACATGGTGCAAGTACTGGTATTCCAAAGGAAACCGACGAATTTATCGTAGTTGATATGGCGGCTCCAGGAACAGGACAAAGTTCTTCAGAATACGCTTGTACAGTTTGTGCAAAGGACTCTTCAGGACCATATGATTTGGAGTTAAAGAGAAGACTTGTAAAAATTGCAAAGGAAAACAATATAGATTACAAATTGGACATCTATCCATTCTATGGATCCGACGGAACTGCTGCACTAAATGCAGGAGAAGATCTTAGAGTTGCACTAATAGGCCCAGGAGTAGATGCTTCCCACGCAATGGAAAGAACCCACTTTAAAGGAGTTCAAGCAAGTATAGATCTTTGTATTAAGTATATAGAAGATAAGGAGTAAGGAGGAAGGGATTTGCAATCCCTTTTACCCTGCTGGATAATAGGTAGGAAAGCTGTTGGCTTTCCTATAACCTTTTAATCCTTAGTATTGTAATGTTATTCGAAATTTGATAAATTTCGATTTAAGTTTTATATTCTTTTTCAAAATAAAGGGAAGGGACTTGGGAACCAGTAGGTTTGAGTTCGCCTACCGGCGAGGTTTATAGTCAAAGTTAAAAACTTTGAGAAATTATTCTTATAGAATCATTTTCTTTTCTAAACCTAGGAGGGGACTAAGGAACGTTTCGTATGTTCCTATCGTCCCCTCCTAGAACCTCCCCTTCTTAGCCTCCAACGATTTAGGGGCTAACGCCGCCCCTAAACACCCCGCGGGATAATAGGTAGGAAAGCTGTTGGCTTTCCTATAACCTTTTAATCCTTAGTATTGTAATGTTATTCGAAATTTGATAAATTTCGATTTAAGTTTTATATTTTTTTCTAATTCTAGGGAGGAGATTAAGGGGGTTGCGACTCCCCCTCACATCCCCTCCCTAAAACCCACCCCTTCTACACCCCTAAACGCTTTTGGGAGTTGCAATCCCAAAGGCCCTAGCTGTAAAAGATGTAGGAAAGCTGTTGGCTTTCCTTCAAAACACTCCGCAGTCCGGCACTCAATCCACAATAATATTAAAATTTGGTAAATGGAAATAGAATAGATAAACTATTATATTTGTAATTTGATATTGAGTGCGGGACCACTTCCCATCTCCCACCTCTCATATCTCATTAAATCGAGCACTCATGTTTGAGTGCTTGGTAATTTAAGCTTAATATTCTTTTCTAATCTTAAAGAGGGAGGCCTAAGGACACGTTTCGTAATGTTTCCTAACGGCCTCCCTCTTTAAAATCTCCCTCCCCCTTACCCTTCCAACGATTTAGGGGCTTACGCAGCCCCTAAACACCCCGCGGGATAATAGGTAGGAAAGCTGTTGGCTTTCCTATAACCTTTTAATCCTTAGTATTGTAATGTTATTCGAAATTTGATAAATTTCGATTTAAGTTTTATATTCTTTTTCAAAATAAAGGGAAGGGACTTGGGAACCAGTAGGTTTGAGTTCGCCTACCGGCGAGGTTTATAGTCAAAGTTAAAAACTTTGAGAAATTATTCTTATAGAATCATTTTCTTTTCTAAACCTAGGAGGGGACTAAGGAACGTTTCGTATGTTCCTATCGTCCCCTCCTAGAACCTCCCCTTCTTAGCCTCCAACGATTTAGGGGCTAACGCCGCCCCTAAACACCCCGCGGGATAATAGGTAGGAAAGCTGTTGGCTTTCCTATAACCTTTTAATCCTTAGTATTGTAATGTTATTCGAAATTTGATAAATTTCGATTTAAGTTTTATATTTTTTTCTAATTCTAGGGAGGAGATTAAGGGGGTTGCGACTCCCCCTCACATCCCCTCCCTAAAACCCACCCCTTCTACACCCCTAAACGCTTTTGGGAGTTGCAATCCCAAAGGCCCTAGCTGTAAAAGACGTAGGAAAGCTGTTGGCTTTCCTTCAAAACTCCGTAGTCGGGCACTCAATCCACAATAATATTAAAATTTGGTATATGGAAATAGAATAGGTAAACTATTATATTTGTAATTTGATATTGAGTGCGGGACCACCTCTTGCGCTAGCAATCGAGCACTCATGTTTGAGTGCTTGATCATATCTCATTAACTGAGTGCTTGATCATATCTCATTAAATCGAGCACTCATGTTTGAGTGCTTGATCAATCTGTCATTAGATAAAAATCTCAAAAAACTTATCTCATTCCAAAAATAGGAAAATTCATAATCTTGTAAACCTGAAAATCGCAAACTTACTACCGCTCAAACAGTGCGATTTTCGGACGGTTTACTTCGATTTGAATTTTTAACTATTTTTTACATAGGCTAAGTTTTTCTTGAGATTTTATAACTATAATTTCATTATCTTGATTTTACATAGAGAAAAAGAAAAGGTTTGCAATTCGTTAAATATATGTTATGATATATATATCAAGCACCGGTTTAATATCTGATATTAGAGTTGTGTGTTAGATTGTTCTTTTACCATTTTTTTATATGAATTAAATTTTTGTATGGTAATTAGAACACTGGTATCTCATGATATCCAAGAATTTTTTTATTTGCCTCCACATGAAGAATCGAGTACCTAAAGTTTTGGGTACTCGATTTTCCTTTTATCTGAATATTTTCTTTAAAAGTTTTTCTTTTCTGTCCTCTTCAACTTTGTCTTCTTCCTGCCTTTTTGTCGATTCTTCCTCCACTTTTTCTATTACTTCTTTTGGAAGATTCTTCTCTCCAAAGGGATATACCACTGTATTTTCCTTTTCTATATGCATTCTTAGCAGGTTTACATAGGACATTGTATAGGATATTATCTGTAATTTATCTGTAATATCCCCTTGAGTTCTAAAGGTCTCTAGATGCTTTTCTAGTTCTGTAATATAATGTCGTCCCATTTGGTGTTCCACCAACATACCACTATTTATCAGTTTTTGCGCCGGTACTCCAAGGGTTTCTGACATATGTTTAAAGAGGATGTCCTCTTCTTTCATATGGTGAACTCTATCAGCGAAATCCCTTATAAACTCAATTGAGTTTTCAAAAAATTCATAATCTATCTCTGAGCCTTCCAGTATTTTAACACATTCTTCTTCAAGTCTTTCAAGTAGACGTGAAATTTCCTCATGTTCTAAAACCAGAACCTCTATGCTTTTCATTCCCATGTTACTTAGCCGCTTCTACTGCTTTGTTCAATTCTTCAACTAAAGCATCTGCGTCAATTCCATGAACCATTGCCGCTTCTGCAATTGTCTCTGCTTGAGATGCAGGACAACCTAGGCAGTGCATACCGATTCCCATTAGAACAGGTGCAGTTTCTGGAAATTGAGCAACAAGTTGACCAATTAACATATCTTTATCGATTACCTTATCCATTTCGTGCCTCCTTTACCAGTCATTCACTAGTTATTATATCATCAAATTCCAATATATTAAATTAAAGTAGCAATATCTTCTTCCACTGTGGAAATTGGTGCCAATTCAAATTTGTCCACAAGCACTTTAGCAACATTTTCTGATAAAAATGCTGGAAGGGTAGGTCCTAGATGAATATTTTTAATTCCCAATGACAATAGTGCCAATAGTACGATTACAGCCTTTTGTTCATACCATGCTATATTGTATACAATTGGGAGTTCATTTATATCATCTAATCCAAAAGCTTCCTTTAATTTAAGAGCAATTACCGCCAAGGAATAGGAGTCATTGCATTGTCCAGCGTCCAAAACCCTTGGGATGCCGTCAATGTCTCCCAAATCCAATTTGTTATACCTATACTTTGCACAACCTGCAGTAAGGATTACAGTATCCTCGGGTAAAGCCTTGGCAAAGTCTGTATAGTAATTTCTACCCTTTTGTCTACCATCGCAACCACCCATTACGACAAATTTCTTGATTTTCCCCGATTTAATTGCATCAACTATCTTGTCTTGAAGAGAAAGCACTTGATTGTGGGCAAATCCTCCAATGATTTCCCCCTTTTCAATCTCTACAGGTGGCTTACAACTCTTTGCATGTTCAATGATCTCACTGAAGTCCTTTTCTTCTCCAATTTCGCCTTCAATATGCTTGCACCCAGAAAATCCTGAAGCACCTGTAGTGTAAATCCTGTCCCTATATTCATCAAGAGGTGGAACTATACAATTTGTAGTAAATAGTACTGGCCCATTAAAAGACTTAAATTCCTCTCTTTGATTCCACCAAGATGAACCGTAGTTTCCAATAAAATGACTATATTTTTTAAACTTAGGATAGTAGTTTGCCGGTAGCATCTCACTATGAGTATAGACGTCAACTCCTGTACCCTCAGTCTGTTTTAAAAGCATTTCCAAATCCTTTAAATCGTGACCAGAAATCAAGATACCAGGATTTTTTCCAACACCGATATTCACCTTGCTAATTTCTGGATTTCCATAATGAGAAGTATTTGCCTCATCCAGTAAAGCCATTGCCTTAACACCATATTCCCCAGTTTCTAAAACTAGTGAAATAAGCTCATCAATTGTTAAATTTGTTAAAGTGTCTCCCAATGCCCTTTGAATAAAGGCGTCGATCTCATCATCAATCTTTCCAAGAACTTCTGCATGTTTAACATAGGCGCATAGACCCTTTAGGCCATAAATTGTAAGCTCTCGTAAAGACCTTTCATCCTCATCAATAGTACTTAATACACCTACTTGCCTTGCTTGTTGTTCCCAGTTCTCCCTATTCAAATCATTGTATAGGCAGGCCTTTGGAAGATTAAGCTGATCTTTTAAAAGTTCCCTAAGCTCTTGAGTTTTTTCAATCGTCAACTCAATTCTTCTATCAATTGCTTTTTCATCAAAGTTAGCATTTGTAATAGTAGTAAATAGATTGTGACTAACTAGACTATTAATATCTTGAGCTATACTTATTCCCTGTTTTCTAAGTTTAGTAACAACATAGCCAAGCCCCTTAGTCACCCAAATAAGTAAATCCTGTTTATTGGCAACTTCTGGTCTTTTTCCACACATACCAGACTTCATGCAGCCAATATTATTATTTGCCTCCTGACATTGGTAACAAAACATATTTTCCATTTCTTTGCCTCCTTTTAAGATACTTCTATTTTAGTATCTAGACATCAGAAGTTCTGTAACAATTGTTACATTATAGAAATTTTTTTAACTTATCACGGTGTATAAGGATTTTACTTCCTTTTATTTCAATGAGGTCCTCTCTTTGCATCTTCATGATTTCACGAGAAATAGAAGGCCGGGTTGCCCCTAAAAAGTCTGCCAATTCCTCACGATTAAATTCCAAATCCACATTTTTATCAAATGCTCTCATCAAGAAGAATCTTGACAACTTCTCCCTAAGAGTCTTTGCAGACTGGACCAATAGCTTTTGATTTAGATAAAAGGCCTTTTGGGATAGAATAAGTAACATATTATTTATGACCTTGGAGTTATGAAACTCTTCATTTTCCATTAAAAAAGCATTTTTGGGAATCTTACAAATCCTTGTCTCAACATCAGCAACACAGCTATAGTCATAGGCCCTTGGAGACAAGTAAAGGTAAACCTCCCCAAAAACCGTTCCAGGTTTTGTAAAACGGTTCACAATAGAACGCTGACCGTTAAGAGAAATATTTTCAACCACAACAGAACCCCTATCTAGAATAAATAAAAATTCAGGAACTTCACCTTGAGAAAAAACCACTTCTCCCTTTTTATAAACCGACCAAAGTCCACCACTTTTTAAAATAAATTCATCAATCTCTTCATTGGACAACCCAAGAAAAAGATCTGACCTTGTTGCCATAGCACCACCTCACAGATATAGTTATGTAAGTAGTATACCCACTTGAATAGAAGTGGGAAGTGAGAAGTTAGAAGTGAGAGAAAAAACAACCTTTTTTAATCGGGCACTCAGCTCCATATAACTCTTTTTATTTTGCAGTAGAACAGACAAAGAATAGAAATAACTAACCACTATTTTTTACTGAGTGCGGGAATCCTCCAACGATTTAGGGGCTTACGCAGCCCCTAAATACCCCGCGGGATAATAGGTAGGAAAGCTGTTGGCTTTCCTATAACCTTTTATATTTGTATTTGGAATTTTGCAAAGCAACCGAGCACTCATGTTTGTGTGCTTGGTAATTTAAGCTTAATATTCTTTTCTAATCTTAAAGAGGGAGGCATAATGGAGCTTGTTTTTTGCCTACCTGGCGAGGGGTTGGCGAAATTTGATAAATTTCGATAAATTCAATTTAAAAGTTTTATGTTCTTTTCAAAATAAAGGGAAGGGACTTGGGAACCTATTTGATGGTTCCCTTTCCCTTCCCTTTAAATCCCAACCCTTTGCCCCTCCATAAATTCAGGGACTAGCCGTCCCTGAACACCCTGCTAAAAAAGCAGTAGGAAAGCTGTCTGCTTTCCTTCAGACAGTTTATTTCCTAATATACTTTGTTTTGTACTTAATTATATTTAATTCAAAAAAATAAAGGCAAGTTTAATTGCCTTTGTTTAATATCTTTATTTATCTAGTTTTTACAGTACTTCCCATTAGCTTAACTTTTCTTTTTCCTACAATATATGCATACACAAAACCACCGATAGCCATAATTAACCTTGAACGTCCATTTGGAAGTTTTATCAGTGGTATAACCATTACCCAAATGGTAAAAAGCATATCCCAATAGACTAATTTTGTCTTATACTTGGTAAATAATTTGTTGTTTTTGATTGATAATAAAATTAAGGGAACAACAAAAAGCAGAATCCAATATGCTTTCATAGAATCTTCTCTATTTAAGTTGCTATAAAAACCCACACTTGCTGATATCATAAGGACATATAGAGAAATATTTAGCTTGTTGATTATTTTCATACTTTGACCCCTTATTAAATGGAATTTTTTGTAGATTTGAATTTTCTTTTATTTTTGTTGTTTTGAAATATCTATTATTTTTATGATTATGGTTAATATTCTATTAGATGAGTCCTTTTTTCTTCCAAAACACTCTTCTATCTTATGTAAACTTAGTTTTAATTAAATACATATTACCTAACTTTACTAATGTTTAAATTCTAGAATGATATTTTATTTGCAATCTTAAATCCATATTTATTTTTACAATACTACATCAAAATTTTTTTGTCAACTTTACTAATTAAGTTGATTTTGAGATTACCATTATGTACAATCATACTTTTCACAAAACCACCAGCGTTCTATGATTGTCTAAATTAATATTTATTTATGTTTTTAAATAAATATGGATTACTTTGAAACGGTTCCATTTTAGGGTATAATACAAATTGAGGGGTAAACCTCAAATATTTTACAAGGAGATTTGAAAAATGATAGAAGTTACTAAAAGCGCACCTCTTTTTGAGGCGCCTGCATATATTGATGGCGATGTAAAGAAGTTTAATTTGGAGGACTATAGGGGAAAATGGACTGTATTAGTTTTCTACCCTGGAGACTTCACTTTCGTCTGAGCATCTGAAGTGGCAGCAGTTGCTGCTATGAGTCCGGTATTTGAGAAGCTTGAAACTCAAGTTGCCGTAATTTCTGTTGATTCACCATATGTTCACAAGGCTTGGTCAGACCAAGAGCTTCTTCCAATGTTAGATGGAAAGAAAATTCCTTTTGCTATGGTTTCAGACCAAAACGGTGAAATTTCTAAAGCCTATGGCGTATATAGTGAGGATGCTTCTGTATCCATGAGGGGAAGATTTATCATTGACCCAGAAGGAAATGTTCAGTCCTATGAAGTTATAGCACCGGCAGTTGGAAGAAATTTCAAAGAGACAATCAGAACATTACAAGCTTTAAAACACGTTCATGAAAATAGTTGCGATGCAACACCAGCTGGTTGGGAGCCAGGAAAGGCTGTACTAAAGCCAAGTATTGAACTTTCAGGTAATGTTCATAAAGAATACAATCCAAACAAATACTAAAACATTAAAGCACTCGAATCTGAGTGCTTTTCTTATGCTTATATCTTCATATTTCTTAGTTTTCTGTGTTTTTAAACTTTATTGTGTTGAATAAAAACCTTTCTTTTCCTACTTTAGAGTAAAATGTGGCTGCTACTATTATTAAAGCAACTAGTATTATTTGAGCCATTAAGACAAATTCTATGCTTCTATCTGTATTAACATATGGAAATATCAACTCTTTTAAATAATTCCTACCGACTAAATCCAGAACAAATATTACAAAACAATATATAAACCCCGGAAAAAAACTTCTATTGTAAAAGTAACCTAACTTGGTTATAAATCCTGTTAAAAAATAAAGTAAAAGGGTTCCTGTAATGAATAATATCGTAGTCAATTCTATATTATCTATCGTCATATTATTTTGTAAACTAAAAAATGATTCCTTTACATTCCAATTGATTAATTTAAAAGACTCCCCATGTAATTTTATGGACAAAGTTATAAAAATCACTGAAATGACAAGATAGACAATATTTTTTATTATTAGATTTTTCATTTCCCTATAAAAGATATCCTTAAAATTCCTATGCCTTATTATCATACTTTCAAGATAGATTTCTCTTCTCTCCAAAATTTCATTTAAGAATATGGGTAATAGCAGGAGAAAAGTCGAAAATATGTTATTGTTTAATATTTCATTTATTAAATCTAAAGCCGAAGGTTTAACTCCTGGTGGCAAAATATTTAAAATATTATTTGAGTATATTGTCATACCAATTGCAAATCCTATTATAAAAAGCATCATGCAGGATATTATAAAATACTTTAATTTGAATTTAAACTCCAAGACTGTGGCTCCTCTTCTCTTCTAAGAACGTATAGACTATGAAAGAAACTATTCCCATAGTAACTATTTCGAAGAATGCTAATGTTAAGTTTATCTGACCATTTCCAGTATTTATATTAATAGGTAGATAGATTAAATCATTCCTCAATAGTTTTTGCACTACTCCCAGTGACTGTATGATTAAAAAGGGAGTCAGTATTGCTATAAATCTATTTTCTGAAAATGACGAGCTCAAAAGGCCATAGGTAGAAATAACCCCAATGTAAACACTTATAATAATGGCAAATAACAAAAAATGTAATATGGGATGGTTTGTAAATAAATCAAGAAGAAATTGGGAACTGTCTTGTCCATAACTATTTCCCATACCGTCAACTATTGGTGAAAGCAAGGGTAAAATTGTCATGTTTAGGAGAAAATTAAATAGAATTACCGATAAACAAGTAATAAAACCTGAAAAAAACACAGCAATCCACTTGAATATATAATAATTTTTCCTGCTGGTACGACTTAAAATATTTTTATTAAATCCCGTATTTTTATCTATTACATAAGAATCTGCATAGGGCAATGCACCCAAAATAATAATTCCATAAAAGAACAAGGTAATAGGAAGTTCAAGTGGAGCACTAATGATATTATGAGTAAATAACCCTTGTGGTGTTTCCATGTTATACTTTTCATATTGAACGCCAAATTCGTATATATCGGTTAATCCTATGTTGGTAACATAATTATATATAGCAATAGAAAAACCCAATAGTAGAGCAATTAAAAATTTTCTATTATAAAAAGCTCTTTTTAATTCTATTTTAAAATCCTTCATACTATCTCCTTAAAAACAATCGCTGATACCTAGGATATTGAGATATAACTATATAATAATTTTCAAGTTCATCGGTTTTTAACTCTTCACTTTTGTTATATCCTGTAAAAAAAGGTAAAGTTAGTTTTGCTTTACTATTTGGAACCATTCTTTGTTTGCTAAATTTGTCAAGTTCCTCTTTCTCATTATAAGTTCTAACTATCTCATAAGGAACCCCATTTATATATCCTTTATTATTCCTTATAGAAAGGATCATTGGAGTAAAACCAATCTCCCTATTAGATTTATTCTCAAATTCAAAGTCAATTAACAAAACTTTATTTAATCCTTGTTGGTCCTCAGCATCAGACGAAAAATCTTCAAATCTCATATCAGTCGCAATAATGCTAATATTCTCATTTTGACCAAAAGTAAATTTATCACCTATCTTATAATTTTCTCGAATATAATCTGGGTATTTTTTATTTATTTTATAAGCTCCAACACCAACATAAACTAAAAATAGAAATAGAGAAAAGGGAATGATTAGTTTAATACGTCTAACTTTCAATTACTAACCCTCCCAAGTTCCATCTGTATAATCTCATCGCTTATCTCTTCCAAATCCTCCCTGTCATGGGAAGCTACAATAATAATCCTATTTTCATCTTTTAAATCTAATATCATTTCTTTCAGTTTTCTAACAGAGGACTCGTCAAGCCCATTGGTTGGTTCGTCTAAAATGATAACTTCTGACTTTTCTAGGATCGCCATTAAAATACCAATTTTTTGTTTCATTCCCAAGGAATACTTTCTTACCTTTAAATTAGAGTTAGGGTCTAAATCAAAATCAGATAAAGCTTTTCTTATTTCACCGTCAGAAACGATATTCTTTATGCTCATTACCATTTTAATATTTTCAAATCCCGTAAGCTCGTTTAAAAGTCCAGGATGTTCTATGAGAATTCCTATACTTCTAGGAAAATCTCTATCCTTTCCAATTACATCTCCAAAAACCTCTATTTGCCCATGAGTTAAAGATAGCAATCCTGAAATCGCTCGCATAAGCATAGTCTTTCCAGACCCATTTTTCCCTTGAATACCATAAATTTTCCCAGGATAAAAATTTAGGTTAATGTTGTCAAGGACAGTATTTCCACCAAATCTCTTTGTCACTTTTTCTATCTTTATCATCTAAATACTCCTATATAGTCTTTTCTTTTTTCCTTTAAGTAAAATATAAAAAACGCTCCTAAAATTAAAACAAGTAAAACTAGCACATAAAAATACCAATCCATAGATACTAGATATCTTCTCACCATCATTCCATTTATTAATAAGGTAGGGATTCCTGTAAATATTCCTATTATCATAATTAGGTTTACAATTAAAAAGCTAATCCTATTATCAACAAAGTAAGCTAAAATTTGTTCGATTGCAGAAAATATTAAAATTCCAAAAAAATCCCTAATAACCGTTACATATAAAACCTGTTCATCATATAATTGCAAAGGGAAATATTCCTCACTAAAATACACAAGTCCCTCAATCCCAGGTATAAACCTTCCTACAGTTTCTTTAAAAAAGAAAATAAAGATCAAGAAAAGAATCAATGAAAATGCCCCTTTAAATAATAAGAAAATAAATTTCATAATTTGAAATTTCAGTTTACCTTTTTCAAGTAAAAGTTTTGTTTCCAGGACATCAAGTTGATCCGTACAATCTCTACCGACAATAAATAGAATGTAGGAATGTAGCAAAAACCATAAATATGGCAACTCAAAAATTTGGGAACCTTCGGGCTCAAACAAGTCCATTCCCTCATAAAAATAAAAGTAGTAATCCTTTAATTTTCCTCCAGCTATAGAAGAAAATTTAAGGACTACAGCAAGCGCAATAATTATAATGGGCATAATTATCTTTCTATCTTTTTCCCATGAATTTTTTAATAAATGTATCATTATCAATCCCCTATAAGATTCGCCGTTTTTGATAATTAATTAAAGTTGAAAAAGAAATATTCTACCTGGCTAACCTCATCATCCTTAACTTTTTCCCTTAAAGGTAAAACAAATTGATAATAAAATTCATCGCCTTTTGATTCCTTTAATTCATCTTCAGAAAGCAAATACCCTATAGAATTTTTCTTTGTTTCTCCAGGTTGTAATTTAACTAAAAAAGCACTATGAACTATATCCTCCTCATTGATTTCACTTCCAAATCTAGGATACTGAGATATGTTTTTGGAATATAGATAGTTTGAATTGATGTTTTCTTCGTTGCTTCCTATATTCTCCAGAGTAAAATCCAATTTGACTATCTTATATCCTTCCTTGACTTTAGTACCATTAAAAAACTCTAAATCCTCTTTATCTGCTACCTTTAAGTCGCCCAAGTCATCAATTATTTCAGCATTGTCAAGAGTAACATTCAAAAACCTTCCGTGAATAGTATCATTAATAGAATACTTTTCCCCACTTGTGAATCCAAATATACTATCATTTTGTTTAAGTCTTAAAGTCTTACCACCAACATCTACACTATTTAAAGAAAAACCTCCTCCAGTAAAAACATAAGCCGCTACTATGACAACTGCCAAAGTTACTAAAGTTAGGAGTATAAGTCTCTTTTTGTTTAACATATTTCACCTCGATAAATTAATTAGATAGAAAGCCTTTTATTATTTAAATAGAATCAGGACTCCATTTACCTTCACAAGTTCCTATCCATCCAGAAGGTCCTTTTTCTATTTCAATATCACAATATTCTAGATAATTAAAGGCCTTTACACTTTAATTTTTAAAAGTCAAGAGTCGTTAATTTCAAATTCGAAAATGCATAAAACATCGTTTGACAATTGTTTTACTTACAATAAAAGAATAGCATATAATAAAAAAAAAAAAAAGATTAAATAGGGATTGTTGACAAATCTTAACATTTTAAAACGAATTATTAAAACAGAAGAATTTGAGTGCTAGAATTAATGAGAAGTAATCCCGCACTCAATATCAAATTACAAATATATTAGTTTTCAAGTTTTATTTCCATCTACCAAATTTTAATATTATTGTGGATTGAGTGCCCGCTACGGAGTTTTGAAGGAAAGCCGACAGCTTTCCTACATCTTTTACAGCTAGGGCCTTTGGGATTGCAACTCCCAAAAGCGTTTAGGGGTGTAGAAGGGGTGGGTTTTAGGGAGGGGATGTGAGGGGGAGTCGCAACCCCCTTAATCTCCTCCCTAGATTATTTAAAAAGAATAAAATATTTCAAATCCTAAAAACGGGGATTAAAAGGGGTTGTTAAACCCCTTTCATACTTAACCCTACTCTTCCAGTCTCCTTCTCTATGCTTATGATTTTAACATCTACTATATCTGAAACTTCAACCATATCCGATGGATGTTTTATAAATTTGTCTGACATCTGTGAAATGTGAACCAGTCCATCATTTTTTATTCCTATATCGACAAAACATCCAAAGTCCACAACATTTCTTACTGTTCCCTTTAGTACCATTCCCTCTGTTAAGTCCTCTATGGAAAGTACGTCGGAACGAAGAATCGGTTTTGGCATTTCATCCCTTGGATCTCTTCCTGGTTTTTTCAATTCTTTTATTATGTCCACTAGGGTAGGCACTCCTATGTCAAGTTCCACTGAAACCCTTGACACTTGTACTTTTTTAAGGTCTCTATTAAGTAATTCCTGTGCAATAGAGTAGCTTTCTGGGTGCACCGCTGTATTGTCCAAGACATTTTTTGAGTCTGGTATTCTTAAAAATCCTGCACATTGGGTAAATGCCTTTGGTCCAAGTCCCTTTACATTGTTTAATTCTTCTCTATTTTTAAAAGGACCATTTTGTTCTTTATATTCTACAATGTTTTTTGCAACGGATTTACTAATTCCAGATACATAGTTAAGTAACGATGCCGATGCAGTATTTACATTGACTCCAACAGAGTTTACACAGTCCTCCACCACGTTGGACAGGGTTTCTTTAAGCTCCTTTTGATTTACATCATGTTGATACTGTCCTACTCCCAAATGTTCTGGGTCTATTTTAACAAGTTCCGCCAAAGGATCCTGAATTCTCCTAGCTATAGAAACCGCTCCCCTTATAGTAACGTCAAGTTCTGGAAACTCGTCTTGACCAAGCTTGGAAGCAGAGTAGATGGATGCTCCAGCCTCGTTTACAATGGTGTAAAAGAGGTCTTTTTTCTTTAACTCTTCAATGAGTTCAGAGACCAAATTTTCAGTTTCTCTAGAAGCAGTTCCATTTCCAATGGATATTAGATTTACTTGATATTTTTCAATTAAATCTTTAAGCACCTTCTTGGATCCCACAATATCCTCCTTTGGTTTAGTAGGATAGATGGTCTTGTAGTCAAGAAGTTTTCCATGGCTTGAAATCACCGCCACTTTACAACCAGTTCTGTACCCTGGGTCAATCCCCAATACTACACAATCCTTTATAGGAGGTTGCATAAGATAGGGTTTTAGATTTTTCCCAAACACTTTGATTGACTCTTTGTCTGCCCTTTCTTTTAATTCATTTTTTACTTCGGTTTCTATAGATGGTAATAAAAGCCTTTTATAACCGTCAACTACCGCCTCTTGTACATAGTGATAGTAGGATTTTTCTTGTAAATAGTCGAATTTTTCCAGTATTTTTTGGATATTTTCCACATCATTTAAATCGAATTTAAGTTTTAAAACCCCTTCTTTTTCCCCACGAAACATAGCCAGTATCCTATGTGGTTTTAAGTGTTTCAACCTTTCAAGAAAATCGTAGTACATCTCATAGGTCTTTGATGGGTCTTCACCGGATTTTGAACATATGATTCCACCGTTTTCCTTTGCAGACTGCCTTAGAATATCTCTAAATTCAATTGTCTCTGATACCTTTTCTGCAATTATATCCATTGCCCCTTTAATTGCGTCCTGTGAATCATTTACATCCTTTTCTTCATTTATAAGGCTATTTGCCAATTGTTCAAAACCTTCACTGGTACTATTAGCTTCAAGCATCAAATCACAAAGAGGCTCAAGTCCCCTTTCCCTTGCTTGAGTTGCCCTAGTACGTTTCTTTTGCTTGTAGGGTAAGTAGAGGTCTTCGACTTCTTTTAGCTGCTCTGCCTTTTCTATTTCTTCTTTAAGCTCTGGGCTTAACTTTCCCTGCTCCTCAATCAGCCTAAGCACGTCTGACTTTCTCTGTTCTAAAGATCTCAAATAGTTGAGAAGTTCCTCAAGGGCTCTCAAGTCCTCATCCGTAAGATTTCCAGTCACTTCCTTTCTATATCTTGAAATAAAGGGAATGGTATTTCCCTCGTCTATCAATTTTATGGTACTATTAACCTGTTTTTCCGTAATATTTAATTCCTTAGCAATTTTTAAATCTATATTCAATGTCCACCTCATAAAATAAGGCACTCCTCATCAAGCCTTGGCCAATTCCTCAAAAGTTTCGAGTCCTTGACAGGCTAGACAAAAATCGAGTGCCTGATTGATTTCCATGAGAGCATAATCTCTCTAATTCTTTTTTATAGCTTTCATCTTCAAGTATTCGTCAATAAAGTCGTCTATCTCTCCATCCATTACCGCCTGGATATTTCCAGTTTCATATTGAGTTCTATGATCCTTTACCAAGCAGTAGGGGTGAAATACATAGGACCTTATCTGAGAACCCCAGGCAATCTTATTATATTGTCCTTGAATGTCCTCAATCTTTTCTCTGTTTTCTTCCTCTTTTATTGCAATTAACCTTGCTTTAAGCATGGTCATAGCAGTTTCACGATTGGAAATTTGACTTCTTTCTGACTGGCACTGAACCGTCACTCCCGTAGGAATATGAGTAATTCTAACGGCAGAGTCCGTCGTGTTAACATGTTGTCCTCCGGCACCACTTGCCCTATAGGTGTCAATTCTCAAATCATTTGGATCTATGTCTATATCCTTGTGGTTTTCAATTTCCGGATATACATCCACCGACGCAAAGGAAGTATGTCTTTTCTTATTGGAGTCAAAGGGCGAAATCCTTACAAGTCTATGGACTCCCTTTTCAGCTTTTAAATATCCATAGGCATAGACTCCCTTTACCAAAATGGTTACAGATTTGATTCCCCCCTCAGTATCCCGGTTGTAGTCCAGTATATTGTAGGAAAAACCCCTATCCAAAATCCATCTTGTATACATTCTAAGAAGCATTTCCGTCCAGTCCTGGGCTTCCGTTCCACCTGCACCAGAGTTTATGGCAAATATGGCATTGTTCTTGTCATATTCCCCATCAAGCATAGTTTTTAACTTTAGCTTATCCAGGTTTTTTGTCAAATTTCTTAGTCTACTTTGTATTTCCTTTTCATATTCCGAAGCCTCTTCTTCCTTTACCAACTCAAATAGAGTTTCCAAGTCCTCCAAGTCCTCTTTCAGATTGTCATATTCAGAAATATTGTCCTTTAAGTCCTTTATTTCAGAAAATATCCCTTGGGCTCTTTCACTATCATCCCAAAAATTCTCCTCTAAAGTGCTCTCTTCCAATTTTTTAAGTTCTTCTCTTAACTTTGGTAAGTCAAAGTGAATCACATACTTCCTGTAAGTTGGAATTTAAGGACTTTATCTCTTCATTTATCAAATATACGTCCATGGATCACCTAGGCATTCTTTCCACAACATTTTTTGTATTTCTTACCACTTCCACAAGGGCACGGATCATTTCGTCCAATTTTTTTGCCCTTAACAACAGTAGTTTGTTCTTCGGAAGTCTTAGTTTCCTTAGCCACTTTCTTTCTTTCAATCTCTTCAACAGGTCTAACATTAAATAGCCCTTTTAAAGTATCTTCCTTAATAGAGTGGTTCATCTCTTCAAACATATCAAAGCCTTCTTCGTTGTATGCTCTAACAGGGTCCTGTTGACCATAGGATCGAAGTCCAATACCTTGACGTAGTTGGTCCATTGCATCAATATGATCCATCCACTTTCTATCAACCACCATAAGAAGGATAACCCGTTCTATCTCTCTAAACCTTTCAGAGCCCATTTCCTTTTCCTTGTCCTCATAGGCCTGTAATGCCCTTTCGGTCAAGTAATTCTTCAAATCAGTTCTCTTCCAAGATTCCATATTTGAAAAGTCCAAGTACCCTTCTGGCATAAAGGCAGACTTTAGATATAGGATAAGACCTTCCATGTCCCATGACTGAGGACTGTCTCCCCCTTGAGTAAAGTTATCTACAGCTAAAGAGATTATCTCATGAAGCATTTCAAGGATATAGTCCTTCATGTTCTCGCCTTGAAGAACCCTCTCCCTTTCTCCGTAGATGATTTTTCTTTGAACATTCATTACATCGTCATATTGTAAAACGTGCTTACGAATACCAAAGTTATTGACCTCAACCTTCTTTTGTGCCCTTTCAATAGCCTTGGTAACCGGCTTGAACTCAATTGGCTCATCCACTGGGAAGTCGCCTTTTTCAGCAAATCGTTGGATGGTCTCCCCACCGAATAGCCTCATTAGATTGTCCTCTAAAGATACATAGAACCTAGAACTACCTGGGTCTCCCTGTCTACCAGAACGACCTCTCAGCTGGTTGTCTATACGTCTAGACTCATGTCTTTCAGTACCTAAAATGTAAAGACCTCCCGCTTCAAGAACTTTCTTTTCATTTTCATCAGTCTTAGCCTTATACTTTTCATAGAGATTATGATATACATTTTTTGCAGCCTTAATCTCCTCATCGTCTGTTTCAACAAAGGAGTCTAAAGCATCTATAATATATTGGGCATAGCCCTGTTTTTTCATATCGTGTTTTGCCATAAAGTCGGCGTTTCCACCAAGGATAATATCCGTACCACGACCTGCCATATTGGTTGCAATGGTAACTTTCTCAAAAGTTCCCGCTTGAGCAACAATCTCAGCCTCCCTTTCATGATGCTTAGCATTTAGCACTTCATGGGGAATTCTCTCCTTCTTGAGTAGACTTGAGATTATCTCTGAAACCTCGATGGACGCAGTACCAACAAGAATTGGCTGTCCAGTTTCATGAACCCTCTTTACCTCTTCTACAATGGCATTGTACTTAGCCTCTGTATTTATATATACTCTGTCATGTTGGTCTTCCCTGATAACCGGCTTATTGGTTGGGATTTCCACAACGTCCATATTGTAAATTTCTGAAAACTCGTCTTCTTCCGTCTTGGCAGTACCTGTCATACCAGATAACTTATTATACATTCTAAAATAGTTTTGGAAGGTTATAGTTGCAAGGGTCTTGGATTCAGACTGAACATTTACACCCTCTTTAGCTTCGATAGCTTGGTGAAGGCCATCAGAGTATCTTCTACCCTCCATGATACGACCAGTAAATTCATCAACAATTAGAACCTCTCCGTCCTTTAAAACATAGTCGATATCATTTTTCATGGTATTGTGAGCCTTTAAAGCCTGGTTTATATGGTGTGCAGTTTCCATGTTAGAAACGTCGGATAGGTTTTCTAAACCAAAGTACTTTTCAGCTTTTGCAGTACCCTTTTCCGTTAAAGAAGCTGTCTTTTTCTTTTCGTCCACCACAAAGTCCACAGTCTCTTCCTTGATTTCCTTATCGAAGATATCCTGTTTTTCCTCATTAGGATCGATTATTCTACCAGTAAGAGTTCTAACAAATCTGTCAGCCCTAATATACATATCCGTAGATTCATCGCCCATACCAGAGATTATAAGAGGAGTTCTAGCCTCGTCAATCAAGATGGAGTCCACCTCGTCCACAATGGCAAAGTTAAGTCCCCTTTGAACTTGTTCCTTTTTATAGATAACCATATTGTCCCTTAGGTAGTCAAAACCAAATTGGTTATTGGTACCATAGGTGATGTCGCAGTTATAGTTTCTTTGTCTTTCTTCATTGTCCAGACCATGAACTATACATCCAACACTAAGGCCTAAAAACTCATGGACCTTTCCCATCCATTCCATATCACGCTTAGCAAGATAGTCATTTACTGTAACTATGTGAACACCTTCGCCGGTTAAAGCGTTTAAGTAAGCAGGTAAAGTTGCAACTAGGGTCTTACCTTCCCCTGTCTTCATCTCTGCAATTCTACCTTGGTGAAGGATGATACCACCAATTAACTGAACTCGGTACTGTTTCATGCCCAGTACCCTCCAGGAAGCCTCTCTAACGACAGCAAAAGCTTCAACTAGAAGGTCTTCCAGTGTAGCTCCTTCTTTCAATCTATTTTTAAATTCTTGTGTCTTATTCTTCAGCTCTTCATCTGATAGCTCTTGCATCTTCTTGTCAAGAGCTTCAATTTTATCAACAATTGGTTCAATCTTTTTTATCTCTTTTTTAGATCCTCTTGAAAATAAATTTTTTAAAAATTCCATAGGTCACCTCATAATTATTCACGGTTAATTTTATCATATATTGGCGTAATAACACAAATTCTATTGTTGCAATAATGCCCATTCATACAATATTTTACTAATCTTTCAAACAAGTTTTATCAATCTATAGTCTTAATCAAAAAAGACTCCACCATAACGTGAAATCTTTTAGAATCTGTCATTTCTTTTTGAATAATTGTCTAAAAGCTTCATTATTATAGCAGCAGCTATGACAATGATGGAAATCTTAAAGGCAAAATTAATAACCTTCCCCAAGAGAGAAAGCAAAAGAATTACTATAAAAATTACCAGTCCTATTCCAATTATATTTCTCATAATTATTTCACTCCTCATACCATTATATACCTAAATGGGATATTTTCATAGATTTTGAAGGTCTTTTTACAAGGATTTTAATATCGAGAGTTTGACAGTTGAATACATACCAAAACCTTTAAACGCATTGAAAAATGCG
>NZ_JASBYU010000015.1 GCF_029983815.1 Lagierella sp.
AGGATTTGAACCCCCGGCCCCATGGTCCCAAACCACGTGCGCTACCGGACTGCGCCACACCCCGAAATGTCATCTCTGACTGACGACTATTATATTATAGCATACATAAAATATATTGCAAGCCCTTTTTGAAGTTTTTTTAAACTTATTTTAATTTACTTGCAAAATCCCTTGAAAATGCTAAAAAAATATTAAGATCATTTTAAATTTAAGTAAGTCTTAGAAAAAAATCACTTTTTTTAGCACAATGATTATTCTACTACAAAAAACGAAAATTGCCAAGTCCCAAATATTTATATATAATTGTTTAGTACGAAAGAAAGTTGGTGTTTAAAATAAAAAAATTAGGTATTATTGGAGGGATGGGTCCTTTAGCCACTGTACGCTTTTTTGAACGAATTGTTAAAAATACTAAAGCCAGTAAGGATCAGGATCATATAGATATGGTAATTTTAAATCACGCTTCCCTTCCAGATAGGACTCGGATCATCTCCGAAGGAAAATTCGATGTTTTTTTAAATGAAATAAAAGCAGATTTTGATATTATGAATAATATCGAGGTTGATAATATTGTCATACCTTGTAATACTAGTCATTTTTTTATTGATGAATTTAAAAAGATGACAGATATCAATATAATAAACATGGTAGAAGAGACGGTTTCTTTTATTGCTTCATCTACAAATTTTAATAAAATTGCAGTCTTAGGAACTTTAGGTACTTTAAATTCTAGAGTCTATGATAGATATATCGAAAAGTACAAGCTAACAAATTATAAATTAAAAGACGACGAAAAAACTTTGACTATGGATACGATTTATAATGTAAAGGAAAAATCTATCCTTCAATCTAAAGATTTTGAAGATATGATTGTAAAGTTAAATCAGAACAAGATAATCCCAATACTTGCATGTACGGAACTCAGTTGTTTAGAGTTTAGTAATCCTAATTTGCAATTTATAGATGCAATGGATATTTTAACATCTAGGGCGATTGAAGAGTCTCTAGAAAAATAATTTCACTTTATTGAATAATTACATTTTTTAAATTAAAAACTGTTGGAGTCCTACTTTACTAAAGCCCCTCCAACAGTCTTTTTTATTGTTTTATTTTCCTATATAATTCAATGTTAATTCAGCAGCTCGTCTGCCAGCTATAAATTCAAATTTATCATAATCTTCATCGCCAGAACTATCGGCAAGATCTGAAATAGATCTAATTACGAGAAATTTAACATCGTTTAGATAACATACATGGGCAATGGCAGCACCTTCCATTTCCACACATAATGCATTAAAATCTGTTTTTAAACGGTTTTTTGTCTCGTTGTCAACAACGAATTTATCTCCTGTTATTATCAAACCCTCGTAATAATTTCCATCTTTAATCAAGGATTCAAATTTCTTCAGTAAATCAGAATCCGCTTTAAAAGATCTTACATAGGGAGAATATTTTTCCAAGAGTCTAAGTTCATAGTCATGGTAGGTCAGTTCCTTTCCAATCACAAGATCAAGATGTTTCAATCTATCATCTAAAGCTCCAGCAATGCCTGAGTTTATAATAAGATAGGGATTATATCTATCTATTAATGCCTGAGTAAGCATTGAACTGTTTACCTTCCCAACACCACAGTCTGAAAATACAATTTTTTTCCCATTATAGAGACCTTCATAGACCTTTCTTTTACAAATGTATTCCGTCGAGAAGATCTCAATTTTGTCCTTGAAAAACTCAATTTCTGATTCCATAGCACAAATTATTACAACTGTGTTCCCCCCAGGAGGTTTTAAAAGCATACTACAATTCCTCCCCTATTGGCATAGACCGATGCCAACAAACCAGTTTCTACAATTTGAATACTCTTAAATTTATATTTTTGTTCTATAGCTTTTTTAAGCTTTAATGCAGTTTCCAAAGCCTCACAATGGGATATTACAAGATTTCTATCATCTAATTTCTTTTCCATCCCAATTGCTTCCACCAATTTATTCAAAGCATTGAGCTGACCTCTTGTTTTAGCAAATACTTGAATCTCGCCGTCTACCCCTTGCATAACAGGCTTAAAGGATAGAAATTTAGCAATAGTTCCTGTAATCTTAGACATCCTCCCATTTTTAATTAGATTATCAAAGTCATCTAGAATGAAGTAGGACTTCATATTGGAAATAAAATCTTCAACCTCAGTAACTATCTCTTCAAAATTAAAATTTTGATCCATAAGCTCTTGAATCTTCATAGCAATAGCCGTCTCTCCTGAAGAAGCGGATTTTGAATCAAAAACGTGGATTTTTGCATCCACTTCTTCTAGAAACATATTTTTTGCTAATACTGCATTATTATAGGTCCCACTTAATTTTTGAGAGATGGTTATAACTAAAATCTCCTTAAAATCTTTAAATTTTTCCATAAAAAGATTAGGAGATGGAGCGGCGGATCTCACAGGATTAGAACTTTTTCTCATCTTCTTCATAAAACTTTTCTTATCTACATCAGGTGTATCCATAATGGACTCTCCATCTATGTCTATATTAAAAGGCACTATTTCTATATTTAATCTCTTCTTAATTTCTTCGCTCAAATCGCAACCAGAGTCGGCTACTATAAGTCTTTTCTGCATATTTACCTCCTAAGAGAATTTGGACTCAATCAAAGATGCAAGCTTCTTTGCTTCCTCTTCAAGCACTTTTAAGTCCTTCCCTTCTATCATTACCCTAATCAAAGGTTCTGTTCCCGATGGCCTGATTAACACTCTTCCCTGTCCATTAAAGATTCCTTCAACCCTACGGATCTCATTTTGAACTTGGTCATCTAATTCATATAACTTTTTATTCTCATTTCGAACCTTTGCATTTACTAGTACTTGAGGATAAGTAGTCATAATATTATTTAGTTCTGACATCTCCTTTTTGGTTTTTACCAAAACCTCCATTAGCATCAAAGAAGATAAAACGCCATCACCAGTTGTGGCAAAATCTTTGAAAATAATATGCCCAGATTGTTCTCCACCTAGAGAATAACCTTCCTTAGTCATCATCTCCAATACATATCTATCTCCTACGGAAGCTTTAAGTAGTTGGATGTCATTGGATTTACAAAATTCATCTAATCCCATATTGGTCATAACAGTTCCAACAACGCCATTATTTTCCAACTTCCCTAAATCCTTAAGATAGGAGGACAAAATCGCTAAAAAGTGATCTCCATCTAATAGATTCCCTTTTTCATCTACAGTAATTAGCCTGTCCCCATCACCATCATAGGCAAAGCCTATATTGCAATTATTACTTACTACGGTCTCCTGTAATTTACTAGGATGGGTTGAACCACAGTTATCATTTATATTAATACCATTAGGATCTGTATTTATGGCTATTACTTCTGCTCCCAATTCTTCAAAAACTTCAGGAGCTATTTTATAAGTAGCACCATTACCACAATCTAAAGCTATTTTATAGCCTTTAAAATCTGTAGACACCAAATCTTTTAAATGTGACTTATAGTCTTGTAATGCTTTTTCTTCAAAGAAAACCCTACCCATCTTATCTCCAAAAGGTCTTTCTCCAATGGACTTATAATTATCAATTAGATCCTCAATGTCATCTTCCACATCATCTGGGAGTTTGAACCCATCCTTACCAAAATATTTAATTCCATTATATTCAAAACTATTATGGGAAGCAGATATGACAATTCCAGCTTCAGCTTTATATTTTAAAGTTAAATGCGCAACTGCAGGAGTTGGAATCACCCCTAATAATTTTACATCATATCCCATTGAATTGTATCCAGCTACTAGAGCACTTTCCAACATATCCCCAGAAATCCTAGTATCCTTACCTATAACTATCAATTTGTTATGATCTTCTTTTAATCTATAGGCTGAAGCCCTTGCCAATTTAAAAGCCAGTTCAGGGGTAAGTTCAGTATTTGCTACCCCTCTAATTCCATCAGTTCCAAAATATCTACCCATTTTTCCTCCATTATTCATCTACAATTTTTACAGTTATTGTAGAAGGATTGACCATAGTTCTAGTCACTCCTTCTTTTTTTAGATCTACAATAATGGGAACATTATGTTCTCCATTATCTAAGTCCTTTAAATCTATCTTTAATGCGATATCATCGAGCTTAATAAGGTCTATTGCCTTTTCTTCTCCAAAGACCCTTATGGACACTTCTGGAAGATTTGCAGGCAATACCAAGGCTTTACCTTCTTTTTTATTAATCAAGTCTATATTGTCAGTTTTAAGGGTAAAAACCTTGCTCGGCTGCCCTTCTCCAACATCCGCCGAATAAGTAATATCTATGGTTTTATCTTCACCTGATAAGGGACTTATATTTTGTGGAAAATGAAGTTTTATCTTCTTTGTTGTATTATTAATAAAATCTTCTAAATCTATTACCTCTGTTTCCACACTTTCTGTCTTATCAAGGATATCCTTAGCCCCAATTATAGTTATCTTGCTCTTAGCTAGTTTCAAATCCGCTTCGTTGAAGTCAAAGGGTTTATTCTTAGCAGAAATCTTGATTGGAACTTGTTTGGTGGAAGATATGAAAACATTGACGGTCACATCCGTACTATCCACATCCAAATTTTCGATTTCACCATCATTTGCATCTAAAATTTCAATTTTTTTTGAAATAGTTGTATCTTTTGTCATAACAGAGATATCTACAGGAACCAAAACTTTAGAAATTTTGTCAATCAATTCCTTTTGACCTGTTATCTTTACCTCTTCAGGAACAACTTCAATATCAGTAACAGTAATATTGTCTGAAGGAAGCTCTCCCAAACGTTTAACATCAACTTTTTTAACTAGGGTCATAATCTCATCTAGCTTCAAAGACAATTTATTATCTGACTTTTCCACTATGGAGGTTCCTTGAGGTATTGCAAAGTTCAAACTGACTTCACCATTGTCATTTATCTCATTTAGATCCGCATAAACATCTATATCAGTTCTCTTAATTCTAGAAATTACATTTCTTTTTCCCTCTAATTTTAAATTTACAATTGGTTCGAGGGGGTCCACTATCGTCAAATTTTTTCTCTTTAGAGTTTCTTCGTTTTTAAAATTAACAGGAATGGACTTAAACTCTTTCTTTATGGTTGGATTGGTCTCTGATACCACATAATACCAAAGAGCTATTGCGAAGACCAGAGAGATCAATTTAAATGGCCAATTATTCTTTATCCTTTCCACTATTATCCTCCTCTTCTTCCTTCCAATCTACATTGTAAAACTTAAACAAAATCTCCTTTAAAGTTTCAATGTCCACATATCTTTTTAATTCGCCCTTTTCAGCAACAGAAATAGTTCCTGTTTCTTCAGAGACTATTATGGACAAACTGTCAGACCTTTCTGACATTCCTAAGGCAGCTCTGTGTCTTGTTCCCAATTCTTTTGAAACAGTCTGACTATCGGACATGGGTAAGAAGCATGACGCTGCTACAATTTTATCCTTACGAAGAATAACTGCTCCATCATGTAAAGGTGTGTTTGGAATAAAGATATTTATCAAGAGTTCACTGGAAATATCAGAGTTTAACCTGGTACCAGTCTCAATAACTTCGTTTAAACCAGTCTTGTTTTCAAATACCAATAAAGCCCCTATCTTTTGCCTAGACAGTGAGCCCATGGCGCTGGAGACCTCTTCAACTATGTCTTTGGCGGTTTCATATTGAATATCTATAAAAGATTTCCTAAATAGATTACTGGTTCCAATATACTCTAACATCCTTCTCAATTCTGGTTGGAAGACTACAATAAATAGGATAAACCCAGCGGTCATAGCCTTTTCCAAAATCCATGAAACAGTATATAAATTCAACAATCTACTTACAATAGAGAATGTAAAAATAGCAAGAACACCCTTCATAAGTTGTTCTGCCCTTGTCTGTTTAATCAAAGTAAAAATCTTATAGATTGCCAGAGCTACAATTATTACATCGATAATATCTCTTACCCTAATATAGGATAAAGCATCTATTAATCCGTTAAACTCTTCCCCCATTATGCCACCTTTGTCCCCGTCTAGTTTTTAAGAACTTTATCAACCACACCATTTACAGTCTTGCCATCGGTTTTAGCACCAAATTTACCCAGGATATGTTTTATTATTATACCCTTATTTTTAGGCTCCTTGGAAAGCCCTTCAGACTCTATAAAACTTATTATTTCTTTATCAATTTCTTCAGGCTCAGCTTGCTTTGGCAAATAACTTTCCACTATTCTAATCCTATCTTCGGTCTCTGAAATTATGTCTTCTCTATCCTCTGGAGTCTGATCTAATGTGTCCTTAAGTTGTTTTAATTCCTTTTGAACAAACTTTATAGCCTGTTCATCTGTCAATTCCTTTTTTGATTCCTTTTCTTCTAAAGCTATAGAAGACATAAGTAATGTTACAACATTAACCTTTAATTTATCTTTATCCTTTAAAGCTTTCATTTTATCTTTTCTTAATCTTTCTAAAAAACTCATAATTCCTCCTAAAAAATCAATTTAATATAATAACCAGTACTAAATAAAAATATCACCCAATAGCAACAAATCGCACCAAGAAAAAGTCCAATAACAACATCCGTAAACCAGTGTACTCCCAGTACAAGCCTAGAAACACCTATGAGAACAGCTAGAAAACCCATGACAAAAACAATTAGGGAATTGCCCCCTGTCATATCAGAAAGCACAAATCCTAAGGTTAAATAGTAGCTCATACCCACAGTGGCATGGCCACTAGGAAAGGAATATCCTAGATCATAAAACTCCTTAGCAGTTTCAGGCCTATGGATTCTAAATAAAATTTTTAAACCCTGACTTGCAAAGACAGCCATAAAAATTGAAAGTATTATAGCCGATGCAGTAACATACATTTGTTCTGCAATAAGATAAAAGAGTATGGGAAGAGTAATTACCCAAATAGTATCAACATTAGCTAGATTGGTTACCGTCTCCATCCCCTTTTTAAAGCTACTTGAAGTTTTATTGAATAAAAAATCCCTTATTCTTACATCCATATTAAATCCATTGCTTCTTCTTCTAATGATTCCTATTGTCATAATTGACAATAAAAGTAAAATAGTAATGGTCTCAGGCAAATTTTTTCTCATTCGTACTTCCTTTTTTTAAATATAAATACCCATTTATAAGAGCAACACAATATCCTATCAATAACCCAGTAAAAACATCCGTCGGCCAGTGAACACCAAGGGCTAACCTGCTTAAACCAATTAAAATTGGAAATATTATTAGAAAAGTCTTAAAAAACTTATTTTTAACCTTTGTATTTCTATATATTGTCCAATAGGTGGCCGATGACACTAATGCATGGCCACTGGGAAAGCTATAACCATCTTGGTCGATAATAAAGTATTTTATAGGCCTTGTCCTCTGTACTATATTCTTTAAAGCTATTACCAAAATAGTAGATAACAATATTGAAACCAAAATATAGCCAAAACCCCTTTTAGAATTGTGAAAAATCATCCAAAGCCCAACTGGTATAAATATATAAAAATATGTGTTGGTGTTCCCAAAAATTGTAACAAACTTATAGAAATTAATCGGCTTATTATATGTCACAAAAAGATTTAAAACCCTATTATCTAAAGTTTTAAGTGGCGAAAACCCTAATTTTAAACTAATTCCTAAAAATAAAACCCAAATAATAGTAAGGCATATAATTATTTTATCTCGCTTTAACATTAGATTCCCTTGCCATACTGACAATTAGGATAGTGACAAGTTTCGCAATTTAGACAATACCCACCATATCCCAAACTTGCAATTATCTCTTTTGTAACCTCTGTATCTGAAAAAATATAAGGTAAGATAACATCAAAAACAGTGGTTTTCATATACATCACACAGCCAGGAAGACCTAAGATCGGAATGTTATTTAAATAAGATACTAAAAACATTGACCCAGGAAGCATTGGACTTCCATAGGATATAATCTTGGCGCCAGACTCTTTTATAGCCCCAGGGGTCATATCATCCGGGTCCACTGACATACCACCTGTACAAATTATAAAATCACATCCAAAATCTATGGCTTCTAAAATTCCTGACTTTATCTGATCCAAATCGTCATCACAAATTTTATGAAAAACTACATCACTATTGTATTGTTCGATTTTTTTTATTACAACCGGGGTGAATTGATCTTTAATTCTTTTATGAAATACTTCAGAACCTGTTGTTATTACACCAACCTTTTTCTCGATAAAGGGTTTTAAACTTAAAATAGGTCTATTATTCCATAATTCCTTAGCTTTTTGCATCCTATCTCTATCGATCAATAGAGGTATTACTCTAGCTCCAGCTAAAGTATCGTCTTTATTTACTGGAAGATTTCCCATTCTAGTTGAAATTGCAACCTCATCAATCATATTCAGATTAAACAATCTATCTTTGTCTACCTGAAAAAAACCATCTATAGCTGCTTTAACACCAATCTTCCCCTCGGAAACATCTGTTAAATACATATTGTCTCCAAGGCAAATATCACCAAGAATTTTCGCAGCCTCAACCTCATGGATTTTGTTTTCATCTTTTTCAATTACATATATATGTTCTTTTCCCATATCCAAGAGTTTAGGAATATCTTCTTCTTTTATTATATGTCCCTTTTTAAAAGCAGGGCCTTTAAATTCCCCTTTGACTATTTTGGTCATATCATGGGGCAAGATATGACCAATAGCATCTTCTACTCTAATCTTTTTCATACATTACCTCGTTTTCTTCTAAGTATATTTTATCATAAAGTAAGGATAATGATTAATCCATAAACATGGCTGAAATTAATAAAATTTTAATTTGTCCACTCAGAAAATCTTAAAATCTTAATATGTAAATGCTCCTTTAAAAAGTAAGAGTTCTTTATTTTACTTAAAATTATAAAAGGAAGTCTATTTCTAGACTCCCTCATTAAACTAGTATGATATTACTTATTAATATTTGCAGTATGAATAGACGCTCCTAGCATTGCATGGGAAGCTTCCATAAATGTTTCTGCTAATGTTGGGTGAGCGAAAATTGTTCTATTTAAATCTTCAACTGATAGATCATTTGCCATAGCTATTGCTCCAAAGTGTACCATATCATTAGCATGAGGTCCAAATATATGAACTCCCAAAATCTTCTTATGGTCCTTTGTAGCCAATATTTTAACAAAACCATCAGTTTCACCCATAGATACTGCCTTACCATTTCCTGAGAATAGGAATTTAGACTTATCGTATTCTATTCCTTCTTCTTTTAATTGTTCCTCAGTTTTACCAACTTGAGCTATTTCTGGTAATGTAAATGTCGCAGCAGGAACCACTTCTTCATTTATATGTGGTTCGTTACCCATTAATGTTTCAACAAGGTTTAGACCTTGATTTGAAGCAACGTGGGCTAATTGGTTGTTGCCAGCAACACAGTCTCCAATAGCGTATATGTTTTCAACAGAAGTCTTACAGTTTTCAGTAGTAACTATTCCACCTCTATCGGTTTTTACGCCGATTTCTTCAAGGTTAAGACCTTCAGTGTAAGGAATTCTTCCTATGGCCATAAGAACCAATTCTCCTTCAACTTCAAGTTCTTTACCCTTCTTGTTAGCGGCAAAAACCTTTAAGCCATTGTCTGTCTTTTCAATCTTTTCTGCTCTATAACCCTTATGAATTTTCATTCCTTTTTGTTTAAATAAGGATTGAATTCTCTTGGTTATTTCTCCATCACTTGCAGCAAGAACATCAGAACCTAGTACAGTTACTTCTGTACCAAAGGAGTTGTAGATAGAAGCAAATTCCATTCCAATAACTCCAGTTCCGATAACTACTAAGCTTTTTGGTAAGTAATCTAAATCAAGTAATTCTGTAGAAGTCAATACTCCTTCTAATTTAGCACCTTCAAAACCAGGAACTAAAGCTATAGAACCAGAAGCAACTATAAAACTGTCTCCTGTAACTTCTACTTCTCCATCTTCTTTTTTAACAACAACTGTTTTTTCATCTTTGAAAGAAGCAGTACCTTGGATATATTCCAAGTTTGGATAAGAATCCACAAGGAAGTTAACTCCTTGATTCATTCTATCTGCAACATAGTCTTTTCTTTCTCTAACAGCCTTCATATCAATACTTGGATTTTCCAATTTGATACCAAAAGTTGAAGATTCTTTTACTTGATCATAAAATTCTGCTATTTTCCAAAGTGTCTTTGTTGGTATACAACCAATATTTAAGCAGGTACCACCTGCTCTTCCTTTTTCTATTAAAACAACGTCAGCACCTAGCTGAGCAGCCCTAATAGCTGCTTCATATCCGCCAGGTCCTGCGCCTATAACTACTATCTTAGGCATGTAAATCCCCTTCATATTTTAAGATTAAATCTTTTGCCGCCTTAGTCTCATCAGGTCTTCTCACAGGTGTATTGTGAGGAGCTTCCTTAAGAATTTGCGGATCTTGTTTTGCTTCTTCAGCTATTTCTAATAAAGCTTCTGTAAAACCATCTAAAGTTTGCTTTGATTCTGTTTCTGTTGGTTCAACCATAATTGCTTCAGGAACAATTAGTGGGAAGTAAACAGTAGGTGCATGGAATCCCTTATCTAGAATTCTCTTAGCAACATCTAAAGTTGTAATAGTGTGAGAATCATCTTTAATACCAGCTAATACGAATTCATGTTTGTAAATTCTATCAAGTGGTAAATTGTAAGCTCCCTTTAATCTTTGTGCAAGGTAGTTCGCATTTAGAACTGCCATAGCACTTGCATGTTTAAGTCCATCGGAACCTAAAGTTAGAATATAGGTATAAGTTCTAACCAACATTCCAAAATGGCCATAGAAGCCCTTCATTTGTCCATAAGATTTTTCCAAATCATAGTTAAGGTAGAATGAAACATCTTCTTTCTTATCTACAACTGGAGTTGGTAAAAATTCCTTCAAGAAATCTTTAACACCAACAGGTCCTGCTCCAGGTCCTCCACCACCATGAGGTGTAGAGAATGTCTTATGAACATTGTAATGGAATATATCAAATCCCATTCTTCCCGGTTGACTGTATCCCATAACGGCGTTCATATTAGCGCCATCGTAGTATACTAATCCACCAGCTTCATGGATAATGTCTGTTATTGCTTTGATGTTTTCATCGTAGATACCAAGAGTATTAGGATTTGTAAGCATCAATCCTGCTGTATCGTCACCTACAATGGATTTTAATAGATCGATGTCTACCATTCCATTTGGTTTGGATTTAATCTCTATGGTTTGATATCCAGCCATCGCTGCAGTAGCAGGGTTTGTACCATGGGCAGAGTCAGGAATGATTATCTTGTTTCTATTATAATCTCCCCTACTTTCATGATATGCCTTAATTAGCATAACACCAGTAATCTCTCCATGAGCACCAGCAGCAGGTTGTAAAGTCATATAGTCCATTCCCGCTACTTCAATTAATGATTGAGCAACATTATACATAAGTTCTAGGGCACCTTGAACAGTGTCTAGTGGTTGATATGGATGAATGTTTGCAAAACCATCCATTGCTGCTACATCTTCATTTATCTTAGGGTTGTACTTCATAGTACAAGAGCCTAAAGGATAGAATCCTGTGTCGATACCGTAATTTTTCATGGATAATTGAGTGTAATGTCTTATGGCATCAACTTCACTGATTTCTGGGAAGTCCAATTCCTTGTCAGTTAGGTATTCTTCTGGAATATATGAAGATAGATTTTCTGTATCAAATTCAGATTCAGGAAGCATATAACCGGTTTTACCTTCTGAAGATAAGTCAAATATCAATTTGTCATAATCAACAACCATTATAATACCTCCTTCATAACTTCTACGAATTTGTCCATTTCTTCCTTAGTTCTCTTTTCTGTAACTGCAATGATTAAACCATTGCCAAGTTCAGGATTGATATTGGAAAGTTTAATTCCACCAAGAATGTCATTTTCTTCTAACTTAGATAGTACTTCATCTTCATCAGCGTCAAATCCAATGGTAAATTCTTGGAAGAATGGCTTATCAGTAAAAGTTTTAACTTTATCTAATTTTTTAAGTTCTTCAAAAAGATAGTGAGATTTCGCAATACATTGAGAAGAAACTTCTTTCATACCCTTCTTTCCTAGAAGAGACATATATACTGTTGCTGCAAGAACATTTAGCCCTTGGTTAGAACAGATATTAGAAGTAGCTCTTTCTCTCTTAATATGTTGCTCTCTTGCAGATAGAGTCAACACCCAAGATCTCTTTCCGTCTAAATCTTCAGTTTGACCAACAATTCTGCCTGGAATCTTTCTGATAAAATCTTTTGTAAATGCTAAAAGTCCTAGGTAAGGACCACCAAAACTTAGAGGAATACCTAGTCCTTGTCCCTCTCCGACTACTACGTCAACACCCATTTCACCAGGTTTTTTCATAGTTGTCAAAGAATGAGGAGTAGTGGATTGAACGATATATCTCTTCTTTTCTTGGTGTGCTAATTCAACAAACGCAGGCATGTCTTCAATATATCCATAGAAGTTAGGACTTTGAATTATTACAGAACCTACAGTTTTGTCAACTAGTTCTTTAGCTTTTTCTAAATCGGTTACCATGTCTTTACTTGGAATAATAACAACTTCATAGTTTCTTGCATGCGCATAGGTCTTTAAAACTTTTATCGCTTGCGGATCCACAGTTTCTGAAATTGCAATCTTATTCTTCTTAGACATATTAGCAGTCATAATTGCAGCTTCCGCTACACCTGTTTGTGAGTCATATAATGATGCATTAGAATATTCCATACCAGTTAATCTAGTCATTAATGTTTGGAATTCAAAAATATATTGAAGAGTTCCTTGACTGATTTCTGGTTGATATGGAGTATATGCAGTATAAAACTCAGATCTTCCAGTAATATGACGAATTACTTTAGGAATATAGTGATCATAAGCTCCTCCTCCAAGGAAGCAAGCCATATCGTTTACAGTCTTATTCTTTGATGCAAGTTTGCATAGATAAGAGTAAACCTCTCCCTCGGATTTAGCCTTTGGTAATTGTAACTCACCTTTTAGTCTCATGTCACTAGGGATATCAGAGAATAGATCCTCTAGTGATTCAGCCCCAATGACATCCAACATTTCCCTAACATCTTCTTCAGTGTTAGGAATATATGGATATTTGGACATAAATTATGCCTCCTTAACGAATTCTTCGTATTCTGCGTCGCTCATAAGGTTATCTAATTCAGATTTGTCAGACATTTCAATTTTGCAGATCCATGCTTCGTATGGTGCCTTATTTAATAATGCAGGATCATCATCTAATTCTTCATTAACTTCAACAACTGTTCCACTTACTGGAGACATAACTTCAGCAGCAGCCTTAACTGATTCTACAGAAGCTATTTCTTCTTCAACTTCAACTTCGTCGTCTTCATCTGGTAGGTCAACATATACGATGTCACCTAAGTTGTTTTGTGCATAGTCACAAACACCTATTTCAGCAATATCTCCATCAACCTTTACCCATTCATGATCCTTAGTGTATAAATATCCTTTTTCTACTTTCATTATTAAATCCTCCTATTTATTTTAATTTTTTTAAAAACTTAATTAACTATTTCTTTAAAAATCTTCTACTTACAACTTTTGCCTTATTGTTCTTATTTCTAACAACAACATCAACTTCGTTGCCCATTTCTGCTTCTTCGATGTCTATCAAAGCATTTGCCAATCTTTTATTAAGTGTTGGAGAAAGATATCCGGTAGTGATAAATCCAATTTTCTTACCGTCTTTTTCCACCTCATACCCTTGTCTTGGAGGTCTCTTATCCAAGATTTCTAGACCAACCAATTTTCTTTTTGGCCCTTCTTCTTTAACTTTTTCCATTGCAGCTTTTCCAATAAAGTCGTCTTTATCGAACTTAACTGCAAACTTCAAACCTACTTCCAATGGTGAAATGTCATCTGCCATTTCATTGCCATATAGAGGCATAGAAGCTTCAAATCTTAAAGTGTCCCTACATCCTAGTCCGCATGGTTGAAGATCAAACTCCTTACCAGCTTCAAGGATTGCGTCCCAAACAGCTACAATTCCTTCTCTAGTAGTGTAAACTTCAAAACCGTCTTCTCCAGTATATCCAGTTCTGGATATAAGAAGTTTATGACCTTTGAACTCAATATCATCAGCAAAATGATAATATTCGATAGAATCCAAGTCATAGTCTACGACCTTTTGTAACACCTTTTGAGAATTTGGACCTTGAATTGCTATCTCTCCAACTTCGTCAGAGATATTTGTCAATTCAACATCAAAATCTTTGGCAATTGGGCTTAAATGATCCCAATCCTTTTGAGTATTAGCAGCATTTGGTACAAGTAAGAAATGTTCATCATTATACTTATAAACCAATAGGTCATCAATAATTCCACCTTGTTCATTTCCAATTAAGGTGTAAGTTATTTGAAAGTCATCAGCTTTAGAAAAATCGTTAGTGAACACATAGTTTAAAAACTTAAGTGCGTCTTTTCCCTTTACTTCGAACTCTCCCATATGGGAAACATCGAAAATACCAACGTTTTCTCTTACTGCCTTGTGTTCTTCCTTAAGACCTACATAGTCTACTGGTAACATCCAGCCAGCATAATCAACAACATTGCCACCAAGCTCAACATGTTTGTCATAAAGTGGTGTCTTTTTTGCGCTCATTATATTCCTCCTTAAGAATAGCATTTTTACCAAATTACAGAAACTACCCTCGTATTGATTATAGGTTAAAATCAAAATTTTTACAACTTAAAGGGATAAATTATCTCCCATTATTTTAAGTATTTAAATTAGTAAAGAGTTAAGTTTCCATGATGTATACTTTATACCCAATCATTTCCGCTTAACTCTCGTATTAAATATAATTTCGACAATAAAGTTGTCCTCTTCAATTTTAACTTGAAAATCCCCATTTAACAGTTCGATTGATGCCTTTGCAATGTATAAACCAAGGCCGGATCCCTCAATGTCCCCTGGCTTATCCACCCTGGTAAATCTATTTAAAAGATTTGACGCTTCTAAATCGTGTGTGATAGAGGACTTATTACTAACACGAATTACAAGTTCAGACTTTCCTTTTATTATGTCAACATTGACCGTTGTCTGTTCCTGTGCATATTTTACGATATTTGAAAAAACATTTTCAAAAACCCTATTTAACCTATTCGCATCTAGCCTAATAAATATATTGTCACTAAAGCTATTGTATTGTAACTCTAGACCTCTGTCGACAAAGTCCTTGTCAAATTGCCCATAGGTTTGTAGCATTAGCTCATTTAATTCAACAATCTGCATATCTAAGTCAATTGCACCAGATCCTGCTTTAGATGCCTCTATAAGATTGATGATCATGGATTTTAGCCTTGTAGCATTATAACTTAGAGTTTCTAAATACCTCGAACGTTGCTCAGGAGTTTTAGCCCTCTTAACCAAGTCCACATAGTTTATTATCGATGTCAAAGGCGTTTTTATATCATGACTTACTCCAGTAATTAGCTCAGTTTTTAACTTTTCACTCTTATACTCTGCATCTATGGATTTTTTCATTGTACTATAGAGATTGTCTATTAAAAAAATGGAGTTTTTAAAAGTTGGGTCATTAATATATATCTTTTCGTATTCCCCATTATATAAGGCTTCAATCTTTCTATTGAGAAGCACCTTGCCAAGATAGTTCTTTAAAATGGAAATACTGATTCTATAGACCAACACTCCCATAAATATAATCCCAATAGGGTCGTCATTTTCTTGCAAAATATATAAAAACAAAGCTGCAAGTAATCCAACCAAAATAAGAGCTTCAAAATAAACCTTGAAGTATTTGAGTTTAAATCCATAGATTAAATCCACCAATAAAAAAGCATGAATCCCATATCTTTTAATGGTTTGGACAATTTTATAAATACATAGAAAGGCAGCATATAAAATAAATCCATAAATAAATGCCCCATAATAAAATCCTGTGATGGCCATAAAAAATCTAAGGATCAGATATTGACTACCTATGTGGATGGCTACAGGTAAAAACTGCTCTTCTATATAACCATCGATATTCAAGAACAGCTGAATATAATAATTTATTATCCTCTTGAAAAAATTTTCTCTTTTAGTCATATTTTCCTATTCTATCTTATAACCCATTCCGTACACAGATTTTAGATGATCCGGTTTTTTTGAGTCGATCTCAATCTTATCCCTAAGTCTAGAAATATGTACAGAAACCACCTTTTTTACATCGTAGGGTGGCGAATCCCATACTATTTCATATATCTCTTCAGAATTGAAAACTCTACCTTTATTGGAAATGAGTAAATAGAGTATTCCATACTCATAGGGAGTAATAGAGATTTGTTCTCCATCGATAAGAACTTGTTTTTTAGTATTATTTAAACGAATTCTTCCAGCAGTGTAAATCTCTTGATCCATAGAATTGCTGAAATTTTTTTGAAGTTCAACCCTTCTAAGTGCAGACTTTACTCTAGCTAATAGTTCCACTGAATCAAAGGGTTTAGTAATGTAGTCATCGGCACCACTTTCCAAACCCCCAACCTTATCCTCCAATTCACCTTTAGCTGATAAAATCAAAATAGGAACCGTCGAAATCTCCCTAACCCTTCTAGTTAGCTCTATCCCATCCATTATGGGCATCATCACATCTACTAAAATAAGGTCATAAAAATTATCTTCTTTAATCAAATCTAAAGCCTCTTTGCCGTTATAGGCTTTATAGACATTGTATCCACTTTCTTCTAGATAAAACTCAATGGCTTCAACAATGTTTTTTTCATCATCACAAACCAAAATATTATACATCTTTATCACCTTAATCTATTATATCAAGCTTTTAGATAAATAAACTTGTTAATTATTACAAAAAATCAACAATTTTTATTAAAGACCTTCTGCAATCTCATGAATTTTTTTTAGCCTATGGTTAACTCCAGACTTGCCAACGGGAGGGTCTAACCTTTCTCCTAGCTGCTTTAAGGAATCTTCAGGATATTCAAGCCTTGCTACGGCAATTTCCCTTAAACTCTCGTTTAAATAGTCTAGCCCCTTTATATTCATAATCTTTTCAATATCCTCAACATGTCTAATAGAGGCCTCAATGGTTTTATCCATATTGGCGGATTCAAAGTTCATTACTCTATTGACATTGTTTTTTATCTCCTTAAAAACCCTGATGTCTTCAAATTTAAACATACTTTGAAAGGCACCGATTAGAGAAAGAAAGTCCGCTATTGATTCTCCCTCTTTTAAATAGATAAAAAAGTCGTCTTTTCTACTGGCTATTTTTGCTTCAATATTAAAATTTTTTAAAAGTTTATACAAATCCTTTGCATATTCTTCATCACCGGCTATCAATTCAAGATGGTATCCTTTTTCAGGATTTGTAACAGATCCTGCTCCTAGGAAACTACCTAAAATATATGATTTTTTGAGGTTGTCTTTTCTCAAAATTTCCTTTGGAATTCTAGTAACAGAAATAGCAAATGGGTCACTGCTAAGCTTTATATCGGATAAAAGTCTATGGGCATAGGGCTCATCCACATAGACTTTATATAAATTATTTTTTCTAAAGGTGTTGCCCCTAACAACTTCAATTACGCATTCATAGTTGTAAATCTTTTTAATATTTATAAATATCCGCCTTGCAATAGCATTTGTTTCCGTTGAGAATTGTACTCTGATATTTGACAAATTCGAAAGAAGCGAGCCATTTACTCTATAAAGTCCCGCAAGTTCTGCAATGGCTTCTTCTTTAGAATCTATCAACTGTCTAGATATCTCGTTCTTAACATCTGTTGAAAATGACAAGACTATCCCTTTCTTTCGTCCTTATAAAATTCTTTTACCTTGCGGATCATATTCTTCTCCGCATTATGTCTAACTAATTTAATAGCTTTATCAAAGGGCATAAAAACCGCTTCTGCAAATCCTTCCTCCCTTTGAGGAATCAATTTTTGAGTCTCTGTAGTCATATAATAGTAATGAACTGTCTTTTGAACTTTTTCTCCAGTAATATGACGATACCAATATTTGACAAATCCAATATATCTTATTATCTCGCCATCTACACCGGATTCTTCCTTGACTTCTCTAAGAGCAGCCTGTTCCTTTGTTTCCCCTTTCTCTAAACGACCTTTTGGAAGGACCCAATCTCCACGGAATTTTCTTAAAACGACAACTTTACCATTACGGACAATTACTCCGCCGCCACTTATCTCTTCCATGCAATCCTCCTTAAATTTAATAAACTATTATTTATTATACCACGTTCAAGGTTTTAATATAATTGTTAACCCCTTGTCCTTATTAAGTATTCTAATAAATATTTCAAAGGGTTTTGTTATTAAACCTAGCTATGATAAAATTTAATAAGGTGATAACTAGATGGATCGTAATTATTGGCCTACAAGAGGCTGGAAATATAAAGATTATAAGTTCGAAAAAAATTTGTTGGATAAAATGAATTCATCCCTGGAGGATGAATATAATAATATAACAGGCATTATGATGATTAAAGACGGATACTGTGTTTTTGAAGAGTATTATAACGGTGTAACCGCAAAAGATAAGAAACCTTTGGCATCTGTTAGTAAGTCCATCCTTTCTGCCCTATTTGGAATAGCTTTAGAACAGGGTTATATTAAATCCATAGATGAACCTGTGCTAAATTTCTTTCCAGATTTTAAAACAGATGACATATGTAAGAAAAACATAACTTTAAGACAGATATTAAACATGACTGCTCCCTTTGATTTTCCTGCTTGGAAGGAGCCACTGGGAGATTTTGTTCAATCAGAAAACTGGTTAGAATATGCTCTAAATCTGTTATCTGAAAAAAACGATAAAAAAAGGTTTAAGTATTCTACAATTGGAACTCATCTTCTAGCCATCGTCTTGGCAAAAGCTACGGGAATACCATTGAGAAGATATGCCAATAAATACCTTTTTTCTCAAATTGGAATGGATTTAATTCCATATTATCCCATGACAGCCTTTGGTTTTGACAATCTCTTTGGAAGGTATGTTAAGGGTTGGATTTATGATCCTCAAGGCTATTCCATAGGAGGTTTTGGAATAAATATGTCCTTGAGGGATATGGCAAAGTTCGGCTTTTTATATCTCAATGAGGGAACTTGGGATGGTAAGGAAGTAATTTCAAAACAGTGGGTTAAGGATTCCTTCACTAGAACTAAATACAATTACGGTTACCTTTGGTGGATCTATAATCACAGAGGAATTGACGGTTATTGTGCTTTGGGAATAGGAGGCCAATGTATCTGTGTCATTCCAAAACTGGATTTAGTGGTTGCCATAAGCTCTAGTTTTATACACGATTCAAGAAATAGATGGATCTTTATAAAAAATCATATACTACCAATGTTTGTAGATTAAAATAGCACCCAATTATGTATTGAGTGCTATTTTCTACTTAGTTTCCTATATATTCACTTTGAAAATCTTCTAATAAAAATCTGCCTATCTCCTTATAGTCATGGCGAACTTTACCCTTAAGATTTTTATAACAATTTAGTTCAACTATTTCATATTCCTTTAACTTAGTCATATCTTCATCATTTAAGTACACTGGTACACTATCATATTTTCTTAAAACATCCTCGGGAATCTCTTCTTTGTTAACAATGATCTTGTCAATGATTTTAAATCCTAAATGACGATTTATAGAACTCACATGATCAAAGACAGAATAACCACTGGTCTCACCATTTTGAGTCATGATATTACAAATATAATAGATTTTCGCCTTAGTGGCTTTTAATGCTCGAGCAATGTCCTCTATTAACAAGTTTGGCATAATCGAGGTATATAAACTCCCAGGACCAATCAATACTATATCTGTATTAAGAATCTCATCCACAGCTTCCTGTACCGGTTTTGAGCCATCAGGTTTTAAATAAACCCTACGTATGGATACAGGATAATCCTTTGTCAACTCCCCTATATTTGACTCCCCTTTTATAATGGATCCATCTTCCATCTCCGCATAGAGGGTTACATCATCCAGAGTCATAGGAAGTACCTTTCCTGTAATCGCCAAGACATTTCCAGTTTCCTTTATAGCTTTGTCAAAATCTCCATAGATATCCACCATGGCAGCTATAAATAGATTTCCAAAGGATTGACCCTTTAATATGCCTTCTTGAAACCTATAGTCCATCAATCTTTTCATGGCTGGCTCAACATTTGCTAAAGCCAACAGACAAGCTCTAATGTCACCAGGGGGAAGTATTCCTAAGTCTTTCCTTAAAACTCCAGAACCTCCTCCATCGTCTGCTACGGTGACAATTGTCGTAATATCATTTGTTATTTTCTTTAAACCCTTTAAAATGGTAGAATTTCCAGTTCCTCCACCAATTGTGACTATTTTCATTTCAATTACCAAAATCTAGAATCCCTATGGGATACATAGACCGTCTCTCCTTCTTCTTCAAATCGTCTTCCAAGTTCATTTGCAATGGCTACAGAACGATGTCTACCCCCTGTACAGCCAATGCCAATAACCAAGTTTGACTTACCCTCTTTTTTATAAAATGGCAATAGGAATTCAACCAAATCCTTTACTTTTTCTAGGAAGATTTCCGTTTGCTTAAATTCGAACACAAAATCTCTAACATCTAAATCCTCCCCTGTCTTCTCTTTTAATTCATCTTCATAAAAAGGGTTAGGTAAAAATCTAACATCAAAGATCAAATCTCCATCTAGTAAAGTTCCATTTTTAAATCCAAAGGACATAATCGTAATATGGATATTTTCATTTTGAAAACTACTGTCTCCATATAAAGAGATAATCCTACTCTTTAGCTCACCTAAAGTTAAAACGGAAGTGTCGATTATATGGGTTGCATTGTCCTTGAGTTTTTGAAGTAAATCTCTCTCTTCATTTATCTCCATTAAGATATTGCCGGTGTTGCCTAAAGGGTGTGGCCTTCTTAACTCCTTAAATCTTCTCACTAAAATCTCGTTTTTGGAGTCTAAAAATAAAATGCTAATATTTTCTCCAGCCTCTTTTAAATAGAGTATTTCCTCATATAACTCATTAAAAACCGCACCACTTCTAATATCAACTACTATTGCAGTCTTTGTTATATTGGATTTATTGTTACCTAAAAGTTTTACAAAATCCTTTATCAATGCAGGTGGTAAATTGTCCATAGCATAGTAACCCATGTCTTCCAACACATTTAATGCAGAAGTTTTACCAGCTCCAGACATTCCCGTAACAACCACTATCTCCATTATCTTTCTCTCCTTTTGAAGTTCAAAACCCTTGAAGAATCAATTTTAGCTTCTTCTAGTCTCCTTAAAGCAAATTCAAGATTGCCAACATACTGAGGTCTATGGGCGTCAGAACCCAAGGTAAGCATTACACTGGAGCCCTTTATTTTTTTTAGCTGTTCCACCGTTAAATTCCTATGGGAACTATTAATCTCCAATGCGGTATTGGTTCTCTCGCAGGCACTGGCAAGCATTTCTATATCCACAGGTACCTTATCTCCAGGATGAGTAATAGTAAAGATATTCTCTTTTTCAATTATCTTTATAATAGCTTGCGTATTTTTTTTAGTAATGTAGTCTAAAACCTTTTTTGATATTTTTATATTATTAATTACATGATAATGGAAGAAGCTGTAAAAATCCTTAAATAGTACACCATTGTGAAAACCCAAGTTTATTATATCGAAATAATCCTTATATTCCTCTGTAATATCAAAAGTTCCATCATAACCTATTACATTTGCCTCCACTCCTAGAAATATATCTATGATTCCAGCAAACTCTTCCTTTAACTTATCAACTTCTTTTCTTGCCTTCAAAATGGAATTTTTCCTTATTCCAAATAGATAATGTCCTGGACCGTGGTCTGTTATATAAATCTCTTTAAGTCCTAATTCTACAGCTTTTTCTACATTTTCTCTAATGGTTCCCTTACCATGATTGTTCCTACTATATATGGTGTGAGTATGATAATCTGCAACAATCCTACTCTTCAAATTCTCCAATGATTCTTACCTCCGGTTCTAATCTAACACCGAACTTTTCAAAAACCCTATCTCTAACATGATCTATTACATGTAGTATTTGACTACAGTCAGCCTCTCCAGCATTAATAACAAATCCACAGTGTTTTTCACTAACCTGTGCATCCTTATATCTATATCCCCTAAGTCCACAATCATCTATTAACTTACCTGCATAATAACCTTCAGGCCTTTTAAATGTAGATCCTGCAGATGGGTACTCTAAAGGCTGTTTAGAAGTTCTCTTATAAGTCAATTCATCCTGATACTCTTTTATTTTATTATAATCGCCTTTACTTAATTTTATCGTAGCACCCAAAACGATTAGACCTTCATCCTGAACCCTAGAATTTCTATATCGAAGATCCATTTTTTCGGCAGGGATCTCTATGACATTCAAGTCCCTATCAATCACCCTAACGGACTCGAGAACATCTTTCATTTCACCACCATAGGCACCTGCATTCATAGTTACAGCTCCACCTAAATCTCCTGGAATTCCAGAGGCAAATTCAAACCCTGTCAAGCTATGCTCAAGGGCAAAATTTGCAATCTCTTCCAATGTGGCTCCCGCTTGTGAAATTATCTTGTCATCCTTTAAAGTTATATTTGAAAAGTTGGTATGTAACTTAATAATGACTTTATTTATCCCAAAATCAGAAACCAATAAATTACTACCATTTCCTATTATCATATAATCTAAATTTTTATCTTTAATTCTATTTAAAAGATTTAAAATTTGTTCTTCAGTAGAAGGTTTAACCAAAACATCACACGGTCCTCCTATTTTAAAGGTGGTATGCTTCTTCATTGGCTCGTCAAATAAAACCTCTCCAATATCTAAATCTTTAAATATATTTTTATAATCCATTGTCATATTGCTCCTCTACTTAAAGTATTTAATTGCCATTTCAACTAAGGACAGAGAACCAAATATAACTATAGTTTCCTCCTTAAATTCAGCCAAGGCAAAATCTATTGCCCCCTTAACAGTCTTCATATCATAAACTTTATTGGAATACTTCTTCGCCTCAGCAAAAGCCTCTTTAGATGGAAGACTTCTCTCTGCTCCAGTATCGCAAGTGATGTAGCATATTGCCAATTTTGATGTTAGTTCCAATAACTTATTATAGTCTTTATCCTTATAAAAACCGACTATAAAGACAAATTTGTCCTCTGGAAAATCCCTCATTAGAGTACTGGAAAGAGACTCTACAGCTTGGGGGTTGTGACTTCCATCTACAATCACTATAGGATTTTCATTTAATAGTTGATATCTGCCAGGCAATTCAGTCTCGTTAATTCCTCGAATAGCTTTATCCATCTGGATATCATATCCTATTCTTATCAACTCTCTAATCACTTCAAAGGCTATGACAGCATTGTACCTTTGAATTTCAGACTGTAATTTTAAATCAAAATCATATCCTAGATAATTAAATCGCAAAGATTTAAAGGTAATAGATAGATCTTTTATCTTTCCAAAATCCGGTTGTATTATCTTAGTATTTTTAGAATTAGCTACTTTTTCTATAACTTCATTCACCTCTTCTTCTTGGGGATAATACACCAAAGAGCTATTTTCTTTGATTATTCCTGCCTTTTCCAGGGCAATCTTACCCAAAGTATCTCCAAGAAGGTCCATATGGTCAAATCCAATTTTTACAATAACCGAAATAAGAGGACTTTTAATTACATTTGTAGAATCTAGCCTTCCGCCTATCCCTACTTCTAATAACACAAAATCACATTTATGTTCATAGAAATACAAAAAAGCAATCACTGTTGCCATATCAAATTCCTGTAAGGAAAGCCCATATTCTCTCTCAATTTCTCTAATATGATTGTAATATTTCAATAGCAAGTCTTCATCTATATTTTTATGGTTAATTTGAAATCTATCAGTTTTGTCAAATATGGCAGGTGAAGTAAATAGACCTACCCTATAACCATTTTCTTCCAAGGCCTTAGCCACAAAGTTACAGGTAGACCCTTTCCCATTGGTACCTGCTACATGAACTATATTCAATTTGTCCTGGGGATTACCCAGCTTTTCCAATATAAATCCTATATTTTCAGGCCCGTTGTAGGCCTTTTTATCATTTGAAATATCTAATATATCATTCTTTTTCATCTCTTCACCAAATCAGATTATAACATAAATATAAGGTGCTTATAATATGGGTCTTACTCTCCTAGACAGTTATAAAAATCATATTCCCTGGTCGATTATCAATATTCATCTAAAGACCTACATAAGCTAAAGATAATTTAAAAAGGACAACCTTTCGGTTATCCTACAAGTTTTAATTTCTCAGTTTGATCATAAGTAATCAAAGAATCTATCATCTCTTCGATGTCACCATCTAAAAAGTCCTGTAGTCTATAAATAGTCATGTTTATTCTATGATCTGTAATCCTACCTTGAGGGAAATTATAAGTTCTAATCCTCTCAGACCTATCTCCCGATCCAACTTGAGACTTTCTTGCATCGGCGATATCTTTATTTTGTTCTTCAAGCATCTTGTCATAGAGTCTGGACTTTAAAATCTTCATAGCCTTATCTTTGTTCTTTAGCTGGGATTTTTCATCTTGACAGGACACAACTATTCCAGTAGGAATATGAGTAATTCTTACAGCAGAGTCAGTTGTATTAACGGATTGTCCTCCATTTCCTGAGGATCTAAACACATCTACTCTAATATCCTTTTGATCTATTTGAACATCCACATCATCCGCTTCAGGAAGCACAGCTACTGTAGCTGCAGAGGTGTGAATTCGACCTCCAGACTCAGTTTCAGGAACCCTTTGTACCCTATGTACACCAGATTCATACTTGAGTTTAGAATAGGCGCCTTCACCAGTAATCATCACAATTGCTTCCTTAATTCCTCCAACACCCTGATCAGTTATATCCATAACCTCAGACTTCCAGCCTTTGGAGTCTGCAAACATCCTATACATCCTAAGTAGTTCTCCTGCAAACAATCCAGCTTCGTCACCGCCTGCACCAGCTCTAATCTCCAAGAATACATTCTTGTGATCATTAGGATCCTTTGGAAGAAGCAATATCTTAAGTTCATCTTCAAATTTTTCAATATCCTCTTCTAGACTAGAAACTTCTTCTTTTAAAAGATCTCTCATCTCATCATCTAACTTTTCATTTAACATTTCCTTGTCTTCCTTAAGGATTGTCTGTGCATCTTTAAGTTCATTATATTTTTCAACAATCGGTTTTAAATCCGCATGTTCTCTTACCAAATTCTGCCAATTTTTCATATCTTTCATAACTTCTGGATCGGCAATTTCCATTTCCAGTTTATGAAATTTCTCTTCAACTGCAGTTAAATTTTCAAACATCTAATCCACCTCTTAAATTCTCTTAACCATTTTCTTATAAACAATATTAAAAACCCCAAAACCCAAAATCAATAAAATAGGACTTATCTTTAACAGTTCAACTGATAAGGCAATTGCTATTGCCAATGCAAATTGCCATATTTTAAACCCAGACTTTTTACCTAAACTATATACAGAAGCAGCTATTACCGCAGCAACTGCAGGTATTGCTCCTTGGAAAATCTTTTGAGCAATTTCCATCTTTCCTAGATAATTGTAAAAGTATGCTAGAATTGTGACTATGATAAAAGAGGGAAGTACAGCACCTAAAGCACAAAAAAACGCACCCTTTGCTCCCTTTATCTTAAGTCCAATATAAACACTCATATTTATGGCCAAAACCCCTGGTAGGCCCTGGGCAACCATTAGAGCTTCCATAAATTCATCGTCATTTAACCATTTATGTTTATCAACCACTTCTCTTTCAATGATAGGAATCATTGCAATTCCTCCACCGATTGTAAAAGCTCCTATCATAAAAAAAGTTTTAAACAATGTAAAATAAAACAAAATTCCTCCTAAAGAATCACAACTCCTACTAAACCAGCAATTAAAATAACTGGGATTGGATTTACTTTCTTAACTCCAACAGCATAAAAAGCCAAAACAAAAACGATTAAACTTTGAATACCTGTTATACCTTCTGTAGCCAACGACATAAATCCAGCTCCAATTAATCCAACTATTACAACTTTAATACCCTCTAAAAACAAATTCAAATATTCGTTATCCCTAAATTTTCTAATAAAAATAAACATTAAAGTTACTAAAACCACAGAGGGAAAGATTACAGAAGCTGTAGCCACAACGGAACCAGGAATTCCCCTTAGATTAAAACCTATAAAAGTCGCCATATTTATAGCAATTGGTCCTGGAGTAATCTGGGAGATTGAAATGATATTTATAAAATCAGACTTTTCAATCCATTGGTGGACTGTAACTACCTCATGCATGATTAGAGGTATCATAGCATAGCCTCCCCCAAAGCTGAAAAGACCTATTTTAAAGAAAGTTATAAACAACTCTAAAAATATCATATCCCACTCCTTGCAATCACACATCGATCAAAGCCATTGTAGTCTTTAATAACAGAAATATCTTTAAAACCAGCTGTGTTAAGTAAATCTGGAACAGTCTTACCTTGATCATACCCGATTTCAAAAGCTATATATCCCTTAGGATTTAGAAAGTCAGAAGCATTATTAATTATCTTCCTATAAAAATCCAGTCCATCATCCCCTCCAAAAAGCGCCATCTTCGGTTCCTTTTTTACCCTATCATCTAGGGCTTTCATATCTTCTTTAGTAATATAGGGAGGATTTGAAACTATTAAATCAAACTTTTGATTTTTATCCAAGGCCTCATAAATATCCGACTTAATAAAGCTACAATTAGTGGCGTCTAAGTTCTTCTTATTGATATTTGAAACCCTCAAGGCCCTATCAGAGATATCCACGCCGGTTACGTGAGAATTTTTAAGTTCAAGAGCCAAAGTTATCGAAATGATTCCACTTCCACATCCTATATCTAAAACCTTTGAGAAATCCTCTTTTAATTCTAGAATGTTCTCTATCAGTATCTCGGTTTCAAACCTTGGGATTAACACCCCTTCTTCTAAATAAAAATCTCTTCCATAAAAGTTTTTCTTTCCTAGAATATAATGTATTGGAGTGTTACTGCGATACTCTTCATAAAATTCTAAAATCTTTTCTTCAATCTCCTTAGGAATCCTCATATTAGACTTTAAGATGATATCCGAAGCATCAAAGTCCATCAACTCATCTAAAATAAGTGATCCATCTACTTTACCAAACATCTTTAGTATATCAGAAATTACCATATGTCTAAATTCTCATCTTCTGGAATGACTTCTTCTAAAGACCTAATTGCAACTTCAATCATGTCATCTGTTGGCTCTTTAACAGTACCTAGTTTTTGAATTAAAAGACCAGGAGCCGTAAGCACTTTTGAAAAAATCGAATCACTTCTTCCTAGGACTTTATTGATTTCATAGGATACTCCAACAATTACTGGTAGCATTATTATTCTAATTAAAAGTCTCATCAATGGATTTGGCCATCCAAAAGTAGATAATATCAAGATGGACACAATCATTACAGTAAACAAAAAGCTGGTACCACATCGTCTATGAAGTCTTGAACAAGTTCTAACATTTTCAACAGTTAGGTCCAAGCCTTTTTCATAACAATGAATTGTTTTATGTTCAGCACCATGGTACATAAAAATTCGTTTCATATCTTCCAAGTTGGAAATAAAGGAAATGTAGCCTAAAAATAAAAGTATTCTTATTATTCCTTCAATTAAATTTAGTGCTAAGACATTTGATATTACTCTTTTAAAAAGCGATGTTATCAGTGTTGGGATAAAGAAAAAAACCAATATAGAAATAAAAAGGGATGCAAATATAGTAAGTATTGTACTAAGGTCCATTCCCTTTTCATCCTTTTTATCCTCTTCATCAGTTGAATATGCAATTGCTTGAGTTCCCATAATCAAGGATTCAAATAAAGATACAACCCCTCTTAAAAAGGGCATTTTTAAAATTCTATACCTATCAGAAATAGATGAAAATCTATCTGTCTTTACCGACATCTCACCAGATTCTTCTCTTAAAACTACAGATACCTTTTCAGGACCTCTCATTAAAATTCCTTCAAAGAGGGCTTGACCTCCAATAGTTGTCTTTTTTATATTATTCATATTTATCTCCAAATTCAATCAAGCACTCAAAAAAAGATGAGTGCTCGATTTCTTCACAAAAAGGCAGAACCTTTTTGTCTGCCTTTTTTAATTACTTAATATTATATTTTTCCTTAAACTTCTCAACTCTACCACCACGTTCAGCAGATCTTTGACGGCCTGTGTAGAATGGATGACAGTTAGAGCAAACTTCAACTTTAATTTCTTCTTTAGTTGATCCTGTTGTAAAAGTATTACCACAAGTTGTACATGTTACAGTAGCTTCGTGGTATTCTGGATGAATTCCTTCCTTCATTTATTTCACCTCTTTCAAAACCGATTAAACATTTAGCTCGATAATTATATCATAGTATCTATCGTATTTCAACTATTAAAGTTCAATTTATTAATAGCTGTTACAAAATCTTCATTTCTTTTAGTATTATTTAACATTTCAAAAAACTTATCTGCAACCACTTCGTTTGATCCATCAGAAAGTGCCCTTCTAAGTTTTCTTACAGCCCTCAACTCTTCTTTACTCAAAAGTAGTTCTTCTTTTCTAGTTCCCGATGAATATATGTCGATGGCAGGAAAAATTCTCAATTCTGATAGATTCCTATCAAGATGAACTTCCATATTTCCCGTACCCTTAAACTCTTCAAATATTACATCGTCCATCCTGCTTCCCGTAGAGATGAGAGCAGTGGCAAGAATTGTTAAAGAGCCGCCTTCTTCTAAGTTTCTTGCAGCGCCGAAAAACCTCTTTGGGTGATTTAACGCCATTGGGTCAAGTCCTCCAGAAAGTGTCTTTCCAGAATATGGACTAGTGATATTATAGGCCCTTGACAGCCTTGTAAGACTGTCCATTAAAATAACCACATCTCTACCATGTTCTACCATTCTCTTTGCTCTTTCGAGAACAATCTCTGCAACTCTAGTGTGATTTTGTGGCATCTCATCAAAGGTTGAAGCCACAACTTCGCCGTTTACAGATCTTTCCATATCTGTAACCTCTTCAGGTCTTTCGTCTATAAGAAGTACTATCAGATATAAATCAGGATGGTTTTCCTTTAAGACCTTTGAGATTTGTTTTAAAAGTGTAGTCTTACCCGTCTTTGGAGGAGCGACTATCATTCCCCTTTGTCCCTTTCCAATAGGAGATATCAAATCTATTACCCTAGTGGACAGGTCTTTAGAGTTACTTTCTAAAATCAACCTTTCTCGTGGATAAATCGGAGTTAAGTCTTCAAAGTTTCTTCTATTTCTCAAGTTTTCTGGAGTTTCAAAATTGACTTTATTGATATAGATTAGAGGAGAAAATTTTTCTTTATCTCTCTTTTCCCTTGTCAATCCCTCAATAAAATCTCCAGTCTTTAATCTAAATCTTCTTACCTGTACCGGTGGGACATATATATCGTCGTCACCAGAATCGTATCCATCTGATCTTAAAAATCCAAAACCATCTGGTAATATATCCAGTATCCCTTCGATTTCTCTGGTATTTCCTCCAGAATTATCCTTTTCTTCATTGTCATTACTATCCTCTTGAACATCTTCATACTCCTCTTGTCGGGAATTGATATCATCATTAATCTTCACTTGTTTTTCTATTTCTTCTATTAGTTCATTCTTTCTATATTTCGAAATCCCTGCAACTCCTAAGGCCTTTGCTATAACCTTTAAGTCTTCCAGTTTTTTCTCCTTTAAAATCGATAAATCCAAAATTTCCCTCCAATTGAGTTAGAATCAAATTCTCATAGATTGACTTTACTTTTTCATTTTTCAAAAACGAACACTTCATTATAAAGAATAAATATCCGCCCTAAGGCAGATATCTATAAATTCTTAACACTTTCCCAGTCCTTTAAAAACCTTTCTATTCCAATATCTGTCAATGGATGATTCAACATTTGATTGAATACTTTAAATGGAATAGTTGCAATATCTGCACCAGCCTTTGCACATTCAACTAAGTGAATTGGATGTCTTACAGATGCACATATAATTTCTGTTTCTATGTCATAATTCATAAATATATCTACGATGTCATTGATAAGTATCATTCCATCAGAGCTGATATCATCAAGTCTACCTAAGAAAGGACTTACATAAGTAGCGCCAGCCTTTGCTGCCATAAGGGCTTGAGATGCAGAAAAAATCAAAGTAACATTTGTCTTAATACCCTGTTCAGAAAGCTTCTTACAAGCCTTTAGACCTTCCTTGGTCATAGGTAGCTTAATAACTATATTATCATGGATTTTAGCAAGTTCCTGAGCCTCTTCAAGCATTCCATCACATTCCAAACTCACCACTTCAGCTGAGATAGGTCCATCTACAATGTCGGTAATTTCCTTAATTACATCTTTAAAAACTCTGCCTTCTTTTGCTATCAAAGATGGATTAGTAGTAACTCCATCTATTATCCCCCAAGAAGCAACTTCCTTTATTTCTTCAATATTTGCCGTATCAATAAAAAATTTCATATCTTCTCCCTTTCACTATTACATATTTTTTAAAATAACAACTTCTAATTGATCCGCTACCGTTTCACATGAATCTAGGCATTTTTCCATTAAATCATAAAGCTTCGCCCATCTAATAATATAATCCGCAGTTGCATTCTTGTAAAGGTCTCTCATGACTTTAATATAGAGTTTGTCCCCTTCTTCTTCAATTGAATTCACGTTTACAATGAGTTTCTTTAAATCCTTAGACTTTTTAAAGTTGTGAAATTCCAGCACACATTTATGTAGCATTTCCACACATCTAATGATTAAATCCGAAAATTGTATAGCTTCGTCTGTAATTGAATCCACATCCATCACATAGATCTTAATAAAAATCTCTTCAATATTATCAACCACATTGTCAATGAAGTGTAAAATATTGGTAATGTCTTCCCTTTCTATAGGAGGCAAAAACTCTCTAACCAAATTTTCCATTATTTCATGTTTAATCAAATCACTCTTATGTTCAATTTCATGAATTTCTAAAGTCTTCTTTTCCATATTGGTTCTATCATAGGATTTTAGAGTATTGTTTAAATAGATAGAACATTCCTTTGCTCTTTCAGACATCCTTACAAATCCATCAAAATAATTGTAAACCGCCATAACTTCTCCTTAAAATAATTTTACAAAAATTCTAGCCATAACAAAGCCAATTAATCCACATCCTGGGAATGTTAAAACCCAAGTCAAAATCATCTCTTTAACAACTTCCCAATTAACATTTTTAATCCTCTTTGATGCTCCTACCCCCATTATCGCAGTAGTCTTCACATGAGTAGTACTAACGGGAATACCTTGCAAAGATGAATACAATAAGCAGATTGCAGCTCCAAGGTCTGCAGAGAAACCTTCGTACTTTTCCATTTTTACCATATCCATACCCACAGATTTGATTATTTTTTTACCACCAATGGACGTTCCTATCCCCATTAAAAGAGAACAGAGAATCATTAACCAAATAGGGATATGAAAATTGTTGACATGTGCTTGTCCCTTAGCCAAGAAGACTCCTAAAAGAAAGACTCCCATAAACTTTTGACCATCTTGAGCCCCATGCATAAACGCCATTGCAGCTCCACCAAAAATTTGACCACCTTTGAAAAATCCTAATGTCTTTCTTCGATCCACTTTTCTAAAGATAATTTTTACAATGAGTACAACAAAATATCCAAGACCAAAACCTAGCAGTGTAGAAACTAAAAGACCGTAAATAACCTTCATCCATTCTCCGCCATTAATTCCTTGTAAACTGCCTTGAATGGCGATTGCCGCACCTGAAATTCCAGCAATCAAAGCATGGGACTCAGATGTTGGAATTCCAAAATACCAGGCAACTGTAGCCCATAATACTATTGCAAACAATGCAGCACTAAGTCCAACTAGAGCCATGCTTGCATCGTCACCAAAGTCCACCATATTGTAGATGGTCTCTGCCACATTAGCATTTACTAAAGTCATGACCAAAACTCCAAAAAAGTTGAATATCGCCGCCATTATAATTGCATGATCCACATCCATGGACCTGGTCGATACCATGGTTGCAATGGCATTTGGAGCATCTGTCCATCCATTGACAAAAATTACTGCACAAGTTAAAACCGCTGTAATCAACAGAGGCATGTTTGTAGTCAATTCACTTAAAAAATTCGAAAATGTTATTGTCATAAATACTCCTTTAATTTACTCTACTTGATTTTATAACATAATTAGCTTTGTGTAAACGTATTGTAAATTTCAAGTAAATATTTATATCAAATCAAGGAAGTATTTAACATTTTTTATTGTTATTTTTCTTTTATTAACTTCGATTAAACCTTCTTCCCTAAGGCGTATTAGTTCTTGATTTAGAGAGCTTCTACTCACGTGGAGCATCCCTGCTAAAACCTCTTGGGAATAGGGTATTCGTATATTGTTTCTAGATTCATTTACATTTAACATCCAATATGCCAATCTCTCTTCCACCCGTCTATATTCCACTGCTCTTAACATTATTTGGCTGTAGCAAGCAAATTCAGATACAAACATAAGCACATTTTTCATAAAAACGGGATCTGATTCCACAATTGGCTTCAGTTCGTCTAATGGTATTTTTATTATAGTTGAGCTCTTTACAGAGTATGTATCCATAGTATGCTTTCCCATTCCACCATATATTAAGTAAAAGGGAAAAGCGTCAATAGCAAAAGGATAGTCTGTTCCCATATCCTTTTCATGATAAAAAAATGATGAGCTCATCTCTTTTCCAGCACTAGTATACTCAGAGGATTTTAACAGTCCTTTTTCTATAATACAAAAGTATTTAAGATTATCCCCTTTTCTAAAAACCACTTCATTTGGTTCATAGCTCTTTCGTTGTGAATTGGTCATTAAAAGTCTTGCAATGGACTCAGTAGATATTCCCTTGAAAATTGGCCTATTTAAAATGTCCTCGTTCCATATTGTCATTTCGCACCTAACCTCTTTGAAAACTTTGAATTTAAGGAATTGTTGTAGATAAAAGAAAATTCCAAGGATAAACTAGAATTAAAATCTCTTCATCTATATTTTACATCATAGATGGATTTCTCTCAAGGAAACACATACCTGATTGGATACTTAAAATAATTTTATTATAGATTAATATTTAAAAGCCCGCAGCATAAACTACAGGCTTAAAATTTACATCAGTCCTGTAATGAAAATTATTATTAACACTACAGGTAAAAGGTATGCTATATACTTCATTGCCATAGGAACTTTAAAATCAGTTGCACCTTCGTCAATATCCCTCTTAAAACCATTGAACTTCCAATATATAAGTGTATATAAGATAAGCACTATGGCACCAAGAGGCATCAGAATATTTCCAGAAAGAAAATCTGCAAAGTCAAAAAGATTTCTTCCACCAATTGTAACCGATTCTAAAATATTGTGACCAAAGATTGTAAATAGCCCTACTGCAAATATAGTTACTAAGGCGTAAATAACTCCCTTGGCCCTAGAAATATTCAATATTTCACTAAAGGACGAACTCACCGGCTCTAAATATCCTAAAGAAGAAGACAATGCCGCAAAGAACATCAATAGGAAGAATAACACTCCAAACAAGGAACCAAATGGCATATTCATAAACACATTGCTCATGGTAATAAATAATAAATTTGATCCAGAGTCTGGTTGAAGTCCTAGAGCAAATACAGCTGGAAAAATTGCAAGACCTGCAATTAGTGCAGCCAATGTGTCAAATCCAATTACCATTAAACCATCTGATGGTATATTGGAATCTTTTTTTAGATATGAACCGTAGACAAAAGCTCCTCCACTTGCTATCCCAACCGAGAAGAAACATTGACCCAATGCGGTTAAAAACGTTTGTCCATTAACTTCGGAAAAGTCTACTTTCAAATACCATTTGACCCCTTCCATAGCACCTGGAAGAGTCAGTGATCTTATTACAACGAGAATCAACATTATAAATAGTGCTGGCATCATCACGGAACAAGCTTTTTCCAGTCCTGAACTTAAATCTTTAGCGGAGATTATCCCTATTATAATCACACAGATTAGCGTGAAGGCAATTAAAGTTACAGGATTCTTAATCAAATCAGAAAATCTATCTGCATATTGGGCTGCATCAAGACCTTTCATTTCTCCAGTAAACATCTTAACTAAATACGCCAATATCCATCCCATAATCTGAATATAGTAGGTCAATATGAAAAATGCACTTAAAACTCCTAACCATCCAAAGCTAACCCAAGGACTACCTTTTTTGGTAAGTTTCCTCATTCCAACTATAGGACTTGCTTGAGCCTTTCTACCTAGTGTAACCTCCATGTAAAATAAAGGCATGCCTATTAAGACACATATAAGTAAATATATTAGCACAAAGGCACCACCGCCATTAGTACCAACTAAGTACGGAAATCTCCAAATATTACCTAATCCTATGGAAAATCCTGCTGCCGCCATAATATAACCGAATCTACTATTCCAACTACTCCTATTTTCGTTACTCATAATACCCCTCCATAGGTAAATCTATTCTATTTTCAAAATACAATACTGATTTTAACCTAAGAAGTAAGATTAGTTCCAGCAGAGCTTTCGCTCTGCCAAAATCTATTTAAATATCTTACTTTCTTCAATATCAGTCGCTAGAGATTCTACGGCTGTTCTAACCATATTCTCTCTAAAATTATCTTCCTTAGCACCTAAATCCGGATTTCCAACGGGATAAGGTATTGCTACTGTAGGAACAATTCTGTTAGCACCTACGGATTGTGAAATAGTTGTTATTGTAGCCATGTGTACTATAGGGATACCATATCTTTCAATTTCTTTAACTATTGTTGCACCGCAACGTGTACAGGTACCTCAAGTTGATGTTAAAATAACACCGTCAACACCGGCTTCTTTCAACTCTTTACCAATTTCCTTACCAAATCTAATAGAGTTTGCTACAGCTGTTCCAGTTCCTGTGGTAGTATAAAAATACTTATATACCTTTCCAATCTCTCCATCTTTTTCCGTTTTTTTCAACATGTCCAAAGGTGCAACCCTATCTGGCTTCTCATTTGCATAAACAGGGTCATAACCACCGTGAATAGTGTAATACTCACCTTCTAGATCACTTAAGCCTTCCACATCATACTTGCCCCATTTTTGAGCAGATGCAGATTGAATTCTATCTGGGTTACCATTTGGAACTATACCCCCAGTTGTTACAAGGGCAATGGTAGCTTTAGATAGATCCTTGATTGCTACAGCAGGATCTACTGAATCGAATACCGGCATTGGCAATTCCGTTTCAAACTCCTCGCCTTTAATCCTCTTCATCAGCATTTCAATAGCTCTTTGAGAACCTATCTTATCGACCAAGATAGTTCTTCTTTGGCCTTGAGGGAAATAGTCGTCTATTCTAGGATCCAACTCTTCGTCTTTAGCCAATTTATTAACCAATTTTACCATAGCAGGCATTGCTTTTCTCATAGCAGCAGCTGAATTTCCAGTAGCCACAGTATATGCAAATTTTTTCGCTTCATCTACACCAGGGTTTTCCTCATACATCCCCGTTACGCAAGATACGCCTTTTTTGTTAAAGAATTTACATACTTCAGCACACGCCACACCATATCTACCTGCATTAAAAGCAGGTCCTGCCACTACTATTTCAGGTTTTACTTCTTCATAGATCTTTTCAAGAAAATCTAAAGCTTCTTCCCTATTTTCATTGAAGTAGTTGTCCCCACAAATAATAGTTCCTATCAACTCAATTCCTTGGGCCGCCTTACCAAAAGCTTGGGAAGGTCCTACTCCTCCTTCTCTATACTCAGGAGGTATGTGAGCCATTTCTTCTCCACCTATTTGACCAAAGAACTGGTTTAAATAATATAAAACTCTCTTACTCATAATAACCTCCTAATACAGTTTACAAGTGGCATTATGATAACCTATCTCTGAAGTTGCTCCGATAACTGCATTAAGTTCGCATTTCATCTTTCCAGTTTCAGCATCATATGCCCCAGCCCATCCACCAGCAAGATTTGCTATGGCCTCAGGATTTCCAAGTACTTCATCAGCCTTTTCAAGTTCCACAATATGACTTACATTTCCAGTTGAAATTACAGCAGTTGCTTCCTTTGCCGTATCGGTTAAAGGTTGACTTGTACCATCCCAACCAGAACATTCATCAGTGATTAGAACCGTTTTAATCCCTTGTTTCTCAAGTCTTGAACAAATCATTACCAAGTCTGAGTCTGGATTACCATATCCTTCTTCAGAGATAATAACCCCTTGAGCTCCAACCATTTTACATAATTTTGCAGTATAATCACAGGAAACAAACTTACCGTTTAAAGTAGTCATCTCCGGTGTAAGTACCACTCCTAAAAAGTTGATTTCTTTACCATGTTTATTGTAAAGTTCACGGATTACGTTGTTGTTTTGATGTTGGTAAGTCGTAATCTTGTCACATGCAGCTACACAGTTACCGCTTATTACAGCATTGTCAAGTTCTTCATTTGGATGAAGGAAGGTTGGTAAGATATGAGCAGAATCTGTCCCATAAATATAACCAGCATGAAGTAACCCTTGAGAAATCAACATTTCCACATATACTACCTTAGGTAGATCAGGATATTTTTCATTTTCTTTAGAATGGTCCCCCATCTCATAAGTACTGACTTCCTTGAATTCTTCAATATCCTTTGCTGCCTTTCCAACAAATTCAGAAGCCTTGAGACCTACTATCCTACAAGTCTCTTCGTGTTCATGGGGATTTAGACCCTCTACAGGAGTTATATCGACGACGATATTAAATGTCTTTGAAAATGGTGTCCATTTAGCACCCTCTCCCCACATATCGATAACACCCTCTTGAAATCCAACAATATCACCAATAGTTACAATGGCAGTTTGGTCTAGCACGTTGACCTTGCCATCTCCACATGGTCCTACATCCGTAGTAACTCCTGGAAAACCTGGAGTCCCTTCCACGGTAAATCTGGGTTCAATAACATCTTTGACAGGTATTATCCTTTTCTTTTCTCCTGGTCTAGCTAAGTCTATTTTAATGTCCTTAACTCCAGAAATTTTCTTCATTTCTTCAATAAAGGATTCTTTATGGATGTACAAAACCTTTTCCTCAACTTTGGTTTCATCCCCAAATTGAACATCCCTTATCTCGACTTTACGCAGTTGAAGTTTCAATTCACTCACCCTTTCCTATAGAATTAAACCTAGAAACTTCCTCCAATGAGGATTTAAAAAGTTCATAATCCAACAATTCATAATCCCCCATATGCTTAAAATCAGGGGTCCTTTGTCCTAGAGTAAAATCGTATTTTAAAATACTATTTTCGATGATGACAACAGAATTTTCACTGATTTTATCTTTCTTTGGGGTTATCAAGATGGATTTAACAGGAGAAAAAAACATTTTTATACTTGAATTTAAAGGATATGAAATTAGTTCATGTCCCAAGTATATAAGGTCCCTAACCCTCACCAACACATCTCTGTAACTTCCATAAACCCGTATGGTATTAAGGCCATCTTCAATTCTTTTATTGTTAGTAACCGTAATAATATCCATTTTTCTCCCACCTCATATTAGGTAAATCTTTTATTTGGTATTTAATACCTTAACTAAAGTTTAACACCTTGAGATCTTATTAAAAGTTAGTAGGACAACATTTTCATAAGTAATTTTGTTTCCCTGTTAACATCTTGTCAATATATTTTTGTTTATAAGCTTTTATTAATTTTTTTGTGTGCCGTTAGACTTTAAATTGTATATTTGTAAAGAAAAAGACAAAGGTCTCCGTAAAAAAAGAGAGCCTAAACAGCTCTCCTTCTTTATATTCTTTAATCACGAGGTATATATCTCTCATAGGGAAGAGCATAAGGATTTTGTTTTATATACTTTCCCTTTCCCTTCTCGCCTACAAATTTACCATTTTCAGCTACCAATTTACCCCTTAAAAAGACTTTTTCACAAATTCCAGATCTTTCAAATCCTTCGTATGTTTCATAGTCACTTCCCTCGTAATTGTCTTTAAATGTAATCTTTCCACTCACTTTTGGGTTGTAGATAACAATATCAGCGTCTGACCCAGGAAGTAATGCCCCTTTTTGAGGATAGAATCCACAAACTTTCGCAGGATTTGTAGAAGTCAATTCCACAAATTTCTGCTTTGTGATCCTATTCTTCATAACACCTTGAGTCCAAAGCATATATAATCTATTTTGCATACCGGGACATCCATTTGGAATCTTAGTAAAATCATCCTTGCCTCTTTTTTTAGCCTCAAATCCACCAATGACTGCAGCATTGTCAGATCCAACAGCCTTTAAATATCCCTTATCAACTCCATCCCATAAAGCTTCTAAATGCTCTTTAGGTCTTAAGGCAGGAGCACATACATATTTTCCACCTTCAAAATCATCCTTTAAAAAGTTAGAGTCATCTAAGGTCAGATAATGTGTACACGTTTCTCCATATACACTATAACCCTCTTCTTGGGCTTCTTTAATAAAATTCATAGCATTTTTAGTTGAAACATGGACTATATATAGTGGACAATCACTGATTTTAGCCATTTGAATACCTCTAAAAGTAGCCTCATCTTCCACGATTGGTGGCCTAGACAAGGAATGTCCTATAGGTTCAGTTATTCCTTTCTCTTTACACTCCTCAGCCAAGACTTCAATAAAGTCTCCATTTTCACAGTGTAACATTACAGTTAAACCATATTTCCTTGCCTCTTTCATGCCTTTAATTATAAGTTGATCGTTGGCATAAAAAGGCGTACCCTTGTAGGCCATAAAGAATTTAAGATTTGCCACTCCATTTTCCGCTAATTCTGGAATGCTTTTCATTAACAATTCTTCATCATTGTCCATGACCATTACATGATATGAATAATCGCAGGATGCCTTTCCAACTGCATTTTTTCTGTCATGTTCTTTAAGTGATTCTAAAAGAGTCATTTCCTTAAATTGTGGTGCAAAATCTACAATAGTTGTAGTCCCTCCTACAAGAGCAGCGTGGGAAGTCTCGAAGGAATAGGATTCGAATGGCCCCATGTGCACATGCTCATCTACACCACCAGGAAAATATACTTACCAGATGCATCAATTACTTCACTATCATTCTTTGGAAGGTCAATGCCTATTTCTTTAATCTTCTCTCCCTCAACTAAAATATCCGCTATAAATTCCGAAGTAGCAGTTACAATAGTTCCATTTTTGATTAACAAACTCATTAGAACCTCCTACTATGATAGTAATTACTTATCCATTTTTCTTTCGTGTTTAGTATAAACTGAATTATCAATTCCCTCTAAGTACTTCACAACTTCATCTACAGGTAGTACATCAGCAAACTTTGCCTCCATGTCAAACATATTCCATTCAATAACTCCAGGAACTCTGTCACCTACAGTACCCTCAGGAATCAAAGTTTTAAAACCATATCCAGTAGAGTCCATAACTGTATGTCTAACACATGCACAGGAAGTAGCTCCCATTACAATAACAGTATCAACACCTAGAAAGCTTAAAGTTTGCGCTAAATGCGTACCAAAGAAATTAGATGCGTATTTTTTGTGGATTACAGGTTCTTCAGGTCTTGGCTTTAATTTAGGGTCAATCTCCATCCATTCGCTGTCAATGTCCAGAGCACTCATAGGAATCTTTTCATCCCATCGAGGTAGATCCCATTGCTTCTCTCCAACATAACCAGTAGTAGTATGGAATATTGGAACACCAGCTTTTCTACCAGCCTCCAGGACTTTAAGTGCATTGGCACATACTTCTTCAGATTTATCACAAGTAAATGGATGTCCTTCACTCATCCAGGCCTTAGCCATATCTACAGTGGTAATTGCAGGAGCTATACCTTGGCCCATTTCCCTCATGAAGCCTCTTTCCTTATAAATCTTTCTTGCTTCAGCAAAAGCTTCCTTCAAATATTCTTCATCAAAACCATAACTGTCAACAAATTTAAAATCAGGGTTCATCTTTTCAGACATAATTCTCTCTCCTTGTAATATCGTTTTCATAGTTTTAGTAAAATCTTCATTTGAGCTCATAACAAAGACATTATCTACCTAAAGAAGAACATTGCCCATATGGAATCGTTTACTAGTTTATGTGTCTTCCTTACAAGTCCATATTAACAATATAAAATTAGGCCCACAAGTTCGAGCGCGAACATCGTATAAAAATTATGTCATCTTTTTATTACACGTCTTCAAGAATATCCTCTAAATATTCTTCATCAATAACCCGAATTTCATTGATATCTATTTCAATGACACCAAGACTCTCCAACTTTTTTAACTCTTGGTTCAAACTCGGCCTAGTAACTCTAATAGTATCCGATAACATTTTCTGTGTTGCTGGTATCTTAAAAGAATCTATATACTTCATATTTACCAACCAATAGGCAATTCTTTCCTGAATCTTTTTATAACGAGTCGCATTTAGTATCATTTTCGTATGACAAGTACAATGGGCCGTAAACTTTATAATATTATTTAAAAGCTCTACATCATTATCTATAATAGGCCTCAATTTTTTCCAAGGAATCAAATATATTTCACTTTCCCACTCTGCATAAATATCATAGGGCCATTTATTGATATCTGCATAAAAGAGATGAAGAGGATAGACCTCATTTTCATAATAGTAAGCAACCACCTTTTCACTACCATCTTCTAATAGTTTTGCTTGTTTTAAAAGACCGGATTTTATTACTAGCAAATCCTCCAACAATTCACCCTCTGAAATTACCAAGTCTCCTGGGTTATAGTTCACTTTTCCAATGGGTAATTCTAAAATTTTATCCAATGTCGATGAATTTAAATCTTTAAATATAATTATAGAACTAAGATCGATCTGACCATTCATCCTTACACCCCCTCTAAATGAAATTTTATAAAATTAAAAACAAAAAGGCAAATCATAGTGCCAATAATTAAAAAAGTTAAATTTGGACAAATAAAAAAAGCCCTACATATGTAGAGCTTACTTGACGGGCGAATACCTACTCTCCCATGGCGTCGCCACCATAGTACCATCGGCGCT
>NZ_JASBYU010000016.1 GCF_029983815.1 Lagierella sp.
AATGATAGATTAAATATTGTACTAGATTAATTTACACAATATTATGGACTTGACAGAAATAAGGTGCGACTTAGTTAATTATAATTATTGATTGTAAGTTGTGTTTTCATAGTATAAAATAATAATTTTTAGGAGGTATTTATGAAAAAATTACAATTGACATTTGTTTTTATATTTCTTTTTTCTCTTATGATTCCTACTTATATAAAAGCAAATGAAACAAGCAAAGTAAATGACGAAATAATTCAATTTGAGGAACTCAAATCAACGTTTAAATTAAATGAATTAATAATTTTTACTGAAGAAGATATAGATGTGACCAGATTTCACTTATCAAAAATTGCAAATATTTATAAGAATGGGAATATAAATGACTTAAATTTATTTTTAAATGACAATTCTTTAAGTTTAGGAGTGTTTAGTAATTCGTCTTCACTTAGTTCATCAAAAGCAAAAACGACTTCTTTTGAAAAATATTATGCAAATTCAGCGGTGGGTAATAGTAATGTTGTAGCTAGTTGGTGGATGAGATTGAAGGGTACTTTTTATTATGATATAAATACTCGGAAAATTACCACATATTCTAATCCAGTAATTTCCATTAAAAGTTATACAATCAAAGAACTGAAGTATACTGGTTTAGAAAATTTTAAACCAATATTGACAGATGTTACAACTTTTGCTAACAAAATAAATGATTATTCTTGTAGTTTTACAGGAAGATTTAGGTTTAAATCTTCTGTTTCAGATGGATTTTTATTTAAAGAATTAGATTTTGGTTACCATCAAATAACTTATATAGGAAAGTAGGTTCAACATGAAAATTAAAATAAAATTCACAATACTAATGCTAATTATTTTTCTTTGCCATACGATGGATTCATCTTTGGCAAACGACAACATTATTAATGAAAATCCCAATATACAATTAGATAATTCTGAAGTTCAAATCCTAATAAAAAATTATCTTCAAACTCCGAAAAGATGTATAGAAAAGCTGAGTGGAGAAAATGTAACATTTAAATTTGATATAAAATTAAAAATCTATATGAATCTAATAGATTAACAGAAATTGTAGAATTATTGGTTAAGAATAATTTAATATTAAGTTGGTTTGAAGAGAACTCATCTCCTTTTAGCACAACGATTGCTAAAAATTCATCAAGAATCATACCAACAATTAAGACATCAACTAATTATCCTGATATAACCAAAGAATGGGCAGTAAAAATTAGTGGAACATTTTACTTTGATAGAAACACTAAAAAGGTAGTATCTGTAGGAAAACCTATTTGTTCATTATTTACTTCAGTAAATTTTGGTTCAACTTTTAAGCCGTATATCACAAATGTTACGACAAAATCATATAAACTTAATGATTACTCTGTAAACTATAGTGCAAGTTATACAATGGTAGCAGAGTTTTTATACAATTCTTATAGCCCTGCTATCTTTCCAAGGGTAACTGCATCTTACAACGATGGTTTATGATTTTATATTTTTAGGAGTTGAAAAAAGAATGAAAACAAAGAGAATTATTTGGTACATTGGACTATTTATATTACTGGCAATGGTTTTCATAATAACTATAGGGGAGTACTATGGACAAAATGCACAATTTTTTAGCTTTCCAATGACTTTAAGTAAGCTGAAGTTACATGAGGATGAATTATCAAATTTCTTTTTAAACAATGCAAGCTTTATGCTATCGATTGGAATGTATGGAATACAATTTTTTATTCCAACATTTATCTTATTGTGTGTCTTGTCTATATATGGAATACTTGTAAAGTTCCCGACTCTGGAATATTTTATAAGCATGGGAATAGTTTTGTTATTGAATATTTTTATGTTTTTCCTAATTCGAGATTTTAATACACTGGATTTTGTATTAACTGGGCAAACAAAAGCACTGTTAAGATTAATCCTGGGGTTCAGTGTGTTAAAAGTTTTATACAACATTTACTTAAAGCGCTTAAGAGATAAAGTACATGCTAAATTTAAACTAAGTATTAAAGCTAGAAGGATGATTTGGTATCTAGGGATAATATTATTAGTATTTGTAACTATCACCATTACCATCCATGAATATAGTAATTGGACAAAGTTGGTCATAAACCAAAACTTTACTCCTATGTCAAATGATGTGAACTTTTCAAACTTTTTCATTGAAAATAAGGATTTGATTTATTCTTTTGCAGATAATACCAGACCTATTGTAACAATGGCACCAATAATCTTTGGAGTTGTTCTCTTATATGGAATACTAGCAAAGATAAATATATATGAGTACTTAGCAAGTTTAGTACTTGTCTTTCTAGTTAGAATCATTACCTATTTTTTCATAAGAGACTTCCACCCAGATAACTTTGTTTTAAAGGAACATATTATATTGATGGGAAAGTTCATGGGGCTTTTTATGATGATAAGAATAATATATGAGTTTTACTTGAAGTATAACAAGAAGGAGGAAATTGTTAATCACTCCTGAAATATTCCGTTAAATTTATAATCTCCTTTTTACAAAGATGATAAACTAATAAAAATCCGACCTACAAGTTCAATTTCATAGGTCGGATTGTATTGTTTTATTTTCTATTTTCTTTAATGGTGCCCTGTTTATAGGCATCTAAAAGATTGGATAAATCTTTAATCTTTTCTTCGATTTCTGGGCCATCGTCGGTGTCCTTTACCAAAAGCCTTTGAGGAAATCTCTCTGTAATATATAGCTTTGGAGTATAGGCCCCGTGAACCGACTGCATCACTTCATAGTTGCTATGTTCTGCCAAAGCCAGATAATGGGAATTGTACATTAAAGTGTAACCCGCAATACCTGTCGTAGGTTGGTATGCCTTTGAAATTCCTCCGTCGATTACATACATCTTTCCATTTGCAGAAATTGGCTTTTGACCGTCTTTATATTTAACTGGAATATGACCATTTATTATATGACCACAACTTGGGTCTAGCCCAAACTCTTCAATAATCCTATCCACATGCTCCTCTTGTTTACTCAAGGTGAAGTAAGGGTCGGAAATCTCTTTGCTTATAGGAAGTTTTCTTCCAATAAAGAAGTTTTCAAAGGTAGACATCTTATGCTTTCCAAATAGCGGAGAAATTGGACCGCACCACATGTACCAATATAGGTCTAGCACCTTTTCTCTGTCCTTTGAATAGTAAGAACGAGGAATGTATGAAGCCTCCCTTGCCTTTTTATCAAAAAAGTCCATCAATGACTTTCCACCATAGTATTCATTATCATATTTTAAAATTCTAAAGGAACCATCTTCATTCATAGGAACACATCCATGATAAAGTAGGTTTCTATTTGTAACCTTATAAACAGATCCCTTGTCCAAGAGGAATTTTAAATGTTCCTGCATTCGAAAACTATGTCTAAAGGATGTGTTTAAAGCTTCCAAGACCTCAGTTTCTCTTTGTGTAAGCTTAAAGGGGTCTTTAGGGTCAACTGTAGGCAGGTTGGTGTCCTTCATAGGATAGTCCTTATCATCTTCTGCTCTAAAAGTTCCCTTCTCAAAATCCACATAACTTAAACACTTTCTTCTCTCCATATTAAACTCTGGATTTCTATCGATGATTTGGCCTTCCAATTTAAACTGAATAATTGATATGGCCTTATGCATTTTGGCTGTTGCATATTTGTTGATAGAATAGTACTTATTTTCATCCACAACCTTTGGCATGAACTGTTCACAAGGGTCGTCCTTATAAACGTCGATGGCATAGGAGTAGAGAGGTCTAAGGTTTATTCCATAACCATCTTCTAGAGAGTCAAAGTTGTTGTAACCAAGGGCAATTCTAACGACATTGCAAACCAATGCACGGCAACCTAAAGCTGCACCCATCCAAATAATATCGTGGTTTCCCCATTGTATATCCACATTTTGATGCTCCATCAAAACGTCCATTATAATATCAGGTCGTGGACCCCGATCAAAAATATCTCCGACAATATGCAGGGTATCTACAGAAATATCCTGAATAATATGACAAAGGGTCGTAATTATCTCCCTAGAAGCGTGGATGTTTATTATAGTGTCCACAATAGTATCAAAATATTCCTGCTTATTCAATTCTACATAGTCAATGTTTAACATTTCGTCAATTAACTCTTTATAGACGCGGGGCATCTTTCTTCGAACCTTACTTCTAGCATACTTAGAAGTGACCATCTTCAATAAGTCTAACAGTCTAAAAATAGTAGCTCTAATCCAGTCGTTGGTAAACTTTCCAGACTTTATTTTTAAAGTAAGAAAGTTTTCCGGTTCATAGATGAGGTTTGCAAGCTCGTTCATCTCGTCTTCCGACATTTGATATTTAAACTTTTGGGAAATCTTTTGTCTGGTATTTCCAGAAGCAGATTTTAAAATTCTAGTAAAAGCAGCATATTCCCCGTGTAAGTCAGAAAGGAAATACTCCGTCTCTTTAGGAAGTACCGATAAAGCCTTTAACTTAACAATTTCACTGATGGTATCTTCAACAGTGGGGTATTCCTTGGAAAGTTGATTCAAATATTTTTTATAGTCCATTCTTCTTCCTCCTTACTATATGATATAGAAAAAGACGAATAAAATAAAGCTTTATTCAATAAAATAATAGGATAGATGAAAAAACAATTAGAAAATTAAAATTTGACAAATAAAAAAATCTGTGTTATAGTCATAAAAACGATTGCAAAGGAAAGATGTAATTGGCTATAGTTAATATAGCTTCTCAAAGAAGTTATAACATATAAAAAGGAGGGATTTGAAATGAAATTTAAGAAAGTAGAAAGAAATTATGGCAATTCAAATGTTGCAGATTATTGCTTAGGAAATAATCATTGTAAGAAAAAGTAAAGTTGGAAAATTGGACGAATGTTTTTGATCAATGATGAAACTTAATCAAAAAATGTATATTGGGAATGATACAACTCTTTCCAGTGAAACTTAATTAAAGAATATTACTCTTAGTGTTTTTGACAAAATTTATACTTTTTACAGTTATAACCGTAAAAGTTAGTGGAAGGTCTTTGTAAAAATGCAAAAGCAGACACGATTTATTAAAAAGCGGATAGATTTATTTATCATTTAATGCGTTTGGAATTTCTTTATAATAACAAAGTAATTTTGTAATTGTGCTTGACAGAGTTGTATCTCGTCTCAATATTAATATTGTATTTTGCAAATTATACATGTCGTAGTAATATATAGCAGGCTATTAATAGGAATGATTAAAATAACATAATATAAATACAGAAGAAACCGAATTAATAATTATGATAAATAAAAAAACAGATAAGAAGTAAACCATGTAAAGATATTGACGATAAGTCTATTATTTAAATCAAGGAAAATACAACGAATATTAATTTAAAGGTTTGCAAATATTAAACTAAGAATAACGAATAATTCAAAAAATTTTAAACATATAGGACCTATTAAGATAAAAATATAAATAGAACCAAAGGAGATAGAAATGGGAATAACGGTAAAATGGGATATTACTTATAAATGTAACTTAAATTGCAGACACTGCATTAATGGTGATTTTTTGAATAAATCAAAAGAAGAGCTCACTTATAATGAAATTTTGGACATCATTGATTCCATTTCAAATGAGGTTGAAATAGACTATATTCATTTTCTAGGAGGAGAACCTACAGTGAGAACTGATTTCTTTGATATTTGTAAATATTTAAATGAAAATCAGATACATTTTGGATTTAATACAAACTGTTTAAAACTAAAAGGTGAATTGCTAAATAAATTGAAAAATCTTAAATATTTAGATTGCATAACTATAAGTCTTGAAGGACCAAATGAAAAAATTAATGATCAAATTAGAGGTAAAAGAGTATTTAGGAAAATAAAAAAATCAATTGATGAAATTAATAAATTTACAGAAAAGAAACCGAAAATAACGATAAATACAGTAGTGTCAAAATTAAATTACAAACATATTAAAGAAATAATAGAATTTTGTATTTTTAATGAGATTTCAGAATTAACTTTACTTGAATTAGTAGAAATTGGCAATGCCCAAGGGGAAAATATGGGGTTAAGCTATAATCAAAAATGGGAAGTTTTAAAATGTATTGATCAAAAATTGAAGGAAAGTAGTACTGAATTGAAAATAATTCCTAAATTTGTTAGGCAGTTAACTATTGATGCTTTTAATATAATAGAAAATGGAAATTTACCTAACGTTAAACATGGTTGCGGAGCAGGGCTGGATTTTGTATTTATAGATAATAGAGGGAATTGTTTTTCTTGTGATGGTATTAGAAATGCAAAACTACAAGAAAATGATTTAAATATTGTTGAAAAAGATTTTAAATATGCATGGCACGATAAAAGTTTTTCACAAATCTTTGAAAAATTAGAAAGTGAAGAATATAACAAAACAGAACCATGTATAAATTGTTTACATTTTAAAAAATCATGTATTCCTTGCCCTCTTGAGATAGCATATTCAGAAAATTTAGAATGCAGAGAGTCATATAAAAGAATGAATCGTACGTTATATAATAATCTTGAAATTTCTCGTGGAGCAATAAGATTTGCAAATAGTGATGGTAAATATCATATACATCATATAAATACTAATACTACCTTAGAATTAAACTCAAATGCATACAATCTGGTAAAATCCATATACTTGAGAGAAATTACATCCTGGAAAGATTGTATAGAAAACCCTGAGTTTAAGAGCGTCCCTCGAAATGAAATTACCGAATTTTTGTCATATCTTAAAGATGAAAAAATAATTAAATGAGGAATGGTTGTATGTTCAAAAAATATTTAAAACTCCTCTCCTACATAGGTCCTTACAAGAAGAGAAGACTATCTATAATTATTCTAAGTTCAATATCCATGATTATAAATTGTTTCCTTCCTTTTCTAATAGGAGAATTGGTCAACATGATAAATTCCAGCAATCCTGTAAAGGAGATTATTGACTTTGGATGGAAAGCTGGAGTTGTCGCAATAGTAGCTGCATTACTTGAGTCATTGCAGTATTGTAATTGGCATATGTACGCTGTAGAATTTATTAATTACTTTAGAGGGTTAACTCTAAAAGCGGCTTTGAATAAAGATATTTCATATTACAGAATGAAACAAGAGGATTTTTCAACTAGAATCCTTCTAGACTCTTCCACTATAGCTAATGATATATGTGTAGGTTTTCCAGTTTTAATATTAAATGTGGCAAACCTTTTAGTTGTTTTTGGATTTATGCTTTATATGAATGTAAAATTAGCTCTTATACCGTTGATAGCGGTACCGGTCTTTGTTATGCTATTTCATTTCTTAGATAAGGGAATCAGGGAAAAGTCTAAATCTGAGAGAAGACAGTTTTCGGAACTATCTGAATTGATCAAAGAATATTTAGACGGAATCTTTGACATCAAAATAAATAGAAATGAAGAATATTTTCAAAACAAATTCAACAACGAAATCAAAGACTATAGTTCAACTGAAAAAAAGATAAAGCTATATACAGCGCTTTCTTATGGTGTAAATATGATAGTAAAAAATCTGTTGCCAATCTCGGTTTTGTTATATGGAGTTGTTCTAGTTAGTAAAGGGGAACTGGAGATAGGTTATCTATTTGCGTTTTACACTTATCTAGGATTTTTGTACGAACCAATGTCAAATCTTGTAGATTGGTATACTTTAATAAATGTTTCATTGGGTATGAGTGATAGGGTGTTAGAATTCTTAGAGACTGAAGAAGAAGAGTCTCATGGAATAAAAGTTGATTCTATAGAGTCTATAGAAGTAAAAAATCTTCAATTTTCTTATAATGGAGAAGATCAAATTTTAGAGTCGATTGATTTTTCTTTAAATAAAGGAGATATTTTAGCGGTGGTTGGTCCTTCAGGTTCGGGGAAATCCACCTTAATTGAAATCCTTTTAAAAATTTGGGATGAATACAAGGGAAGTATCAAAGTAAATGGAATAGAACTTAAAGAAATTGACAAAACTACTTTTTATGATGAAGTTGCTGTTTTGGAACAGGAACCATTTATTTTTACGGGTTCAATAGAGGATAATATAGTTTTTGATGCACAAAAACCAAATTTGAATTCAATAATTTCCCATTCAAATTTAAACAATATAATCAAAAATAAAGGTGGTTTACATTCTAAGATTTTTGGAGGAGGAAAAAATCTTTCTGGAGGAGAAAAACAGAGAATTGCGTTAGCAAGGGTATTATTTAAACGTGCAAATTTAATTTTTTTGGATGAATTTACATCTTCACTAGACTTGGAAAGTGAAAAAGAAATTGTAAATAGCATAGGAAATTTAGACAGGAAAGATAAAATTGTTATTCTGATTACCCACAGACAATACCCATTAAAACTTGCGAATAAGATATTAAAGCTTGAAGGCGGTACAGGAGAATTGGTAGAAAAAATTGTATTGTAGGTAAATACCCAACATCACCCAAGTTCTTAAGCAAATATCCAGCGTCCACATTTATGGATGCTGGATATATCTGTTTATTCTAGTACTTTTGCAACATTTTTAAGCATTTTTATTATTGGAAGATTGTAAGGGCATCTCTTTTCACAAATTCCACATTCGATGCAGTCAGAAGCTTTTTTATAAAAGCTATTGTATCTTGACAATGCCCAGTCTTTTAAATCATATCTTGTGTAGTAGCCTTCCATAAGAAAGTTTGAAGGTATGTCGATTCCTACGGTACATGGTGCGCAGTATCCGCATCTTCTACAGAAGTACCTTCCCAACCCTTTTGTAAAACTATCTAAATCTAACACTTCTTCTGGTGTTAATGGTGCTAGTTTTTCTCCAACTTTGCAGTTTTCGATTATTTCTTCTTCACTGTCCATTCCTGGAATGGCTATGGTTACATTGGGATTATTTAATACAAACTTTAAACACTCTTTTCCCTTTGGTATGGCTCCTCCTGCCAAGGGTTTCATAACTAACACTCCGATGTTTTTTTCATTGGCCCTTTCAAATAGTTTTTCTCCTTGGGTTTCCACAAAGTTATAGGGAAATTGTATAGTTGAAAACTCATCTGTCTCCATAAGTTCACTTAAGATGTCGGCGTTGTGACTGGTTACGCCAATCTCCTTAACGATTCCCTTTTTTTGCATCTCCTTAATAGCTTTTAATGCACCGTTCTCACCCATAATAAGTTCCATGTCTTTTTTCTTGCTTACGTTATGAAATTGAAATAAATCTATGTAGTCTACTTTTAAATTGTTTAGACTGGTAGCAAGTTCTCCCAGAACCCCCTCATAGGTTCTGTTCATTGACTTTGTGGCCAAGAAAAAGTTTTCTCGACCCACTACTTGTAACGCTTCTCCAATAAGCTTTTCGCTGTCATTGTATCCTCTTGCAGTGTCTATAAAGTTGATTCCCTTTTCTAAGGAAAGCTTTAAAAGTTCTATAGCTTTGTCCCTAGAGACGTTTTGTATGGGAATTCCTCCAAAACCTACTATGGAAACTTCATATCCCGTTTTACCTAATATTCTCTTTTCCATTGTTTTTACCAAAGATGGCACTCCTTTCAAATATTAGAAGAAAGTTTAAAACTTTGTAAAATTTCAAACTCTTTCTTCTATCAATATATCATATTTTCAATCTTTTTTCCCTAAAAATAGCGGATTTAAGTGACTTTTTCCAAAGATTATTAGATTTGTCTAAATCCTACATATTGGGTATACTTAAGGTGTAGTTCAAAAAAACATACAATATATAGTAGGAGATAGATAATGAAAATAAAGAAGAGAAGTGGAGCAATAGTCGATTTTAATAAAGAAAAGATAATAATAGCAATGCAAAAAGCTTTTATTTCTGTTTCAAAACCTATTGACCGAGAGAAGCTTGAAGAGATGGCAAATCAAGTTTGTGAAAAGATTGAGTCAAATTTTTCCAAAAGCCATATTATCACAGTGGAGGAGGTGCAAGACCTAGTTGAAATTGTGTTAATTGAAAACAAATATATTGAGGTTGTAAAATCCTACATTCTATATAGGGCGGGGCATCATAGGATGAGAAAGACCCTTGAAGATTTTGGGGACTATTTTGGCGAGGAAGTTCTTGAAATCATGAAGGGGGTTCAGGAGGACTTTAAGGAGGATGTGTACGATTTACAGTTTTTGTTCAATAAATTCTCCTCCTTTTTATCCAAGGACATGACTCCTCAGGAGCATTTGGATGTGTTGGTTAAGGCTTCTTCTGAACTTACTTCCAAGGAGGCGCCACGCTGGGAATATGTTTCTGCTAGGTTTTTGGCCTATAGTATAGAAAACAAGATAAAAGAGGAAGAAGAAAAGATAGGAATTGACAATTTCTATGAAAAGATAATGTATTTGACAAAGCAAGGACTATACGGAAAGTATATTTTAGAAAATTATAGTGAAGATGAAGTAAATAGTCTTGAAGAGTATATGGACAAGGAAAGAAACCATAGATTTAACTTTTCTGGCCTTGACCTTGTAAAGTCTAGATACCTAATCAGGTCTGGTGAAGGGGTAATTCTAGAGAGAATTCAAGAGATGTTTATGGGCATAGCGATGCACCTTGCCATGAAGGAAAAAAAGAAGGTTCATTATGCTAAGAAGTTTTATGATATCTTGTCAAAACTACAAGTTACCATGGCAACACCCACCATGTCCAATGCAAGAAAGCCATACCATCAACTTTCCAGTTGCTTTATAGATACTGTGGAGGACTCTTTAGATGGGATTTACCGTTCCATAACTAACTTCTCCCAAGTTTCAAAGCATGGTGGAGGAATGGGACTTTACTTTGGCAAGGTGAGGGCTATAGGCTCTGACATAAGAGGTTTTAAAGGGGTTGCCGGTGGAGTTTTAAGATGGATTAAACTTGCAAATGACACCGCTGTAGCCGTTGACCAATTGGGCGTTAGACAGGGGGCTTGTGCTGTATACCTGGATATATGGCATAGGGATGTTCCAGAGTTTTTACAATTAAAAACCAACAATGGAGATGACAGAATGAAAGCTCATGATGTGTTCCCTGCAGTTTGTTATCCAAATTACTTCTGGGAATTGGCTCGAGATGACATCAATGCCAACTGGTATATGTTCTGTCCCCACGAGGTAAAGACTGTAAAGGGCTATAGCTTGGAGGACTTCTATGGGGATGAATGGGTAAAAAGATACCACGACTGCATAAAGGATCCTCGTCTTGAAAAACGTGTTATGTCTGTTAAGGATATGGTAAGATTAATATTGAAGTCAGTAATTGAAACAGGAACTCCATTTGTATTTAATAGGGATGCTGTAAATAAGTACAATCCAAATGGTCACAAGGGAATGATTTACTCTTCAAATCTTTGTACTGAAATCTGCCAAAACACCTCTGCCATAGAGGCTGTGTCAACGGAAGTAATTGAAGTTGATGGGGAAGAAATCGTAGTGGAGAAGACCAAACCTGGAGACTTTGTGGTTTGTAACCTGGCCTCTTTAGTTCTAGGAAATATTGAACTTGATAGGGAGCTGGAAGATGTTGTCACAACGGTTGTTAGAGCCTTAGACAATGTTATTGACTTAAACTACTACCCTGTTGAATATGCTAAAATCACCAATAAAAAGTACCGCTCCATCGGCCTTGGTACTAGTGGATACCACCATGCCATGGTAAAAAGCGGTGTGATGTTCTCCAGTGAGGAACATATCAAGTGGGCGGATAAGCTCCATGAAGACATTAATTACTACGCCGTTAAGGCAAGCTGTATGATTAGTGAAGAAAAGGGGTCTTATCCATACTTTGAAGGATCCGACTGGGAAAATGGAGATTATTTTGAAAAAAGAGGTTACAATTCTGACAGATGGAATAAATTAAGAGGGGATATTTCTACAAAGGGTATGAGAAATGGTTACTTGATGGCGGTGGCCCCAACGGGATCTACTTCAATTATCGCGGGGACTACTGCATCTGTGGATCCTGTCATGATGAGGTACTTCCTTGAAGAAAAGAAGGGACAAATCCTTCCAAGGGTTGCCCCGGAGCTAAGTCCAAGCAACTTTTGGTTCTATGAAAACGCCCATGAAATTGATGGAAATTGGGTGGTTAGGGCTGCAGGTGCAAGACAAAGGCATATTGACCAAGCCCAGTCTGTAAATATATATATAACATCTGAATATAAGATGTCTACATTACTTGGACTCTATATACAGGCCTGTGAAGAGGAAGTTAAGACCATTTACTATGTTAGAAACAAATCCCTTGAAGTTGACGAATGTGATTCATGTTCAGCATAGGAGGCTTAGATGAGTGAATTAAAGAGAAAGGCTTTGTTCAATGAACATGGCGATATTGAACTTTCAAAGCGAAGAATGATTAACGGAAACACGACAAACCTTAATGACTTTAACAATATCAAATATCCATGGGTTAGTGATTGGTACCGTTTGGCAATGAACAACTTCTGGATTCCAGAGGAAATTAATCTAAATCAGGATGTTAAGGACTATAGGGTTTTAAAGGAAGAAGAAAAGAGAGCCTATGACAAGATACTTTCATTTTTGGTATTTTTAGACTCTTTACAGACAGCAAATCTTCCAAACCTGTCCGAGTTTATAACTGCCAACGAGGTAAATCTATGTCTAAACATTCAGACTTATCAAGAGGCAGTCCACTCCCAGTCCTACTCCTATATTTTGGATACTGTATGTTCTCCAGAACAAAGGGACGAAATACTATATCAGTGGAAGGACGACCCAAGACTTCTTGAAAGAAATAAGTTTATTGGAGACCAGTACAACGACTTCTATGAAAATAGAACTGTGTTCAACCTGGTTAAGACCTGTTTTGCAAATTTCATTCTTGAGGGAATCTACTTCTACTCTGGATTTATGTTCTTCTATTCCCTTGGAAGGATTGGAAAGATGCCAGGAACTGTACAGGAAATTAGATATATCAACCGAGATGAAAACTCCCATCTATGGCTATTTAGAAATATTATTCAAGAGCTTAGAAAGGAAGAGCCAGAAGTCTTCACAGAGGAAAATCTGTCCTTCTTTAAGGATATGATTAAAAGGGGAGTTGAAGAGGAGATAAACTGGGCGAAGTATGCCATTGGAGACTCCATCCAAGGACTTACCATGGACATGATTACAGATTATCTAAAATATCTTGGCAACCTTAGGTGTAAGGCGGTTGGTCTTGGAAAGATCTACGATGGTCATGACAAGGAGCCAGAGTCTATGACTTGGGTAAGTGAGTACTCCGACCCTAACTTTGTAAAGACTGACTTCTTTGAAGGAAAGGTTTCAGCCTACTCCAAGTCCTCAGTAATCGAAGACGATCTATAAATGATAAGATCTGTTGTGGCTTTGCTGCAACAGATTTTTATATTTTAGTCCTCAGTTTAATATGTATTTAACATAGTTATGCTAAAGTTGTTTTGACAAATATCTTGGGGGGTGTAGCTATGTTAGAAAAACTAAAACTCTCAAAGAGGTCTTCTAAAGTTCTATTTATTTACCTTGGAATAGGTTTAGTATTTAGAGTTATAGAGCTATTAAGGGGAAAAAGCCTTGAAGAATTCGACATTACTGGGATGATAATAAGAGTAGTGGTGTTGCTTTTAACCTTATACTTCTTGGACTATATTTTTGATATGAAGAACAAAGAGAAACAACGATAAGAGACATAAAACAGTCGGTTTATAGCCGGCTGTTTTAATATGAGGCAAAGACTTACAAAAATCGTGATTATTAAGATTGGAACATTAAATAATTAAATTAAAACAGCTATAACCTCAACATGAGTTTTTAATGATATAATACAATATAAGTAATTATGTTGAGGTGAATTATGAATAGTTTTTTAAAAAGGAGGAATATCGATTTTTCGACAAAGACCTACTTTGTAACAGCCATGGGTGCCATGGCCTATGGCTTATTTGCATCATTATTAGTTGGGACCATACTAAATACCATTGGTCTGGAATTTAACATTCCCTTTCTAAGTGAAACCCTATGGCCCATTGCACAAGAGGCTACAGGACCTGCCATAGCTGTGGCCATAGCCTATGCTTTAAAGGCCCCAAACCTAGTTATGTTTGCCTCCACTTTGGTTGGAGTTGCAGGTTACAAGCTTGGTGGACCAGTAGGTGTCTACATATCTACGGTCATTGCTGTGGAACTGGGTAAAGTGGTTTCAGGAGAAACCAAGATAGACATCATTGTGACTCCTGTTGTAACGGTGCTTTGTGGAATTTTTGTTGCAAATTTTATCGGCCCTTCAATTGACTATGCAATGGTTAAAATAGGAGAGTTTATTATGTTTGCTACCACCACGAGACCCTTTATCATGGGAATGATAGTATCTGCAATTGTTGGAATTGTGTTAACCTTGCCAATTTCCTCAGCAGCCCTTTGTATGATGCTTTCCCTAAGTGGACTTGCAGGAGGGGCTGCAACGGTAGGCTGTTGTTGTCATATGATTGGATTTGCGGTAATCTCTCTAAAGGAAAACGGATTGGAAGGTTTCTTTGCACAAGGTGTAGGGACCTCCATGTTACAAATGCCCAATATCGTGAAAAATCCTAAAATACTGTTTCCATCGGTGGTTTCATCCATAATACTTGGACCAATTGCAACTGTGTTTTTCAAAATGGAGAACACACCTCTAGGTTCCGGGATGGGGACGAGTGGACTTGTTGGTCAGATTGGAACCTTTAACGCAATGGCAACAAAATATTCCAATTCCTACATTTTTACGGCAATCCTACTTTTACACATTGTACTTCCAGCGGTTTTAAGTTATATTACTTATATGGTTTTGAAAAAGAAAGGGCTTATAAAAGACGGAGATTTAAAACTTTTTATCGACTAAATAAAGACTTATGATTTTATAAAAGAAGATTGATAGGGTTAGAAAATAGGTGATTTTTAAATGGACTCACAAAGAGAAGAGAAAAACATTAGTATTAAACAGCTAAATATTTCTAAGGACTTTATAGACATGTCTTCAAAAAAATACTGGGAAAACTACCATGAGCTTTACATGGAGATGTCCTTGGTGTTGAGAAAAAACATAGAAAAGACCTTGGAAAAATTTATAATTTTATACTTTCCTTCAATCCCAAAGGATGTACTACTATACCTAGTTGAAAACTTCAACATTTTTAAAGAGGGTAATGGAAAACAGGAGATAGCTTCTCTGCCAGATTTAAAGGTATATGACATTGAAGGTCTATCCAATAGAGAAAAGTTGGACTTTTACAGACTTCGTTCAGAAATTTACTTTTTACTTAAGAAGGGTTCGTTAAACTTTGAAGATTATGAGGCGAAACTTTCCCAAGCATCAAAGCTAAACCACAAGGACTGGGACCTTCTTGGGTTTAAGGGTTCCTTCTTGGCACTTAAAGCCCTATGTAAAGAAGAGGAATTGTCTTATTTGGAAGATTTTATCCAGCGATGGAACTTTCCAAATGACAAATTTTATAAAAAATTCCTACAACTTCTCGAAAGGACAGAGGTATCTGATGAGATCTTTGAAGATATAAGCAGAGAACATCTACCTAAGTACTTCTCCAATTTTCTCAAAGGCTATCTATATTATAAGAGTAAGGACTTTGATAGGGCCTATGACATATGGCTTGGAAGCAACGAAAAAAATCCTTTAGTTTCTGTAGAAAAGAGATATATTTCAAGAATTTATGAATATCTTTCCGACAATTTAATAGACTATTTGAGACAAGAAGGAGTTTTAAAAGGCTATGTTAGTATTCCTGTTACATTAAAGGACATTATAAGAAGAAGGGACTTTTCATATGATTTAAAAAACTGGAAGGAAGCCCTAAGATTCGATTTGATATTGCAAAATCCTCAGTTGAAACAAGATGCCCTCGACTACCTTAGGAAAAACTACAGGTTGCTGCCAAAGGAAGTTGTTTCCTACATTGTATCAAAAGTGCCTATTATTCCCTATGAAAATGTATCCGCACAGGAATATGAAGAAATAGTAAACCTGCCGAGACTTAACTTTCAAAACCCCAATATTTCAAAGGATGTTGCAGAAGAGTTCTATCTCAAACGCTATAACTACTATAAAAATTGTTGCAATAGAAAGTATACTGACGACTACTACAGCCTAAAAGAATACGGATTTGACTACTCTACAGAGGTTATTCGAGTGGGAGAACTATTGGGAGAAGAGATATTAAAAAACAAGCCCTTCGACTTTACAAAGGCTATAAAAAAGATCGAAGAGCTGGATATGTTCCAAGACAATCTAACAATCGATTTTTATAAAAGATATATTGATGCCTATAACAATGGAGAGATGACACTGAAAACTTTAAGGGAAATGGAGAACATAGACTTTCAAGACCTGGTTATGGGGAAAGAACTATACAATTTTATTATGGCAAATAGCTATAGGATTGCAGGAGAAAAAGAAAAATTTAACCTCTACCTCAAAAAACTTCCAGAGGATTTAAAAGGAAAATTTAAAGTGAAATTACCCTTAAAAAAGGGATTTTTCAAAAGGTTATTTAAAAAATGATAAAAGTAATTAAAAGCTCCCTTGTGAAGTACTATCTTCTAGGAAAAAGGGAGCTATTTACATTTACACTTTCAAATCTCTTATCATCATAAAAGCACTCGTCGGTGCACATGCTTGAAGAGATGACACAGTGTTCTCGAATCTTAAATAGTTCAACCAGATCAAAGGCATAGTCATTTTCTACACAGATTTCTAAGCCTTCATTACAAAGCTTTATAGACTTTTCAAAGTTTCCCAAGTTCATATAGACCTTTGAAAGGGATATAAGACTTGCCAAATAATAATAATCCTTTATCGTCGAGTCGATTATATTTAGTAATATGGGAATAGCTCTGTCAAACTGCCTTTTTCTGCAGAGTAAAAGACAGGCAAAGTAAATTTTTTCCCTTGTAAAATAATTGCTAGATACCTTTTCAGGGTCGTAAAAACTAAAATTATAGAGGCGGTTAAAGGCTTTCTTAAATTCAGAGTAGTTGAAAATTTCATGTTTTAAAAACTTCAAGTAAAAGGAAAATAGTCTTATATACCTTTCGTTGTACTTGATGATTGGAAAAAGGGAAGGGTCTTTTAATTGAACTAACTTTTTGGTCTTTTCCTTTAACTTCTTTAAACAACTTTCAGAGTGATATCGTTTATCCATATATATGTAGCGACTAATTTTTTTAACTTCGGTGTTGTTAAAGTAGTTGTTCTTTTGACAAAGTCTGACACAGTCTTGACCACAGGAAAAGGATAGTTTAGTTAAAGTTTCTAAAGTGGGATTAAAGTTTTGACCATTGACAAGGCTATTGATGGTGTTTTTTGAAAGAGAGGAGTTTTCTGCAACCTCATCATAGGAGATTTTTCTTAAAGCGATTTCCTTGAGTTTGTTTTGACTTAATTTTTTCATATTGTTGTCCCCTTTTCTATGCTTGTATCATTATAATAACATAAAAATAGGGATTTAGGTCATATAATTGGAATAAAGTAGAAAATCTCGTGGAATTTTAAGAGTTTATATCATTGTAATGTGATGACATGGGGGGGGTAGATTGTTATAATAATATTGATGATTCTAAATTTGCTTTACTTAAGGAAAAACTATTGGAAATTTTTTCTTCGTAAAGTGAATATGGTATGATTACAAAACGTTATTACAATAATAAATAAGAGGTGGAATATGAAAGAAATAATCAAATCAAAAAAAGTCAGTCTTTTTCTCTGTGGTTTAGCCTTTGCTGGGGAAATTATTGGAGAAATAGCTTGGTCTTTTCTTTTTAAAATCGTTTTCGACATTGTAAGTGGCGACAGCACCTTGAAATTTTCTCATGTTATCTTTTTTGCGGTCATAATAACTGCAGGTAGGGCTATTTTAACGATTATTAGTGAGACTACAATGGAAAAAACTACTATTGACATTATAAAGGAATATAAGAATAGGCTGCTGAACAAATACATAGACACCGATAGTGGAAGAACTTCTTCAGAAGTTTTAAATTTAGTTACCCATAGTGCAACAGAGGTAGAGCAATTATACGTTAGACCCTATCTTTTAATTTTGAAAAATGTGATATTTTTTGTAGGTTCTCTCTGTGCAATATTTTATATGAAAAAGATGATTGTCTTGATAGTTCTTGGACTTTCCTGGTTACCACTAGTTGTTCCAAAGCTTTTAGGAAAGAAAAACAAAGAAAAGAGATCTACGTCTGTTAAACAAAATGAGTACTATATTTCTAAAATTAAGGAAATTACTGAAGGTTTTGACATTATAAAAGCATTTCATATCGAGTCTAAGGTCAAGAAACTTGCAAAAAAAGAAAATGAAATCAATGAAAAAGTTAGGTACAACGCCAACTCCTATCAGATTTTTGTAAACAATATGGCGGGCATGGTAAGTGTGGGTGTTTTTATGGCCATGGAACTTATTAACGCAGGCTTAGTAATCAAAGGGTATTTAACTATTGGTCTGATGATGGCAATCACTCAAATCTTTAATTATGTTTCCATTCCCATTCAAATGATTCCACAATTTTGGGGACAGATGAAGGGGATTGAAGGTAAGATTTTAGAAAATGATGAGTTTTTAAAGTTAAAGTGGGAAGATAAGGGAACTAAAAACTTTAACTTAAAGGACAATATTGAAATTAGAGACCTTTCCTTTAGCTATGGAGACAAGAAGGTGCTTTCGAATTTGAATATGGATATCAATAGAGGAGAGAAGATTGCTGTAGTTGGAGAGTCTGGTTCTGGGAAATCGACTTTGGCAAAGATTCTCCTAAAGAGGTTAAGGGACTATTCTGGAGAAATCCATGTGGATAACAATGACTACAATAGTATTTCGATTGAGGACTTTTATAAAAAGGTTTCTCCTGTTTCTCAAGATGTATTTTTATTTAATGACACTTTAAAGGAAAATATTGCCCTCTATTCCAATGCCGATGAGGCTAAAGTCAATAAGGCCATTGAAGATGCAGGACTTGTTCCTGTGGTTCAGGGTCTAAAAGACGGGGTCAATACTTTGCTTGGAGAATATGGTGTCGGACTTTCTGGCGGAGAAAAACAAAGGGTATCCATTGCCAGATGTCTAATAAAGGACTCCCAATTTATTGTAATGGATGAAGCTACTTCTGCCCTTGATAAAGTCAATGCAAGGAATATTGAAAAACTTTTATTGGGCCTTCCTCAAACGGTTCTAGTCATTACACATAGGATTGACCCTGAAATCTTAAGACAGTATGACAGGATATACGTTTTAAGGGAAGGGGAGATAATTGAAAGTGGTAGATTTGAAGAACTAAAGTATTTTGCAAATGAAAAGTAAAAAGTTAATGTCAAGAGGGCTTCGGCCCTCTTTATTATATTGTGAGAAGTTAAATTTAACCGATAGGATATTTTCTTTCGTACCTTACTGAAGACCACAATTTTCAACTTGACCACAGCATATGTTATAATAAAATCTATGTGGAGGAGTTATGAGAAAGGCGATTTATAGAGAGTATAGACCAAAGACCTTTGACCAAGTACTAGGTCAGGATCAGGTTACTCAAGTTTTAAAAAACCAGGTTAAAAACAATTTAATATCCCATGCCTATATCTTTTCAGGAACTAGAGGTACTGGAAAGACCAGTTGTGCCAAGATTTTGGCAAGGGCAATCAACTGTTTAAATCCACAGGATGGTTCTCCTTGTAATAAATGTGAAAACTGTAAGAGGATTTTAAGTGAGGAGAGTTTTGACATTGTGGAGATGGATGCTGCTTCCAATAGGCGAATAGAAGACATTAGAAATTTAAGGGATAAGGTTATTTTTCCTCCGGCTAATTTAAAGTACAAGGTCTATATCATAGACGAGGCCCATATGATTACCAACGAGGGTTTCAATGCCCTTTTAAAGATTATGGAGGAGCCTCCAAAGCATCTTGTTTTTATTTTAGCTACTACTGAAATTGAAAAGATTCCTCAGACAATTCTCTCACGTTGTCAAAGGTTTGAGTTCAATAGGATGGACTCTAAGTATATCATTGAAAATATAAAGATGATAACAGATGACTTAGGGGTTCGTATTGACGATGAGTCTCTTTTTGAACTGGCAAATGAAGCCGATGGGGCAATGAGAGACGCCCTTAGCAACTTGGACAGGGTTTTGTCACTGGGTAAAAAAGAGATTACCATTGAAGATCTAATAGTTGATTTGGGACTTGCTGATAAGCGAAAGATTTTTTATTTGGTGGACAAGTTATTGGAAGACGACTATGGCAAGTCTTTGAAAATATTTAGAGACTTGACAAAGGACAAGGTAATAGGTGGTATATTTAAAGATTTGCAGGTTCACTTTAGAAACCTGCTATATACTAAGGAGGGTCTTTTAGACTTTGTGGAAGAAACCGACGGGTACAAAAAGCTATTACAGGGTCAGTCTGAAAAGGCTTCAACCAATAGAATTGTGGAAAGTTTAAATATTTTGTTAGAATATGATATAAAGCTAAAAAACACACAAAATCCAACTATCTTAGGGGAACTTTTAATTGGAAGGTTAATAGACTACTATGAGCCTAAGGAGGAAAGTTCTAAAATAAAATACCTAATGGACAAGGTTGAGGCTTTAGAGAAAAAGGTAGTTGAGTTAAAAAATAGACCAGTTTATGTAAATGATAATAGAGAAAAAACTGTAGAAACTTCTAAGCCGCAAGTTTATGATTCCATAGAGGAAATAAAAGAAGATGAGGATTTTCAGGAAGAGTCCAATACTAGTGATGAAACTTTAGAAGAAGCTTCAGAAGACCCTATTAAATACAAAGAGATTGATAATTGGGATGAGATTTTGGATAATATTCCTGGTAAGATGTTAAATAACTTTGTGAACTCTGCGACCCATAAGTTTGTGGATAAAGACAGGGTGTCCATACTTTTTAGAACTAGGGATGCCCGAATGGAACTGGTCTTTAAACAAAGGGATGTGGTGGACCAGGCGGTGAAGAAGGTTCTAGGCGATGACTTTGAAACCTTTATTGGACTGGAAAGCGACTATGAGGACCTGGCGAAGGAGAGAAGACAAAAGAGTTTAAAAAAACTAAAGGAAGTCTTTGGTGAAGATAAAATAGATATAATATAGGAGGATACGATGGCAAGAAAAGGTGGATTTCAAAGGGGCGGAATGCCTAATATGAACAATATGATGAAACAGATGCAAAAGATGCAAAAGGATATGCAAGAGGCTCAAGAAAAAATTGAGGAAACGGAATTTACGGCATCTGCAGGTGGTGGAAGTATTGAGGTTACTGTTAATGGGAAAAGGGAAGTTGTCGGCGTAAAACTTGACCCAGAGGTGGTTGATCCAGAGGATGTGGAGATGCTACAGGACTTGCTGATGGTTGCAGTAAACGACGCTTTGAACCAAGTGAATGAAGAGACTGAAAAGTCTATGGGTAAATTTACCGGAGGTATGAATATTCCGGGATTGTTTTAGGTGATTAAATGGCATTATATCCAAAATCCATGGAAGAGTTGATACTAAAACTGTCATCTCTTCCTACTATTGGCAGAAAATCTGCCAGACGTTTGGCTTTTAAAATTGTGGAGATGGACGAAGGGGATGTTGAAAGTTTGGCTCAAGCTCTCCTGGCGGTAAAAGAGAAGATAAAACCTTGTAGAGTTTGTGGTAACATAACCGATGAAGAGGTTTGTAGCATCTGTAGTGATGAAAATAGAGATAGGTCTACAATAATAGTGGTGGAAGACAGTTCCAACATAATCTCTTTGGAAAAGGCAAGGGAATATAGGGGACTATATCATGTTCTTGGAGGACTTGCTTCTCCAAGAAATGAAGTGGGACCAGAAGAACTTAATATCGACACTTTGATAGACAGGGTAAAGACGGGAGAAGTCAAAGAGGTAATACTTTCCCTATCATCTACTACAGATGGAGAGTTTACTTCAAATCTTATATCTGAAATCCTAAGGCCATACGATATAAAGATAAGTAAAATAGCCCAGGGAATACCGATTGGGGTGAGTTTGGACTATTTTGATGAAATGTCAATATATAGAGCAATAGAGGAGAGACGGGAGATTTAGTCTCTCTTTTGTAATATCCAATATGTAATAGGGTGTATTAGTAAAACTAGAATTTATCACGATAAAGTAACAAATAAGAGGAAAATATTAGGAAAACGTAAAGATGGTTGACAAAAATATTTAGAAATGATATATATTTACATATCAAAAGGAAATCTGTTAAAAATTGAAAGATTCAAGAGAATTCATTAATTGTGTAATAAATGGTAGAGGTATTTTTTTAGTACTTAGTTGATATTTGCTTTTAAAGATCATTTCACGGGTTGCTATGATCTAGGAAACTAGGAAAAGGTTTATGATTAAAGTATCATCTATTTAATTGATCTTCGTTTGTCTTAAACAAAATAATATCAAAAGACTTAACAATTATAATATTTAATATAAAGAGGGAGGTAATTCTAAGTGGAGAAAATTAAGTATAAATTTGTCGATATTTTAATTTTTTCATTGCTATGTGTTGTTTCCAATTATTTAACGATAAAACTTTCCTATTTCTCAGGAAACATTATCAACAAAATCTATGATAAAACACTTATGAATAATCTAGGGTTATTTGTTTTGGGTTTGATTTTATTTATTATTCTTGCTATGGCTTTTGCTACTATAAAGAACTCTTATAGACAATATTTGGTTGGAAACAAAATCGAAGATTATAGAACTATTCTATATAGGAAAATCATGGAGAAAAAACTTAATGTTTTTACTAAAAATTCTCCCTCCTATTATCATAATTTATTATATAGTGACGGGGAGAGTTTGAGATGGGATTATTTCAATTCACAATTAGTGATTTTGGATAGTGTAATTTTATTATTAGGAGCGACATTTTATATAACAAAGATACACTACATATTTTTCGTTATAGCTTTACTTTCTACTTTCATCCCTTATTTTGTTCCGAAGCTTTATGAGGGTGCGATGGATAGACAAAGGGTAACAAATTCTAAAGCTTGTGAAGACTATATGGCCTTTGTAAAGGAAGGAGTGCTGGGGATTGAAACTATTAGAGACTATCATATAGAGGAAGATATCTTAGGAGAATTTTCTAAGTATAATAGAAATGTTTTAAAAACGGGAAATAAACTTTCAGATATCCAAAACTTGATAGTAGCTTCCTCAATATTTTCAGGGTTTTTAATGTATGCTGTCGTGCTATCTAGTGGTGTATTTTTGTATAGTAAAGGACTTATCACCATCGGTGCAATCTTAGTTGCTTCTCAATTGACCAATAATGTGAAATCTCCTACAATTGCAATTATCAATAATAAGATTTATATGAACTCTACTAAATCCTTAAGAAAAAAATTTCATGGTGAATTGGTATCTGAAAAACAAGAAGAGACCAGTATGGGTTTAAGTTTTAATAAAAGCCTTATTATAGAGAATTTAAACTTTTCCTATAATGGTATTGATAACGTTTTAAAAGATATCAACTTAGTGATTGAAAAAAACAAGAAATATTTGATAATTGGTGAAAGTGGAAGCGGGAAATCAACTTTTTTGAAGATTTTGATGAAATGGATAGACGATTATTCTGGTAGTATATTCATAGATGATAAAAATATAGATTCATTTTCAATGAAACAGTGGAATACTGAATTTGTACCAGTGCTTCAAGAGACTTATATATTTGAAAAATCCTTAAGCTTCAACATTGCTCTTGGGGATGATTATGATGCTTATAGACTGGATAAAGCTATAAAGTTGTCTGGACTTTCTAATTTTGTTCTTAATCTAAGTAATGGGAAAGATACGATAATAAACGAATCTGCTTCAAATATTTCTGGAGGGGAAAGAAAGAGGTTGGGCATTGCTAGAGCTTTGTATAGAGAAGGAAATGTTTTGTTAGTAGACGAGCCTTTTTCTTCTTTAGATAAAAGGACACAAGATCAGATTGAGGAAATGTTATTGAGTCTTACAGATAAGACTATCTTGAACATAAGTCATAACTATGATGAAAAACTTATGAAAAAATATGATTATATAATTCGTTTTAATGAAGGTAAGGTAAATGTTTATAATGCTAAAGATTATTTGTTGAATGGAGATGGTAATAATGAATAGGGTGAAATTTAGAGCAAAGTGGATTATCCTATCTATAATTGCCATATTCCTCTACACAGGACTAAGCATTTATATGGCTTTTTCTCTTAAGGATATCCTAGATATAGTGGAGTCAAAAAATCTTACAATTTTTAGGCAGACTGTCATAAAATCCTTAGTAATAATATTTCTTATGGCCTTTGCTTATTTTCTTAAGGCATTTATTTCAAGAAGATTTACAGCCTATGAACTAAAGGAAACATCAAAAATCATTTATTCTAAATTATTAAAGTCTGGTGAAGTTATAAATTCAGGAGAAACAATTTCGTTACTTACAAATGATTTAAACTTGGCTATAACTTCAAAAGTGAATATGTTATTTTCTTTGATTGAAAATGGCTTATTGCTTGCTTTTGCTTTAATCAGCTTGTTTTATGTGGATGTTAAGGTTGCGTTTATGGTTTTATGTCTTTCTTTTCTTCTAACTTTATCACCAAAAGTTTTTAGTAAGGGACTGAGTAAAAGAAGACAAAAGCAGGTAGAAAAAATTGGCGATATGAACAACCAACTTTCCAATACATTGAATGGATTTGAAACTATAAAATCTTTTTCTGCTGAAGGTTTTATGATGAGGGCCACTTTCCCATTTATCCAAAGGGCTGAAAAGTATTTGTTTTTTTATAATTTGTATTCACAGATTGCAAATAATACCCTTTTTGGATTGACCTTTATTAGTCAGATTCTTGTGATAATATATACAGCTGTGCTCATATTAAAGGGATATTTGACCCTTGGAGCAATACTTCTAATAGGTCAACTCATGAACTTCGTACAAGAGCCGATTTCGACTCTTTTAAGTTCTAAAAATGAGTTAAATGCCAATTCTGAGGTCTTTAAGAAACTGGAAGATATTAAAAATAGTGAAAGAAAGTATGGTACTACAGATAAAAACCATCTTGAAGAGTCTATAACTTTAGAAAATATTGTCTTTTCTTATGGAAATCATGAGGTTTTTTCTAATTTAAATTTGAAATTTGAAAAAGGAAAAAAATACGCTATCTTGGGAAAATCGGGAGTGGGTAAAAGTACTTTGTTTAAATTGATTACAGGAGATCTAATTCCTACAAGGGGTGAAGTTTTGGTAGATGATATTAGAGTTTCAGATTTAAACAAAAATTCCATCAATAAAATTTTTCAAAAGGTTAGTCAAAACCTATTTACATTTGCCAAGTCCATCAAATACAATGTCTGTCTTTATGATGAGTATTCAGATGAAGAATATGAAAATGCTTTAAAAAATGCTCAAATCTACAATAAAATTGATAGTCTTCCAAATAAGAGTGAGACCATGTTTGAAGAGGCAAAAGTAAGTTTATCCGGAGGGGAAAGACAAAGGATACAAATCGCTAGAGCGCTTCTTAGGGACAGAGATGTTTTTTTATTTGATGAAATTACATCAAATTTGGATAAGGAAAAAGCTATTTCAATAGAAGAGACAATTAATAGATTGGACAAGACGGTTATTTCAATAAGACATAAACTAGATGAGAGTCTAAAAATTTACGATGAGATTATAATTTTAGAAAGTGGATCTGCGAAAAAGATTTTGTATGAGGAATTGGTAGGAATGTGATGGATGTACTAGTTCTTCTGCGAAAAATTTAATAATACGTATTAAATTATTAAAATTGAACAAATATGGGCACCTTTTTCAAGTACAACTTGAAAAAGGTGCCCATATTTTTCTAATTAAGTTAGAAGGAAGCAAAATGATGATTAATCGAGATATTTCTTATAAATTTTCAGAGATTTCTAAGCAAGTACCTATTGTAACTATAATTGGGCCAAGACAATCCGATAAAACAACTTTGTTAAAGAAATGTTTTAAAGAATACAATTATGTCAATTTAGAGGACCAGATGAATAGAATGTTAGCTAAAGAGGATTATATAGGTTTTTTTTGAAACTTACAAAAAACCCTTGATCATAGATGAAGTGCAAAGAGTGCCTGAAATCCTATCGGCTATACAAGTTATGGTAGATGAAGATGGAGAAAAAAATGGTCGTTTTATTCTAACTGGAAGCCATAAACCTAGTTTGCAAAAGGGAATTGTACAATCATTAGCAGGTAGAACGAGTATTTTAACTTTGCTTCCTTTAAGCATGAATGAATTAGATAAAGAAGGAATTTTAAAGGATTTATCGACTGACAAATTGCTTATTACTGGTTTTATGCCAGAACTTTATAGAAAAAAAACAAGAGAATCTACTGTGTATTATCGTGATTATCTTAATACCTATGTAGAAAAAGATTTACGAGAGATATTGGAAATTAAAAACCTGGATAAGTTTTTAAGATTTTTAACTTTACTTTCTGGGAGGGTAGGACAGGTGGTAAATTTATCAGCTATGTCGGGAGAGGTAGGTGTTTCATCTACTACTATAGGACAATGGCTATCTGTATTAGAAGCATCTTATGTAGTGTTTAAACTAAAACCGTATTTTTCTAATATAACTAAGCACCGAGTTAAATCTCCTAAGGTTTATTTTACAGAAGTAGGTTTGGCAACATACCTTTTAGGCATAGAAAAAGAAAATCAGGCAAATAGAGATCCATTACGGGGAAATCTTTTTGAAAATTTGATAGTATCGGAAGTTTTAAAATCAAGGCTTAACAAAAATCAAAATCCAAATATCTATTATCTAAGAACGTTAAAAGGTGTTGAGGTGGATTTAATTATAAAAGATAGGGGTGTTTTATACCCGTTGGAAATCAAAACCACTATGACGCCGAGCAAGTCCTTTTCTAGGAATTTAATATCCTTCGTTGAAAAAGAAGAAAATGCCAAAAGTCCAAAGATAATTTATCCAGGAAAATCTTATCCAAAATTTAATACAGTCGAGTATGTGAATTATAAGTAATTAGGTAAATATCTAAATTTATAATGAATATTTTTTTGAGGCATGAAACATATGGTTATGCCAAAGGGCAAATCTATAGGTTTTTAAATATAAAGGGGAAACAACAAGTCATTATCAGGTTGTTTCTTAAATTGGACTAGGAACGGAGTAAATTTTCTCTACTTTTTTTGAAGCTGTTCTCAAATTCAAGTTGATACAGTTTTTTTGTGGCTTCATCTCTAATTTTTAGTATCTCCAACATATCGAAGGAAAAATTATTATTTACACAAATGGATATGGCGTCATCACAAATACTTATTACTGCCCTATAGGATTTTAATTGCAATTTACATTTAGCCAGTGAAATCAAAGAAATTAAATAGTTGTCGTCTCTTATATCGATAGTCAACAATTTTTTAAAAATCTGGGAAGCGATGTCTATATGTCCATTTCGTGCTAAAATTAATCCCGCAAAATAAATAGAATCTCTTTTAAAATAGTCAGGTCTTTCTTTTAAATTATTTTTAAGTTCAAAGCCAAAAGTCTTTTTAAAATCTTCTTTCAGTTTGTCAAAGTTTATTTTTTCCTTTTCCACCTGGTCGAAATAAAATCTGAAAATCTTCTCGTATTTTTTATAATATAGGAACTTGTAATAGTCTTCCTCTGAAAATTGGAGGGCTTCAATGATTTTAACCAATTCGTCAAATCCTTTTTTTGCAGAAATCTTATCTTCAAGGAGGATGTGGCGGGTGATTTTTCTGATGATACAATTTCTAAAAGGACCGTTTAAATAGCATAGCTTAATACAATCCTGTCCGCAGGCAAAGGAGATTTTTTCTAAGGTTCCTAAAGTTGGGTTAAAGTTTTCCTTGTTTATTAAATTGTTTACTGTATTCTTTGAAAGATTAGAGTGGTAAGCGATTTCATCATAGGATAAGAAATTTTTAAATGCAATGTTTTTTAAATCATCTTGTATTTTGTGATTTTTTTTCATATTTCACTCTCCGTATTATAACATTATAATAGTTGATTTACATGAAATATACCCATAAACAATATTTTATAACTTAAAACAGGTTAATTTCCACAAAAAAATATAAATATATTGTGATGACTTGGTTTGAGAATAATGGTACTATTATCGTAAACCCGGGTACAAATAAATAAGGAGAAGAATACATGAAAAAATTTTTAACTATACTTTTATTAATTATGTTTGTGATTAGCCCAAGAATATCCCTTGCTAATGATTCAACTGAAAAAAAAGTTGACAATTCATTATTGGAGGAATCAGTAGAAAAATTTTATCGTAATAATTTTTCAGAGGTACAAGATAACGAGGGAAATAATGTTACTATGCTTCATAAATCAAATATCAATAAATTTTATGAAAACAATGAATTTGATAAAATTAGAGATTATATCTTAGAGAACAAGATTTCATTGGCGTGGTATGATGGTATTTCTTATAGGGCTTCTTTAGGAAAAAGTAGCTCAAAGACTTTTTATAAGCTATACAAATCAACTAATTATGGTAGTATCCAAAAGGAATGGGTTGTAAAACTATCGGGTACTTTTTATTATGATCAAAATAAAAAAATAGTGACTTCAGTAGGTAAACCGACATTGTCCATACAAGTAGCTAGATTTGGAGCGGGTTTTTCGCCTTACTTAAGTAATGTATCCACATCTGGAACGAAAAATGGAAGTTATGGTGCAAAGTTTTCTGCAAGTTATAATATGAAAGCTAACATGAATATAAAGCAAAGCGGAGTAACAATAAAAGGTATTGTCAATTTTCCTCGTGATACAGTGAGTTACACTTCATCTTTATAATGGTTTTTGGTATAATAAATCTGAGGTGTAAAAGTGAAAAGTAAACAAAAAATTATTATGGGTCTTTTAATCCTGTCCTTAGGGTTAAATATATTTATGGCCTATAAGTTAAACAGTTCTAAAGAGACTGTGGCAAATTTAAGTAAGGAAAAGGCTTTACAGACCTATTTAGACAATCAAGAGGAGGACAATACTCTAATCACTCAAAGTCTAGATAGGCTATCAAAGGACGATTCTGTTAGAATATTGAGCAAGGACAATTCTGATGTAACTGATGTTTACAAGGAAAGATTTTTGGAACTAAGGGAAAAGGAAGATTATAAAGGCGCGAAGGATTTGATGCTTCAAGAAAATCTTTCCATTTCCTATGATGGCTAAGAAGGTAGGGGAAACCCTATCTTTTTTAGATATTATAGGTCTGATTTTTATAGTTGGATTTAAAGTTTTGGCTACCCTTTAACCTTGTAAAATTGGAATTTTTTATACTTCATCTACTTTTAATGTTTAGGGTAAATATTCATGGGTATCTACAATATGAAGGATATTAATAGAGAAAGGAGTATGAAATGTTAAAAGAGTTTAAAGAGTTTGCTATGCAAGGTAATGTAATGGACATGGCAATTGGTGTTATCATTGCTGGAGCTTTTAGTAAGATCATTGAAGCTGTTGTAACAATACTTATGAATATTGTATCTGCTGCAACTGCCGGTGTAAAATTTGAAGATTTAACCACTACTATTGCTGGGGTGGACATCCCATATGGTATGGTTATTCAAGCAATTATCAACTTTATTATCATTGCCTTCATTTTATTCTTAATCGTTAAAGCTATGAATAAGATGAAGAAGCAAGAACCGGAAGCTTCTCCAACTACTAAGATTTGTCCACATTGTCAAACTGAAATACCAGTTGGAGCAACTAGATGTCCTAATTGTACAGCAATTTTAGAAGGATATCATAATGAATTAGAGGCCAGATAGGAACTTACATTAAAGGGAGCGTTCAAAGTTTATGAATGCTCCCTTTTTAATTGCCTTTGACAGATATTAAGTTTTTTATTAAACCAGAGTCTTTACTTTTTTACTTTATTTCTCTTTATATTACTGTAATGAGTCGTGATAATCCTTTTGTCTGTGGATAAAGGTTGTAAGTTCATCTTCTTTTTTTCCGTAGTCATAGAATTGGTGAAGTATTGTCGCTGTAAATTCTCCTGAAATCAGTACGCTTAAGACGATATAGTTTAGCCAAATTAAAAATATCATGATTCCTACTAATGGACCGTAGATGGACTGCATATTGGAGAAATTTGAAACATAGATACTATATCCCACTGTTATTAGGGAGCATAGGACAGTGGCCAACATCCCTCCTATAAAGGCAGGCTTGATTGGGATAAGATTTTTTATGGAGTCAGAGGCTGCAAGGGTATAGACGGCGGTAAACACCAAAATCATAACTCCAAGGGGTATGGTAAGCCTTAGGATATTGATAAAGGATTCGTTTATTAGATCCTTCGGAATTTTAAAGATATCTAGGAATTTCCTTAGGATAACTGGTCCTGTTGCCATGGCAAAGATTAGCGCTCCTATTACGATGGCTATAAGTAGGGTAAAGAAGATGGCCAAGGCTTGCGACTTGATAAAGGAACGGTCCTCTTTCTTATTAAAGGACTTATCAAAGGCTCTGGTCATTGCTTTTACTCCCCTTGACGCTGTAAAAAAGGCTGCTAGAACCCCTACGGATAGTATTCCTGTGGACCGTTGATTTATAATAAAGTCTACAATTGAATGCAAGAAGGGCTGCACCTGGCTTGGCAATTTGTCTATGGAGTCTGAAATAAAGGATATATTTTCTGACATAACCGGTATTAGTATATTGATGATGATTACACAGGTTGGAATCACTGCCAAGAGTAGATTGTAGGTCACTTGGTATGCCATTGTCATGATGTCGTGGTCCTTAACTCGGGTTAGAAAGTCTTTTATAAATTGTTTTGTAAATATCTTTTTAAAGTTTTCCTTTTTTATTTTTCTCATGGAGTCTCCTATTAGTTTGAATATTTTTGTTCAAATTCTTCTATCTTTTGTCTCAATTTGAAAAGTATGTTCATAAGTTCATCTAAATAGTAGTTAAATGCTAACATATACTCCTCATCTTCGATGGAAGAATCTTCGTTTATTTCTAAGGTGGCTTTGTAGTATTGATTTATCTTCTTTTGATTTTCCTTTGTTAGTTTTGCAACGTGACCCGACTCCGCCAACTGGGATATAAAACCAAAGGCGGTATAAAAGTCGGAATTTATTCCTGATATTTCAGCAAGTCTTATATTTTTACTCTTTTTCAACTTCTTATCGTTTCTCAAGGATTTAAACTCCGAGTTGATTTCGTTGATGTCTGTAAGAAGATTGTCAATGTCTATGTTTTTCTTGGATTCAAGTAGTCTCAAGAAAGTTTTTTCAAACTCTAAAAGTGTTTTATGATAGCTTTGTAAAATAAAATCGAATCTATTTGGTGGAAAGACTAGGTAATTTATGAAGAAACCTATAATCAGTCCTAGGGCTGTATCAGAAATTCTAAAGAGGGCATACTCTTCAAAGGTTGGTGAACTTGGGCTAATGGGTTTATAGACCAAAATTACTATGAATACGATACAGGAAAGGACTATGGATTTTTTCCATCCAAAATAGTTACATATATTTATTATTAATACCACTCCCAACAACATGGTTACTGGGTTTACTAAGTCTACGTATTGTAATAGAACTGCTATTACCGCTCCCACAATTGTCGAAATCATCCTGTTGATGCTAATGGTGTAGGAGTCGAAGATGGAGGAGCTCATAGAAACTACGGCGGAGATACTTGCCAGTATTGGATTGTTTAATCCAAAGGCCTTCGCCACGTAGTAGGATATGGTTGTTGCAACTGCAGTCTTGACGGTTCGAAGGCCAAAGACATTATTTAAAAAATCACTAATCTTTTGGTTTTTCATGGTATCAGTCCCAGACTTATTTTTGAAGAAGTCCTTTAAAAAATTTATCTTATCAATGCTTAAACTTCTAATTACATCATAACATAGGAATAGGATAAATCCATAGAATTTGCCATTTTATAATCCATGAATTTTTCTTTCTCCTTACTCTAAACTGGTAGAGGAGTTGTTAAGGATTTTTACAATTTGAATATTTTTCCTTACATTAAATTCACATATTTTACTTTTCCATAGACTAATCAACAAAACAGATCGCTTTTTCAACAGTTTTCCACAAAGTTATCCACATTATCCACAATGAACTTATCCAAAGATTAAATTCAACTTAAATGAATAAATATATAGGGTTACTTTATAAGGTCTTTGGGTATAAATTTAACATAAGATATTATTCTTATAGAAGATTAGGAGGTATTTGTATGAAATTTACTCATGTAGGAAAGAATTATAAAGTAGGCGACAACCTAAAGGAAATTGCTGAAAAGAAATTGGGTAAGCTGGATAAGTATTTTGCTGAAGATATTGAGGCGAGGGTTACTTATAGTCAAGAGGGGCAATTAGCGAAAGCCGAGGTGACCATACTAATACCGGGGACAGTTTTAAGGGCTGAACATTCAACTGAAGAAATTAAGAATTCTCTTGACAGAGTAGTGGATTCTCTGGAATCTCAAATTAGAAAGCATAAGACCAAGTTACAAAAGCGATACAACACAGGAAAGACAATTAGGTTTGAAAATATATTGGACGAGGAGCAGCCAGAGGAAGAACCTAAGAAAATAGTCAAGGTGAAAAAGTTTGGTCTTAAGCCTATGAACTCAGAAGAAGCTATTTTACAAATGGAACTTATAAGCCATGACTTTTTTGTATTTTTAGACTCTGAAACCGATTTAGTCAAGGTTGTATATAAAAGAAGAGACGGAAATTATGGAATTTTAGAGCCTGATTTCTAAAAACATATTTGACACATTAATAAAAAAAAGTTAAAGTAATATAGTACGTTTAAAAAGGGATATCATAAGCATATCTCTTTTTATATGAAACGAGATCGATTAGAAAGGACCTTAATATGAAAAGACATTTACAACTTGTTTTAATGGCCAGTCTTCTTTCTCTTATCAACTTGTCCCTTGGAGACAGTGATTTGAGGATTTCTCTTGGAATTATTGTACTTATTGTAGGACTTTTGATCCATGAAGACATAAGACCAATCCCTTTGTCACTTTATACAGGTGTAGGGGTATTTATCACCAGATTGATACAAACTTCTTTTAATACCGGTTTAAATGGGAAAATGATTTTATCATTTTCGCTGGAAATCTTTTTCTATCTTGCCTATGGGGCGCTTTTCGACTTTTTGATTAGAAAAGATGATCCAGACTTGGGAAATCCGGTAATTTTGTTGTTGATGATATGCGATTTTGGTGCAAACACAGTAGAATCTCTTATAAGATATTCCGTAGTGGATTTTGGACTGGTAACAGAAAACTTCTCCACCATTTTCCTAGCAGCGTTTATACGTTCTGCTTTGATATGGATAACATGGAGAATTTTGACAAAGTATACTAGAATCGGAGAGGAGAAAAAATTGTAATGCAATTTATTGAAAAAGCCATAAAGTTCATTAACATAGCACTATGGGATTATATCCTTTTATTTGGCTTAGTTGGACTGGGCATCTATTTGACTATTTTGCTGAGATTTCCCCAAGTAAAGAGGGTTTTTCCAGCTTTAAAAAAGATGATTTCAGATATAATAAATAAAGTTCAAGTTCCAGAAGGTAGAATGACACCTTTCCAATCCCTTGCAACTGCAATTGCAGCTCAAGTGGGAACGGGAAATATTATAGGTGTTGCAACTGCCGTTGCTTCCGGGGGACCAGGAGCAGCCTTTTGGATGATGTTATCTGCATTTTTTGGAATGTCGACGATATTTGCAGAAGCTGTACTTGCTCAAAAATATCGTGAAACCGATAAAGGAGAGCTTGTAGGGGGACCTGCATACTACATTAAAAACGGATTGAAAAATAAAACTCTTGCCTACATCTTTGCATTTTTCTGCGTTGTGGCATTAGGTGTTGTAGGAATCATGGTTCAATCAAATTCCGTTGCAGTATCTGTAAGTACATCATTTAACCTTCCTAAAGTTTGGGTTTCCGTAGGACTACTTGTTGTAGTTGCGGCAGTACTCACAGGGGGAATGGAAAGAATTGCAGGCTTTACAGAAAAAGTTGTACCAGTAATGGCATTTGCCTATGTATTTGGTGCAATTCTAATAATAATCTTCTACAGACATAATATAATTCCAGCCCTTGGTATGGTTATAAAAGGAGCTTTTAATCCAAGTGCAATAAATGGTGGAATTCTAGGAATTGGAGTTCAAGAAGCCATAAGATTTGGAGTTGCAAGAGGCTTGTTCTCAAATGAAGCTGGGATGGGTTCTACACCTCACTCCCATGCAGTATCTGGGACAGATCACCCAGCAGAACAAGGATTTATCGCCATGATAGGAGTGTTTATTTCAACTTTCCTAATCTGTATGTGTACAGTTTTGGTTTCCTTGACATCAGGAAGTTATGACCCAACAATACCAGCCAAGACAATGGAAAAGACAGCTACATTGATGACACAAAACGGATTTTCTCTAGGATTTGGATCCTTTGGAGAAGTCTTCCTGTCAGTTTCGCTATCCTTCTTTTCCTTGACTACAATAGTAGGTTGGTACTTCTTTGCAGAGTCAAATGTTAAGATGTTGGTAAATAAGAATAAGAAAATAGTTGGAATGTTCAAATTTGTTGTACTTGCATTTCTTTTGTACGGTACAACGTTGAAAGAAGGGCTTGTGTGGGTATTAGCAGACTGTGCCATGGGACTAATGGCGCTTCCAAATGTGTTAGCCATATTCTTCTTGGCGAAAGAGGCCAGGGAGATACTGAGAGACTACGATAGACAAGTCAAATCAGGCAAACCACTACACTATGATTATAAATATGAAAATGACTAAAAAGACAAAGGGAAGGAATTGGGAACCTATTTGATGGTTCCCTTTCCCTTCCCTTTAAATCCCAACCCTTTGCCCTCCATAAATTCAGGGACTGACCGTCCCTGAAAACCCTGCTTAAAAAGATGTAGGAAAGCTGTGGGCTTTCCTTCAAAATTTCCCGCTTCCCATCTCCCACATCTCACATCTCACATCTCATTAAATCGAGCACTCATGTATGAGTGTTTGACCACTCCTCATTACTTATATGCTGTTATAGTGGATGATAATAGGTAATCCTTTAAATTGACTTCATCTATTCCCCATTTTGCTGCATATTCATCTGTTACAACTTTTGCATCTATATCTATATTTTTAAAGCCTGCTTGTTGTAAAATCTCTTTTATCCTTTCCAAGGTTACAGACCCTGCAACTCATGTTCCGTACATTCTCGGATTGTCCAATACGGATTGTGGCAGTGGTTTTGCTTGTGTAATGTCAGAAATTCCTATTCTTCCTCCTGGTTTTAACACTCGAAATATCTCTCTATAGACCTGTTCTTTTTGGGTTGAAAGGTTTATTACACAATTTGAAATGACTATGTCCATACTATTATCTGCTACTGGCAAGTATTCTATTTCTCCCAGTCTAAAGTTAACATTGTCAAATTTTCTCTTCTTGCCAATTAACCTTGCCTTTTCCACCATGTCGATACTTGAGTCCACTCCTATGACATAGCCGGTTTTTCCAACGGACTTTGCCGCAATAAATACGTCAAATCCTTTACCGCAGCCAAGGTCTAGAACTCTTTCTCCTTCGACAGGTTTTGCCTTTTCGTGGGGGTTTCCACATCCTAGGCCCATGTTGGCTTCTTCTGGCACTTCTTGCAATTGTTCCTTTGAGTAGCCCAATGCCTTGTTTAAATCGTCTGAGTTAACCCTAGCCTTTTTCTTACCTGTTGCTATATCTGTATAGAAATCTCGTACGGATTTCCTAATTGTTTCTTCGTTTAATGACTTTTTACTATCTTTTTTCATTTTACACCTCTAACATTCTTTTCTCATTATGTTTGAGTATTTTAACCCTTTTACATAATCTTTAAACCCATAAAATACTTCTTTATTTATCCTATAGTAACTCCACTTTCCCACCTGTCTTACTAGGATTAAATCCGTCTCAATCAGATTTTTCATATGATAGGATAAGGTAGACTGGCTTATATCCAAATATTCTAGTAGTTCGCAGGCACAAAGTTCTCCCTTTCCCAAGTAATTTAATATCTTAAGCCTATTGGAATCTGAGAGGGATTTAAATATTTGTACCATCTTTTCCTCTGTCATTTCACACCTCACATTGATAACTATCGATGTATTTATTATAAACCTCATATCGATAACTGTCAATGTAATTTTTTTGTAAAACTTTAGTCCTTTAAACTTTGCTATAATTAAGTCGAGGTGAAGCATGAAAAAGAGGATTTGGACTTTAATACTAATTGTAATTGCTCTTGTTATATTCATTTATATGAGGGGAAAATCCAATTCAAGTATAATTTTTTACAATAGGACAGAGGATGTAATTGAAAACATTGAAATAAAATATAGTAGTGAAAATACTTGGAAGAAGATTAAAAAAATTGGACCAAGGGAAAAGTTAAAAAAAGAGCTTGTTACTCCAAAAAACTTTCAAGAGGGATCTTTAGAACTCAGATACTTGGATAAGAATGGAACTTATCATACTAAGACATTAAAAGGCTATACTGAAAAGTCCTTTAAAGTCCTTGTAAAGGTCTATATAAAAAGGATAGAAGACAACGGGACTTTGGACTTAGAAATAGTGGACAAAAGCTTATTTTAATCTACTTTAAGGCAAATAATCCAAGGGCTCATGTGAATTAATTGACATTCCTGAATTTGACAGTAAAAAAAGAGCAAATCTCCTGTAAGCCTTGCAATAGC
>NZ_JASBYU010000017.1 GCF_029983815.1 Lagierella sp.
AAATCCTAGTCCATGGGTGCTTAATTTAATTATTTAAAAAATACAGGTGCCAACAACTTAAATAGGAATACAAGGGCTAAAACCACCATAAGTGGTGAAACCTCTTTTTTCTTTCCTCCTGTAATCTTTAGAATTACATAAATAAGTAAACTTTATTTTCTTTTATATCTCTACAGATTTTGATAATTTGTATAAAATTACACTCTCAATTAACAAATAAATTATCGGTATAAAGACCATTCCCATATTGCTTAATTGTGTTAAATATGCGTATTTCGGTTCCAAAATTTGGTTTGATAAGTTCAAGAGGTTGACAATACCATATTTTATAATTGGAAACTTTCTTATTATCAAAAAGTTTACACCAGTACCAAATCCATACAGCATGTAGATTACAACTCCCAAAATCAAACCAGATTTTTCTTTCCTTGTCAAAATGATTACAATTGCTAGTAACAAAAGTATTGTAGATACTGGAATTATCATTGCTAAATTATAAATCAACGCATCTGTAAACATCCCAAAGCTAGGAGTAATTTTCAATAATACCATCGATAAAACCATAGCAAATGATGCCGTAAGGAATAACGATGCAATATACACTATGAATACCGTAATCATTTTTGCTAAAACAAGTTTTAAAACATCAGGGAATTTAGTTTTTATGGGAATAATTGTCAAATATTCAAAATCCTCAGAAAATATGCTACAAGCCAAAAATATTATATTCACATTTACAAGAACTGCAGAATGAAATGAAAATTGAATTCCTTTTTCATAACTCATAAAATCTGGATTATATTTTATGAAAATTGCCATTAGCAGTTGAAAAGCCATAACCATTAGTAGTATTTTTAAAAACTTTTTCCGTTTTTGAAGTTTATACAATTCAAATTTTAACAATTTTTTCATATCACACCTCCATTATTTTCAAAATTTCTTTTTCAAGGGAATTTTGTTTGTCCTTCATAAAATCTTTAAGACTAATCGAACTAATCAATTTTCCTTTAGAAATAATCACTAAATTATCTATAAGATCTTCAAGCTCCCTAATCAAATGACTAGATATTAATATGGTTATTCCTTTGCTTTTTAAGTGTAAAATACGATCCCTAAATTTATTTACACTTACTGGATCCAATCCATTAAAGGGCTCATCAAGTATCAATATTTCACTTCCTAATAGTTCAGCCATTGCAAGGCCAAGTCTTTGTTTCATACCTAATGAATATCCTTTCGCTTTGGTATCTTTAAAATCCGATAATCCATATTCTTCAATTAGTTCATTAATAAAGTGGTCTTGATTTTCAGAATTTAGCAAATTAAAAAGCGATAAGTGTTGTGAAGCAGTTAAATAAGGATACAGGGACGGTTTTTCAAGCAAACAACCTATGCTTGAATTGACTTCAGAATTAAACACAAGTGGTTTATCATTAATAACTATTTGTCCATTATCTGGTTTAAGTTGGTTTGTAACAAGTTTCATCAATGTTGTTTTCCCCGCCCCATTTTCACCAAATAATCCTGTAACAGCACCTCTTTTTATATTTAGAGAAATATTGTCGAGTGCTTTTTTACTCTTAAATCTTTTACTCAGATCATAAGTTTCTATGATATTCTCGTTCATATTAAATTTTTCTCCTTTATATTAAATCCAATTTTCCTTGCATATCCCAATCCAATAATTTCCAGTAATAAAGTCCAGATAATCCCACCATGAAATTCTTGTTACAATACTTGAAATCTTCAACTCGTATTTTTTTATATAAATCTTCTAGTTTCAAATTAAACAAGTTTATACATTTACTTACATCTAATATGAGTTTAATTATCCTTACCCTTTTTATCTTCATCTTCATCTTTTGAACTTATTAACGCCGCACTTATGAGAAATCCTGCTGCTAACCAAGGATTAATACTTTTTGTTACAATTGTAACAGCCGTTCCTAATACTATTCCATTTGATATACTATTTCTTAATTTATTTTTCATAATCAATACCCCCTTGTTTAGTTTCTTTACTTCTTTGGAAGCTCCTATGCCAATTAATTTTCCTATTTTGTCATTCAATTATATCCACTATTATTAATTTATCTTTTGTCATTTTCATATATCGGTTTTTTTAATAGTTGACATGTGTATTCTATACTTTTTTTAGTTTTATGTCAAAATTCACACGTAAACCCACCTTACTAATTTTCAAAAAGTTATCACTAGGTTATTTTGAAATGTTTTACATATGGTCCTATGATTATGAAAACTACTAGATAGGCTGTTTTGACACCTACAATTTAGCATAAAAAAGCACTCATGAAGTATAAATCCTACTCCATGGGTGCTAAATTTAATTATTTAAAAATTACAGGTGCCAACAGCTTAAATAAAAATATAAGGGCTAGAACCACCATAAGTGGTGAAACCTCTTTTTTCTTTCCTCCTGTAACCTTTAGGATTACATAAGTCATCATACCAAAGGAAATTCCTTCTGCGATTGAATATCCAAAGGGCATCATGGCAATGGTTACAAAGGCTGGTATGGCTTCTGAATAGTCATTTAGATCCACTTCCAAAATTGGACTCATCATAAAGACTCCAACTATTACAAGGGCTGCTGATGTGGCCGCCGGTGGAACTATGGAAAATAACGGGAATAAGAATAGGGAAACCAAAAATAGCGCCCCTGAGGATAGAGCAGTTAGTCCAGTCCTTCCTCCTTCTGCTACTCCCGATGCAGATTCCACAAAGGTTGTTACTGTGGATGTACCAATCAAAGCTCCAACCGTTGTACCGATAGCGTCCGCCATTAGGGCCTTGGATACATTTGGCAAATCTCCCTTTTCATCTAACATATTCGCCTTTGCCGCCACTCCCGTCAAAGTTCCTACAGTATCGAAGATGTCAACAAATAAGAAGGTGAACACTATTGCCAACATCTCTAAGGTGAATATATTATGAAATTCCAATTTAAAGGCTATTGGACTTAAGCTTGGTGGAAGTGAAAAGATTTTACCTGATTCTGGCAATTTAGTCACACCTAATATTAGAGCTAATATAGTCGATGAAACTATACCTATTAATAAAGAACCTTTAACCTTTCTTACGGACAATATGGACATGACTAAAAAGGCAAAGAAAAACACAAGGGCCTCTTTACTATAAATGTCTCCAAGGGCTAGAATTACTCCTTCTCCTTGTACGATGATATTTACAGATGTAAGTCCTATCAATGCAATAAAAAGTCCAATTCCAACGGATACCGCCTTTTTAAGGGAAAGGGGTATGGAACTAAAAATTGCTTCTCTGACTTTAAAAAAAGATAATAGTATAAAAACCAAACCCTCTAGAAAAACCGCCGTCAAAGCAAATTCCCAACTCTTGCCCATCTTTAAAACTACAGAATAGGTGAAAAAAGCATTTAATCCCATTCCCGGCGCAAGTACAAAGGGCATATTAGCATAGAGTCCCATGAGTAAAATTGCAACTACCGATGCTATAATGGTGGCTGTAAACACAGCTCCTCTATCCATTCCCGCCTCAGAAAGAATACTTGGGTTTACTACAAGTATGTAAGAAACCGTCATAAAAGTAGTGATTCCCGCCATTATCTCAGTACGAACATCGGTTTTTCTCTCTTTCATTTTGAAAAACCTAGATAATTTTTCAGACATATAAATCCTCCTTCAATTTACTATACATTGAGATTATACACAAAAACCATGGGATATTACAAAAAATATAGCACTCAAATAAATCTTGAGTGCCACATCCTTCTACAATTTTATTTTAATGTTACAGTAATTAGCAAGTCCTTCTTTTTTAAAACATCCTCTCCCCTTGGTATCAAGAGTTTGTTTTTTCTTGAAATAAAGGCTATTAATGTGTTTTCGCCAAGGTAGATGTCCTTTATCTTCTTGTCCAGATAATTAGAATTTTCATCTATAATCAACTCTTCTATCTTGATTTTAGACTTGGATATCTTATTTAAAGTCTCTATTTTGGAATCCAGAAAATCATCATTTGTCTTTATAAAGTTTTCCAAAACTGTACCCAGGATATCTTCCATGGAAAACACCTTTTCTATACTGTCAAAGTTCCCATATTTTAAAATTTCTTTATTGTATACTTTAGAGTAAACCCTTTTTACTCCAAGACTCTTTCCCAAATCGCCTAGGATAAGGTTGGTCTCATCCCGTTCTGTGAGTAAAATCAAATTATCATAATCTCCAAGGCCTTCTTCCTTCAACAACTCTACGTCAAATCCATCTGCATATACAGCTTCACAGTTGGGAAAATTTAACCTTAAAGCTTCGATTAAATCCTTATTTTTTTCTATAACCTTTACTTGATGGTCCAGCCTTTCCAGTCTCTCAACTAAAAAGTAGGCCATGCTATTTCCACCGATTATAAAGTAGGTTTCCCCCTTGTAAATTCCATTTCTCTTGGCGAAAAAATTTATAAATGCGTCATTGCTACCTAAGAGATGAAGAATGTCTCCTTCTTTTATACTTACATCCCCCTTTGGAACCAAAATCTCTCCACTTCTTAAAATTGCAACTATAAGCATATTTTTTGGAAGCATTGTGGAGATGTCCTTAATGTTTTTATCCCTTAGTTCGTCTTTTTCATTTACTTTTAAGGATACCTTTCTGATTCTTCCATGGTCCAGGGCGTCTATCTTTGTGACTTCCGGTGCATAGATGGACCGCAATATATACCTGGCGGTTTCAAGTTTTGGATTTAATATCAAGTCGATATTTAAAATATCCCCCATAAAATCCACATTATTTAAGTATTTTGTAGATCCACAAAGGCAAATGGTCATCTTAGCTCCAAGTTTTTTTCCCATTAGACAAAGGATCATATTCATTTCATCCTTTGAAGTTGTACTAATAAAGACATCGGTAAGCCAGATTCCAGCTTCCTCTAAAACATTGGTGTCTGTAGCATCTCCCAAGGCAACATTAAAGGTGTTATACTTTAAAACCCTTTTTAATCTTTCCTTATCCTTTTCGATAATTATTATCTCATGGCCTTTTTCTTCAAGCGTTTTGCCAAGATAGATTCCAAGCTTTCCTGCACCCACAATCATTATTCTCATTTTATTCCTGCACCCTTTTTAGCTAATTTGTCCGCAAGTTCATTGTATTTAATTCCCTGATGGGATGGAACCTTGATAAATTCCACCTCTATATCCTCTTTAAGCCTAGCAAAGTCCCTTTGATACTTCTGAGTTAAAGGGTTGTTGGCTTTCCAACTTTTTAATGCCCACTCCCTAATTCCCATATAGTCATAGTGGATATATATCTTTTTATATCCAAATTCTATAGCCTTTTCTATTGCATATATGGTTCCGAAGATCTCCCCTGTAACATTTCTATACTGCTCTAAACCTGTTAACCTTACAGAGTCAAAGTACTCCAACTTTTCATTTCTCATCAACAAAACCACACCATAGCCACAGGCCTTAGTAACACTGTTAAAGGACCCATCCACATAGGCTATTACTTCACCCTTGTCTACACTACCTTCTTCCTTAATCTTTTCAACAAGAAGGTTTGAACCAGCAACAAAGGCATCCGCCTCTTTTTTTGTCTTGAACTTTTTAAACACTGCACCACTGTAGCCGTCAATCTGCTTCTTACACTCCTCCCAGGATGAGTATATTCCAGGTTTTCGCCCCGTCTTTACAGCGTAGTATTTAGTCTCTGGCATGTGCTAACCTACTGGCTGCCGCCGCTGCAAGAGCTGCCACAATATCGTCCATAAAGGTGTTTACCTGAGTATCTGCGTTTTTATTTTGATCCAGGTCGTCAATTATACCAAACTTAACCTTATCCAAATATCCAAAATTAGTAAGTCCAATGGATCCATATATATTCACTATGGATAGGGGTATGATTTCGTCGATTCCATAGAGACCTTCGTCACTCTTAACTATTGTTAGTAGAGGTTCTTCCAAAAGGTCTTTCTCTGCCATCTCATCAAGGGCGATGGCCGTTAAGATCGCATGGCAAACCTCCCTTTTTAAAAGCACCGCCATAACATGCTCCCTACATAAGTCCATTGAAATATCATTTATATATCCCTCTTGCAATTTAAATACTATATCTGCAATATCTTGAATATGAACTCCTCTATCATGTAATTTTTCCTTAGTTGCCGCTCTTAGTTCTTCCATTGTAAAATGGGTTTTAGTTCTATCTTTCTTCATTCTTCTCACTCCAACATGTTATGGTTCCAGGACCTACTTCAAAGTCACCGAAACCTTCTTCATCTATTGTTATCTCCTTGGAATTGTCACCGGTGTATTCCTTATATACCTTACCGGCCTCTTCCTTTCCTACAAACATCCTTAAGGTGTTCATGTCCCCTGTGGAAATCAACACCGCCAATTTATTGGGATGTTCTTCGTTGCCATGGCGAACCCAGCCCAGTAGACTCTCTGATTCATAGTACATATCCTGGTCTCCATAGGCAAAGTTCTTCCTTATATATAATAGATTTTCTATCATTTCCCTATGTCCAGGAGAATTTACCGGCTCGCCCATTCCCATATAATCTCCCCAGAACACACATGGGTACCCGTCCTTATATAGTAGGATTATCCCATAGGCAATCTTTGTAAACCACTCATCTACAAAGGACTCCAGGGCTTGTCCCGGTTGTGAGTCGTGATTGTCCACAAATGTCACCGCAATGGTAGGATGTTCCTTAACTAAAGTGTTGTCAAAAATCTGTCTAATATCATAGTCCTGGCTTTTTGAAGCTTGAACCATATTATAATGCAGTCCCACATCAAATAGATCCATATCATAACGGGTGTCATATAGATATCCATTTATGGTGTTTGGTTCATAGAGCCAAAACTCTCCAAAAAAGTAGAAGTCATCTTTGATATTTTCCTTGCTTCTAACGGAATTTATAAAGTCCACTATAAATCCTTCGTCAATATGTTTTAAAGCATCAAATCTCATGCCGTCGAGGCTAAGTTCATCTACAATCCAGTTTCCCCATCTAAAGAGTTCCTCCCTCACATCTGGGTGGTTGTGGTCTATGTCTGCAAACATGAGATAGTCATAGTTTCCCTTTTCCAAAGAAACATTCTCTTCCCAGTCCTTCTCATATCCAACTATTTTAAATACGCCCTTTTCATCATTTAAAGAGTCGTAGTCCACTCCAGAAAAATGCTGAAAATTCCATATAAATTCAGAGTACTTTCCCTTTCTACCAGGAAAGGTGAACTTGGTCCACCCCTTTATGTCATGAGGCTCTCCAAGGACTTTATTTCTATCCATTTCATCTACTTTAACAGCTTTAAATAGCTCCTCTTCGTCAGCCCCTGCCTTATGATTTAAAATTATATCCCCATATACCAAAATATTATTTTCATGAAGAACCTGGATTAGTTCCATAAGTTCCTCTTTAGTGCCATACTTAGTTCTAACACTTCCCTTTTGATCAAACTCACCTAGGTCATATAGATCGTAGATTCCATAACCTACATCATTTGTTCCCGTGGCTTTACAAAAGGGTGGTAGCCAAATTCCAGCAACTCCAAGGTCTGACAACTCCTTTGCCATTTCCTTTAATCTATTATAATGGTTGCCATCATCTGGCAAGTACCATTCAAATCCCTGCAGGATTACTTCATTATTCATGATTACCTCCAATCCCATTGTATAATATGTCTTGAATTTTTAAAAGAATGCTATAATGTAGATAAGGACTTTATTGAAATAGGAGCAATACCATTAAAATAGTTTTACCCGTTTTTAAGACAACATCTTAAGGGTACTACTAAAATGACAAAATAAAGTAAATTTAAAATAAAAACCATGTTATGCTACTGTCTAAATTATTATTTCTTAGACAAAATGCTTAACGATTTACCATGAAAACAAATCAATAAAAGAGGTAGAGATGACAGATATTATTTATGGACGAAACGCCTGTTTAGAGGCTTTGAATTTAGACAAAGTAGAGACCCTCTACATACAAAAGGGAAAACTAAAGGGATCCATCGAAAAAATTATTGGAAAGGCCAAGGATAAAAGAGTAATCATAAAATACGTGGACAAAAAGGCATTGGACAATATGTCCCAGGGAGAAGTTCATCAGGGAGTAGTTGCACAGATTTCACAATTTCACTACTCCTCTGTAGAAGATATTCTAAATGTTGCAAAAGAGAGAAATGAAGACCCCTTTATAGTACTTCTAGATGAAATAGAGGATCCCCATAACCTTGGAGCAATTATGAGAACCTGTGAAACTGCAGGAGTTCACGGAATCATCATTCCAAAGAGAAGGTCTGCCACAGTTAACTCCACGGTGTACAAGTCTTCCGCTGGAGCTGCAAACTATATAAAGGTTGCAAAGGTAACCAATTTAAATAGGACCATAGACGACTTAAAAAGCAAAAACATATTCGTATATGGAACAGATGGAGATGCAAAAAGTTACTATAATAAGACCAATTTAACAGGACCCATAGCCCTTGTCATAGGCAACGAAGGAAAGGGTATCTCCCAGATGATAAAGGAAAATTGTGACGAACTTATAAAGATTCCAATGAAGGGCAAGATTTCTTCGCTAAATGCATCCAACGCCTGTGCCATTGTCTGCTACGAGGTTTTAAGGCAAAGAGATGAATAGAAAAAGATTTCTCTTTGTGGATGGCTACAATATAATAAACGCTTGGCCCCATCTAGTATCCATAAAGAACAATATCAGCCTTTCAGCCTCCCGAGAGGAATTGATAAATATATTAAGTGAATTTCAAGCTCTGGGAGATGAAAAGGTGTACTTAGTATTTGATGCCTATCTTGCAAAGGGGGAACGCACCATAGGCGAAAGGGACTACAAGAACATAAAAATCTATTTTACCAAGGAAAAGGAAACTGCAGACAGCTATATTGAGAGGATTTTAGATTTAACTGGCAAAAAGGACATCATTCGAGTTGCCACCGATGACAATTTGATTCAACAGACGATTTTAAGTAGAGGAGGTACAAGGCTATCCTCTGAAGAGCTTTTAATAGAATATAATAGCCTAAAAAAACAACTTTCTAGAATGAAGGTTAGAAAACCGGATTATCAACAAAAAAACCTTGTAACTTTAGATGAGGATATGAAAAATATCCTAGACGAAATCTCTAAAAATTTAAAAGAGTGAAAGCCAACAATATGACTTTCACTCTTTTTATTTACTTAACTTCTATTTTCTTTAAGGTTTCTCTAACGGAACTTCCAATAGTTCCTCTACCACCTATAATATCGATCTCTTGAAGTTTTAATCCTTCTAAGAACTTAACTGTACTAGGGTTTATAGAGTCCTTTTTAACAAGTATCATTGGAGCTTCATTCTTAATTCCAAGAACAGAACCTGTTAATGAGTCAGGGAAGTCTTGTCCACTTGCCACTTCCACTCTCTTAGCGTCCTTAAAGAATTTCTTGGCAATTTCCAAAGAAGTAATATATCTGTCCTTGCCGGACACTCTTGTAACTTCTATCTTCTTTTCCTTTAACTCCTTCTCAAGTTCCTTAGAAACAGAACTATCTCCACCAACTATGGTTACAGTCTTAACCTTTTCTAAAACCTTACTATCTACTGTTTTTCCATCGGTTAAGATGATACCATAACCCTTTAATCCTGCATATGGAGCTATGGATAGAGCATCTGCAAATTCCTTTCCGCTGGCCAAGATGATATTTTCCTTATCAGTTACCTTTTCGTTAAATAACTTGATGGCAGTTTCATATCTATCCTTACCGGAAATTCTTTCAACTTCTAGTCCCTTTTCCTTCAATACTTTTAGAATTGAATCAGGAATCAATGTGTCTCCACCTACAACTAGAATATTTTCAGCCTTTAATCTAGCTATTTCATCTAGGACTTCCTTTGAAATTTCATTTTGAGAAGTCAATAGGATTGGAGCTTTTACAAGACCTGCATAGGTTGAAGCAGCCAATGCATCAGGGAAGTTCACTCCTGAAGCAAGGATTACAGTATCTGCCTTTTCAAAGGCTTTTTTGCTTACTTCTACAGCTGTCTTATATCTGTCCTTACCAAATATTTCATTTACCTTTGCGTATTCCTTAGCAGGTTTTTCTGAATCTGTAGGTACTCCTGGTTTGTTGGTAGGTTCAGTATCTCTTGTTTCTTCAGCTTCCTTAGTTTCTTCAGTTTCCTTAGTTTCTTCAGTTTCCTTGGTTTCTTCTGTTTCCTTTGGTGGATTTGTGTCTTCTGGTGGTTCAGTAGAGTCTGATGGTTCAGTGACTTCACATTGTCCAGGGACAATCTTTTTCTCTACTTCAGCACTCATACCATGGTCGTCACTAACCACGAATTTAAATACATTTTCACCGTCGTGAAGTTTGTAAACCACTTCAAATTCCTCTTCAACAGGAGTTCCCTTTAATTCTCCAAATGAATTGTCAAACCTTTTAACCATTTCAGGAAGTTCTTCTCCGTCTCTAAATAGGTTAACCTCTGCATACCAGTAGTTTTCAGTAACCTTGATAATAAATTTAACTTTATTACCCTCTAGACATTCTGTCTTTATCTCCATCTTAGGAGCAGTCACATCATTGAATAGATCAAGTACGGCACCATGGGTTTGGTTAGGAGTTGTAGCAGTAGCTCTAACTTTCGCATGGCCCTGAGTTTTTAGTGGAACTTCGCCAGAGAATTCATAATATCCCTTTTCGTTCCAAACAACTTTTGCTTCAACAGGCTTACCAATAACTCTATCTGTTTCTGGATCCAACTCTTCCAATACAACTTTTAATTCAGTATCCTTTGGTATATTTCCAATTTCGCCGTTAACCACAACTTTGCCATTTACATAGCTTAAAAGTCCTGGTTTTGTGAATACTATTCTCATATCCTTTTCTTCAACCTTTTGACTTACATCTAGTTTTTCAGAAGTCCAGTTCCAAACCTTGTCTTCAGCACATAGGAAGATATCTTGATTTAGATCGAAGTTTTCAGGAATTTTAAAAGTGATTTCTCCAGTCTCTTCATTATAAGAAACTTCTTTTTCTACCAATAGATTTGCATCTATAAATTTACCTGGATTCTTTACATCAGGAGTTCTAAGCCATATATAACCTATGCCAGACAATTTGTCTGTGATTGTAGCCTTCACTTCTCTAGTAGAAGAATCCACGGATTCAACCTTAATAGTAGGCGCTGTATAATCACCTACAAGTGGATATCTTTTAATCTGTGCATCTCCAGGATAGTTTACCTTAGCGTTAAATACAAAGTAATTTACCTGTCCTTCAGGAACCAACTCATTGTATACCTTACCGTCCCATGGAGTGTTTCCATACCATCTATAGGAGTAGTTGTTTTGATCCAACTTACTTATCTTTGAAAGAAGTTTAATTTCATTTATCTTCTTTAACTGATCTCCATTGTAATCCTCTATGGACATGGTTAGAAGTTCCATATTTCTAAGCGGTGAAATAACTGGAATTACAAAGGTTTCAGGTCCAAAGTAAACAACTTTAGTCTCTTTTCCTTCACCTTCAGTTACCATTCCCTTATCATCGACCTTTTCAACCCCCGCTGGAAGGAAAGGCGCTCCTTCAAATGGACTTATTTCTTTAAAGTCCCTTCTTGCAAAACCAGCCATATTGAATTGAGAAGGCTCATCGTATTGGAACATTCCATCAAGAGCAGGCAGTTCTGCCCATTTACCATTAAAGCCCATAAATGGAACTGATAGAGTTGGCTCTTTAGAATTTACATCCTCAAGTTTTATAAAACCTGTTACAAATTGATTTTTGCCAACTTCATTTGTATCGTATTCCCCAACAATCTTAGCAGTTGCATCCTTACCTGCAGGAACCTTTATCTCTTTAACACCCTTATTGTCTATAAATAGATTTTCAGTTGCCTCATCAAGATAAGTCCACTCTGTTCCATCTTCTCCTGTAGCAACGGAAATTCTTTCCTTTAAACCTATAAGTTTTACAGAGTAGGTTACATCCCTATCGCTATCGTTTTTAAGTTGAAGGTCCGCTTCAAACTTTCCTGCAATTTCCTTCAATGAAAGCTTTGCGTCCACAAGGTCGTCATTGGTTCCTGTAGCATAGACCCTTACAGGAGTCTTAATTGCATTTGCCACATTCATCATACCTGCACCTTGTAGGTTTACAGAATAGTAATATCCTTCAGGAGCAACCTTAGGAATAGCAGTATTCATAAGTCTAGTCTTAGCCATATCAGCAAAAGTAGCCTTATTATAAGCAGCCTTTGAAGTTAAACCTGACTTTTCATAATTTACTAAACCCTGTTTAACAAGGGCAACACCACCGGCAACATGAGGAGTAGCCATGGATGTACCACTCATTGTAGTGTAACCGTTGTCATTTTGAACCGAATAGATCTGTCCACCAGGAGCAGTTAGCTCTGGCTTTAATCTCAAGTCAGAAGTTGGACCCCAGCTTGAGAAGGAAGACATTCTATTGCTATCTTGATTTTCAACAAAACTTCTTCCGTCGATTACAACTGTTGGATTTTGCCCTTCTTCCAAGGCTTTAACCAATTTCACACCATTGTCATGTCCAATAAATGTAACAGGAATATTTACATCCCCATCTATTAACATATTCATAATAGCATTTCCGCCATTTTCATGGTTGAAGATTATTAAACCCTTAGCCCCTTTTGATTGAGCCATATCCTTCTTTTCAGTATAAGTACCGTCACCTCTTTCAACTAGGACGATCTTATCCTTTGCGTCTACTCCTTCGTAATCTTCTTCATTATTACCAAGTTTTGCATAGACATATTCGCCTTCAAGGGGAACCATGTCCTCAGTTATCCTTTCAAATAAGGATGCAACCATCTTTTCTTCAACATCGCCATTTTTAAAGATGATTTGTGATCCAAATACCGTTGTATTTTCAAAGGATGCAACAGTTAGTGGATTTTCATAGAGAGAAGGTGTTCCTAAAACGCCAAGGTCTGGGTTTTCAGGAGCATTTCCACCGGTTCCTGCAGCAGCCGATCCATCATTACCTGCAGCAACACAAACTAGAATTCCACCCTCTTCAGCCTTTTTAAGAGCAGCCTCTTCAACTGCAAAGTCCTTTTTAGAATAAGGTCTTACAGGCCAACCTAAGGACATATTTATTGCATCGGCACCTAGAAGAATAGAGTCTTCAATTGCCTTTATATAAACATCAGAAAAAACAGTGCTATTGTTTAAGTCGTCTCCAAAGACCTTCATGCCTAGGATTTGTGCTTCAGGAGCAACCCCTTTGATTCCACCATTTTCGGTGTCACCATTGGCAGCTACAGTTCCCGCAACGTGTTGACCGTGTTGTCCACCGTCCTTATGTTCCTTAACGTCTTGGTCAACGTCTTGATAGTCATAGATATATGGGAATTTTGCATTTCCATACTTACCATTAAGAGGTCTTGGAAGTGATTGGGAATCTTTTATGAATTTATCCACATCTCCCTTTGTTAAAGCAACTTTACTCTCGTCAGTAATATTAAAGTCTTTGTGGGTAATGTCAAATCCAGAGTCTATAATTGAAACTATGGAGCCTTCTCCCTTGTATCCAAGGTCTTCTCCCCAAACATCATTAACAACGTTTACAAGATCCTTTGAAGTGTTCATGAAAGTTTTAGGTTTTTCATATTCCCTAGAGATGTAGACTCTTTCAACCTCTCCTTGACTTGCAAGTTTTTCAACATCCCCCGCCTTTATCTTTGCAGAGAAACCGTTAACAGCAACGGTGAAATTGTCTATCTTTTCAATTTTAGCCCCATCATCTTCTACCTTGTCTGCAATTTTATCCTGTTTTTCTACAAGGGATTTTGCTTGAGCCTTTAACTGACTTCTTCCCATCTTGTCAACAGATTTTTTCTCCTTAATTGCAGTTTCTAAAATAGAATCTGACTTTAGTTTAACAATAACCCTAACATCCTCACTCTTATCCAACTTCTTGATGTCAGAATCGATCTTGTTTTCGGAAACTTCCTCTTTCTTAAGAGTTTCGCTAAATCTTTTTCCGAAATCCTTTTCATCCTCTTGAGCAAATGTAATTGTACTTGCAAAAACTGAAAATACCATGACAAACGCAAGTAACAAAGAACTTACTCTTTTAAAATTAGGTTTCAAAATTGCACATCCTTTCTTAAAATTTCTACCATTTCATTCTACCTTAAATTAACTTTAAATACAAGAATTAAAATTAAATTTTTCTAATTTTATTCCAATATTTGCATATATTTCCCTTTTTACACCCAGATAAAGACCATAGATAAATTCCTTTTCCCAATAGGAATAGAAGCTTTTTTCAACCATATAAAAACCAGGATTTAATTTAGATTAACAAATCTTTAATATGGAATTGACAAGGCAAAAACCTTCCTATATAATAGTCGTATTAGCTCTCTTAGCTCAGTAGGTAGAGCGCTTCCATGGTAAGGAAGAGGTCGCCGGTTCGATTCCGGCAGTGAGCTCCATTTTTATTTTATTACCTCAAGGCATCCACTCCAATTGGAGTGGGTGTTCTTTTTTTATTTAAGACTTTCTTTTTCAAAAGCTTACTAAAATTTTACAAGTCCTGTAACTGGGTATATAGATATGTAATGTGACTGAAATTTTTTAGTTAATATTAATCAATAGAGGTGCAATATGTGTAGAATTTCATTAATAGAAGGTGACGGTATAGGTTTTGAAGTTACCAGATCCTTAAGAAGAATTTTAAGAGCTGCCAACTCAGGTATAAGATGGGAGCTCTTTGAAGCAGGAAATAGGCATTTTGAAAAGACGGGAGTTTTTATTGGAGAAGACTTCTACGAGAGTATGGAAAAGACAAAGACTGGCATCAAGGGACCTATGGATACACCCAAGGACATAGGCTATAAGTCTGCAATAAGTCATTTGAGACAGGAGTATGATTTAATGGTCCATGAAAGTAGGATTAAGGGCTCTAACTCCATAGTCTATCCCTATGGGAAAATAGATTTAAGCATCTTTTATGAAAATGATGACCATCTATTAAAGGAGGAAGAAAATTTTGAACCTTCATCTGCTACAAAGACCTTTACAATAACCAAAGAAGGTACTAAAAGGGCGGTAGAACTTGCAAAGAAGCAAGCCTTAGAAAAAAACTTGGACACCATTACCCTGGTGTTATCTGAAGATTCATCTAATTATTTTGATGACCTGTTTTTGGATATGGTTAAAAGTACGTTTGATGAAGAAAACAGTTCTTCTAATGGCGACAAAAATGGTATAAATCTAAAAATTTTAAGCTTCAATCAGTTTATTAAAGCCTTTATTAAAAATCCAACCATCTACAATATAATTTTAACCCAGGGAAAATATGGCGAGATTATAGAAAATGTTGCAACGGGCTTAATAGACAGCTGCCTATTATTTGCAAAGGGCAATTTCGGTAAGGAATATGCAATTTTCGAACCAAGCCATGGCTCCCTAGACTGTAGGGCTTCAAATAATATGGCAAACCCTACAGATACCCTATTCACCGGGTGTATGTTACTTGAATACCTGGGTAAGGAGGAAGTTGCAGAAAGGGTACAACTGGCACTGGATAAGGCTTTGGAGTACATTCATTCCAATAGGGAATTTGAAAAGCCCCTTTCTACTGACGAATTTACAGACTTGGTTATATCCAAACTAAATTCCTAATATCAAAAGCTTTCTAACGTGATTTTTAATGCTGGAAATTTAATTTAAAGAATAGTTATTAATTTTTTTGTATTTAATTTTATTTAAGGATTGACCATGTCCATCCTTAATGCTATATTTAATTTGTGAATAAATTTTTAAAAATGGAGGAAAAAATGAAGAAAATAAAATTAGCAGCCCTTCTACTTGCATTTACTTTAGTATTTACTGCATGTGGAAATAAGGCTGGAAATAACGGTTCTAATGGCGGCTCTAATACTACCACAGAAGCAGGCGGCGAAGGCAGTGGCAATAACGGCGGCCTAATGGTTCTTGGAATTGGTTCAGATCCTACATCTGTCAATCCACTTTACGCAAATGACAGGGTCTCCCTTACTATCTCCAATGTGCTATTTGATGCACTGTACCATGTTAAGTCTGGAGAGGTTGTATATGATGGTCTAGCTGAGTCAATGACACCATCAGAAGACTTTTTAACCTACACTTTAAAACTTAAGGAAAGTGCCAAGTGGCATGATGGAAAACCAGTTGTGGCCGAAGACTTAGTATTCACTTATGATTCTATATTAGATGACAAGCAAAACGCCAAGGGACAGAATGTATTTAAGTCAGAATCTGGCGTTGTAGAATATAAAGCTGTTGACGAAAGTACAGTAGAATACAAATTACCTAAGGTAGATATGACCTTTATCGAGGGAATTGCAGGAATATCCCCTATCCCAAAACACGTTTACGAAGGGGAAACAGATATTGCGAAGAGTTCTAAAAATGCACAACCTATTGGTAGTGGTCCCTTCAAGTTTAAGGAACATAAGACAGGAGAACTTTACCAAGTTGAAAGATTTGACGACTACTATGGAGATGTTGCGAAGCTTGACGGTATCGCCTATAAGGTAATTCCAGATACAAACGCCCTATTAGTAGCTTTAGAAAACGGCGAGATCTCCGTTGCCTATATCAAACCTAAGGACGCTGCTAAATACGAAAAGAACGATAACTTTACAGTAGTTTCCTTTGCCGAAGGAATGGTGGATAACATATTCTTTAGAGTTTCTTCTGAAAATTTAAAGGATGTAAAGGTACGTCAAGCCATTTCCTATGCAATTGACAAGAAGAAGTTAATTCAAGGAACCTATTTAAGTGATGACTATGCAGAAGCTGCATATTCACCATTTTCAACTAACACCGGTTTCTTTACTGACGATGTAGAAAAATATGAACACGATGTAGAAAAGGCTAAGAGCTTATTAAAGGAAGCTGGAAAAGAGAACTTGAACTTAAAGTTGATGTACACCTCTGGTAACCCAGACCAAGAGAAGGAATGTCTATTGATTCAAGAGATGTTAAAAGAAGTTGGTATCAATGTGGAACTACTTCCTATGGAAAGAGCTACCTTCATAGAAAAGTTATTGGATCATGAAAACCACGACTTTGACATGGCTTCAAACGGTTATGTTATGGGTGACAATCCAGACAACTACTCTGCTATCTTCAAGAGTGACTCCGCTGAAAACTTTAGTAACTATCAAAACCCTAAAGTAGACGAGCTTTTTGAACAGGCAAAAAGAGAAACAGATGAAAAGAAACGTGCCGACTTATACAAGGAAATTCAACAGACCCTTGTAAATGATGCAGTTGAATATCCAATTGCCAATGTTAAGTCCATCCTATCAGTGAAGAAGGACTTCGGCAATTTAGAAGAGGCAACTCCTGCACCTATTCATATGTTTGACTATTTCAACAAGATTGAGAAAAAATAACAACAATTGAATGAACAGTCCCTTCGGGGATTGTTCATTGATTTTAGGAGATAATATGACAAGATTGATTTTAAAGCGATTATTACAGACAATTCCCATGATTATAACCATATCCATAGTGTCCTTTCTATTGGTTAGGATTGCACCAAACGACCCGGTTAGATCCCATATAACTCCTGAATCTACCGTTCAAGACATTGAAAGGATTAGAGAAAACATGGGTTTAAACGATAGCTATCCAGTTCAATATATAAGATGGGCAAAGGGTATTTTTAAAGGAGATTTCGGTTATTCCTTTTCAAACCATAGACCAGTTTTACAACAGGTTACAGAAAGACTTCCCGCAACTCTTGGACTGATGGGTTCAGCCTTTTTACTTTCCATAATTCTAGGCACCTTAATCGGAATTGTTTCCGGTATGAATGAAGGCGGAATCTTAGATAAGATTTTCACTTTACTGTCCTACATAGGAATATCCATACCTTCTTTTTGGTTTGCCATGATGTTGGTGCATCTATTTTCATTAAAACTGGGGCTACTTCCAAGTATTGGTATGAGAACCCTAGGAGTAGAAACCTTCCCGGACCTACTAAAACATTCTATTATGCCTGTTTTGACTTTAAGTATAGGCGACACGGCAGTTATCAGTAGATATGTTAGAGCAAGGGTTACAGATCAGTTAAAGGAAGACTATGTTATGACAGAACTTGCCCAGGGAAGTTCCAAAAGAGAGCTCTTCTTTAAAAGCATACTTAAAAACTCCCTTCTACCACTTATAACCCTAGTGGGAATGAGTCTTCCAAGACTGGTTTCAGGAGCCTTTATAACTGAAAGTATCTTCGGTTGGCCAGGCCTTGGACAACTGGGTATGAACGCCATCTTCACCGCCGACTACCCGCTTATCATGGCTACGACCATGTTTGCCTCCATACTCTTGATACTGGGAAATCTAATAAGCGATATCCTATATGGAATTGTAGACCCTAGAATAAAGGAGATGTCATAATGTCAACATTTATAAAAAAACTTAAACAAAGCCCTATTCAAGTTAAACTCTCCTTGGGGATATTGATAGTATTTATCCTAGGGGCAATACTTGCAGACCTATATCCAAAAAACGGTATCGATACAGATATAGCAAACGCCTTAGTAAACCCTAATAAAGAAAATCTCTTTGGAACAGATGACCTTGGAAGAGACTACTTTGCCAGGGCTTTACATGGAGCAAGGGCCTCATTGACTGTAGGATTTTTATCCGTTGTCATTTCCACCATACTAGGTTCACTGGTTGGAATCATTGCAGGATACTTTGGTGGAAAGGTGGATATGATTTTGATGAGGGGCGTGGATATTCTAATGAGCATCCCTTCTTTCTTTTTAATCCTAATCCTAAATGCAGCTTTAAAACCTGGAATTCAAAATATCATTATAATAATAGGTCTCTTTAGTTGGATGGGAATTGCAAGGCTTGTTAGAGCCGAAACCCTTTCTCTAAAGGAAAGGGATTATGTAACCTATGCTAAACTTATCGGCGTAAGCCATAGAAAGATAATGGTAAAGCATATCCTAAGAAATATTACACCAACTTTGACAGTTGCTGCCACTGTAAATGTGGCTTCTGCAATATTGACAGAGTCTTCCCTATCCTTCTTAGGTCTTGGAGTTAGACAACCCAACTCCTCCTGGGGGTCCATGTTAAAGGATGCACAACAGTACTTAGCCACCTCTCCCTACTTGGCAATCTTTCCAGGACTATTAATCTTGTTAACCGTACTTGCCTTTAATGTAATCGGCGACTATTACAGGAAGGAGATATGATGAAAAAATTAGTTGAAGTTAAAAATCTATCGGCAAAATTCCCTGGAAAGGAATTTAACACCTACGCCGTTAATAATATCAGTTTCGATATATATGAAAATGAGACCTTAGGAATTGTAGGAGAGTCTGGTAGTGGTAAATCTGTAACCGCTAAATCCATCTTAAACCTTTTAAAGGGCCGAGCAGTTTACGATGGTGAAATTATTTATAAGGGAATAAATCTTTTAAAAGCAGACGAAAAGACCCTTCGAAATATTAGAGGAAATGAAATCTCCATGATATTTCAAGACCCTATGACTTCCTTAAATCCCCTCTTTACTATTGAAAAACAGATGTATCGTCTAATAAAGAGGCATAGGAAAAATTTAAATAATAAAGAGATAAAAGAGCTTTCAATCAAATACTTGGATTTAGTTGGAATCCCAGATGCAGAAAATAGGATATCCGGCTATCCCCACGAATTTTCCGGTGGTATGAAACAAAGGGTGATGATTGCCATGAGCCTTTGTTTAGACCCTAAACTCATCATTGCAGACGAGCCTACAACTGCACTTGACGTTACGATACAAGCACAGGTTTTGACATTGTTAAACCGTCTAAATAAGGATAGCGACCAATCTACCCTGCTTATCACCCATGACTTGGGAGTTGTTGCAAACACCTGTGACAGAGTAATCGTACTATATGGTGGAATAATTATGGAAGAGGCAACCATCGAAGAGATCTTTGAAAATAGTTTAAATCCCTATACAAAAGGACTATTACAATCCCTTCCAAAAATCGGAAAGAAGGAAAGACTGATTCCCATTCCTGGAAACCCACCAGTTCTAATCGAAAAACCGAAGGGATGTCCTTTTTATGATAGGTGCAAACTTAGAGGAGATATCTGTAAAAGACAAATGCCTCCAGAGAAAATAATTTCTCCAACCCACAAAGTGTACTGTCATATGATTGAGGAGTAAAATATGGAAATAATATATGAAATTAAAAATTTAAAAAAACACTTCCCAGTAAAAAAGAATAAGTTATTTGAAGAACAAAAATACTTAAAGGCTTTAGACGGCGTCACCTTGGAAATCCGAAAGGGAGAAACCCTTGGCCTTGTCGGGGAGTCTGGAAGTGGTAAATCCACTTTGGGAAAATGCATAACCGGTATTTCAGATATTACCGAGGGAAGTGTAAAATATAAGGGTGCAGATATAAGCGATAAAAAGACGATAAAGACCATGCAAAGTGAAATACAGGCCATCTTTCAAGACCCCTATTCCTCATTGAATCCAACACTAATGGTCTTTGACATAATTGCAGAACCCCTTAGAACCAGATTTAATTATGACAATAAAAAAATTAGATCCATGGTCGAGGATTTACTAAATAAGGTTGGATTGTCCAAGGAGATCATGTTTAAAAAGCCTGGACAGTTCAGTGGAGGTCAAAGACAGAGGATATCCATTGCTAGGGCCATATCCACAAACCCTGAGTTCATCCTATGTGACGAGCCAATTTCTGCCTTGGACGTTTCAATTCAAGCCCAAATTGTTAACCTATTAGAGGATTTACAAAAGGAACTTGGTCTAACCTACCTCTTTATCGCCCACGACTTGGCTATGGTGGAACATATCTCCCATAGAATAGGAGTTTTATACCTGGGGCATCTTGTGGAAATAGGCGACAGCGATGAAATCTATAAAAATCCTTGCCATCCCTACACCAAGGAATTACTTGGCTCAGTGTTAAAGCCAGAAGTAAATAAGGATAGAAAGGCCTTAGTTAGTACCAATAGAGAAATCCCAAGTCCTATCGATCTGCCAAAGGGTTGTGTATTTCAAAGCCGTTGTCCCTATAGGACTGAAAAATGTACCTTGGAGCAACCGGCCCTATTGGAAGTTAGTAAAGGTCACAAATCCGCTTGTATTTACAGAGAGGATTTTTACAAGAGTAATAAATAAAAATACACATTACAAAAGCCCGGCTAACCGGGCTTTTGTCTATGCTTATAAAAATTTTAAAGGAGATTGCTATGCTCTGATTATTTCAATATCATATCCATCTGGATCTGTTATGAAATAAAATTTTGGTTCCTTGGAGTCTGAAAGTCCGCCAAGGTCTGTAACTTTGTATCCTGCTTTCTTATGTTCTTCATGGTATTTCTCTAAATCGTCAACTTCCAAGGCAATATGAGAATATCCATCGCCAATTTCATAGGGTTCGTGGTCATAGTTATAGGTAAGTTCCAGTTCGAACTCGCCTTTCTCAGGCGCCATATAAACTAGGGTAAACTTGTCCTCTGGATAATCCTTCCTACGTGTTTCCACAAAACCAAATGCATTTTTATAAAATTCTACAGATTTTTCTAAGTCTACAACTCTTATACAGCTGTGTATCGGTTTAAAATTCAATTAAATCACCTCTAAGCTGAATATACCCATCTAACAATCCTTTAACCATACAATTAAACTTGCTGGCCTATCTGCACTATATAGTGGAAGAAAGGTCCCTAATTGTGTTAAAATAAGTATTTACGGAGGTATTATGATTTACTTTGACTACGCAGCTACTTCGATAAAGAGAAGAGAAATATTTGAAGACATATTAAATAATTTTAATGAATATAACGCAAACCCGGACTCCCTTCATAAACTGGGAAGAAGCGCTAATAAGATACTGGAAGATTCAAGACAAAAACTTTCCAAGGTCTTAAACCTTTCTTCCAAATCCATCATCTTTAATTCGGGAGCTTCCGAGGGAAATAATACGATTATAAAGCATTTCAATGCTTTAGGCTATAGAATACTATGTACAAGAGCTGACCATCCATCGGTATTAAACACTTTGGATAAATTAAATGCAAATGTGGAATATATCGAGATTTGTAAGGACGGTAGAATAAACCTTACCGATTTAGAAAAAAAGTTAGGAGAAAATAATTCCCAAGGGTTTTCTTATGAAAAAACTTTATTGATTTTAACTTTGGTAAACAATGAATCCGGCACAGTTCAGGATTTAGATAGGATTTCCCAAATTTTAAAGGACAGAGAGGTTTGGCTTCACATAGACAATGTTCAAGGTTTTGGACATATGGATTTTGATTTTTCAAGATGTGATTCCATGGCGATTTCTGGGCATAAAATCGGCGGGATAAACGGATTTGGATTACTATATTTAAAAGATGATATCCAAAACCTAATCTATGGTGGCCAGCAGGAAAAACAAAGACGTGGTGGAACTTCCTTTGTTATGGGAGCTTATACCATGGCCAAATCCTATGATAAAATAGTTAGTGAAAGGCCTCTTGTAAAGGAAATCAAGGAAGGATTTATTCGAGATCTTAAAAAAAACGAAATCCCTTTTGAAATAAATGGCACTTTGGAACATTCTTCTGACCATATTTTAAATCTATACTTTCCCTTTGCAAAATCCGATTTGCTTTTGACATATCTAGATATGAAGGGAATTTGTGCATCAGCAGGTTCAGCATGTTCTGCAGGCTCCCTCGAAGAAAGCCATGTTATTACTGCAATGTACGATAAAGAAAGAGCCATGAATTCAATTAGATTTAGTTTTGGATTTACCAACACCATGGAAGATGTAAAATACACTATTAAAACCATAAAAGAACTCTATGATAGAAAGGTAGGTGAGGAAGATTAAAAAGAAGGTAGTTTTAGGAATAAGCGGCGGTGTAGACTCCTCCGTTGCAGCCCTCCTACTAAAGGAACAGGGCTATGATGTTACGGGAATTTTTATGAAAAACTGGGACGATTCCGATGAAAATGGTGTCTGTACGGCAGAAAAGGACTATGAAGACGTAGTTAAAGTATGTAATCAACTAAAGATCCCCTACTATTCCATAAATTTTGAAAAGGAATACTACGACAGGGTCTTCACCTACTTTTTAGAGGAATACAAGAAGGGTAGAACCCCAAACCCTGACATAATGTGTAATAAGGAGATTAAATTTAAAGCTTTCTTAAACTTTGCCTACGATTTGGGTTTTGATTTAGTAGCAACTGGCCACTATGCAAGAATCGGCGAAGGAAAGGACGGTTCAAAACTTCTCCTTAGAGGCTTGGACAACAATAAGGACCAGTCCTATTTTTTAAGTCAGCTTTCCCAGGATCAAATTAAAAATGTGATTTTCCCAATTGGTGACTTACAAAAGTCCCAAGTTAGGGAATTGGCAAGAAAACATAATCTGGCCACAGCGGAAAAGAAGGATTCTACTGGAATTTGCTTTATTGGAGAAAGAAATTTCAATGAATTTCTATCGAATTATCTGCCTGCAAGAAAAGGAAAGATGGTCTCTGTCGACGGAGAAGTAATGGGAAGCCACGAAGGTTTAATGTACCATACAATCGGTCAACGAAGGGGTCTAGGAATTGGCGGAGACGGAGAAGCCTGGTTTGTCTGTGGGAAAAATATCGAAAAAAACGAACTGATAGTATGCCAAGGCTCTGAAAATGAACACCTGTTTTCAAACAGGCTCTTAGCATCTCAATTTTCCACTCCAATGACTGAAAAGTTTCCCAAGGAATTTGACTGCACTGCAAAATTTAGATATAGACAAAAGGACATTCCAGTCCATGTAAAGTTTTTAGATGAGGATAAAGTCGAACTAACCTACGATCATGTAAAGTCTGTCACCCCAGGACAGGCGGCAGTCCTATACCAAGAGGAAATATGCCTTGGATCAGCAATTATAGATGAAGTTTGGAGAGATGATCATAGGCTGATGCTTTAATCAACTGGGGATTTGACCTTTAAAATATACCAGCAATAAGATTGCCATGATCAAAACTAGGGTTGTGATATAAAGAAAGTAAAAGTTTTTGCCTTTAAAGATTTTATTTAAAGGCTGCCCTACTTTCTTGTTTTTAATGGTCTCTATGATCTCCCTTAATATAAGGAGCATAAATAGAATTATCAACACTTTCAACATAGTATCACCTACACTGATTATACCATCTTATAGGAAAGGAATGAAAATGAAACGAAGAAACAAAGATACTTATATTTTAATCTCAGCTATTATTTTAGCACTTCTGGTATTCTTATTTATCCTAGATGACAGCAATTTCTATACTATTCCACAACGTAAACTTAATAATAACGCAGTGGACTTTCTTTTAAAATACGTTCCTGAAGATGAAGGGGAAGTAAAACTTATAAAGAAGTCCAGCACCAAGTCCTCCTACCTTCTATTATTTAAGACAGGAGAAACATATACTGCTGTAACCTACAATAAAAGCATGATATTACCTCTATACACCAGGGATTCTGTCTATTACAATATAGAAAACCTGGACAATTACAAGGTGTATCAAGACAATCACCTTAACACCCATACCTATGAAATCGTGAAAAACGGTGACGAAATTGAAATTTCAACAAATACCAAATCTTCTAAAAAACTCATACTGAATTTGGTATATGCACTGGTTTGCTTTTTAATAATCTTTATTGGAGTAACCATATCAGTTAAATCTAAGATTAAAAATGACGAGGAAAATAATGACCTATAATATCTATGACTATCTTAACTTCAGAGGCGATATAACATTTTTAAATGACGATCTAAACCCTATAGATGCGGTGATCTTTGCCAGACTATCCTATCTTCCAATGGGTCTTTGTATGGATGAAAATGATGAAATCCCCCTTGGTAAATTGGCACATAAACTAGTTAAACACAGGGACTTTGAAAACTCTTTAGTCTTACCTGAGGATGCAAAACTACTAAAGAGCATCTGCAATTTAGAGAGATACAAGGATATTCAAGCCCTTGGATTTAGAGATGAAATCGATTTGGAGATAGAAAAACAATTTTCTGCCATATCCTTTAAACTACCAAACTCCACCGGAGTAATCTCCTTTAGAGGAACCGATAAAACCCTCGTTGGTTGGAAGGAGGACTTCAATCTCAGCTTTTTAGATTATATTCCATCTCAACAGGACGCAACAAACTACCTTGACCATATGGCTAAGGATTTTAAAAGTTTGATCCTTACAGGCCATTCCAAAGGAGGAAACCTTGCTTTATTTAGCTTGACCCACTGTAAAGAAGAAAGTTATAAAAAGATTGTTGGGGCCTATAACTTTGATGGTCCCGGTCTACAGTCTAAGATTTTAAAGGGAGAAGTTAAAAGAAGGGCCAATGAAAAGATGACCCACTACATACCCGAGGGTTCAGTTGTGGGAACCTTACTTGAGCAGGAGGGAGAAATAAAAATAGTCTCCTCCACTGAAAAGAACTTTGCCCAACACGATATATTTTACTGGGGATTGGCAGGACCGGACTTTAACTACCTTCCGGACAGATCCCCTGAAAGCAAATTTGCAGAATTTACTTTAAAAGAGTGGATGTTAAATATTCCAGAAGAGAATAGAAAGATGTTCTTCAAATACCTCTATAAACTCTTTTACAATATCGGTAAAACCGAGATAAATTACAATTTTACAAATGCAGATTTTATTAAGACCATCGGGCAGCTTACCCTGTCACTAAAGGACCTTCCCTCAAATCAAAGGAAGATGATTTTAGATGGAGTTGTGGAACTTTTTAAAACTGCAACTAAGAATTTCAATTTGATGAAACAATAAAAAAAAGCCCTACATATGTAGAGCTTATAAAATAAGGTTATGGCACCCCCAACCGGACTCGAACCAGTGAATCTCCCTTAGGAGGGGAGTATTATATCCTGCTTAATTATGGGGGCTTAATATATATTGAGTAAAGTCTTAGTCCTCAAGCCCATATCTTTGGCCAGTCTCTTTACTCTAGTGAAGAAACCCGCCTTCTTATAGTCTTCCCTTACGACTAAGTCAACATTATATACTTTACCATTATTTCCCGTCAGATTCAATACCCCAACCTTATCTCCTGCCTTAAAAGGTCCTTGTTCTGTTATTTTAAATTTTTGTCCCACGATAAAGTTCTTATTTTTATCGTAGACAGCCTTTTTGTCAGAATTGGGATAGATGTCTATAAATCCCTTGTCGATGGAATTTACATAGATGGTTTGATATACCTTGTCATTGTCGATAATCTCACCATTTACATAATTCTTAGTGATATAGTCCACTATTTCTCCCACGATTGCCTGTCTATCCTGAGGACTTCCAGCACCCATTATAACGGCTAAAAACCTTTCATTTTTCAAAGTTTCATTCTTTAAAGGTCTAAAGGTGGAAATAACAGAATATCCTGCCAAATCCGTAGTTCCCGTTTTAAGACCATCCACTCCAGGCTCAATTCCTACCAGTGGAATTGTCGTAGGTTTGTCCACCTTGTACTTGGTGTTTACATATCTAGTCATGGAAGAAAGTTCCAAAATCTCTGGATAGGTGTCTAGTACATACTTTGCAAGTTTATATACATCCCTAACGGTCATGGAATTTTCAGTATCTCCAACTGGTAGACCTGTAGAATTTAAGAATTTAGCTTTTTCAAGGCCAATCTCCTTTGCCTTTTCATCCATCATCTTAACAAAACTCTTTTCATCACCAGCAACTTTTAGTGCAAGAGTGTAGGAAGCGTCGTTTCCAGATAATACAATTAACCCTTCCAATAGATCGTTTACGGTAACTTCCATATTTGGTTGAAGATTCATAGACGATCCGGGAATAGCCGCCATTTCTGGAGTAATCTTTACAATATCTGAAACATTGACTTCACCAGTGGTTATCTTCTCTTTGACTAAAATATAGGTCATTAGCTTTGTTATACTTGCAATATAGACCTCTTCATCCATATTGTTTCCACTTATAAAGCTGTCAGTATCGTAGTCTACAATCATGTAGCCCTTGGTTCTAGGACCAAAATGTAATGGTGACTCTGCAAATGCTATTTGTGGTAACAATAGTACTAAGGTCAGTGCAAATAATAAGACCTTTTTTAAATTCTTCATACTTCCTCCATTTTGAATATCTCATGCAATCATCGAAAGTTTAGCTTAAAATAATGATGAAAGCTCCTCTATATAGTAAATTTTAATTAATGACTAGGCATTAGATAGGTTTTAGTAATATTATATCACTAAAGAGGAAAAATTTAAATTTTTAGGTAGATAGTCAAGCACTCATACATGAGTGCTCGACAAGTCACAAAGTACCAGTCTAGTTTCACATCAACTATTTCTTTTCTATCTTTTCACAGGATCTCATATATTCCACCAACACCTTTGGTATTGTCACCGATCCATCTTCATTTTGATAATTTTCTAAAATTGCCGCCAATGTCCTACCAACAGCCAATCCTGAACCATTTAAAGTATGAACAAAGTGAACCTTTTTATTTTCGTCCCTATACTTAATATTTGCCCTTCTAGCTTGGAAGTCCAAGAAGTTAGAGCATGATGAAATTTCAACATACCTTCCATAACTAGGCATCCAAACTTCTACATCATAGGTCATGGTTGAACTAAATCCCAAGTCTCCCGTACAAAGTTTAACCACTCTATAAGGTATATCCAAAAGCCTTAAAACTTCTTCAGCGTTGTCCGTAAGTTTTTCCAGCTCCTCAAAGGAATCCTCTGGTCTTGTAAACTTAACCATTTCAACCTTATCAAACTGATGGTTTCTAATTAGACCTCTAGTATCCCTTCCGGCAGAACCAGCTTCTGCTCTAAAACAAGGTGAATAGGCAGTGTAGTATATTGGCAATCTTTCGCCATCAATTATCTCATCAGATAGTAAATTTGTTACAGGAACCTCCGCTGTAGGTGCAAGGTACATTTCCTTTTGAGGAACATAGAACATATCTTCAGAAAACTTTGGCAGCTGTCCAGTACCATACATGGACTTTTTATTGATTAAGCTTGGAATCCAAACCTCTTCAAAGTTATGTCTTTCCACATGTAAGTCCACCATAAAGTTGATTAGCGCTCTCTCAAGCCTAGCCCCTAGGCCTTTGAATACAGAAAATCTCGTACCAGAGATCTTTGAACCCCTTTCAAAGTCTAAAATATCTAAATCCGTACCTATATCCCAGTGAGCCTTTGGTTCAAATCCAAAGTCCCTTGGCTCTTTCCACCTTCTCATCTCTTCATTTTCAGTATCATCTGTTCCAACGGGAACAGATTCATGAGGAGTGTTTGGGATTGAAAGTAAAAGCTCTCTAATTTCTTCATCATGTACCTTTACATCTTCATCCATCTTCTTAATCTCGTTGGATAACTCCTTCATCTGGCTAAAGATTTCCGTTGTATCCTTACCCTCTTTTTTCATAAGGGGAACTTGTTTGGAAATTCTATTTTGTTCCGCCTTTTTTTCTTCAACTTCTGAGATAAGCTCCCTTCTCTTTTCATCCAGTAAGATTACCTTTTCTATAGGAAACTCTCCCCTTCTCTTTGCCAGTGCAGCAAGAACCTCTTGCCTATTATTTCTAATTCTTTTAATATCTAACATAAATTCCTCCCAATTTTAAAATTCGATGTCAATTACATAGTTCAACAGTATCAAACCTAAATGGGAACAATAAAAAAACCCGTTCCCACAAAGGGACGAGTTAACCCGCGTTGCCACCCTAATTACACATAAGTGTCTCTTCATTGGCATGACTCCAAGACGGATTCAATAGTTCCACCTGCAACCTTTCACCACACGGTCACTCTCTACAAGACTTTCCTACCTACTATTTCTCTTCAACGTCAATATATAAATTTGACTTTAGTATACCACAGTCTATAAATTTCTGCAAGTATCATCATACCAATAAAAAAAAGATGCCCAGATTTTCCTAGACATCTCATAATGTGAATACTACAATGGTTTATCTTATCTACTCAGTTACAATGGTCAATTCTCCATCTTCAACAGTGATTAGCACATTGTCTTCATCAAACACTTCACCCTTTAAAAGCTTTCTACCAAGTTCTGTTTCCACATACTTTTGTAAAAATCTCTTAATAGGCCTTGCACCATAATGAACATCGTAGGCCCTTGCAAGAATAAGCTCCTTAGCAACCTTATCTAACTTAACGCTAATTTGTCTATCCCTTAATCTGTCTTCAATTTCCTTGATGTCATTATCTAAAATATCATACACTTCATTTTCGGTTAATGGTTTAAATAAGACTATATTGTCCACCCTGTTTAAAAACTCAGGTCTAAAGGTATATTTCATCTTATCCATAACCGTATCCCTAGCCCCTTGGGAAATTTCGCCATCCTTGTCAATTCCTTCTAGTAGGGTTTCAGAACCGATATTGGAAGTCATAATTATAATGGTGTTTTTAAAATCCACAGTCCTTCCTTGATTGTCGGTTAATCTACCATCATCTAGAACTTGTAACAAAATGTTGAAAACATCCGGATGGGCCTTTTCGATCTCATCAAATAAAACTACTGAATAAGGCTTTCTTCTAACGGCTTCTGTTAGCTGTCCACCCTCTTCATATCCAACATATCCTGGAGGAGAACCAACAAGTCTAGACACAGAATGCTTTTCCATATACTCACTCATATCTATCCTAATCAAATTCTTCTCATCATCAAACATAGCTTCCGTCAATGCCTTTGCAAGCTCGGTCTTACCAACACCTGTAGGACCTAGGAAGATAAAGGAACCGATCGGTTTATCAAAGGAACCAATACCAGACCTAGAGCGGATAATGGCCTCAGTAACTGCAGTAACCGCCTCGTTTTGACCGATAACACGTCTATGAAGAATTTTATCCATATTTAAAATTCTATCCTTTTCAGTCTCAACAAGCTTAGAAACTGGAATTGAGGTCCATTTTGAAACCACCACTGCAATCTCTTCTTCAGTTACCTCTTCCTTTAGATTGGAACTGCTATTCTTATTTTTTTCAGTAGCTTCCGCCAACTGAGTTTCAAGATTAGCCAATGTACCATATCGAAGTTGGGATAACTTTTCAAAGTCGTAATGTCTCTCTGCAGCTTCCATTTCAATCTTTACTTCATCTATCTTGGATTTAAGCTCCTTAACCTCATCGATTGCAGACTTTTGCTTTCTCCAGTCTTCATATTCGATATCGTATTCGCTCTTAAGATCCTGTAATTCCTTTTCCAAGTCCTCAAGTCTTTTCTTACTCAAGGAGTCATCTTCCCTTTTTAAAGCAGCCCTTTCAATTTCGAGCTGTAAAATCTTTCTATTCTTTTCATCAAGGGAAGAAGGCATGGAATCTATCTCAGTTCTCACCATGGCAGATGCCTCATCCATCAAGTCTATAGCCTTGTCAGGTAAGAATCTGTCGGTGATATATCTATTGGATAGAGTTGCACAGGCAATTACCGCATTGTCGGATATTCTAATACCATGGTGAATTTCATATTTTTCCTTAATCCCTCTTAGAATTGATATAGTATCCTCCACAGTCGGTTCAGTAACCAATACCTTTTGGAATCTTCTTTCCAAAGCCCCATCCTTTTCAATATATTTTCTATATTCATCCAAAGTAGTTGCACCAATTGTGTGGATTTCTCCCCTTGCAAGCATTGGTTTTAACATATTGGATGCGTCCATCGCCCCTTCAGAGGCCCCAGCACCAACTAGAGTGTGAAGTTCGTCGATAAATAGTATTATCTCCCCTTCAGACTCGTTAATCTCCTTTAAAACGGATTTTAGCCTTTCTTCAAATTGGCCTCTATACTTTGCACCGGCCACTAGAGAAGCCAAGTCCAGTGCAAAGATAGTCTTGTCCCTCAAAGTTTCAGGAACATCATTCTTTACTATCCTTTGAGCAAGACCTTCCACAATGGCAGTCTTACCAACTCCCGGTTCACCAATTAAAACAGGGTTGTTCTTAGTCCTTCTAGAAAGAATTCTTACACAGTTTCTTATCTCGTCGTCCCTGCCAATAACCGGGTCAATCTTTCCCTTTCTAGCATCTTCAGTTAAATCCCTACCGTATTTCTCCAAGGCATTCATAGAGCTTTCAGGGTCATCAGATTCAACCCTATTGCCCTTTCTTATCTCCTTAAGTGCATTTTCAAATTCCCTTGTACTTATATTGTAACGACTTAACACTTCAGGAAAAGTCACATTCTTTTCTTTTATAAGCGCCAAATAAATATGTTCCACAGAAATAAAGCTGTCCTTCATCCTCTTAGCTTCATCTTCCGCCATTAGAAGGATTCTTTGGAAAAGTTGAGAAGGGTATATATTTGAAGGACTATCAACCTTAGGTAACCTATCCAATTCAAAGGTTAAATCCTTTAAATAGCCTTCCTTATCCACATTCATCTTCTCCAAGGTCTTGCTGACCATCCCTTCAATGTCGGAGACGAGAGCATAGTGAAGATGTAGATCTGTAATTTCTGGGTTCTTATTTTTCAAAGCAATATTTTGAGCTTCTTGAACCGCTTCCATAGATTTTTTAGTAAGTTTGTTTAAATCCATAATCCTCCACCTTACCTTTCACTTACAGACTTTTTTAACTCCTTATATAATTCTATTTGTCTATCGTTTAAACTGTCAGGATTTACAATTTGAATTTCCAAATATAAATCCCCTCTATTACCTTTCATATCCCTAAAGCCTTTGTTGGACACTTTAATTTTTTGTCCAGATTTAATTTTTTCTGGTATTCTAACCTTTATCCTTCCCTCTAAAGTGTCAACGACTACCTTCTCACCAAGTAATGCATCCCATGGATAGACCTTAACCTTCTTAGTAATATCTAAACCGTCAAGGATGTTTTCAGAGTCAATTACATTTACCTTAATGTAGATATCACCGTCTAGACCTATCTTTTCACCCTTAGTTCTAATTTTCTTACCTGGTAAAATTCCCTTAGGAATTTTTACATTTAAAGTTTTATTCTCACCATTTATATTCAAGTTAAGTACTTTTTCAGCACCGTCAAAGGCTTCCTTTAAACCAATTGAAACTTCAGTTTCATACTTTTGTCTTTGTCTCTTGGACTTTCCAGTAAACCCTGAGAAAATATCTCTTGCAGAGTCCTTTGCCCTACTTCCAAATCCACCAAAACCTCCACCAAAGAACATGTTGAAGAAGTCAGAAAAGCCTTCTCCGCCTGAACTTGTATAAGTGTAGGTGTTACCATTTCCAAAATTTGAAAAGTCAAAACCGTAGGCAGAAGGATCGAAGTTTTGTCCACCAGTAAAATTATAACTAGATCCAAAAGTATCATACTTTTTCCTCTTGTCCTTGTCTCCAAGAACTTCATAAGCCTCATTTATCTCCTTAAGTTTTTCGGAGGCCTTCTCATCACCTTGATTTAAATCCGGATGGTACTTCTTTGCCAACTTTCTATACGCCTGTTTTATTTCGCTATCCGTTGCAGATTTTTCCACACCGAGTATTTTATAATAGTCCTTATATTCCATAATAACCTCCTCTTAACTTTGACTTTCTTTGACCATCATTATTGTAACATATCTGAAAAGAATTATCAATGAAAATCATAATTTTTCCTAAAATACTGGAACAATTTTCTACTTACCTTTCCTTTCGAATATTCATTTATCTTACAATCTTTTATGAGTAGAAGAATCTAACAATATTTCTTTAATTTGCTTTAAAAATCTACTAGCCCTTCTTCATTTCCTTAATTACTTCCTCTTTAATTAATAAAGTTAATTGCACTTACAGTAAAATTTTTACCCCTCTATCCTTATTATTTTACAAGTCAACACCGCTCTTCTATTGACTCATTTACCTTTTGTCTATATTAAATGATAATCAAAATCAGTTGTATCCAATTCTACTAATCTTTATTGCAAATATTAGGCAATTATGTTATAATCCAATTATAAATCCTACTGTTTTAGTAGGGTTTAAATTCAATAAGAATGAGGGGGATAAAAATGACAAAAATCGTAGTAATTGGAGCAAATCACGCAGGGACAGCTGCATCTAACACCATTTTAGACAACTTTAAGGATTGTGAGCTAACCATATTTGATAAGAATAGCAATATTTCTTTCTTAGGTTGTGGAATGGCGTTGTGGATTGGAGAACAAATTTCAAAATCAGATGGACTTTTCTACTGCAACAAAAATATCTTTGAAGAAAAGGGCGCAAAAGTACATATGGAATCTGAAGTACTTTCTGTAGATGAATACAAAAAGACTGTAAAAGTCAGATTAAAAGATGGGCAAGAGGTTGAAGAATCCTATGACAAGCTGATTATAGCAACAGGTTCTAGACCAAGATCCAACGGCCTTCCTGGAGAAGACTTAGAGAATATAGAAGTTGCAAAACGCTTCCAAGACGCCCAAAAGGTAAAAGCCATTGGCCAAAGGGAAGAAATCAAAAATGTAGTTGTAGTAGGATCTGGATATATAGGTGTGGAACTTGCAGAAGCCTTCCAAAGAATTGGCAAAAACACCACCCTTGTTACAAGAGATGAAAAAATCCTACAAAATTATTATGACCACGAGTTTTCAAAGGACTTAGAAGATGCAATGGCTGAAAACGGAATAAAACTAGTATTCAATGAAGATGTTGTAGAATTTAAAGGCGAAGATGGAAAGGTAAAACAAGTTGTAACAAATAATAGTACCTACGACGCTGACCTTGTAATAAATTCCATAGGTTTTGTACCAAATGTATATCTTCTTGAAAATTTAGAAAGACATGATAAAACAGGTGCCTACCTAGTGGATAAACATTTTAGAACCTCAAACAAAGACATCTATGCCATTGGAGATTGCGCAACTATCTACTACAAGCCTACAGAGCAACAAGAATACGTTGCACTAGCTACAAATGCAGTTCGTTCCGGAATAGTAGCCGCTCTAAATGCATGTGGAATGGACATTGAGACTCCTGGAGTTCAAGGCTCATCTGGAATGCAAATCTACGGTCATAAAATAGTAATGACTGGATTGTCTTTGGACTTGGCAAAAAAATATGGAATAGATGTTGAGTACACAGACTTTGAAGACTTCCAAAAACCAGGATTTATGGAAAATGTGCCAAACGCTAAAGTAAAGATAAGGATAATTTATAGAAAAGATGACAGAAGAATAATCGGCGCTCAACTTGGATCCACCTATGACGTTTCCATGGGTATCCATATGTTCAGCTTGGCAATTCAAAAAGATGTAACCATCGACGAATTAGCTCTAACAGATATCTTCTTTATGCCCCATTTCAATCAGCCTTATAATTATATTACAATGGCCGCACTAGGAGCAGTTCTTAAATAATTCAGATTTTAAAAAATGGAAAAACTGTTGAGAGAGTCTTACTTTCCTCAACAGTTTTTCTGTGCTCAAACAAAGAGACTGGAATTTTCCAGCCTCTAGTTTTTTATTATTTAGCTAAATCGCTTAGCACCTTTTCACTTACCATGGATCTACCACCAATGGCAGTTATCTTTTCAATATTATTTTCTCTAATATAATCTACTAAAGTCTTAGGTGCATCATTTGCTTTTGTCAATAGAATTGGCATATCTAATAGTCCACCTACTGGTGCTATTACTAGTGCGTCTGCCCACTCTTGTCCATTTGCTACAAATACTGACTTAGCATTTGGGAATTGTTTCTTCGCTATATCTATAGCTGTTTCGTATCTTGTACTTCCCTTCATTGTTTCTACTACTGTTGGTAATTGACTGGTTGCAGCACTTGAAACACTTGAACTTCCACCTGCTATATAAACTCTTGAGATAGCTAATTCATCAATTGCATTTTTAATTGTTCCTGGAACTGATCCAGATTTAACAAGTAATATTGGGAAGCCTTCTCTTGAAGCGAAAGGTCCTACTGTAAGTGCATCAGCAAAAACTTCTCCACTTGCCACAACACCTGTTCCAAGTTTACCTGTAATTCCAACTACTCTTCTAGCAACTTGTGCTGAAGTTTCATATCTGTTTCCACCGTAAATTCTTTCAACGTCGTCCTTGTCAAATTTACCTAGTTGAGTTTTTACTTCTTCAGAAACAGAAGTTCTACCACCAACAATGATGATGTCTCTAGCACCAAGTCTGTTAATTTCAGCAGCTACTCTACTATCTAAATCCTTAGAATTAGTCAATAGAATTGGAGCCTTCAATAACTTTGCTAGTACAGAAGCTGTCATCGCATCTGGGAAATTTGCCTTATCTACGATTATTACAGTGTCCGCTTGTCCATAGTATTTCTTTGAAATTTCTATAGCTGTTTCAATTCTGTCCTTACCCTTAGTTCTATCAGTTACAATATCCTTAGGCTCTGCTGGAGTCGGCTCTGGAACTGAAGGTGTAGGATCTGGAGTTGGTTTAACCTTAACCTTTTCTATTACAGCAGTATAAGTTGTATCTTCGTTTAGGATTCCTTCAAATGCTGGTGTCCAGCCCTTGAATTCATATCCGTCTTTTACTTTTACCTTTGGTGCTTGGGCTTCTACTTCTTTTGCATCTTTTCCCTTAGGAAATACTATCGAATTGTTTATTCCGCCAGCTTCATTTGCTACAAATTCCGCTTTGTCTTTGTCAGATTCCTTTATTACAAAGTTTACTCTGATCTCTTCTGGTACCTTTTCTAGTTTCTTAAAGTTTGCTGTGTAAGTTGCATCTTTCTTTTCTGTTGGTGTAAAGGTTGCATCTTTTGATACTTCTTTTCCACTTTCATCTGTCCAGTTTACAAATTCGTATCCTTTTTCTGCCGTAGCTCTTGAACCTTGTAGTTCTCCTGTTACAACTTTTACTGTTTCTTCTGCTGGGTCTACTGTTCCCATTTCAGTATCATTAGAAACATACTTAACTGTTACTTCATTTTCTTTAAATACTGCATTTAGGGTAATATTTTCAATTACTGGAGTAGTAAAGTCGTATTTTTTACCATCTTTTTGCCATTCTATAAAAGTATAGTTTTCTTTTATTGGATCTTCTGGTTTTGCTACAGTCTTACCTTTTTGTACTTTTACTGGTGCTATTTCACTTCCACCATTTGTATCAAAGGTTACTGTTACCATTTCTATTGGTTCTATTGGGGTTAAGTCTCTTGACCATACTGCCTTTAGAGTTATATTTTCTTCTACTGGTGTATTGAAGTCGTACTCTTTACCATCTAGTTCCCATCTTGCAAATTTCAATCCTTCTTTTGTTGGATCTTCTGGTTTTGCTACAGTCTTACCTTTTTGTACTTTTATTGGTGCTATTTCACTGCCACCATTTGTATCAAAGGTTACTGTTACATATTCTTCTACTACTGGTTTTTCTAAAACAGTTACTACTACCGGTTTTGATTCGTTTGAACCCGCAAAATTTATAACTTCGACTTTATCCTTAGGTGCCAAAGTTACATTTTCAGGAACAGGTAATAATACATAGTTTTCTCCATCAATTTCTTTAGTTGGGAATGGCGTAAATTTGTCATCCACTATTGTACCCCATTGACCACTGTTAAGTGAAGCTGAAACTGTTTCACCATTAGGAAGTTTAACTTGAATCTTATCTATACCTTCCTCAGGTTTAACTTTAATATCTTTATCATTTTCATAAATAGGTTTCACTATTGGAGTAGAAACTACAACTTCCTTAAAGTTTGCTGTGTAAGTTGCATCTTTCTTTTCTGTTGGTGTGAAGGTTGCGTCTT
>NZ_JASBYU010000018.1 GCF_029983815.1 Lagierella sp.
CTGCATTTGGATCAACGTTTAAGTTTGTTTCTATAGGAGTTACTTCTGGTTCGTAAACTTCGTTTTCAGCTTGTGGTTTTATTGTTACTGGAACGGTTAACTTATCTTCTGTTCCGTCTGGATAAGTTACTGTTACATTGATTTCTGTTGTTCCTGGTGTCTTTCCATCTGGTAGTGTTTGACCTTCGTCTACAGTTACTACTGGTTGCTTTTCTGCATCAGTTGGATAATTTGGAACTGTTACTGATCCTGTAACGTCATCTTCTGTTACTGGAGTTCCGAAGTCTTTTTCAACAGGTTTTGCTTCTGGTTCGTAAACTTCGTTTTCAGCATTGTATTGTGCAGTTATTGTTGTTACTTCTGCAAATGTGCCTGTTAATGCGTGATCCCAAGCTTCTGCTCCTTCTTTTTGTGTGTAACCTGCGTTTGGAGTTACTGTTGGAGCTGTTAATGTTACTTCTTTTTCTGGATTTACCCAGTAGTTTATTGTTTGATCTTCTGCTATTGTTCCATTGTCTCCTGCACTAAAGTCTACTAGTACATAGTTGTCTGGAACATTTGGCTTTTCTTCGCCTGGGTTTTGTGCTACTACATCTGCAGTCAGAACATACTTAGCTGTATAAGTCTTCGTTTCTACAGTATCAGCATCTCCTGGCAAGGCAGGATCCCATTTACTGAAGGTTTGGGTTTCATCTTTGTATCTTGCTGTTGGAACTACCAATCCTGCTTCTTTTGCTTGACCCCAGCTTAAGCTATCTTTTACGTTGTAAGCTTTTTTAACTCCTTGGTCTATAGACGGATCTGAATTTAAAGTTCCCCCTGCTGTTGGATCAAATACCACCAATACATATCCTTGAGGAGTTTTTGCGTCCGCTGGATCAGTTTCGAATGCATCTCTATTTTCTTTGTACTGAGCCACATAAGTGTTAGAAACTACTTTTTCTGAACCTATTGGTAGTTCTGGTTCCCAACTATCAAAAGTTTTAGTTTCGTCTTTGTAAACTGCTGTAGGAACTTTTAGTCCTGCTATTTCAGCTTCCGTCCAAGTTAACGTCACTTTTACGTTATAAGCTTTTTTAATTCCAAGTCCTACTGTGCTTGTATCACTAAAAGTACCTTCCATTGTTGGATCAAAGATTACTGTTACAAAGCCTTCTGGTGTTTGTGGATCATCCGGATTGGTTTCGAAAACATCTTTTGGAGTAACAGATAGATTCTCTGTTGCTACGTTTAAAGTATCTTTCATTACATGGATGGGCTGGCCATCATTGGCTAGATAAGACATCTTGGTTCCATTTTTAAAGTCAACTGTAATTCCATAGTCTCCAAAGTTTCCGTAGGCAACGTCTTGGGTGTTTCCATTGCTATCGGTTAATGTTACCACTAAGGCTGATAGGTTTAAAGGCTGTCCATCGATGTAGGAAAGTTTTGGTTGGGTTTTTATAACCATGTCGGTTACCTTTTCTTTGTCAAAGATAGCCGTAGTCGCTGTTGCAGTAAAAGTTGTTTCTTCATTTATTGTTATAGATGAAGGATCTGTAACCGCATGGCTTGCATCGCTCCAAATAGGATCCTTATATTCTGTTGCAAGAACGTCTGCTAGAGTTGGAAACTTGGAAATATCTAACGTATCTCCTGTTTTTACAGCATAGGTTTTTCCAAATAGGTCATTATCCTTAATTCCTTCGCCTTTTGCTACTGTTACTTTTACATAACCCTCTAGCAAGGCAACTTCACTTCCAGTAATGTCATCTCCAGATTTTATAAAGTGAACGGTGTAAATATTTCCACCCACAATATTTTCTGTATCCGATACTAGTTTTCCTGTTGCTTTTGCTTCGTCCCAGTACCAAACTTCATTTCCATCCATTGGGTCTACTTTTACCTTTATGGTTCCAAAAGTTTTGTCTTCAGCGTCTTTTTTTACCAATAGAGATATTATCTCTTGACCAATAAGATCTTGTTCATGAAGAGTGCCCTTTGCTTTATCTTCTGTCTTAAAGGTAACAATATCGTATTTTTCTTTAATTATTATATTTCCATCTTTGTCCTTGGTAGGAATATTGCCATCATCAGGACTGGTTGGATTCGAAGTATCTACTGGTATATAAGGAATAGTATCTAGAATAGATATTCTATCAGCCGTTGCTATCAGCTTAGTGTCTGCTTGAATTCCCAATACAGCATCTATTGCTGGCTGAGGAGTCCATTTAATGTCTCCTGTAAAGCCCTCTGCAACAGTTACTTCTGGTTTTCCTGGAAGATCAGCTTCCTTTGTACCAGCTTTTACAGCAACTGTCTTACTTTCAAAGTTGTTTACTCCAATGCCTACTTCATAGGTTACATGAACAAATCCTTCTGGGAAGGCTGGATCTTGTACTCCTACCTCGTCGCCATGTTTTATAAAGTGGGCTATGAAAACATCACCTCTAACGGCTTGATGTGAATCCTCTACAGCTACCTTTGGTTGTTCTTGGTGATCCCAATACCAGAAGGTATTGCCGTTTAAAGCATTAGCAGTAGGTTTTAAGTCTCCAAAGGTCTTTACCACACCTTTTTTAATAAGGAAGGATATGGCTTCTTTGTCCGCCATGGCATCCTTGGTTAAATTTCCCTTATTTATATCTTCTGTCTTAAAGGAAACCACATAGTATTCGTCCTTTACAATGGTGTTTCCGTCGCTGTCTGTTGTTGGGACATTATCATCCTCTATATTGGAAGGATCGGAAGTATTGGCAGGAATAAAAGGTATCACTTTTTGGGTAGACTTTTTCACGGCCGTTGCAGTAATGACAGTGTCCGTTTGAATACCTGTTTCCTCTATAGAAGGTTCTGCTGTCCATTTTACTTCACTTAAATATCCCTCTAAAGACACGGTATCTGGCCTTCCTGGTAAATTCGCTTCTGCTGTCCCCTTTTTAACAGCTAATGTCTTCTCGGCAAATTCTTCTACTCCTTCACCCGCCTTAAAGGTTACCTTTACAAAATCACTTGGAAGAGCTGGGTCTGTAGCAGAAATTTCTTGGCCTTGGGTCACAAAATGGGCGGTGTAAATATTTCCATTTGCAATTGCATCTGTACCGGCTACGGCTGTTCCTGGTGTTTTTTCTTCATCCCAGTACCAAAGGCTATACTCTGTTTGCTCATTTACGGTAGGAACTACGTCGTTAAATGAATTTATCGTTCCATCTTTTCTAACAAGATATAGGATGGAGATGGTTTCTTTTTCTGCTACATCCTTACTTGTTAAGCTGCCCTTTGCTATATCTTCTATTTTAAAGGCAACTATATCATAGTCGTCTTTTACAATTACCAACCCTTTTCCATCAGTTTCTGGAATGTTTCCATCGTTAATATTGGCAGGGTCGTTCTTGTTTTCTGGTACAAAGGGAATTAAGTCTTCCTTGGACTTTTCTTGAATTTTTAAGGATTCTGTACTTGCTGTTAGAGTACCCTTAGTAATGGTAATTGTTTTGTCTTTATCATTTGAAGTTAGTCCTGCTCCATCTTCAAAGTCTGCGCTTAATCCATAACTATCAAATAAAGCAAAAGGTACATCTTGGGTGTTGCCATTATTGTCCGTTAAGGTCACCACAAGACCAGATAAGTCAAGCTTTTCTCCTTCAATATATGAAAGTTTTGGTTGAGTTTTTATAGCTATTGAAGCCACATTATCTTTATCAAACAAGGAAGATGTTGCGGTAGCAGTAAAAGTAATATCTTCTGTTATTCGAACAGTGGAAGGATCTTCTACTGTATCTACCCCATTGTTCCATTTTGGGTCCTTGTAATTGTTATCTAATAATCTTGCAAGGTTTGGAAATTTAGATGCATCTAAAGTCTCCCCATCTTTTACCGCATAACTTTTGCCAAACAATTCGTATGTCAGAATCCCTGGCCCGTTGGTAATTGTTACTCTATGGTAGCCTTCTGGAAGAGGGTTGTCCTTTCCTGTTATATCGTCTCCAGATTTTACAAAGTAGGCGGTCCTTATTTCTCCGTCTGTTACTGTGTCCCCTTTAGCGTCATTCCAATACCAAAAAGCGTAGCCATTTTTTTCTGTGTAGGTTGCAAGTCCTATATTGGTCCAAGCAGTGTCTTTTTTAACCAAAGCAGAAATAACTTCTTTGTCTCTCACATTTCCAAAGCTTAATAGGGCAGAACCACTTGGATCTACCTTAAATGCTACTCGAACATAGTTGTTTAAGACTACCTTACCACCATCAGAACCTGTTTCAGGTGTATTGGCATCATTGTTGTCAATAGGGTTTGCTGGGTCTACTGGTGTGAATGGGATAATTATATCGTCGGTGTTATTGTGGTCATATTGGGCCAAATGCTGTGTATCTTCTGTGTAGACTTCTTTCACAGGATTGTCCCACCCAGTAAAAGTATAGCCAGGGTTTGCAACAATTTCTGGGCTAGCTAGTGGAACCGTAACGCCTTTTAGTACATAAAAAGTAGTCTCTTTGCTTCCGTCCTTAAGCGTTCCATTGTTCATAGAATTAAAGGTCACCGCTACATAGTCTTGGTCACTTGGATTGTTAGTAGTGATTAAAGCCTTTCGAACCAGCTTTACTTCCAGTGGATCGGATTTACTAACTTGGGTTTGGCTTTCTATCTTGTAGGCATATTCCCCTTGTACAATATATCCATTGTTTAGATTTTCTAATGAAACTTGAGGAGTTTGGGTTCCGTCAAAGTTTCCAGTATAAACGCCTTCAACTTCATAAAGTTCAAATAGATCAACAGGATCTATATTTGAAGGAATTGTTTGTTCATTCTTACTTTGACTTCCTATAGTATAAGTGTAGGTTCCTGTAGGATTGTCTACAAGTTCTTTAGTCGCAGCATCTGTAGTAGAAAATTCCACCTCGGTACTTGCCACTTGGTAAAGATCCATAGTATATATCGTTGTTCCCAAATCTCCCTGAGAAGGGGTTGATGTCTTTTCCACAACTTTTCCTATTACCCCAGTTGTATTTAGGTATAAGGCGGCGTCATTGCTAATATCAAATTGAGGGAATTTCCCAAAATCCAAATTCAAATTATCTGGCGTAAATGTACGGCTAGTAGTAGTTTCTACATCTGATTTATCAATGGTATAATAATCCAAATTAGCACCATTTGGAAAAATTTTATCAAACTCAAACTCTTTTCCATTTAGTCCGTGAAGCACCACATTTACTAGTACTTTATTTTCTTCATAGACTGGGTCCGGTGTTGCTAAAGGAGCAGCAAAGCCTCCAGCCTTAAAGAAACTTAGCTTTTTTAAATCAGGTTTTTGAGATAAATCAAAAACTAATTTATTACCTTTTTGAACTCCTACAATCTCTTGGCCTTTAGTCTGACCTTGATTAGTCAGTCCTGCAGCAAAGGCAGGGCTAACCGTTCCAAGGATCATTACTAAGGCTAAGAGAAGGGAGAGAATTCTATTTTGTTTTCTCATATTTCCTCCTCGTGAATATTAACGTATTGTTTGAGAATAAACTGCATCTTTATACCCTGAAAGACTTCCTGTTATTCTTATTTTATCTCTTATAGCTAACTTAAATGGTTCGCTAGACTTTGTTAAATTGATTGTTTCTTGATCCTGACTATTTAATTTAGCCGAATCCAAAGTTATGGTTTGACCATTTCTTATAACTTCAATCTTCAAAGATACATTCGCTTGTCCTTCTACGAAAATTTTTGTAGAACCTGTTCGTGGTCTATTAACTTTTAGAACAAACTCTGGCAAAACAGCACTTACTCCAAGCTCTTTAGTTGCCTTATTACCAAAAGAATCATAGATAGTAATAATATAGGTCTTAGCTTCACCCAATTGTTTTAAGGTATCGTCATTAATATCCATAACTAGGTTATTGTTTACTGTTGAATACTTTAATGGTATTTCATTACCATTTCCAGACTTTACAGTAACCTTTAAAATCCTACTTGGATCTGTCACTGAACCGGTAATCTTATCCATATAGCTAAATAAATCAGGTTTAATGGTAAGTTCTTTTCCTGAAACTTCTGTCGGCGCTTGTAAATCCAGCTTTACAGGACCTGTCTTTTCACTTGGGAACTTGTTAGGTTCTTCTACTACAAAGTAAACTTCTTGGTTGTGTGTTAAACCAGTCAATGGGAAAGTGAATTTTCCTTGTGAGTCTACTGTAGCTGTAATTTGTTTTCCGTCAGTTCCGTTAATAGGATTTCCATCTTTGTCCACAAGTTTTACAACTGTTCCAGTTGCCAAAGGATTGGAAGTAGTAACTCCAGAAACATTTCCTGTGATTCCTTGTTTGTCAGCTGCTTCATCATAGGACTGTTTCATATTTTCAGCTACTCTTGATGGGTCTCCATAAACTGCATAAACCGTCCTTCCTGTGTCTATAGGTGAAGTTTCTGTAAATCTATAAACTGTACTTCCATTATCAACATTTTTCCAGTCAGAAATATCTGTAAGTGTTTCAGCTTTAGCAAAGGACATTACTTCTGCTTGACTACTTAAAGCTTTTGTTGACCATCCCAAAAATTGTAAAGTACCCTTTACTGGATCTTGGGTTCTTATAAAAGTTTCATGACCTGGATATTGGCGTTTGCCAAGCTCTGGTTCTTTTAAAGCTTCTCCATTGTGATCTGCCAATATTCCATTTATATATTTTATATTAGGTCCTTCAAATCCGTTACCTTGATATGCAGGGTCATTTGAATATTTTTCATTTAATGGAGCTATCTTTTCTATAGCTGTAGTAGAACCAGCTATATTACCGCCATTTAAATCAAAATTAACTTTTGCTTGAACTTGTTCTGTAACAGTTTCTGAAGCAAGCCTACCATCATCTTGGTTGAAGAATTCTATAGGTTGATCCTTTACCATTGGTTTTGCAAAATCTGTATTGGTAAATTTATAGGTATATTGATAATTTACACCCTTTACAGTGGTCTCTTCAGGTGTTGCAGCAGTGGTCACAGTTTCTTTCTTATTAGTATCAACAGCATTAAAACCTGTAACCATACTCTCTTGATATAGAGAATGTCCTGTATAAGTTGTGGAATCTGTAAAGATTTCATCCACCACAGGCATCAACGTTCTATCAAATACTACACCTGCTAATTTGTCAGAGTTTTCTAAAGTTCTTGCTGGTTTTATTTTATTCCTTTGGACTGAACTTATCTTAGCAGTCTTTGTTGCAGTTGTTGCGTCTCCATTAAAGTAAATATTAACAGCATTGTCGTCCTTAATGGTTCCCGCTTCCTTATACACATCCATCGGTATAAGAACATCTATAGTCTGTCTGGCTTTTATAGTTTGTCCTTCCCTAAATGGAATTTCAAAAGTCCTAGCCTTTTGAGTGTTTTGAACCGCTGTAAGACCTCTATACTCTCCAGTTGTTGAAGGCATTAGATAAGTCATACCTTCATTACCACCAATGTTAACTAACAATTGCTTTGCTACTGTTACATAGTTGTCTCCACTAGCATCTATTCCAAATAAACTGGAACCGAATAATTTATCTGTAGTTATTGTGATCTTTCCACCGGCTGGAATTTTAATATCTTCATCTGCAGTATAGGAATACTTCGACCAACCGTTAGTTGTAACATTGTTATAGTCAACATCAGGAGTATCTAGTATAAAGGCTACCCTTAGTGCAAAACTTTCCAAAACTTTATTTGGATCCGAAAAAGATTCTTTCATCAACTTGTCTTCGTCTATATTGAAAACCGATACTGTAAACAAGTTATTTAGAGTTGCCGCTGAATGAAAGTATACCTGCCTAATATCATCGGTAATCACAGCGTTATTTTCAATAGAATCCGTTTTTTTGAAAGCGTTAGAACCCAGTTGAAAAACATTGGTTTCTCCTATTTTATTCACATTACCCATCTTCAACGGCGCCTGTTTCGTATTGGAATAGGGCTTCATATTGGTATCTCTCATGGTTACAAATCCTACTTCTCCATTTTCATCAGGTTTTAGATACTGTGAAAATCTAGAGTCAAAGGATAGTCTATAGCCGATATTTCCAGAATCTAGACTGGTGTAATCGGATGCTTGTTTAATATAACCATGAAAAATTACCAATCTATGGTTTTCTTCGTCATAGTTTGTTAGAACAGTTCTTTGGGTAAATAAAGGTATTTGCGCTGCATTTGATGTACTAGGTGCATAGTTGTAAGTCTTTCTATTTTCTATTTCCCCTGCTCTAATGGAACTTTTTCCTGGCACTATAGTAGAAAAAGTATAGGCATTATATCCATTTAATCCTGTAGTAAGCTTCCTATTAATCTTAGCAAAGTATCTATTTTGAGATAGATTTAAAAAACGAGATTGAATTAAATAATCCTTCCCAAGATTTTTTTGGGTGATACCATCCTTTAAAACCAGTTTAATTGGATTGTTCCAAACTTGTGAGGCAAAAGAACCTCCCTTTACTAGTTGATTTACAGTTACTTGTCGAACTCCCTGTTGAGCTGGAGTTGAATTTGAAAACTTAATCTTATCTGTTGCTGAATTCTTAGTTGAATCATTTTGATAATTTAAAGTTCCAACAAAAGACTTATCCCAATCTATCATAGAATCCAGTTCTGGATTGACCTTAAATTGGGCATATTGATAGTTGTATTTTGCTACTACGGTATTTGGATCGGCACTAGAATAAGCCATTAACTTTAGGTTAATAACAGTTCTTCCTTCGCCATCTACTGAAAATCCTTGGAAACCTATATCATAGTCAACCCAAGGTGTAGTCGTTAGCCCCCTATCATCATAGGTAACACCTGGTGGTGTAGGCCAAAAGTCACTATTGTCTTTACTTTCTTCCCAATTTGCAAGGGGTACTGCAGCTTTAGTATTTGTAGGTACTATACCCAAAAACATAAAAGCTACTAGTAGTAGAGAAAGTATCCTTTTTAATTTATAATTCATCTCATCCTCCTAATAATTATTGTGCTTTAAATTTAACATCTTGACAGCACCATCAAAATGAACCTCTTTGAAATACAATTTTTTGAAGCATATTGCTAGATAACCAATTTAAAATATCACGATATGGGAATGTCCCTTATTTAGAATATAAAAGTTTTGAAACGCCTCCTTTTAAAAAGACTTTTAAAAAACTAGAATTTAATCCGTAAAAGAGTAAGGAAAAAGCTCTAATAACATTTGGATTTTATCAATATTTTTCTCTTTATATTGATATTTAATATATCTGCAAGAAAAAAATAAGCATTTTATAATCCGATATAATTTAAATCAACTAATTTTAATGTTATTGTTTGCATATTTATAGATTTCTTCCCTCTCTAGTAACTTTAATTATAATAAGAATAATCACAAGAGTCAACGCTTTTATATACACAGAAAGATTTAACATAATTTTAATATTTTGAATTTTCATACAGGCTTGCTATTCCAATGCCTCTAGAGAAATTACCTAATAATTAAGTAATTTTAAAAAATTACAATTTTGTAACATTTTCCTACGTGAACTTAAAAAACCCTCGGCTCACACCGAGGGAATTCTATTTTTCTATTAATGTTTTGTTTTTGATTATATACTTGATGTCTCCTAAGCTTTCCACTTCTGGGTCATGGCTTGCCAGGATGATGGACTTTCCTTCTTGTTTCCAGTCTTCGAATACCTTTAATGTCCTCTTTTTCCAGTGCTCATCTAGGTCATTAGTAGGTTCGTCTGCAATTATTATCTTTGGATTTCTTCCATAGTTAATTGCAAGCATTGCCCTTCTTCTCTGTCCTCCACTTAAGGTGTGGGGCAGGGAATTAATTTTATCTTCTATGCCAAGATCGTTTAATAAAGCTAGTATTTCTTTTCTATCTATCTTACGTCCTGCAATTTCACTTGCAAATTGAATATTTTCTCCTATTGTTAGGGCCTTTATCATAACGCTGGATTGAAATAGGTATCCAAATTCTGTTGCACGAATCTTAGATTTTTCCTTGTCGTCTAAAGTCCAAAAGTCCTTGCCATCTACCAAGAGTCTTCCTTCTGTAGGTTGTAAAAGCCCACCCAGGACCATTAAAAATGTGGATTTTCCCGTTCCCGACTCTCCGGAAATCGTGGTAATCCTTCCTTCTTTTACCTTCAAGCTTACATTTTCTATGGGAGTCACCAGTTCACCTGTTGTAAAGGTCTTTGTAATATTTTCTACTTCTAACATTAGATCCCCCCTGTTATGGCTTGACTAGGTTCTATGGATGCATTTTTTAAGATTGGTCTTATGGTTGATAAAAGACTTATGACCAAGGCAAAAACTATACTAAGTATCATGGAAATTATTATGCCTTTGACATTGTAGCCAATTGGAAGTGACATCAACTTCTTTATCTGTCCAGAAATAAGAACCGTTGTCACTCCTCCTAGTAAAGCTCCTATGACCCCGGCAATTCCCGCTTGGATTAGCACTTCTAGAAAACTTTCCTCTATGATCTGAAATCTGCTAAGCCCTATGGACCGTAGATATCCAATCTCCGATTTTCTTTCCTTTGCCATCATATTGTAAAGGGTTGAAACTGCAATACCCGTTGCAAAAAACACCAGTACTGCAAATATCATGAAGATGGATAAAAAGCTCTTCACTTGGTCTTTTATGACTTCTCGAAGTTGGGAGACGTGGATTACCTTCGCCCCCAAATCTTCTACTTTTAAATTTTTAATGAAGTCCTCTACTACAACTCCCTCCTTTAGTTTTATAAAGGAGGTGGTTATAAGGTCCTTTGGGTCCTTTTCATCGAAATAGTCCGTTGAAAATGTGTTTTTCCCTAGGGTTCTTACGGTGTCCAGGTCCATGAATATGGACTCGTCAAATCCGCTTCCCGTCTTATAGAGCTTTCCCTTTACATCAAAGACATTGTTCAGTAGAAATGCCTTTTTCCCAAATTCATCTCCAACATTTTGTCCCAGAATCATATTGCCTTCTTCAATCTTTTGTAGGTTTTCATCTTTTAACCATGGCTTAATAAGAAAGTCTGTTTCGTTGTCCACTCCTACTATTCTGTAGGTCTTGTCGGTTCCGCAACAAAGTCCTCCCGGCAGGGTCTTTACAAAAAATTGATTTGTAATATTTTCTACATCTTCTAAAGGAATCTTTTCCATTAAAGACTTTTCCTCTATATATTTCATTTCAGAAACTCCACTATATAGAAAGTCCTGGGGATTGCTCTTTGCCTTTGCAGGATAAATTACCACATCTGCTCCCATTCTGTCTTGGTTGAGTTTTAGCCCCACCTTGGTTTCATGGTAAATATTGTATACCACCGTAAAAACCATGGTAGAGATCAAGGTTACAAATATGGCAATTAAGACTTGGTTCTTTCTTCTAAAGACATTTCTTACCGCCAGCTTAAACACTATAATTCTACCTCATTTTTAATGAATAGTTGTGCAATTCCCATTACAATCAAAAATGCTCCTATGATGATTGTGAAAGTCTTGGTGAAGTTACATGGCATTGTGTCCACTTTACATTTTCCAATACCGATTTTATCAAAGGTTATTGCAATGGTTAAAATTCCCAGTCCTATAAATTCCAAGGAAGTCTTTCCCTTTTTTATTAGATTTGCCACTGCTATAACTATTACTGCAATGCTTAAGTAGATTAAGGCAACGGCTAACCAATGACATTTCATTGGTATTTCCATGCCCTTTGCAGTCTTTACCATTCCGGTGCAAGGTGCAGCAAAGGTCTTTAATCCAATAATCAATAATACTGAAAGTATTATTCCCCCTATGTTAAAAATCTTACTCATATCCCTCTTCATACATATCTCCCCCTTGTTTTAATGATATCTATAGAATAGGACTATTGTTCTACAGGATTCCAAACTTGTTCTAATGTCTTTTCTGTTTCTATACTATTATCTAAGATTTCAAATTTCTTATAGTCGTTTATGATTTCCTCTAAAGAGTTCTTTGTTACATCGTCACCGATTTTAAAGTTCAAGGTCTTTGCAAAGTTAACTGCATCTTCCTTATCTATACTTAACCAGTCGTTGTCTATAAGTATTTGACAGAATTCTTCTTTGTTATCTTCAATCCAGTTGGATGATTTTGTAACCGCATTTATTATCTTTTCTGAAGTTACAGGATTTTGTTCTACAAAGTCAGAGTTTAATGCAAGCACACAGCATGGTTCATGTTTAAAGTCTTCGTCTGTAGTTATTGAACGAATTGGTCTAATCTTACCTTCCTTTACAAATGGTATTGCAAATTGGTCTGAAAGAAGGGTTGCTTGAATTTCTCCGTTTTCTAATGCTTGCATTGAAGCTGATGTATCGATAACCTTAAAGTTAACTTCTTCTGGTTTGATATTGTCATGGTTTAAAAATCTTAGACAGATATTGTGGTCACTTCCACCAATTCCATCATGGATTGCTATGTCTTTACCCTTCAATTCCTCTGTGGATTGATATTCACTGTCTGCTTTTACAAAAAGTGTTTTACATCCAGAATGTAATCCCTTACCAAACACCATCTTTACACCGTTAGCTGCTGGAACTAAAAGTGTTGCAATATGGTCTGAAGAAAATTCTGCCTTTCCAGTTCCTAGAGCGTCAGCTGCAGAAGTACCACTTACGATTTCTACATCCACTCCCTCTTCTTCATAGAATCCTTTAACTGTAGCAACTGGAGCTGCAGCAGTACAAAGTCCTCCGTTGAAAAGTAGTTTTACTTTTTTACCATACATAGGTTCTTTTTTCCATGCCTCTTCCTTTTCTTCTTCTGACATGTTTTGGGTAACTTTTGCCCCTTCTGTTCCATTTTCCTTGTTGTCGTTTTGATTTTGGTTTGATTGTGGTGTACAGCTAGTCAATAGGATGACTAAAGCTGCAACAATTGATAATATTTTTTTCATTTTTTCTCCTTACTTTATTTCTATTTTTTCTTTTCCCCAATGAAGTTTCTTCATTATATCTCTTCTCAGTTCAGTGAATTTTAAATCCGTTCTATCCCTAGGATATTCTAGGTCCACGTCGACAATATCCTTTATTTCTCCCGGATTTGGCTTCATTATAAGTACTCTTGTGCCCATGTATATTGCTTCATCTATGTCGTGGGTAACCATGATCATCAGGTTGTTTTTATCTCGCCATAGCTTTAACAACTCGTCCTGCATGCTCATCCTGGTAAAGGCATCCAAGGCTCCCAGTGGTTCATCCAACATAAACACCTCTGGACTATTTATCATGGTCCTTGCAAGACTTACCCTTTGTGCCATCCCCCCTGATAGTTGGTGGGGATACATATTGGAAGCTTTCTCAAGTCCAATTAAGGATATCAATCTATTTACCTCTTGAGGATTCTTCTTTTTCTTAATCCTTAGAGAATACTCTATATTTTCCCTTACTGTTAACCAGGGAAAAAGTGTCGGCGATTGAAACACCATTCCTCTATTGGTGTCCGGCTCATGGACCTCTTTGCCATTTAGCAAGATCTTTCCCTTGGTAACTGGAATAAGGCCTGCAATAAGTCTTAAAATAGTACTCTTACCACATCCAGAAGGACCAACTATACAGAGAAATTCTCCCTTGTTGGCTTCAAAACTGATATTTGATAGGACAGTTTGTAAGTCGTTAGGTCCATTGGAGAACACCTTTGTGACATTGTCCAGTTTTAAAACCGTCATTATATCTGCTCCTTCCATTTAAGTACTTTTCTTTGAATGGTATTTAACACAAAGTTAACCGTTAAGAATACCAGACAGATGATTACAATTGCGGCATACATCTTGTCAAAATTTGCCCAGGACTTTTGCCATGTGATGTACCATCCTAAACCACTTTCAACCCCTACCATCTCTGCTACCAAAAGGGCAGTACAAGCAGTTGACATCCCCTGAACTAGTCCACTGAATATATTTGGCATGGCAGATGGCACCGCCACGTTCAATATAAGATTCTTTTGACTTGCTCCCAGGGTTTTGGCAGCGTCGAAAAGTCTAGTGTCAATGGTTCTAATTCCAGTCATGGTAGCCGTTGTAAGGGCAAACCAGACACCTAAGGCGATTACAAAAACCGCTGCTCTATGCAAAGTGGAAGCTAAAACCATGATGATAGGTAGCCAGGTCATGGATGGAATTGCCCCTAATAGTTTCATAAAGGGACTTATCCAGTACCTAACACTCTTAAAGTAACCACAGAATAATCCTGTAATAATTCCTAATATGGCACCGATAAAGTAGCCCTTTAAAAGTAGATAAACAGAATTATAGATACATTCCCAAAGATAGGCCCTGTCTCCCCAGGCTGAATTTAAAACTTGATCCACCCATGGGAAATATGGAAGCATAAGCTTTCCAGTCTTTAGGGTTAAAATATCGTAAACCATAAAAATCAGATAGACCACCGTATAAAAGGGTGCCTTATATCTAAATTTTCTAAAAACATTCTTATTAAAAAGGGACACTACTGCAAAGATTAGCATGATTCCTGCCTGTATCAAAATAAAGTAGGAATACAGTGCCGTTGCAACTCTTCTTGGGTCATGGGGCCAGTAGATATATTCCACAAAGGCTGCCATGGCCATTAAAAAAGGTAAGAATATGATAATTCTATCTAAAATCATCTCCGATTTGGTCTTAGGCCTTTTTTCCAACTCCTCTAAATCCTCTTGAGTTAGGGATTCGAAGGTCCCTCTTTGTTCATCGTTGTTAATTTTTTCTTCCAAAACTTCACCTCCATGATATATTAAATAAATCAATAATTTCTCCAAGGGCTATTATAGCAACAATCGTCACATGCTTCAAGGTTTTTGATAAGTTTTTAACATATATTAAAATTCTTTTTTATTCGAGGGTTTTATAGTAATATTAAATAAATGTGCCCAGTTTTGAAAATTTTTCTCTAAAACCTTTTCATGATATACTCAAATTGTTGGAGGTTAATATGAGAATTTTTTACTTGGAATACCATATAAAATTAGATACCGTCTTTTCCATAAAGGACAAGAGAAGCCTTAGGCTTAGACTCTTTAATAGATTGAAAAAGAACTTTAATATCTCCATCATGGAAGAGGATAAAAGAGACAGTTTAGATTATCTTGACTTTGGAATTTGTTATTTGGCTCCAGACATTTCCTTTGGCGACAGCTACTATGAAAAGATTGACCTTTTTATCAGTTCCAACTTAGAACTTGGTAGTAGCATTATCGAAGTCCATAAGGAGATAATATAAAACACCAATCCAAGACCCTTATATAAAGGTATGGATTGGTGTTATTTTTATGCTCTATTTAATTTTATAGAAACTTCTTCCCCATTGAGATCCATCTTTTCTTCAGATAGTTCTCTGTTTACAACTATCTTTGTTGCAAGAGTTTCCTCTTTTATAAAGTCTTCGTATTCCTTTACTGCACTTTCCACTTCCTCTGTAGGAAGGTACTCTATTGTGATATTGTCAAGGATATCGTAGTCGTTTGACTTTCTCATCTGTTGAACCTTTGAGATAAACTCCCTTGCATAGCCTTCGGCTTTAAGCTGTGGAGTTATGGTAGTGTCTAGGATTACAAAAAGGTTGTTGTCCATGGTGACATCAAAGCCTTCCTTTGCTGAAACCCTAACTTCTACATATTCCCTCTTTATCTCGGTTTCCTCTCCTTGTAATGTTACAAGTTGTGGCTCTTCCTCCAATTTACTTACGAAGTCCTTTGCATTTACCTCTTGTAGGTAGTTTTGGAAGTCCTTAATCTTCTTTCCTAAGATCCTTCCTGCTACTTTAAAGTCAGGTTTTAGTTCATAGTTCATAAACTGGGACAAGTCCTCTTTAAATTCCACGTTTTTAACATTCAATTCCTCTTTGATTAGGGGAACTAAGTCGGAAATGGTATCTTGATATTTTGCATCTACCACAATTTCAGTTAGTGGTTGTCTAACTTTTATATTTACTTCTTCTCTAGAAGCTCTACCAAGGGTAACTAGTCTTCTAACTATATCCATCTTCTCTTCAAGCTTCATGTCGATTAAAGCCTCATCAAAGTCCGGTGTATAGTCAAGATGAACGGAAACTTTATCTGTAAGATTTCTATACATCTCCTCCGCCATAAATGGAGTAAATGGTGCAATAATCTTAGTTAGTCCCAATAGGATTTCATAGGTGGTGTTATAGACAGCTTTTTTGTCTTCATCTACTTCAGTCTTCCAGAATCTTCTCCTATTTCTTCTGATATACCAGTTGGATAGATCTTCTATAACGAAGTCTGAAACTTCCCTTACAACCTTTGTAACTTCAAAGATGTCCATGTTTTCCCTATAGGATTTAATTAGGTTATTGAACCTTGAAAGAATCCACCTATCTATTTCCGGTCTTTCACTTGGTTCTATATAAAAGTCTCTAGGGTCGATTTCGTCGGTGTTAGCATAGAGTTTGAAGAAGTTGTAGGTATTTTTAAAGGATCTGAAGAATTTACTTTCAACTTCCCTAAGTCCATCTACATCGAACCTAGTTGGTACCCATGGTGGAGATACATATAGTGAATAAAATCTTACTACATCCGCACCGTATTCATCGAATAATTTGATTGGGTCCAGGGTATTTCCTCTGGATTTACTCATCTTCTTTCCATCTTTGTCCAAAATCAAATCATTGACAAGAACATTTTTATAAGGCGCTTGTCCTGTAGTAAGTACAGAAATCGCCAATAATGAATAGAACCAACCTCTTGTTTGGTCAATACCTTCGTTGATAAAGTCTGCTGGGAATAGCTCTTCAAAGAATTTGTCCTTATTTTCAAAAGGATAGTGATGTTGTGCAAAAGGCATTGCGCCAGAGTCAAACCAAACGTCAATAACGTCAGATTCCCTCGTCATTATTTCTCCACATTCTTCACATCTTAGATGCACATCGTCCACATAAGGTCTATGAAGTTCTATGTCTTCAGAAATATCTTCAATTGCCCTTTCCTTAAGTTCTTTTCTAGAACCCACTGAAGTGGTGTGACCATTTGGACATTTCCAAACTGGGAATGGAGTTCCCCAATATCTTGATCTAGAAATTGCCCAGTCGTTTAGATTTTCCAACCAATTACCAAATCTCTTCTCTCCAACGAATTCTGGGAACCAGTTTACCTTATTGTTTTCATCTATAAACTTTTCCTTTAACTTTGTAACTTCAATGTACCAGGAAGGCTTTGAGTAGTAGATAAGAGGTGTTTGACATCTCCAACAGTGAGGGTAGTTATGTTCGATCTTTTGTTTTCTAAACACCTTTCCCTCTTCTTTCAGATACTTAATTATCTCAAGGTCCGCATCCATTACAAACATATCCTTCCAAGGAGTTTCATCAAACTTACCTTCTTCGTTAACTGGATTGATTAGTGGTAGGTCGTATCTTCTACCTGTTTGGTAGTCGTCTTCCCCAAAGGATGGCGCAGTATGGACAATTCCTGTACCGTCGGTAATACTTACATAGTCGGCCACAGTTACAAAAAAGGCCTTCTTGTCTGGCTTTATAAATGGAAGTAGCTGTTCATATTCCATATATTCCATTTCTGTTCCCTTTAGTTCTTTTAGGACTGTGTACTCTTCACCTAAAACCTTGTCTGCAAGGGCCTTTGCAACATAGTACTTATTGCCCTTAGACTCTGCTAGTACATAGTCTATGTCTGGGCCAACGGTCAATGCCACGTTTGATGGCAATGTCCAAGGAGTTGTGGTCCATGCCAAGAAGTATTCGTCATGGTCCACTCTCTTAAATGCCACGATTATAGTGTCTGTCTTTATCATCTTGTAGCCTTGGGCAACTTCATGGGATGCAAGACCTGTACCACATCTAGGACAGTATGGAAGAATCTTTGCGCCTTCATATACAAGGCCCTTTTTGAACATATTATCTAGTAACCACCATACGGTTTCAATATAGTCATTGTCCAAGGTGATATATGGATGGTCCATGTCCGCCATAAACGCCATTCTGTTGGACATTTCTCTCCAAGCCTTCTCATAGGTAAAGACAGATGCCTTACATTCCTTGTTAAAAGCCTCCACACCGTAGTCTTCTATTTCTTTTTTATTGTGAAGGTTTAACTTCTTTTCCACTTCAATTTCCACAGGTAGTCCATGGGTGTCCCAACCTGCCTTTTTCTTAACTCTAAAGCCTCTCATGGTCTTATATCTACAATTCATGTCCTTCAATGTTCTGGAGATGACATGATGAATTCCTGGCATTCCATTGGCTGTTGGAGGGCCATCATAAAATACATAGTTTTTATCTTCTGGTCTTTGATTTACTGTTTCATGTAATAGGTCAATTTCCTTCCAATAATTAGCCGTTGCAATTTCCCTTTCTCTTACTAGCTTATCGGAAAGATCTCTAAATTTAGCCATAACTTCCCCTTTCATATCTCTTTATTTTCTCTAACTTCAAATTCACATGGTGGTAAACTTTTAAAATAGGTAATAAAATTTTGCATTAAAAAAGCCCCTAGAAAGTCTAGGGACGAAAATTCCGCGGTACCACCCAAATTGTGAACAATACTTCACCACTCAAATACTTAACGCGTATAACGTAATACTCTACCTATCGAATATTAAACTCCAAGCTGATACATCTTTTACTTTAGCAATTCGTCTCACCAAACCGAATCTCTCTGAAACCTCCATAAAAGAACGGGCTCTTCTAAGTCTTTAATGGTTTATATTCTATTATCAATGATTTTATTTGTCAAGAACTTCCGCATTGAAGTCTATGGAATTTACCAATAGATTTCTAATCTGTTCCACAAAATCTTGATCTTCTTCAGTAAAATTATTTATTATATCTGAGTCGATGTCTATAACCCCGTAGCATACATCATTTTTTATAAGGGGCACAACTAGTTCTGACTTTGCCGACTCATCACAGGTAATATGTCCTGGGAACATGGATACATCGTAGACCTTCTTGGTTTCCATAAGGAGCGCTGAAGTTCCACATACCCCGTCACCTACAGGAATCCTAATGCAGGCAGGTTCTCCCTTGTAAGGTCCAAGGATTAAAACGCCATCTCTATCCATAAGATAAAAGCCTGCCCAAATTACATTTTCCATATTGTCATAGATTAGTTCTGAAACCCTTTGTAGCTTTTCATTTACAGTTTTATATTTCATAAGTTCATCTAAAAAGGAACTTAAAATATCATCATATGTCTTCAATTTCCTACCCCCTACAATCCTAATTCATCTTGTTTTTGTCTCAATTTAATTATAGTTTGTTCCTCTTCTAATTCTACCATATCATAAGTCAAAGGTTGATCTTTTTTTACATCCACCTTTAGCTTTGTCTTCTTAGTAATAAGACCCATTGGAAGAAGATTTTTTCTCCTTTGGTCAATATGGCTAACAATCTGTCCATAGACGTCCTTTCCGCCAATTCCCTCCAAGGACTGTCCTTTTTTCAAGTCCCTCTTTGCAAGGGTAATAGTGTCTGAAACCTGGCCTTTTTCAGGTACTATGGTAGGATCTTTTTCCACAATGGCATTATAAATCGTAATTGGAGTCTCTAAACTAGTTAGATGATAAGGCCTATATAGAATATAATTAGGACCTTTACCCATGGACAAATACCCCATCAAATCGTGTACTTCCTTTGTGTCGTGGGTTACCACAGCAAAAACTCCCGGGGCAATTCCAAAACAGAAGTCGACAATTCTATAGTTATTTAAAACTCCTCCCTGTTCCTTTAGAGAAAACTGTTTTGCCATGGACTCGATATCCGTTGTAAGTCCGTGACAACCCGGGATATCTGGAGTAAATCCCAGTGCATTTGCAACGGAAGTAAGTTCTATCATGGTATTGGTTCCATCTACAAAGGCTGTCAGCATCTTTGGATAAAGTCCCTTTGATAGGGCTTCCTGTCTTAAATCATCCTCAGTTGCATAGAAGTTTAAGGGATTGTTTTTTCCCTTACCAACAGCCAGTAGTTTAAAACCTGCACCTACTGCAAAGTTTGCAAGTTCCATAATGGCTCCCGGCTCGTCACCGGCAGTTCCTGTATAGACTACATTGTGTTTCTTTGCCATATCGTAGATTATAGGTCCTACAACCGCATCGCATTCTACATTTAACATAATTACGTGTTTGTAATTTTTTATACTCTCAATTGCAAGTTTTGCACCAAAGGGAGGATTCCCCGTAGCATCCACAACTCCTTGTATTGAGTCCATTTCACAGGCAAGGCTATAATCCTCGGTAATTACATAATTTTTCTTGGACATCGCCAATTCCGCCTGGGATTTATTGTTGGTATAAATTATGTCTTCTGGTTTGATGCCCGCAGAAATCAGAGCGTGCTTTGCCTTATCAAGTTTTTCCTCTACGATAATGGAAGTGGTCATTCCTTTTATACGACTTATTTGGTTAACAAGTCCCGTTCCCATCTTTCCACTACCAACTAAGGCTATCTTCAATTCCTGTCCTCTATTTGTAAGCTCTTGGAGCTTTCTTGTCATCTTAAACATTTTCCACCTCATTTATGGCCTTGGCACAGGCATATGCCGAAGCCCAAGCCCAATGTAAATTGTATCCGCCACAATCTCCATCGACATCTACAATTTCTCCTATTAAGTAAAGTTTATCATAAATTTTGGATTTAAGGGTTTTTGGGTCTATTTCTTTTGTGTTTATGCCACCACAGGTCACTTGTCCATCCTTTTCTGACTTGTATCCTTCCACTTGTAAAACTAAGTCTTTACACTTTTTAGCGATATTGAAGGCATCCTCTTTAGTTAAAGTCGATACATTGGGATGGTAAATCTTTAAGTCTTCCAATATACATTCTGCAATATTTCTATTGATGACCCCAGTAAGGCAGTCTACCGGCTTTTTGAATCCATTTTGACTAAAGGAGGCCATAAGAAAATTAAATAGCTCATTTTCTTCAAAATAGGGAACTAAATCCAAAGATACATAGGTCTTTTTGCCCCTATTAATCTCCTCTATGGCTCTACCGGATATCTGTAGGATGCCCGGCCCGGAAATTCCATAGTCGGTAAATAGGACGTCAGAAAACTGTTCCATTGTCTTAACGCCATCACTTAGAAGATAGACTTTACCTGGAACCTTTGTCCCTGGAATCCTTTTATAAAGCTTTTCTGCTGTCCTAAGCTGCACTATTCCAGGATGGGTTTTAGTTATGGTATGTCCTAAGTTTTTTACCAGTTCATATCCATTTCCATCGGATCCGGATTTTTCCATGGCACGACCCCCTGTAGCAACAATTAAATAGTCGCATTTAAACCCCTGGTTATCATATTTTAAAATCCTTATACCTTTCTTAAAATCAATCTGTTTTATATATGAGTTAAGATGAAAGATCACATTGTTTTTTTTCGCTTCCAAAATCAGACTACTGGCTACAGTTTCAGCTTGAAGACTCATGGGGTAGACCTTTCCTTCGTCTAATTCCAACTCCTTTATTCCCATTTGATTAAAAAAATCTATACAGTCATAATATCCGAAATTTTTTATTATAGACATGGGAAACTTAGGGTTTTCTCCATGATAATTTTCAATATCTATATTTGTATTTGTAAAGTTGCATCTACCATTTCCAGTTGCGTAAAGTTTCTTCAATAATTTGTCATTTCTTTCAAAGACATGGACTTCGTGGCCCCTGCTTCCTAAGAGAATAGATGCAAACACTCCAGAGGCTCCCCCTCCGATTATTCCAATTTTAGCCATAATTCCTCCCATGGGATATCTTTCTATAAAGCTAGAGACAGCCATTAGCCGTCTCTAGTAAAATAATTCATATGAATTTTCCAACTTCTACATTTTAAACACAGAATAACATTCTATTCTATCGCCTTTAATGCTTCAACCATATCCACCTTTTTAAGCTTTCTATGAATGACTATCATAACTAAAAAGGCAAAGGCCACAGTTATCAGTCCCGATAGTATAAAGTTGGTAAGTCTTAGTCTTGGATCCAACATGGCACTATCTGGAATGAGTCTAGTTATGATTATTAGATGCATTAAATAACCTATTAGATAGCCAAAGAGTATTCCGATAAGAGTTAGAAGGAAGGTCTCTCTGTAAATATAGGCGGTGACTTCCTTGTCATAAAATCCTAGAACTTTAATGGTTGAAAGCTCCCTAAGCCTTTCCGACACGTTGATATTGGTTAGGTTGTAAAGTACCACAAAGGCTAAGATGCAAGAGAAGGTGATTATAATAAATACCACCATATCCAGTGATTTTAACAAAGTATCAAAGATATTGGCGTGGTTTTCAATATTTAATACATTTACCACGGCTTTGTTGTCATTTACCTCTTCTATAAGCTTATCCGTATCCTTATTTTCTCCCTTTTGGAAGATTATCATATCTGCATTTGGCTTTAACTCTTCTCCAAAGACCTCTTCATAGTAATCCCTTGGCATATAGATATAATGTCCTGCATAAGTTTCGGAAATTCCTCCAACCTTTAACCTATGGTAGGAGTTGTCCGTTGTTTTTACATCCATACGGTCCCCAACTTTCAGATTTTTAACCTTGGAGAGTTTTTCTGAAATGATAACCGTTCCCTTTTTTAAGGTAAGGGGATTTCCAGTTTTTCTGTCCCTAAGTTTGATAAAATCTATTAAATCCGTAGTGTTTTCAGGCACCATCAAGGTAATTTCATTGTCGGGACCAACTTTTGCATCGGCCTTTAAATTGTCTATGAAGATGGATTTTGAATTTCTAATCTTCTTCTTATTCTCCAACAACTCTTTATATTCCTTATAGGCTGTTGGGCTTATGTCCTCGTTGTGTACTGCTATGGTATCATATTGAAAGATCTCACCATACTGTTTATCCATTACAGAGGACAAGGAGTCCTTTATTCCAAATCCCATAAAGATTAGACCTGTACAACCGGATATTCCGATTATGGTCATAAGCATTCTCTTTTTGTATCTAAAGAGGTTTCTCATGGTCACCTTTTGCATAAAGGATAATTTATTCCAAATAAACCCTACCCTTTCCAGTAAAATTCTTACACCGCTCTTTGGTGGTTTTGGTCTAAGGAGGGATGCTGCATTTTCTCGTAGGGAGTTATTAGTAGCAAGCACTCCTGCAAAGGTGGTACATAGCACACCTAAGGCTATGGCTATCAAGGAATATTTTAAATTATAGGGTATGTTTCCACTATCGATAATGTAATGGGAGGCATAGGCTCCAAAGATTATTGGAGAAATCAGCTTATGCCCTATGATTACCCCTAGGATTGAACCTATAACAGAGGCAGCTCCACCATATATAAAATACTTTTTCATTATCTCCAGATTCTTATAGCCTAGTGCCTTCAATGTACCTATTTGTATCCTCTGTTCATCCACCATTCTAGTCATGGTGGTCAAAGATACCAATATGGCTATAAAGAAGAAAAACACCGGGAATATATTGCTGATGATGTCAAGCCTTGATGCCTCATCGTAGTAATTGTAAAGTATGACACTACTCTCCCTACTGTCGATTACATATTCCGGCTTCATCAACACCTTCAAAAATCTTCCTGCATTGTCCAGCTTTTCTTGAGCTTTGTCGATTTCATCCTGTGCTTCTTTTTCTTTAGTCTTTAACTCTTCTTCATTTTTAGCTATTTCCTTTTCTGAATCCTTTAATTTTTGAAGGCCTTCCTTAAGTTTTGCCGCTCCCTCCACCTTACCCTTTTCCCAAAGGGCAGTGTTTTCATTTAAAATGGCCATAGCGGTATTGTACTGGATTTCTCCTTGGTCAAATTCCGCCTTTCCCTTATTGTATTCCTTTAACTTTTTATCGTAGAGGTCCTTGCCCTCCTGCCATTTCTTTTCCTGTTCATCCAAGGTCTTCTTCGCCTGGGCAAGAGCGGGTTTTGCATCTTCCAACTTCTTTCTTTCAACCTTTATGGTCTCAAGGCCCGCAACCGCTTGGTCCCTTTTAGCCTTAAGGTCGGAAACCTTTGAAATCCCACTATTAATCTCATTGATTGCCCCTTGCACCTGGCTTATATTTGTATTTATCTGCCCTAATTTAGCTTCAAGGGGTGAAACTTGGCTTTCCAAATCCCTTTTTTGAGCCTTTAAAGCTTCAAGTTTTACCTTGATATTTTCATCTTCCGGGTTTTGAGATAGTGCCTCTTCAAGCTGGGCTATACCTTGACTCACTTCTGAGATAGAGTTCTTAAGTTGAGAAAGTCCCGCTTCCAATTCCCCTTTGGCCTTTTGTAGCCTTTCTAAATTCCCTTGAAGTTCTGGAAGGCGACCTTTTCCCTGTTCTATCTTAACCAAGGATTGATCAATTTGAGTAATGGAATTTTTAAGCTCTATCTCCTTGGCATTGAGATTATTTATCCCATCTTCTATTTTTTTAAGGTTTCCTTCATACTCTGCCTTACCCTTGTCTAGAGCTTCCTTGCCCTTATCCACTTGCTCCTTTGCCTTGTCCAGCTCTGCCTTTCCCTTTTTCAGTTCCTCTCTACTCTTGTCCAAGGAAGGCTTTGATGCAAGTAGTTCTTTTCTTCCCTCCTCTAGACTCTTTTTACCGTCGGCAACGGACTTTTCATACTTAGCTTTTTGTTTTTCATAGTCCTGGTATCCCTCTTGCACCTTTTTCTTGGCGTCTTCAATCTGGTTTTTACCGTCTTGAATTTGGTCTTTTGCTAGCTTTATCTTCTTTTCTCCGTCCTTTATCCTGTCGATTATATCTTGACGATTTTTTTCATAGACGGTGGATTTTCTTCCTGTAAATAGATTTTCCAAGTCCTTTCTAGCGGTTCTTGCCTTCTCTCTATAGTCCTCGTTTTTAAATCCCCTGTCCTTAATGGATTTAAGTAGTATATCCACTTTCGAGTACTGGGCGTCATTAAAGTCTTCCTTTAGAATAAATCCAAGTTCATCTACGACTCCTGCTCCAAGTTTAGTAGATCCTAGTTCCACATTGTCAACATAGTTAGGACTTCTTACAAATCCTGTAACTTTATAGTCATAGGTCTTTAGAGAATACTCCTTCTTTTCCTCTTCAAAGCCGTAGGGGTTTAGATCTTCCTTTTCAAGGTTGATATTGTCTCCAATTTTATATTCTTCCACCTGGCTTACATTTAAAGCAATCTCTCCAGACTTTTCTGGAAGTTTTCCCTCCACCACTTCCGGCTTAGAAATCTTTTCGTTTATGGAGTTAATCCTCATAACCTTCTTGTCTTTATTGTAGTAGTCATTTTCATAGACCACTTCATAATCTGAAAATCCGCCATAGGACTTAACTATGTCTATGTCCTCTTTCTCTAAGCCCACCTGGGATTTTAGGATTAAATCTGCAGCATTGGTCTTGTCTAAAAGCTTATCCGCCCTATCTATCATGATCGGGCCTGTGACCTTTAGACCTACAAAGACAAGGACTCCAATGGACACCATAATCAAAATTGACAGAAATCGGCCCTTAGATTTAATTATCTCTTTTAATATATCTTTGTTTATAGCTTTCATATTACCACTCTATTTCATCAATGGATTTTGGGTTAGGATTAAGCTTAATATCTCTAACCTTTGCATCGTTAATCTCAATAACTCTATCTGCAATAGGTGTTAGAGCTTGATTATGTGTTATTAAAATTACAGTTGTTCCCGTTTCCCTACAGGTTTTTTGTAAAAGTTTAAGTACGGACTTACCGGTCTTGTAGTCCAATGCCCCCGTAGGTTCGTCACAGAGTAATAGTTTTGGATTTTTAGCTAAAGCCCTTGCAATAGCAACCCTCTGTTGTTCTCCTCCGGAAAGTTGTGCAGGAAAGTTGTCAATCCTGCCTTCAAGTCCAACTTCCTTTAGAATTTCTGTAGCGTCCTTAGCGTCGGAAACTATCTGTGAGGCCAGCTCTACGTTTTCCTTTGTTGTAAGATTGGGTATTAAGTTATAGAATTGAAATACAAAGCCAACATCATCCCTTCTATAGGTGGTAAGCTCTGTTTCATTAAATTTTGAAATATCTTTCCCATCTACGATAACCTGGCCAGAGTCGTTGTTGTCCATCCCCCCAAGAATATTTAATACGGTGGACTTTCCAGCACCACTCGGTCCTACGATTATGGCAAGCTCCCCCTTTTCAATGGAGAAGGTCACGCCATTATTTGCATAAATTTTATTTGAACCAACTTGATAGGTTTTAACATTGTCGATCATTTCTACATAGCTCATTTAATCACCTGTCTGTACAAATTTTAAAAATAGTCTTATAATAGTATTTTACCATATGAGGAGTGATAATTACGAACTGGAATATAAGTTATGAAGATAGTTTAGAGCTTAAAGATAAAATTTATGTGGATATTAGATCTCCTTTGGAATATAGTTCAGAGACAATTCCTGGGGCAATAAATCTATATCTATTTACCGATGAGGAAAGAAGGGTCATAGGAGAAACCTATGTCCATCAGTCTACGGAATTGGCAAAGAAAAAGGGTATTGAATTCGTTTCAAAGAGACTTCCGGCATTGGTGTCTGAAATTTTAGAGCTGGAACATCAGTATAAGAGCATTGTAATATTCTGTTCAAGGGGTGGCTATAGAAGTAAATCCCTTGTTGGACTTTTAAACTCACTGGACATCAAGGTCTATAGACTAATTGACGGATATAAGGGATATAGAAGGTTTATTAGGGAGAACTTGGACCTACTTTCAAAGTCCATTAAGCCAATTGTTTTATATGGCAATACAGGTTGCGGAAAGACCAAGATCTTACACCTGTTAAAGAAAAAAGATATACCCACAATTGACTTAGAAGCACTTGCAAGTCATAGAGGTTCCATTCTAGGTCATGTAGGATTAAAGGAGCAGCCTTCTCAAAAGATGTTTGAGTCCTTACTATTTGAAGAACTGTCTAAGTATAGGGATAGGTGGGTCTTTGTTGAGGGAGAGTCCTCGAAGATAGGAAGGATAAACCTTCCAAAGTCCCTTTTGGAAAACATGAGAAATTCCTTTACTATTTTAGTAAAGTCTCCTATGGAACACAGAGTTAGTAACCTTGTGGAGGAATATGGTCAAAGGGAAAATAAAACCCAATTAATAGACTCATTAAAGAAACTTAGTGGCTATATTTCAAAGGAGAATATTGAAAAACTGATAGACCGTATAGAAAAGGGAGAACTTTCTTATGTAGCAAGACTACTATGTGAGAACTACTATGATAAAAGATATAAGAAAAGGGACTATGATGATGTGTTAGAAAATAGGAATGAAGAAGAATCCGCCAATTTATTGGTAGAGCTTTACAACATTATGGACCTAGTTCCAAAGATTATGAAAAGCAAGTAAAAGTCCTTTAACTTTTATTTGACTTTTCTTTTAAAATCTAATATAATTAACATCTGTACTTGGAGAATTGTCCGAGCGGCTGAAGGAGCACGATTGGAAATCGTGTAGGCGTGATGAGCGTCTCGAGGGTTCAAATCCCTCATTCTCCGCCAAGCACTAGACGGGGAACTAGCGATGCCCTGAACCTGCAATCGCTACAGCAGGGTTGAATTCCCGGCCTCGGCTTCTTACAATTTAAGTCTGCCCTATGTAAGTGGTGTTGACAAGCGGGTCTTACGCAACAGGAACCTATGAACCTGGTCAGATCGGGAACGAAGCAGCCATAAGTAGTCATTTCTGTGTGCCGTGAGGGTGCCTACTTCGAGCTAACTGCATAGGTAACGTTAAGAGGTGATTAGTCAAAGCCGGGTGTGCTACATAAATCATTCAAACCCCATACATCCAATATTTTGGATGTAGTATTTTAGCCCAACTTTTAAATCGGCTATAACTTTATAAACTATCCTATTATTTGGTTATCGTAATAGGATAGTTTTTTTATTGTCCAATATTAAAATTCAACCACATTATTCTATGGTTATATCCTCATCCTCTTCCTTCTGTCTTTGTGAGAAGCTATTGTCCTTAAAGTTATCCTTTTCTCCATAGATATCCTCTTTCCATGGCAGGATTATCGCCGCAATTATATACATAACAAGTCCTGTGAAATAAAATAGACTTAGTAGGGCAGTTGCAAGTCTTACAATTGAAACGTCAATGTCAAAGTATTCAGAAAGACCTAGGCAAACTCCTGCCACCATCTTGCCCTCTCTAACCTTATATAATCTCTTATCCATGTCTACACCTCTTTTACCTTTAGGTTTTTGTACCAGTTAAAACTATATTCTATGCCTTCCCAGGAGCATTTTTCGGTTTCGTTACAAAGCTTCCAATCCTTTTTTTCATCTAGGTTTGGAAAGAAAGCTTGAACTCCCGGAAATTCCTTATCTATCTTTGTGACAATACATTCTTCACAATAGTCTAGAAACTGTCTATATACCGAGTCTCCCCCAATTATCATAATTTCGTCAGGAGGATACTTAGAAACCTCTTCAAGGGCTTCTTCCACACTTCTAACTACAACCACATTGTCCCTTTCCTCCATGGACTTTGAAACCACAATATTTTTCCTATGTTTTAATGGCCTTCCCCCAGGAAGGGACTCCAAGGTGTTCCTACCCATGAGGACAACTTTCCCCTTGGTTTGATCCACAAAAAATTTCATATCGTCGGGGATGGAGATAAGCATTTCGTTGTCTTTCCCAATTCCCCAGTTTTTATCCACTGCAACTATCGCTTTCATCTTTTACTCCTTAACTGCACTCTTAATCAATGAAACCTCTATCCTTATTAAAAACCCTATACTATATAGCTACTGGAATATCCTTTATCTGTTCCCCAGCTTCATATCCTTCTAGGGAAAAGTCATCTACTGTAAAATCATAAAAGTCCTTTATATCCTTATTTATTATAAGTTTTGGCGCTTCATAGGCCTTTCTTTCTATCAATTCTTTAATTATCGGTATATGCCTATCGTAGATATGGGCGTCGGAAATTACATGGACCAACTCTCCTACTTCCAGGTTAGACACTTGCGCAAACATATGCATCAAAATAGAATATTGAACCACATTCCAGTTATTTGCAGCTAGAATATCCTGGGATCGTTGATTTAAAATTCCATTTAATCTATTTCCTGTAACATTGAAAGTCATGGAATATGCGCATGGGTAAAGCTGCATTTCATGAAGGTCCTCAAAGTTATATATATTGGTCATAATCCTTCTGGAATAGGGGTTGTTTTTTAAGTCAAATAGAACCCTATCCACCTGGTCGAACTCCCCTTCTCTGTATTTATGTTTTATTCCCAGCTGATAGCCGTAGGCCTTCCCTATAGTACCCTCTTCGTCAGTCCAACTATTCCAAATAGAGGACTTGAGTTCAGAAACCCTATTGGATTTCTTTTGCCAAATCCACAAGAGTTCATCCACTGCAAGTTTAAGAGGCGTTGGCCTTAGGGTCAATATGGGAAATTCTTTGGAAAGGTCGTATCTATTTACAACGCCAAACTTTTTAATCGTATGAGCAGGTGTTCCATCAGCCCATACAGGCCTAACTTTTTGACCTTCAGAAGAGTATCCACTTTCAAGAATATCCTTACACATATCTATAAAAATTTCATCAGCTCTGCTCATTTTCCACCTCTTATTTAATGATTTCCCAGGTCACTCCGTCCCTGGTATCCTTTAATTTTATACCCATTTCAGCGAGTTTGTCCCTGATTTCATCGGCTTTTTTAAAGTCCTTTTCAGACCTTGCCCTAGTTCTTTCTTCAATCATCTTCTCCACAAACTCATCTAGATTTTCCTTCTCTTCCTTCTTTGTCAAAATTCCTAAAACTTCCGCCAAGGCATTTAGGGAATCTAAAGTCTTTTGAACAAGCTCTTTTGAAGAGTCTTCGTTTAAATTGGTATTAGCAAATTTAACCAAGTCGTAGATAGAAGTTACACCATCTGCAGTGTTTAAATCGTCATCCATGGCTTCTTCAAAGCTTTCCACTATACTATCTACTTCCTTTAATAGCTCTTCCGAAGCGTCTTTTTCCTTTGCATTTTCAAGTAAGTTTTCAATTCTCTTCTTTCCGTTATAAAGTCTTTCAAGTCCGTTTTTTGTCGCTTCCATCACGTCTTTACTGAAGTTTATAGGCTTTCTATAGTGGACGGATAGAAGCCAAAACCTTACAACTTCCAAGTCATAGGACTTGCCAATATCATTTAGTAAAAAGAAATTGCCCTTTGACTTACTCATCTTCTCGTTGTCCACAGTTATCATGGAATTGTGCATCCAATAATTTGCAAAGTTCTTGTCATGAAGGGACTCGGATTGGGCTATTTCATTTTCATGGTGAGGAAATTGTAGGTCTTCTCCTCCTGCATGAATGTCTATGGTGTCCCCTAGGATGGAGCCTGCCATAACAGAACATTCTAGATGCCAGCCCGGTCTGCCCATGCCCCATGGTGACTCCCATGCCGGCTCTGATTCTTCTTTTCTCCTCTTCCAAAGGGCAAAGTCCATGGCGTTTCTCTTTTCAGAGGAGACTTCTATTCTCTTTCCAGCCTGTAATTCTTCTATATTTTTCTTTGATAGCTTTCCATAGTCCTTGGCCTTTGTAATATCAAAATATACATCTCCATCTACATTGTAAGCTATGTCTTTATCTTCCAGGCCCTTAACAAACTCTATCATCTTGCCTATATATTCTGTGGCTCTTGGGTGAATCGTTGCATCTTCGTTGAAGTTTAAGTCTCTGGAGTTGTCCAGATAGGCCTGGATGTATTTTTTTGTTATCTCTGTATAATCCACCTTTTCTTGTTTTGCCTTTTCAATAATCTTATCGTCAATGTCTGTAAAATTGCTTACATATTTTACTTCGTATCCCTTGTATTGAAAATATCTTCTTAAGGTATCAAAAACCACCATTGGTCTTGCGTTACCAACGTGAATATAGTTATATACTGTAGGTCCACAAACATAGATACCAACTTTGTTTTCTTCTATAGGAACGAACTCTTCTTTTTTTCTAGTCATGGTATTATATACTTTCATACAATCCTCCTTGTAAACATGGTAATTCTAAAATTCTTGTCTATAAAATAAAAGTCTCCTGCACATGCAAGAGACGAATAATCCGCGGTTCCACTCTAATTGATAAAATCCACTTAAGGGTTTTAACGGTGCCACCGGAATGTATTAAATCCATTATAACAAGCGCATAGGCCTACTAGGGTTAAAACATTTCACCAGACTGTTTCTCTCTAAAAACCCCTAAGTAGTTTTTTCTTGTTATCAATCAGATCTTAAATCTCTGATTGTTCTTGATCGTATTCAATTCTTAAGTCCTTTATATCCTTAGCCTTACCCTTCATTATCTCCAAAATTGTTCCCTCTTCCTTTACATCAAAGCTCTTTGATTCAGAAGAGATTACTTCAAAGGAGTTTATAGGGGAATCTTTAGTGTTTTTGCCAAAGATTACAATATATCCATCCTTATCAGTTCCATAGTAAATGCTGTTTAGACTTTGAGACTTTACCTCTTCATATCTCTTTCTATACCTGGATTTAAAGAGAAAGTCCTTCTCGAAAACCATAATCTTAAGGGACTCTTTGTCCTTATTGTCTTCAGCTGCAAAGAATAGGATATCCTGTTCTTCCTTTACCTTAGGGTCCTTGTAGTTTATCCTATCAACGCGACCATTGGAAATTTGATCGTAGCCATAGGTTTCATTATATTTATTGAATAGGACATATACGGCAGCAAAAAAAGCAGTAACAAATAAAATCAACAATAGTCCTGTAACAACTCTTTTTTTCATACTATGCCCCTTGGTTAAAATCTTCCAGTCTCTTCATTAGACCCTCTTTACCAAGTATCATTATGATATTTACCAACTCGGGTCCATGAACATTTCCAGTGAGAACGGCTCTAACAGGCATATATAGATTTTTACCCTTTACGCCAGTAGCCTTTTGAATCTTTTTCATCACAGTCTTTGCAAATTCTTCATCCACTTCATCAACTTGTGAAAGCTCAGACTTAAATGCCTCTACAAGACTTGGAACCTGTTCTCCAGAAGCCATTTCCTTGGCATCTTCTTCTACAATTTCAATCTTGTCCTTAAATAGAAAAGCAGATTGCTCCACTATGTCGGATAATTTTGAAATGGACTCTTGGAAGGTAGAAGCTATCAGTTCAAGTTTTTCCTTGGAGATGTCCTCATCAACTTGGCCTGCTTCAACCATGTATGGTTTGATTCTATCTGCAAGTTCAGAAACTTCCATGTCCCTTATATAATGTCCATTTACCCAATCAAGTTTTTCCTTATCAAAGACACCACCGGATTTTGAAACCCTTTTGAATGTAAATTGGTCAATCAGCTCATCCATGGACAGTATTTCGTTATTTGTCTCTGGAGACCATCCAACTAACGCAAGATAGTTTACAAGACCCTGTGGCAAATAACCCATCTCTCTAAAGTCCTCAACGGACACATCGTCATTTCTCTTGGAAAGCTTCTTACCAGACTTGTTTAAAACAGTTGGTAAATGAACATATTCTGGAGCTTCCCATCCCAATGCCTCATATAGGAAAACATGTTTTGGCGTTGAAGGCAACCATTCGTCGCCCCTAACAACATGGGTAATTCCCATTTCGTGGTCATCCACTACAACCGCAAAATGATAAGTAGGGAAACCATCGGATTTTATTAGGACTTGATCGTCCATGTCATTTGTGTTAATTGTGATTTTTCCTTTGATGGCATCGTTAAATGAGATATTCTGGTTTGCAGGTAGCTTCATTCTTACAACATGCTTTTCCCCTGCAGCAATCCTCTCTTTTGCTTCCTCTAAGGAAACACCTCTACAAAATCCATCATACCTTGGAATCATACCGTCAGCTTTTTGTTGTTCCCTAATCTGATCCAAACGTTCCTTGGTACAAAAACAGTAGTATGCCTTTCCCTCTTCAATTAGTTTATCCACATACTTATTGTAGATGCCTGCCTCAACCCTTTCAGACTGGATATAAGGAGCACAATCTCCAATATTTGTTACATTACCATCTTCATCTAAAGTAACGCCCTCGTCAATTTCAATGCCAGCCCAAGACAGTTCCTTAAGTAAATTTTCAATGGCACCTTCAACATAACGGGTTCTATCAGTATCTTCAATTCTTAAAATAAACTTGCCCTTTTGTCCACGAGCATATAAATAATTAAATAATGCAGTTCTAAGTCCACCAATGTGTAAGTAGCCAGTAGGACTTGGAGCAAAACGCAAACGTACCTCTTTCATATTCTCTCCTTCTATTACTAATCTATAATAAGTTTATCCATAAATGGAAGATTTTGCAATGTTATTAGAGAAATGGGGAAGTTTTTTGCTTGCAAAACTTCCAGAAAACTTTTTTGCCTACTAGAAGTTGTTAGACGAAGTTTTATAAACTTCACGGGAGTTTGACAGTTGAATACATACCAAAACCTTTAAACGCATTGAAAAA
>NZ_JASBYU010000019.1 GCF_029983815.1 Lagierella sp.
ACCAGTTTCGGTTTCAAATGACCTATTCTTTTTACACAATTATATGGACTTTATCGGTTTTAGAGGTGGAATTATGAAAAAAATATTTATAATTATATTATCACTTATCTTTTTAGCAGGCTGTGGTGGAGTAGACCTAAACAAAGAATCATCAGATAGACCCGTTGACGAAATCAAAGAGACAACAACAGAAGAAGTCAGCGATTCAGAAGAAAAAATTGGGAACCCAACATTGGAAAAGATGAAAAAGTACACAAAAGATGTAGTAAAGGACTATACCCAGGACTACACCCTGCCACTAGATTCCATCCACTATACCTATAAAGACACAAGCCATATCCATGAACTAGAACATAAGTCAGCACAGGGATCCACCGCCAAAGCGAAAAATGGCGTCATAACAGACAGAAAATACATGAGGCTAACAGAAGGTGGCAAGCCCCTTACAGAGAAGATCTTGAAGGATATGGACAAGATTTTTGATAGGGCGATAGTAGACTTTGAAAAGAAGTACCCAGGAGAAGACGACCTGCACTTTCTGTCCTGGTCACTTTACCAAAACGAAGAAGAAAAATATGTCTTCCATGGACTATTTGCATCAAAACAAGAACATATCTGGGACATTTACTATAACGTAGAAACGGATATAGGGTTAAAGGAGTAGGTGGGAACTGCATTCCCACACCCTTGCTTTGATCTATTATTCAAAGTTTACCAAGCACTCAAACATGAGTGCTCGGTTGCAAGCAAAACTTTGAGAAATTATTCTTAAAGAATCATTTTCTTTTCTAATTCTAGGGAGGAGATTAAGGGGGTTGCGACTCCCCCTCACATCCCCTCCCTAAAACCCACCCCTTCTACACCCCTAAACGCTTTTGGGAGTTGCAATCCCAAAGGCCCTAGCTGTAAAATGAGTAGGAAAGCTGTGGGCTTTCCTTTAAAAACGTATAGGTCGATAACCTATTTAAAAATTTTGATAAAGCTTAGTCAATATAAATTCAAAATACGAATTAAAAAACTGGAAAGAAATCTGAAGGATTTCTTTCCCTATTTAAAGCAGGGTGTTCAGGGACGGCCAGTCCCTGAATTTATGGAGGGGCAAAGGGTTGGGATTTAAAGGGAAGGGAAAGGGAACCATCAAATAGGTTCCCAAGTCCCTTCCCTTTATTTTGAAAAGAACATAAAACTTTTAAATTTAGTTTTCCAAAGTTTGCTAAATTTTGAATAATACTTTGAATAATACTATTAAAAGGTTATAGGAAAGCCAACAGCTTTCCTACCTCTTATTCCGCGGGGTATTTAGGGGCGGCGTTAGCCCCTAAATCGTTGGAGGTTAAGAAGGGGTGGTTCTAGGAGGGGACGATAGGAACATACGAAACGTTCCTAAGTCCCCTCCTAGGTTATAGAAAGAAAATAAAAACTTGAATTACCAAGTATTCAAACATGGGTGCTCGATTGCAAGCAAAATTTATCGAAATTTATAAAATTTCGAATAACACTACTTAACTCTTATAGCAAAGCGTCCGCTTTCTTACCTATTATTAACAAGGGTTACGGGAATGAAAGGCCCGAAAAAAATAAAAACCCGATGGTTAGTCGGGTTTTATATTAACAATAGGCCGTTGGTTCATAATTTGGGAGGATGAACAAAAAATAGACCTATCATCTACTGTCTATATACTACCACAGAAAAGCGAAAAAGTAGTTACAAAATAGTTACAATTGGTGTAAAATAGACATTGTAAGAATTTTGTAACAATTGAGTGGGAAAAAGGGAAAAAAACTCTTTAAAATTTCAATTCGTTATAGTAATATAGTATCAAGCAAATCAATAAAAGCTTATACCTTAATAAGGAAAACGACAATAACATTTCCTGGAATTTGAATCATTTTTAACATATTAGGCTCGAATTATTACAATATTGAAAATATTTTAAGGAAAATTACAGGAAAACCAACTATTTTGTTTGAATTTCACAAATATAAGGTACAATATAATCAGGGACTTTGAAAAGACAAACCATCCTTTTATTGAAAAGTTAAGTACAAATCGTATTTAATATTAATTAGTCAATAAATTAAAAAAATAAACAGAGTAAAATTTGAAAAATTACAAATTTCTGTTATAATGTTTTTAAACACTCTAGCTTGGAAAAGTACAACTGAACAGCTCAGAGGGTTAATGAATTTGGGTAATAGGCGACGAAAGTTGCTATTATTATAATTGCCTAGTTTTTGGCAAAACTCCACTTCTAAAACCGAGAGGTAAGCACAGGTTACAATGCTTTTAAACTACGTAGTACATCGAAGGTGCTACTGTAACATTGTATGCCCCTCGATGGGTGCAAAAAAGTTTAATAACCCGTCCAAACTTTAAGGTTCATAGAAGTAGGACAAAAATTTTTTAGGAGGATGATTTTATATCATGAAAAAAAGCAATAAGATTTTATCTTTAATGCTAGCTTTAGTTATGGTATTTACGACTGTTGTTTCAGCATTCGCTGCAGAAACTGAAGGCCCTATCGGGGAACCAGAAAAAGAAACAACTGTAAAGATTAACTTTTCAGCAAGCAAAAATGGTAAATTTGATGGTGTAACTCAAGATGCAACTCTTTATGTTGCAAAAACTGGTAAAGATGGTAGAGATTTCACTAAGGTAGCTGACGCTACTACTGAAAACGGTAAAGGATTCTTTGAAGTTAAAAAAGATGATATTCTTCCAAATGCAGAATACTTTATAGTAGTTGGTGGATTATCACCAGATACTAACGATGCAGATTTTAGAGATGCTGAATTAGTTGCTCCAGGAACAACTTGGAAATATGTATTAACTACTGATGCAGACAAGAAATTTGTTAATCTAAAAGAAGATTATCATTTTGATCTTTATGTTGAACCTAAAGCTGGTTCTGACTTTACAGTAATTTCCTTAGATGAAAATGCTAAGACTGCACCAAATGTAAAATTTGGAATTTACAAAGTTAAAGTTAATGATGATCAAACTGCTTATATATCAGACAAAAATGGTTCTTATGTATATGACAAAGAAGGTCTACTAGACACTTACACAACTGATGAATTTGGTGAAAAAGGATTTTCAACTGCTGATTTAGCAGATTTAGCTACTAAAGCTGGTTATGACATTGACGGAACAACTGTAGTTGGATTCGTTCTTAATGGAGAACTAGTGGCTGTTGCTGATATCCATGAAAACTCAAAAGATTCTTTAGTATATTTAAGACCAGTTCCTGTTGTTACTAAACTAGTTGTAACTGTTGAAGGTAATGACAGAATGGTTGACATTGATGGGGAAGAAGCTCTAAAACCTATTAAAGGTGCAACTGTAGAACTTCAAGCTAATACTACTAAGTATCATGGAGCAGAAGAATATGGAAAAGTTTTAGATACTAAAACTACTGATGCTGAAGGTAAAGCAGTATTTACAAACCCAGAAATCTCTAGAGTAGTTAGAGTTCTTGATTCTTCACTTAACAGCGAAGATAAAGCTACAGGATACTGGACAAATATCCTTCTATTTAATAGAGTAGCAGTTGTTAAAGCTGATGGTTATAGAGTTCCAAGAACTGCTTCTTTAAGCACGATAAAAACTGATGACAATGGCGTAATGCACATAACTTTCACTCTTCTTCCAGAAGGTGGAATCTATACTCATAGAGTTAAAGGCGATAATAGATATGAAACTTCTGTAAATGTTGCTAAAAAAGCTTTTAAAGGAGACCAAGAAAATGTTCTATTAGCTTCTGGAGATGTTTATGCAGACGCATTAGTTGCTAACGGACTAGTTGGTCTAAAAGATCAACCATTAGTACTAAATGGTAAAGATAAATTAGACCCAGCTGTAAAACAATATCTAAAAGATGTTAAAGCTAAACACGTAACTATCGTTGGTGGAGACAGTGTTATCTCTGGTGCTGTTCAAGGTGAACTTGAAGAATTGGGATTAACTATTGAAAGAATTTCAGGTGCTAACAGATATGAAACTTCTGTAAAGGTACTTCAACACTTTGTAAAAGGTGGAGAAATAAAAGAAGGGAATACTAGCAAAATATTCCTAGCTTCTGGAGAAGACTTTGCTGACGCATTAGTTGCTTCAGTTCCAGCAGCTATGTATGCAAGACCTATTCTTTTAACTCAAAAAGATCAATTACCAACAGTTGTAAGAGAAGCTATTGAAAATGATAAATATAACGTTCAAGAAGTAACTGTAGTAGGTGGAGCTGGAACAGTTTCAGACGATGTTTACTCAAGAATTACTATCTCAAACGTTCAAAGATTAAAGGGACAAAATAGACAATTAACTGCTATGGCAGTAGCTGACGAATACTTTATGAACGCTGGTCAAGCAATAATTGTTGATGGTACAAAATCTAAAGATTCATTTGCTGACGCTTTATCAGCAGGACAATTAGCTTGGAAGCTTAAAGCTCCAATTCTTTTAACAGAATCTAAGACTGTTCTTGGTAAAGATTTAGCTGAATACCTAAGAACTAACAATATGACTGAAATCACTCTAGTTGGTGGTGCAGCTTCAGTTTCTGAAGGTATCAAAAAACAATTAGAAGAAATTTTAGCTGGTAAATAATCGGTTAAATAAAAATAGACCAAGTACTCGAAAACGGGTGCTTGGTTCTTTTTTTATTCGGGAATTGCATTCCTACCCCTTATTCCGCGGGGTGTTTTCAAGCACTCAAACATGAGTGCTCGACAGGCATCCCTAAATCGTTGGAGGTTTCCCGCACTCAGTCAAAAATAGAGTAGTTAGTTATTTCTATTCTTTGTCTGTTCTACTGCAAAATAATAGAAGTTATATGGAGCTGAGTGCCCGACTTCGGAGTGTTCTGAAGGAAAGCCAACAGCTTTCCTACATCTTTTAAAGCAGGGTGTTCAGGGACGGCTAGTCCCTGAATTTATGGAGGGGCAAAGGGTTGGGATTTAAAGGGAAGGGAAAGGGAACCATCAAATAGGTTCCCAAGTCCCTTCCCTTTATTTTGAAAAAGAATACAAAACTTAAATTGTAATTTATGAAATTTATCAAATTTCGCCAACCCCTTGCCGGTTAGGCAAAAAACAAGCTCCATTATGCCTCCCTCTTTAAGGTTAGGAAAAACATATTTCTATAAGAGTAATTTCTCAAAGTTTTTAACTTTGGATATAAACCTCGCTGGTAGGCGAACTCCAACCTACTGGTTCCCAAGTCCCTTCCCTTTATTTTAAAAGGTTATAGGAAAGCGGGCGACTTTCCTACCTCTTACCCTTTACTATACAAATTTTAGCACTTCCCCTTTCATATAATTCGTGTCGATTTTATTTTTAAATTTCAGTGCAAATCTATTGTGCATGGCAAATGGGCCATATGACATAATTGCTTTATTGTCCGAGGTGTTTATTATCTGTAGGTATGTTTCTTGGGGAATATAGGTCTTGTAGTCGTTTTTTCCTTCTATAAGACTAAATACATTGTTAACTAGGATGGGAGTCATTCTAATGGCAAATACGCCTGCTTTTGGGGTGTGGGGGAAGTCTTTTAGACATACCATATCGCCCATTGCAAGGATGTTCTCCGATGCAAATAGTTTGCCATCTACTTTTACAAAGTTGTTTTCGTCTACTTCTAGTCCGCTATACTTCACATTGACTCCTGTAACTCCTGTACTGACCAATGCCTTATCAAAGTGGATTTTCCCTCCTTCAAAGTGGGCGGTGTTTTCTTTAATATTTGTTATCTTGGTATTTAAAACTGTCTTTATCTTTCTTTTTTCAAGCAATTTACTTGCGATTTTTCTCGACCTCTTGTTAAATTTTAAAAGTAACTCTTTATTTTTATCTACCAATGTAATGTTCAAGTTATTATATTTACTTCTATAAGCTAGTGCTATTTCTATCCCCGATGCTCCTCCTCCTACAATCATTAAGTCCTTTATACCATCGCCAATGTCCTTTAATTCTTTGAATCCATAAATTGGCTTCACATAGTGAAGGTCCTTTGTTGGTGGGCCAAAATGTTCTATGGAGGCGGAACCAAGGTTCATACAAAGGTAGTCGAAGTGATATTCATCTTTTAATGTTCTAACCTTATTTTCCCTACTATCAATTTCAATAATTTTATCAAAGATCAATTCTATGTTTTCATTTTTACAATAGTCTTTTACTTTAAAGGAAACATCCTCAATGGTAAAGCTTTCGTTAATGTAACCGGGTAACATTCCAGAGTAGAACTGTCTATCAAAGTTTGTTATTACCAGAACTTTTAAATTTTCTAGTTTCATATTTTGTAGTTTCGAAAGTATTTGGATATGTCCATGGCCTGCGCCTGCTAATATCAGTGTTTTCATTTTTTCACCTACCTATTTAACTTTATTATAAGAAGAATATGATTTTAATTCAAATAAGACAAATTCGGTGGTAGTTTTACAATTAACTTTCCTAAAATCCATCCATTTCTTGGATGATATCCTTTAAATTTAGCAAAATATCATTTTAAAACCATGATTTAGCAGTCATAATTATAAAAATATCTGTATTTAAATAATTATTGGTATATTATTAAGATTAATGCTATACTAAAATGGTAATCATCTTAATGTATTCAAATGTATATAGCTTTTGGGAAGATATTATGGCAAATACTTTTTGAAAATCCAGATGATAACGATAGTCCTTATGTGGGACAAAACATTTAAAGGAGGAAAGGGAAATGAAGAAAAGAATATTATCATTTATTCTAAGTTTGGCAATGGTCCTGCCATGCTTAGTAGGCGCAGTTCCAGTAAGAGCGGCTGAAACGCCAGATAATATTAACGTAGTTGAAAAAGAAAGTGTTGAAGAAACACTAGACGATCCTTTTGTTCTACCTATTGTAGATGAAAAAGGAAATCCTATAAAGGATGAAATAACTATTGTTGGAGAAGGTTTTTTTGACAAATTGTCTGTTAAGTCAAAGGATGGATTTGTAGATTTTAACGACTTTTTTGAATATGATCCTGAAGATTTATGGAAGCTGAGCATTGAAGAAGAAGGGTATGAAATTTTAAATCTTTCTGACAACCAAGCACATTCAAATACTATAGTTTTTAAAGAAAAGGGAGTTTCCAAGTTTGGGGCAGATGATCTGTCTGTTGTAATAACTGAACTTGTGGTAAAGGTACCAGAAAAGGAGACAGAATCTATAGATTTAGAACTTCCAATATTCTACAATAATGCAAAAGTAACTGACAGTCTAGAATTTGTTCTAAAGGAAAAGAAATCTGGTAAGGAAGTAGTGCTTACTTCAAAGGATAAAAAACTTGGTCTTCCGTTAAAGGATGAAATGGAGTACTCTTTAACTCTAAAGGAAAATACTAAGTACACTTTGGGTGAGTTTAATTTTTTTGCAATTCAAGAACCTACAGCTGATGGCAATGGTAAATTTTCACTTGTTATGGCACCGGATTTTACAAAGGAAATAACTAAGATTGAGTTAAAGAGCCTTGAACCAAATTATAAGCTTGACTTGGTGGATGAAAAAGGCAATAAAATCACTGATAAAATAAAATTTGATCTATATTCAAATTTTGTTAATTGGGATCCAGTGTATGGGGAAAATGGAGTTTTGGATTTAACTGAAGTTTATAATATAGATTCAGAAGATATTATAAAATTGATTCCTGAAGGCTATGAAATCCTCAATATGAGTGACAATTTTAGAAACAAAGATTGCTTTGTATTTAAATTTGGTAGGGTTAGAAAGTTCAATAAGAACGATCTTAACGAAGCTGATGACTGTATTATAACCAAGCTAGTGCTTAAAAAGGTTGACACAAGTCCTACTGTTCCTGAGGATGAAGAACCTAAGACTAAGCATGATAAGGTTGTAACCCTTCCTGATATCAAGGTGAGCTACTTCAAGGACGGTACTCCTGTAGAAGATAATTTTAGATTCCATACTGCGGATGTTGAAATAAAGGATATGGTTCACTATAATCCTGAAAATGGAATTTTAAAGGGTGTTAAGGTTTATGCTGGCCATAGGGTGAAAATTGGTATTGCTGATAATAGGGAAACTCATACTATGACCGACGGCAAAAATTACTTTAACTATCTGTGGATAAAGGCAACTGAAGATGGAAAGCCAATGCTTTTTGATGAATTTAATCAAGAAGTAAAGGATGTTGAGTTAAAGGAATTAAAGATAATTTCAAGGGATGATTTAAAGGGAACTAAGCCTGAAAGTGGAGAAAAGTCCAAGTTAACAATTCCTGTAAAGGATTTGACTACCGGGGAAGAAGTTACTAAGGATTCAGTTTACTTTACTCTACATGGTGGTGGAGAGGAACAAATTGTTTCTAGTAAAGATGGAAAACTTGAGCTAGAACTGTATAAAGACATCGACTACACCATCAATATAATTAGAAAAGTGGAATATTCTTATAAGCTGGACGGTTATAAGATTGTACTTAAAGACGATGGTCTATATCGTAAATTAGATGATAAAAAACTTGAGTCAATTGATGTTTATCAAGGAAATTACATGATAAGGATCTATGTATTTGAAGGTAATGACTATCCTTCAAGTGTGGCTGTGGGTCCTGAAGGGCTTAAGTTTAAGATTGTGAATGACAGGACTAAGGAAAGTCAAATCAGAGCCTTTGATGGAGAGTATCTGACCTTTGACGCCAAGTTATTTGAGTCCTATACTATTAGTCTTTTAGATACTGATGAATATCAAATGAAGGATGTTCATATTGAAATGATGAAGTATCCAGGTGATGGTCTATATTGGCCGATATTGGATAAGGAAGACACACCTCGTGGTAATGAGGATGGAAAGTTAAAGGCTCTATACATTCAAAAGCCTGGAAAAACCTATGAAGACACCGAGATGCCAGAAGATGATGGCGGTGGATGTGGCGATGGTACTTGTGTATTTGGAGATGAGGTAATAACTATAAAGAAAACTCCTCTTTTCGATTACATTTCTGAAGGTAAGGACACACCGTTAAAGACAGATGTGCCACTAAACTTTGCATTGTTTGACTCTACAAATCAAGAGTTCTTAGAAGACATTAAATCCGTTAAAGGTGAAGATGGTGTTCAATATCTTCCTGAGCTAAAGGTTGTTAAGGGAAATAGATACATCCTTACTTTAAAGGACGACATTTACCATATGGAAGATGTGTATATAAAACAATTGGAAGACGGTTCATTTATAAATGACTATAAAAATGGCGTTTTTGATGGCCTTGTAGTCTATAAGAAGGATGGATATAAGATAAATTACAAACATCCTATTGAGATTCCGGCAATTTATGATGGTAAGGCTATCCCTGATGTTAAGTTTAAGCTTATAAGCGAGTTTGAAACTATTGAAGTTACATCTGACAAGAACGGACAAGTTAAGGCAAATCTATTTGAAGACGTAACCTATATGGTTCAAGTTGATTCTGACAAGTACAGTTTCGATTCTTTCCCTCTTGTAATTAAAGATAAGCAGAATGCTGACGGTGGGTATTGGGTTGACCATCATGGCAAATTCCCATTTGACCATAGTAGTTGTGACTATGTACAAGCATTTACACTATTGGACAAGTACCAAGATCACACTAAGGATACGACAATTGCTTGTAAGTCCGGTAAGACAAAGATTAAGGGACTTAACTTTAAGAATCTAAAGCTTCTAAAGACAGAGTTCAGTGTTGATGGCATCAAAGAACTTGCGGACAGAGATGTTCAAACTTTGGAACTTAAGGTTGTAAATCCATTTAGATGTGAAGTTTCAAAGCTAGCTGCTGGTGAATTTAAAGTAAGTAGAAATATTGAAACTGAAAAGAAGGTAGAAAAGATCTACAGGGTTAAAGAGGATAATAAGCTAGAGGAATTGGACTTTACTCAAAATAAGAATTTTGTTTACTTTACTTTGGACTCTTTAAATGTTGAAAGGGTTGCAATAGTATTTGAAAGTGACGCTCCTGAAAAGCCTGAAACACCTGTAGAACAAGAGTTTACATTTATCCTAATGGAGGATAATAATCCTGTATTAGAAAGTCTAAGCTTTGAATTTAAAGACTTGGATTCTGGAGATGTGAATAAGGTTGATTCAAAGGATTCTATGATTATGATAAAACTACCTCTTGATCATAAGTTTGAAGTTTCATTGAAATCCGATGAAAAGACCATGGACCCAGTTCAATTTGTGACTGGTAATGACGGACCAAAGGTAGTTGGAGAAGACGAAATTTTAGCTACGCTATCAATAAAATCTAAAAAAGTGGATGATGAAGATCCAACTGAAGATCCTATTGAGAAAATTTCTCTAGATAAGTTGACAGTTAGAGTTTTGAAAAATGGTAAGGCTTTAAAAGGCTATAACATGACTTTAAATAAATTTGATGGCAAGATTCCAAGTGTAGCTTCAAGACCTAATACCGACGATAATGGGGAAATTGAGTTAAAGGACTTTGCTCCTAATTCAAAATATGAAATTAGAACTTCAAGAAATGATGAAGTCTTAAAATTCAAGAAGGACGTCTATATTTTTACAACGGACGAAAAGGGTAATGTGGTTACTATCGACAATAAGGCTGTTGAAAGTGTAGATGAAGCATTGTTGCTATTTGAAGGTACAGAACTTGACAATGATGTATTTGAAAAGTTTGATGTGGACTTTAGTGTTGTAGACTCTGAAGGTAAGCCTGTTTCTGGAGTGGAATTTTCCATTATGATGCTTGCTCCAAGATTTACAACTGTAGAAAAGGTAAAATCTGATAAAGATGGTAAGGTAGTATTCAATGTTGAAGGGCAAGAGGGTGGAAAGGACTACTCTGTAACACTTTCTAAGATGACCCAATTTGAATATGAATCAGATCCTCATTCTATTGAGTTTAAGTTGGATGAAAAGGGCAATGTTAAGGTTCTTGACAAATATGATAAATACGATAGAACTTTTGTTGTAACAAAGAATGACAAAACCGACATCTACAAGGAATTTAAGAAGCTTTATGAAGAGGCTAAAGAATATTTAAAGGAAGCTAAATTTGAAGATTCAAAGGGAGCTAAAAAGGCTATTGAAAAGCTTCAAGGTATAATTGATGCATCTAAGAAGGAAATTGAAGAGACGCTTCCTATCTATGCAGAAGGTAAGATAAAACAACTTAAAGAGGCTATGGCAGAGTTGAAGAAGTTTGAAATAGTGGATGATAAAAAGCCTGAAGAACCAAAACCAACTCCAAAACCTACGCCATCAGTTCCTACAGAAGAGCCTTCTGTAAACAAGATAAGTACAGATAGAACTAATGGCAAGGACAGGATTGCAACTGCTATAGAAATTTCAAAGAAATACTATGGCAAGGCTGATAATGTAGTAGTTGTGGATGCTAAGAACTTCCCTGATGCCATGACTGCATCTGTATTGGCAAAACTATTGAATGCACCTATACTGTTAACCTATGCTGATAACCTTGACTCCAGAGTGGCTGATGAAATTCAAAGACTTGGCGCAAGAAATGTGACCATAGTTGGAGGTGGTTCATCAATCTCTGAAAATGTGAAGGACAAGCTTACTCAATTTGACAAGGATGGAGTAGAAAGGCTTTATGGTAAAAACCGTTATGAAACATCTGCACAAGTTGCAAGAAAAGTTGTAGAACTTGCTGGAAATAAGGGAAAAGCTATAATAGCCAGTGGAGAAGTTTCAGTTGATGCACTTACCATTGGACCTATGGCTGCAAAAGAAGGGCTTCCAATACTTCTTGTAAGTGGAAAGGCTGTACCTGCAGCAATTGGCAATGTTATAGATGAACTTGGAATAAAAGATGTGATAGTTGCCGGTGGAAGTTCTGTGGTTGCAGAAAGTCTAGAAGCTAAATTACCAACAGTTTCACATAGACTAAAGGGACAAACAAGATACGAAACTGCAATTGCAATAGCAGAATATAGCTTTGCAGGGGCAAAAGAAGTGTTCTTGGCAAATGGAGAAAACTGGATGGACGCGTTAGTAATTGGACCAGTAGGAGGTACTATGAACATGCCAATCCTGTTGACAAGAGCCACAGAAGTACCAAAATCACTTAAAGAATATGTAGAAAAATCATCTATTGAAAAAGTAACAGCAATAGGTGGTAAAAGTATGATAAGTGAAAAAGTACTAAAAGAAATAAGTAAATAGAAGTAGAAGGCAAAAAGCGCTCAACGATTGTAGTTGGGTGCTTTTGCATTTCGTATTTCAAATATCCTCCTCTCACATCTCATATCTCACTTCTTACTTCTCAGTATATTGTTTATTTTCCCCTTTGTTGGGTATATGTTTTTATGGAGGCAAGACACTTGCCGAATAATAACAAACTGAAAATAAGGGGGATAATATGGATAACAAAAAATTATTTAAGAAATTAAACAAACAATATAACTTTGAAATAGAATCTGCATATATTTACAAAGCTATGGCGCTTTGGGCAGAGAAGGAAAACTGGCATGGAATTGCAAATTTCATGACTCAACAGGCATTAGAAGAGTTAAGTCATGCTAAGAGATTAGAAGGGTATCTACTTGATATGGATTATGATATCACTTTATCTGGTGTGCCAGAGCCAAAGGCTGAATATGATTCCATTATGAGTGTTTTCAAAGAAGCTTTAGAACACGAAAAACAAGTTACTTCTAACTTCATGGAAATGATGAAGGATGCTAAGGAAGTTGGAGACTATCAAACTGAAATCTTAATTCACTGGTTCTTAACTGAACAAGTTGAAGAAGAAGCTACTTTTAATGATCATATTACTACACTTGAAAGAATTAAGGACAGTGTTGCAGGTCTTTACCAATTTGATGCAATGTTGGCTAAGAGAAAATTTACTCCAGGAGCTAATGAAGAGTAAATCTTCATAAATTTTAATGAAGATTAAAAGTTCAAGGCTTGAGACGATAGCGGCTACTTTAAGTCAGTATCCTAGCGAAAACCTGCCTGAGATTGCCCTTGCAGGGCGTTCTAATGTTGGAAAGTCAAGTTTTATAAATGCGTTTTTAAATCGAAAGAACTTGGCTAGAACCAGTTCTAAACCAGGCAAGACTCGTACTGTAAACTTTTACAATGTGAATGAGTCCTTTCGGTTGGTTGACTTGCCAGGATATGGATATGCTGCGGTTTCCAAGTCGGAAAAAGACAACTGGGCAACAATTATTGAAACCTATTTAAACAATAGACAAAATCTTTATGAGACGGTTTTGATTGTGGACATTCGCCATGATCCGTCGGCTCAGGATGTTCAGATGTACAATTGGATAAAAGAAATAGGTTTTACCGGTTTCGTCATAGCCGGGAAGGCTGATAAGGTTGCAAGATCAAAATTTCCTCAGCATGTAAAGAAGATTGCAAAAGTCTTAAATATTGAGGACAGGGACTTGATTATTCCTTTCAGTTCTGAAAAAAAGACGAATTTAGACTTAGTCTATGATCAATTTGAAAATATAATTAAATATGGTAGTGGATTTGAAGAATGATATTTAAGGGAGCAAAATGCTCCCTATTTTTTTGTCTAAAAATCTAGCATCATACATGAATGCCCGACTTCGGAGTGTTCTGAAGGAAAGCTAACAGCTTTCCTACATCTTTTCAAGCAGGGTTTTCAGGGACGGCTAGTCCCTGAATTTATGGAGAGCTCCCGCACTCAGTCAAAAATAGACTAGTTAGTTATTTCTATTCTTTGTTTGTTCTACTGCAAAATAATAGAAGTTATATGGAGCTGAGTGCCCGATAAAAAAAGGGTTGGATTTTTCTCTCACATCCCACCTCTCACTTCCCACTTCTCAATAATTGAGTGCTCGGTTGCTTCGCAATATTCCAACCACAACCCTTGCCATTCCACTTTATTTCCCGTTATTCTGGATTTTTTAAATCCATCAATCCATCTTATTCTGCTGTTACCCGGGAATTTAACGCAGCTGCAAGAAAGGTAATACTGTGAATAGTTACGAATTGCAGATTGAGAGAGTTATTGAGCAGAAGGATATGTCAAAGGTGCATCTTTTGGTGGAAAAATACCATCCTCTTTTGGTTTCTTCTATTAAGAGGTACTACAACAAGCCCCATGACTTTGATGAGCTTTATGATGAAGGGATTTTGGAGATTTGTGAAGCTTTGAGGGACTATGAAAGATCAAAGAATTCATCCTTTGGAGGTTATTTAAAGAGCAGACTTTACTATTTTTATCTTGGTAAGAATAAGGTGGAGGAGCCAATTTCTTTGGATCGACCAATTGGGGAAGAAAATGACATAACTTTAATGGATATGTTGGAGGATGAGCAGGATATTCAAGGGGATTATAACAAACTTTTGGATTATAAAAATCTACACTCTTCCTTGGAGAGCTTAACTAATAGGCAGAAAGATATACTTTTAGATTTTTATTTGAAAGATCTTTCCATTGGTGAAATTGCAGATAAATATGGCATAAAATACAGGACTGCCTTCAATACGAAGAAGACTGCTTTGGAAAAGTTAAAAAAATATTTGGTAGACAATGGTAATTTTTCTGATATCTGGAATATATAGGTAGGAGGTGAGAAACATGGCAATGGTTAAAAGCGTAAAATTAAAGCTTAGCTTTGACGTGGATAATGGCGAAAAAATCCTTAAAAAGTCAAAGACTATCCAAAACATTTCCCAAGAAGCAACTGAAGATGGTTTAGTAGAAGTTGCGGGAAAATTATACGATTTAATCGACGGAACTTCCGGCGAAACAACTAAAATCGTAGAAAGTATATTGGCGTAACGAACTTTAACAACAGAAGGAGGTGAATAAAATGGCTAAGTATTTATCTATGAAGTTTTCAAATGAAGCTAAGGATTCAGGGATCGTTAGACTTGACTACATCAGGGAAGATCTTACTGACGAAGATGTAAAATCAGCAGTAGAATCTATTTTGGGCAATAACCTGTTAGTTGGTAAAAATGGTCCTTTAAATCAAGCGGTAGAGGCGAAAGTTGTCGAAACAACTTATAAGGAATTTAATATATTCTAGTAGATTGATAGAATCCGGCACTTATGTACTTTGTGCCGGATTTTATAATAAACGATCAAAAGAAAGGAGAAATTATGACTGAAGTATTAGAATATGTCTCAAACATTGGATTTCCAATTGTCTTGTCTTTGTTTTTAATTACGAGGATAGAAAGCAAGCTGGAAGTACTTTCCGAGAGTATAAAAGAATTGTCAGTGGTAATTCAAAACATGAAATAACCTTATTATAAGGTTATTCTATTCGAAATTTTGCGAAGCAACCGAGCACTCAAGTATTGAGAAGTGGGAAGTGAGAGGTGGGATGTGATCCCGCACTCAGTCAAAAATAGAGTAATTAGTTATTTCTATTCTTTGTCTGTTCTACTGCAAAATAATAAAAGTTATATGGAGCTGAGTGCCCGACTTCGGAGTATTCTGAAGGAAAGCCCACAGCTTTCCTACTGCTTTTTTAGCAGGGTTTTCAGGGACGGCCAGTCCCTGAATTTATGGAGGGGCAAAGGGATGGGATTTAAAGGGAAGGGAAAGGGAACCATCAAATAGGTTCCCAATTCCTTCCCTTTATTTTGAAAAAATACAATTCATAAATTGAAATTGATGGAAATTTGTCAAATTTCGCCAACTCCTTGCCGTTAGGCAAGCAACAACCATAGATTGATCCTAATAACATAGTATAATATTACTAGGAGGGTGACATGAAACATAAATTTAAATTTTTAACTATGGCATTGGTTTTGCTTTTATCTACTTTTTCTAGTAAATCCTTTGCCCAACGTAAGATGCAAATTATTAGATATAGTGGAAGAAGCAGGTACGAGACTGCGGTTGTGTTTTCTCAAAAGACCTTTTCTTCTTCTAAATACGCTGTTATAGCTTCTGGGGAGGGCTATGCCGATGCTCTTGTCGGCGGTACTTTGGCAACTCAGTTAAAGGCGCCTATTTTATTGACAGGGAAAAATGACATTTCCTCTTCTGTTCTTACTGAGCTAGGAAGGCTTAATTGTCAGATTGTTTTTCTTCTTGGAGGAGATTCAACTATTTCTGAAAAGGTGTACAAGGACCTTTCATCTAAAGGATATAAGGTTGAGAGGGTATTTGGACATAATAGGCTTGAAACCGCAATAAAGGTACGAAAGATGAGGTTTAAATATGCCGATTTTATAACTCCTGGGGAGAGGATTGCGGTGGTGGATGGATTTGGTTATGCGGATAGTCTTTCTGCTGCGCCTTTTGTAGGGCAAATGACTCCTACTACTTATCTATATCCCTATGTTAAGGGAAAGATGAACAACATTCCATATTATATGGCCTTTGGTGGAAGTTCTTCTGTTCCAAAGGGGTTTAGCGAAAAGGTTCGCTATTCTGGCAGAAGCAGGTTTGACACTTCTGTGGAGGTGGCTAAGGCCTATTCTCTAAGGCTTAATAAGATCATAGATACTATCATTTTGGTAGATGGCAATAACTATCCTGATGCCTTATCTTCTGCTCCTGTTGCTGCTTTGAACAATGGGGCAATACTTCTTACTCAAAGGGATAAGTTGCCAAATTCTGTGGCTAATTTCATTAGAAATAACAAAAATATAAAAAAGGTAATTATCGTTGGGGGCGAGGGTTCTGTTTCAAAAAGTGTTGAAAGGGAGATTGGTACATTGAATTAAAGTAAATGTTTGGGAATATTGACAACGAACATATGTTCTGCTATACTTTCCTTAACGGAGGGATGGCTATGTACTATAAGGAAGATATTGTCGCTTTGGAGCCGATCTATGCAGATGGTGTTGGTGATATTACAAGACTGTACTTAAAGAACGGTAAAATTGTTGACGATACTAGAAAAATCCCTACCATATTGAAAAATATGGCCAAGGAGGATTTAGTTGACATGGAACAGGTGCATCAACTTATCAAGAAATTTTTGATGATGCGCAAGTCCTTGCCCTACGTTTTTAATCCAAAATATATTTACATAGGCATAAAGACTCGTAAGCCCCTTTGCAAAAATGACGGGTCCTTGGCCTTTGTGAACATTGACGAGATTCAAAAATGTAGTGAGGGAACTCTGTTCTTGAAAAATGGTGTAGAAATTAAGGTTTTAGAGAATAAAACCTCTATAAAGAAGAAAATCAACAATGGAATACTCTGCGGTATTCTAATTGAGGACAGGAAGAGATTTGTAAGTATTTAAAGTTGTAATGTGATTTTTTGAAAAATGTAATGCAATGAAATGTTCTGTTTGACTTATGGCAACTATTTTAGCGTTGAAAGTTGTTGATAGGTTACAGATAAAAAATTAAAAAACCAATTTAAAAAGAGGGGCTAACCCCTCTTCGTTGTTTTGCTTTTATTCTTCTGGTTCAAATTGATCTTTACTAGCTCCGCAAACTGGGCAAACCCAATCTTCTGGAAGATCTTCAAAAGCTGTTCCAGGTTCTATTCCGTTATCTACGTCTCCTTCTTCTGGATCGTAAATATAACCACATGGTTGACATACATATCTTTTCATTAAAGACACCCCCTATATTTTATCGTTCTATACTATTATACCCACCGATTTTCCTTTATAACAGTTTTTTTAAAAATTTGCATATTTTTATTTATCCCTGACTAAATCTGCACGATTTTGATGTATTTATAGTTTTATTGCTTTAATAGGATAAAAGATTAAAAATTATTGAATGTTTTTGTTATTTTTGATTGTTTGTGGGTATTTAATGAACAGGTGGTTAAAATGTATAGATTCGATGAAACTGTAAAGGGAAGCATGGAGAATATCAACGATATGACCATGCGATTAATGGGAGAAGTTAAAAATTATTTAGACGATGAGAAAACCCTATACGATTTGCGTCTGGTAGTGACGGAACTTGTAGTAAATGGTGTACGCCATGGCAACTTGGAGGATTTTGAGAAGTTGATTCGCCTTTGTGCCACTTTGAGAGATGAGAAGATTATCGTTAAGGTAAAGGATGAAGGATGCGGCTTTAAGAAATCTTGCTACAGTCGTCAAGACTTTAACAAGACCAGCGGTAGAGGTCTATTTATTGTAGAGCATATTGCTGACAAGATTACTTATAATAAAAACGAGGTAGTTGTGGAGCTACATGTTTAGTGTTTGGTAGCTACCACAACTATTTATTTGTAAACCTATTGTACACAATGCCTATGCTGGGAAGTCAATTATTTTTTGAAGGCTTGATTTATGATATAATTTCAAAGGATAAAGATAGGATGTGTTTTAAATGGCAAATAAAAAAAATATAAGAAATGTTGCGATCATTGCCCATGTCGACCATGGTAAGACGACTTTGGTTGATGGGTTGTTAAAGACTGGTGGTGTTTTTAGAGAAAATCAAGCTGTTCAAGATAGGATCATGGACAACAACGACATAGAAAAGGAAAGGGGAATTACCATCCTTTCTAAAAATACTGCTGTCGATTATAAGGAATATAAGATAAATATCATCGATACACCGGGCCATGCTGACTTCGGTGGCGAGGTTGAGCGTGTTTTAAATATGGCTGATGGTGTTGTTCTAGTTGTGGATGCCTTTGAAGGGCCTATGCCACAGACTAAGTTTGTTTTGAAGAAGGCTTTTGAATTGAACTTACCTGCCATCATATGTATTAATAAGATTGACCGAGCTGAGGCTAGACCAGATGAAGTTGTAGATGAGATATTGGATTTGTTTATTCAGCTAAATGCTGGAGAGGAATACTTGGATTCTCCTATTGTATATGCTTCTGCAAGACAGGGCTATGCTACCGATGACTATAAGGCGGAGCATAGTAATGATATGTCTTATCTACTGGATACGATTATAGACTACATTCCCGAACCAAAGGGAGATGCCGAAAAGCCTTTTAAGTTGTTGATTTCTACAACGGATTACAATGACTATGTTGGTAGGATTGGTATTGGAAAAATCGACTCTGGTACTATTAATATCAACGACAAGGTGCATATTGTAAATTACAATGACAAGTCTGTAGATAAAAAGGTGACCATCACCAAGATATATGAATTCCAAGGTCTTAACAGGGTAGAGGTGGAAAGTTCTTCTGCCGGAAATCTAGTTGCCGTAACTGGTGTTGAGGGGATTAGTATAGGTGATACGATTTGTGATATTGACGATGTCGAGGCAATTCCCTTTGTAAAGATTTCTGAACCTACTCTTTCTATGAACTTCCTTGTAAATGACAGCCCCTTTGCTGGTCGTGAAGGAAAATATGTTACTAGTAGACAGATTAGGACAAGACTTTTCAAGGAGCTTGAAACAGACGTTAGTTTAAGGGTTGAAGAGACGGACTCTACTGATGCCTTTAGAGTAAGTGGTAGAGGAGAGCTTCATCTTTCTGTATTGATAGAAAATTTGAGAAGAGAAAATTATGAGTTTCAAGTTTCAAAACCTCAAGTCCTATACAAGGAAGAGAACGGTGTGGTTTTAGAACCTATTGAAACTGTGACCATTGACGCCGACGAGGTGTATGTTGGTTCCATCATTGAAAAGCTTGGAATGAGAAAGGGAGAGCTTATCGATATGAAACCTTCAAAGGGTGGTTACACAAGACTTATATTTGAAATTCCTACCAGGGGACTTATTGGTTATAGACAGGAGTTTATCTCCGATACCAAGGGAACTGGTGTAATCAACTCGGAATTAAAGGAATATGCTCCTAAGAAAGGTGACATTCCTGGAAGGCCAACGGGTTCCTTAATATGTTTTGAAACTGGAACTACTTCTGCCTATGGACTTAATGCGGCTCAAGAAAGGGGCGTTTTGTTTGTAAAACCTGGAGAAGAGGTCTACGAGGGAATGGTTGTAGGCTCAAATCCTAAGGGACTTGATATTGAAGTAAATGTATGTAAGAGAAAAGCTCAAACCAATATTAGATCTTCTGCTTCTGATGAAGCCCTTAGATTGTCTCCGCCAAAGATTATGAGCTTGGAGGAACTTCTAGAGTTTATTGAAGAGGATGAGTTGGTGGAGGTCACTCCTAAGAGTTTGAGGATTAGAAAGAAGATTCTAAATTCTGAACTTAGGTACAAATCAAAGAAATATAAAAAGTAGCAAGTTGGATTTTGCTCACTTATAACTATCCTAAGCACTCAAAGTTTTTTGGGTGCTTAATATGTTTTTTTGTAATTAACCGTTTAAAGTAGTGGAATCACTTTGATAAATTTGTTTAAAAGACTCTTTTCAAGTATAATAAGTTTATGGATATTAAACCAACTATTTTAATGATTTAAAGCAGAAATTTACAAAAATCTATGGAAGGTTTAATAATTCGTTAAATTTTGATTGAAGTTTTCCAGTTAGGGGTAAATATCAATCGGCGAACGTTTAGTGTTTTAAAAATATATTGCTTTAACTTGCAAAAGTTGATATATTATAATAGAAGATTAGTATAAATAGGAGGTTATTTATTGATGAAAACGGATGTACAAATAGCTCAAGAAGCCAAAATGGAACCGATAGTTGAGATTGGTAAGCGTTTAGGACTTGAAGAAAAAGATCTTTATCTTTATGGTAACTACAAGGCAAAGTTAGACCTAGGCCTTTTAGACAAGTATAAGGATAAGGAAGATGGAAAGTTAATCTTGGTAACAGCGATTAACCCTACTCCTGCAGGAGAAGGTAAGACTACTGTGAACGTTGGTTTGTCTATGGGACTTAACAAGATTGGAAAGTCTGCTATTTCTGCTCTTAGAGAGCCTTCTTTAGGACCAAGCTTTGGTATTAAAGGTGGTGCGGCAGGTGGTGGGCATGCACAAGTTGTTCCTATGGAAGACATCAACATGCACTTTACTGGTGACTTCCACGCTATAACTACTGCTAATAACTTGATTTCAGCGCTTTTAGACAACCATATGCAACAAGGAAATGCATTGGGAATTGACCCAAGAAGAATCCTTTGGAAGAGAGTTCTTGACATGAACGATAGAGCTTTAAGAAATATCGTTGTTGGTCTTGGCGGTAAACCAAATGGGGTTCCTAGAGAAGATGGTTTTGATATAACTGTTGCATCTGAAATAATGGCCATTCTTTGCTTAAGCACAAGTTTAGAAGACCTTAAGGAAAGAGTTGGAAATATACTAATTGCATACAATTACCAAGGAGAACCTGTTTATGCTAAAGATATCAAGGCACAAGGTGCTGTTGCTTTAGTTATGAAGGATGCTATAAATCCTAACTTGGTTCAAACTTTGGAAAATACACCTGCTATACTACATGGTGGACCTTTTGCGAATATCGCACACGGTTGTAACTCCGTTGTAGCAACAAAACTTGCTATGAAACTTGCTGATTACACAATTACTGAAGCAGGATTTGGTGGAGACTTAGGAGCTGAAAAATTCTTCGACATCAAATGTCGTCTAGGTGGAATTACTCCTGACTGTACTGTAATCGTAGCTACTGTAAGGGCTTTAAAACATCACGGGGGAGCAGAAAAAGATAAATTAGGTGAAGAAAATCTTGAAGCATTGGAAAAGGGATTTGAAAACCTTGGAAGACATATCGAAAACATGCACAAATTTGGTATTCCATGTCTAGTTGCTATCAACCGTTTCCCAACTGATACAGAAGCAGAATTGGAACTACTTGATAAGTTAACTGAAGAGTCAGGAACTGAAGCTATTTTAGCTGAAGTATGGGCTAAGGGTGGAGATGGAGCTATCGAACTTGCTGAAGCTGTTGTTAAGAAGATCGATGAAAGCGAAAATGACTTCCACTACCTATATGATGAAGATATGAATATAGCTGAAAAGATTGAAAAGATTGTAACTGAAGTTTATAGAGGAGACGGAGTAGAATTTACTACTAAGGCTAAGAAGAAATTAGCTGAAATCTCTAAATTGGGATTGGACAACTACCCAGTATGTATGGCTAAAACCCAATATTCATTCTCAGATGACCCTAAACTATTAGGTGCTCCTGATGGTTTCAAAATCACCGTAAGGGATTTAAGAATTTCTAGAGGGGCTGGATTCGTTGTAGCTCTAACAGGAGATATAATGACAATGCCAGGTCTTCCAAAGGTTCCAGCTGCTAACAATATAGACGTATTGGAATCTGGAGAAATTGTTGGACTATTCTAAGGAGTGATGTAGTTGAATAATGAGTCTAGACTGAGGAGTAAACAATTAGATGACTTTTTCGATGCAGTATTGATGTTAAAAGACAGAGATCAATGTTATAAATTCTTTGAAGATGTCTGTACTGTAAGAGAACTTCATTCAATTACTCAAAGGCTTGAAGTTGCTAAACTTCTTAAAATAAGAAAAACATACAATGAAATAGAAAAAGAAACGGGAGCATCTACAGCAACTATCAGTAGAGTTAACCGTAGTCTAAATTATGGAGCAGAAGGATACGAATTGGTATTAGATAAGCTGATAAAAAGAGATTTAGACGCAAAGAGAAATAAATAGTAAAAAACCGAGCACTCATAGAAATATGGGATGCTCGGTTTTTTCAAAGTTTTGCTTGCAACCGACCACTCAATTATTGAGAAGTGGGAAGTGGGAAGTGATCCTGCACTCAATATCAAATACAAATATATTAGTTTTCCTGTTTTATTTCTATCTACCAGATTTTAACATGATTGTGGATTGAGTGCCCGATTTAATAAGAAGTGATCCCGCACTCAGTTATTGAGAAGTGAGAAGTGAGAGGTGAGAGGTGAGATGCGAGAAATTAAAGGTTGGAGTTAGAATTGATTCCGCACTCAGTTTTTAATAATAAAAATAATTTTCTCCATCTACTCTAACATTACTGAAAAATATAAAAATTCTGTGGTGTTGAGTGCCCGACTGCGGAGCGTTTTGAAGGAAAGCCAACAGCTTTCCTACCTCTTGTTCCGCGGGGTATTTAGGGGCTGCGCAAGCCCCTAAATCGTTGGAAGGGTAAGGGGGAGGGAGATTTTAAAGAGGGAGGCCGTTAGGAAACATTACGAAACGTTCCTTAGTCCCCTCCTAGGTTAAGAAAAGAATATTCTTCTAGAAGAAGGATTTCACAAAGTTTATCAAACTTTGAATATAAACCTCGCCGTTGGGCGAACTCCAACCCACTGGTTCCCAAGTCCCTTCCCTTTATTTTGAAAAGAACATAAAACTTTTAAATTGAATTTATCGAAATTTATCAAATTTCGCCAACCCCTCGCTGGGTAGGCAAAAAACAAGCTCCATTATGCCTCCCTCTTTAAGGTTAGAAAAGAATATTAAGCTTTAAAATTATAGTTTCAGAGAATTTGAAAAAATCCAAATACAATTATAAAAGGTTATAGGAAAGCCAACAGCTTTCCTACTGCTTTTTTAGCAGGGTGTTCAGGGACGGCTAGTCCCTGAATTTATGGAGGGGCAAAGGGTTGGGATTTAAAGGGAAGGGAAAGGGAACCATCAAATAGGTTCCCAATTCCTTCCCTTTATCTTGAAAAAAATAAAACTTAAATTAAAATTTTATCAAAATTTATAAAATTTTGAATAACATTGCCTGTAGGCAAACACCAACCTACTGGTTCCCCAATTCCCTCCTAGGTTAAGAAAAGAATATTCTTCTAGAAGAAGGATTTCACAAAGTTTATCAAACTTTGAATATAAACCTCGCCGTTGGGCGAACTCCAACCCACTGGTTCCCAATTCCTTCCCTTTATCTTGAAAAAAATAAAACTTAAATTAAAATTTTATCAAAATTTATAAAATTTTGAATAACATTGCCTGTAGGCAAACACCAACCTGCTGGTTCCCCAATTCCTTCCTAGGTTAAGAAAAGAATATAATTTTAGAAGAAGGATTTTTCAAAGTTTTTGAAACTTTGCACAAATGTTAAAAAACAAACGTTAAAAACGAATTTGATCCTGAAATCATACATGATTTCCAGCTCAATTCGTTTTTCTTAAATTGGGTATGTATATAATAGTTCGTGATTTTCTTGGTAAAATAAATAGTTTCGTGATAATCAGATTTGTATTATATCATACTAATTTAGTAGGAAACTTGACCGAGAAGATTATACGGTTGTATAATAAACGTACAAAAAATTTAATTGATAGGAGTGTTATTTAATGAAAATTTGGGCTTTAGTTGCCGCTTTTGTTCTTTTTGCCGTTTTATTTTTCATGGCAAAGAAAAAAGTAAACTTCGGCGCTAGAACGATTATTGCAGCCCTACTTGGTATAGGACTGGGACTTGCTTTTAAAGGCAATGTAGATTATGTTACAGTTTTCGGTTCTATATACGCAAATCTATTATTTGCGATAGTAGTACCGCTATTATTCACATCCATAGTTAGTACTGTGGTATCTTTAGAGAGTATTGAGAAGATGAGGTCTATTGGAGCGAAGACCATTGGAATCCTAAGTTTGCACAATGTACTAGGATCCATTTTAGGACTTATTCTAGGAGTTTTATTTAAAATTGGTACAAATAGTTCTTTAACTGTACCTGCAAACGCAGAGGTAAAAGAGGTTCCACCATTTACTGAAGCCTTTGTAAACTTCTTCCCTGACAATGTAATTGGAAATATGGCAGAGGCGAAAGTAATTCCAACTATTATATTTGCAGTTTTATTGGGACTTGCAATTCTTCAACTTGAAGAAAGAGGAGAAGGAGAAAAGTCAAAACCATTTATGAGCTTTATAAACTCAGCTGCAGCAGTAATATTTAGATTTACTGGTATGATTATAGACTTTACACCATATGCAGTACTGGCACTTATGGCAAATGCGGTGTCAAGAACAGACATGGCAAGTATAAAACCTCTATTGTTAGTGTTGATACTGACTTATGTGGCTTCAATATTCCACTCTTATATTACAACAGGAGCACTACTTGCACTATTTGCTAAAGTAAATCCTATAACATTCTTCAAGAAGTACTTCCCAGTACAACTTATTGGATTTACTACACAGTCTTCAGTTGGTACCATACCAGCAAATACTCAAAACCTTACAGAAAAGATGGGAGTTTCAGAAAAGGTTGCAACCTTTGTAGCTTCTACAGGTTCATCAGTAGGAATGCCAGGTTGTGCAGGGTTCTGGCCAGTTCTTTCAGCTATATTAACCCTTAATGTAATGGGCCAACAATTTACAGTAGGTCAATATGTAATGCTTATAATTGTGGCATTGGCAGTTTCCCTTGGAACAGTAGGAGTTCCAGGAACAGCTACCATAACAACAACAGCGGTTTTCGTAGCCATGGGACTTCCAGTAGAAATGGTTGTTCTTATGAGTCCAATCTCAATGATTGCAGATATGGGTAGAACAGCAACAAATGTTACAGCAGCAGGATCATCAGCGGTTATTGTTGCAGCAAGTGAAAATGAATTAGATAGAGAAGTTTTTAATTCTTAATAGTAAGGATAGTTAAAGGGAAGCGAAATGCTTCCTTTTATTATGCCTTTTTTGTTTGTAATCGAGCACTTTTTCTAATAGGTTAATTCTAGGTTAAGGATAATTACATATATAAATAATTAACAGGGTAGATTAATAAAGTATTAAATGTTAAAATGGTAACAAGGACGGTGATTTAATGAGGAAATATTTAAAAATTCTTTTGGCAATTGCTCTTGTAGTTCTTCTACCGACTACAGATCTTGCAAAGGAAAGTAAAAGAATTTATGGAAAGGACAGATATGAAACGGCATTGGAAATAAGCAGACGATATGTCAAAACTTCTGATAAGGTCATAGTTTTGTCAGGTGAAAGTTATCCCGATGCTATTTCTGCATCCGCACTTTCTGCTGAAAGGGGATACCCTATATTTTTAGCTAGAAAAAATAGTGTATCAAAGGAAGTAATAGAAGAAATTAAGAGGGTAAAACCTAACGAAATCCTTCTAATAGGAGGAGATACTACTATATCAGAGAATGTAAAAGAGGCTCTGTCAAAGGTTGCAGTTGTAAAACGAATTTCTGGAAAGGATAGGTATGAAACATCTCTTGAAGTCTTTGAGTACAAGAAGGGATTAAATTCAAAGTCTAGAAGGGTTGTTTTTGCATCTGGTAGGAATTTTGCTGATGCTCTTGTAGCGGCTCCATATATCTGTGATGAAGGTTCTGTCATTCTTTATGATGAAGGTTGTGGCATTGATTTAAAAAAATATAGTCCAGAATTGATATTTGGTGGAAAGACCAGCCTTCCTGGGTTTGAGAATGTGGAAAGAATTTCTGGAAAGGATAGATATGAAACTTCTATAAAATTGGCTAAATTGTTCGATTCTAATACTGTAGTTTTTGCCAGTGGGAAAGATTATCCTGATGCTTTAGCAGGAGCGCTTGTTGCAAGGACAGAAGAAGCTCCAATTATTTTAATTAAAAATGATCACATTCCAAATGGTGTAAAAAAATATATTAAAGAAAGTAAAATAGAAAAAGCAATTTTCTTAGGCGGTAAAACTTCTATTTCTAATGACGTTTTGAAAGAAATTGATGGCTTATTATATGAGGAAAATAAAAGCGAAGAAACTAGAATAAGCGATAATAAAATAAAGCTTAACAAAGATGAATTAATAAATGAATTAAAAATCGGAAAAGAGCTTGTGAAATCTAAGATGTCTCCGGAAGATAGATTGATTTTAGAAGATTCTATAAGTCAAGCAGAAAATGCGTTAAAGAAAGCAAAGAAGCAAGAAGATATAGATAAAGCTATAGAGAAATTAAGAGAAATTATAAACAAAACACAAAAGAAAGTATATATTGACATTGAGGATGAACTGTTTAGAAAGGTATTAAACAAAAATCTATCCATGGATCGAAAGGAAAATAGTCCTATCACTGTTGAAGAGATGGAAAGTTTGAAGGAAATTTCTATTTTTCTGGATAAGGATGGAAAGCCAACTTACGGTGAAAAATTTGATTATTCTATTTTAGGTATCCCAAAGGATTTATCTGGAACTAAGGATTTTAAATTTGCTGTTTCAAGGGGAATAAAAAGCATAAAGGGGATAGAATATGCAATTAATCTTGAAAAACTAAAAATTAATGAAAATGAAATAGCAGACATCAACCCTTTAAAAGGTCTAAGAAAATTAAAATATTTAGAAATTCAAAGAAATAGAATTGTTGATATTTCTCCTCTAAAAGATTTAAAAAATCTTGAATTTTTAAAGCTTTACAATAACTTGATTGAGGATGTAACACCTTTGGAAGGGCTGACAAACCTTACGGGTTTAGATCTACATTACAATGTTACAGTTGAAGGGGACGAATACAATAAGATTATATCTAAGGGGATTACAGATATTTCACCATTAAAGAACTTAAAGAAGTTAGAATTTTTAGATATTTCTGCCAACAGGATTGAGGATATTTCTATTGTCAAAGACTTTCCAAATATTGTGGATTTGGACTTTACAGGCAATAGAGTTAATGACTACACTGGGCTTGGTAAATTTATAGCTGAAAGGCTTCCTAGACAATTTGAAGGATTTGGAAGTATAGGATTTTCAAGTCAATCTGTAAGGATTGATGAGAAATTAAAATATAGTGAAAATCCTATTTCATTTGAAAATCCATATAAGGGTTTTGATGAACTTGAAAAGGGATTAGAAGAAGCTTTTATGATGGAAGAAGAGATAAATCTTTTAGAATACCTAGAAGCGGATTTTCCAGGTATTAATGCTTCTTATGATAAGGAAATCAATAAAATAAATCTAGATATAGCTAAAGAGGTGCTTTTAGAAAATAGAGGAAAAGAAATAGTTGTGAACTTAAATATCAATTTTTTAGGTGCCTTTGAGTGGAAGATTAAAGATATTACCATTCAAATAGGAGAAGATATCAAATAAAATTAGGAGGAATTTATGGGAAAAAATTTATTGAAAAAAATTTTGAGCGTGTTTTTGGTATTTGCTTTTGTAGTTGCGCCTCTTTCTGCATGTGGGAAGAAAGATGGTGGAGATGCTACTGGAGGTAAATCCGAAAGTACTGAATCGGTAAGTGACAATAAGGAAAAAAAGGATACGGATGAATTAATATATGGTATTACTTCATCACCTGAAGGAAATTTTAATCCACTTTTCTTTAACACTCAATATGACGGTAATGTGGTTTCTTTGGTATATGACTCATTACTTAGATTAAATTCAAATATTGAAATTGAACCTGCTATGGCGGAAAAGTATGAAATGACAGAAGACGGAAAGAAAATTACCTTTACTTTAAAGGATGGGCTTAAGTTTCATGACGGTCAACCTCTTACAAGTGCTGATGTTAAATTCACTTTGGAAGCTTTAGCAAATAAAGACTATGAAGGTGACTTAGCAAGTTATGTGGAATCAATTACAGGATTTGAAGCTTTTAATAAGGGTGAAGCAAAGGATTTGACGGGAATTGCTACTCCTGATGAAAAAACTGTTGAGATATCCTTTGATGTGCCTTATTCTCCAGTATTAATAAATATTGGTACTTTAGGAATAATTCCTAAACATGTATGGGAAAAGATAGATTTTGCTAATTGGGCGAAATCAGAAAAAGAATTGGCAAATCCTATAGGGTCTGGTCCTTATAAGTTTGAAGAGTTTAAACAAGGAGAGTTTGTAAAGCTTATTGCAAATGAAGATTATTATGATGGAACTCCAAAGTTAAATAAATTTACTTTTAAAGTTGTAAATGAAGATACTGTAACAGCAGAACTTATTAATGGAACTGTTGACTTAGCTGATATTTCTGGAGTTAAAGCAGATGACGAAACCAAACTAAAGGATGAAAATGTGACGGTTAAAAGATATCCTAACTCGAAAATTCAGTATATGGGATTTAATTTAAGAAATGATATATTAAAGGATATCAATGTTAGAACCGCTGTTGCTTATGGAATAGACAGAGAAGCTATAGTTAAGGGACTGTTGGAAGGTAATGGAGAAGTTATAGATACACCTATGGTACCAACTCTTTGGTCCTATCCGAAGGAAGGTTTAGTTGAATATAAAAAGGACGTTGAAAAGGCTAAAGAACTTTTAAAATCTGCGGGCTATGAAGATACTGACAATAGTGGTTATGTAGATAAAGATGGAAAAGATTTAGAACTTTCATTAGACGTTCCGACTGGTGATCAAATTAGAGAACAAACTGGAACGATTATCCAAAATGATTTGAAAGATATAGGTATAAAAGTTAATTTAGAACCTAGAGAGTTTGAAGCGGTAATGGAAAAAGTTGTTGGTAACCATGACTTTGAACTATATTTAATGGGTAATACTTTGGATGCTGATCCAGATCCAACTCCTTACTGGAGATCAACTCAAGCTTCTGACGAACCAGGAGTTTATGGATGGAATATAGCTGCTTTTAAAAATGAAGAAGCGGATAAGCTTATGGATTTAAATAGACAACAAATCAATGTGGATGAAAGAGCTAATACTCTTAAGGATTTTGGTAAGATATTGAATAAAGAATTGCCATGGATTCCGCTATATGCTTCAGATATTGTAAAAGCTTACAATGCAGGGTTAAAAAACTATGAACCTAATACTTTCGTGGATTTTTACAATGTACAAAACTGGGAATTAGTAAAATAATAATTTTAATAGGCTGGCTCGATAGGGTCGGCCTATTTATAAAATAGTGAAATTTACTTGTACCTAGTAATACAAAACAAAGAGTTAATAGAAAAATATTAAAATAGATGGAACGGAAAGGTAATATTATTATGAAAAAAATAACTAAAAGGTTAGGGATAATAGTAGCTATGGTTATTGGAATTTCAATGCTGATGTTTGTCCTTATGCAGATGATTCCAGGAAACCCTTACTCGAGTTATATAAAGCAGGGAATGAGTCCAGAACAAATTGAAAATATGTTGAGAAATAAAGGCTACTATGATCCTCTTCCTGTTAAATTTGGGAAGTGGTTTTTATCCTTTATCAGATTTGATTTTGGAAATTCTATTCAATATAATAGACCGGTCATTAAGGTAATTCTTGAAAGAATACCAAATACTATAATGCTGACAATACCCTCATTGATATTTGCAGTTATTCTATCGGTGTTAATTGGGAGATATGTAGCGTTTAAAGGAGGGTTTATCTATAAACTAGTTGATGTTATATCCATGGTTGGTATATCAATGCCTACATTTCTTATAGCGATTATTTTAATAAAATGGCTTGCCTTTGACAATAAAATTTTCCCGATTTCTGGTACTGGAGAATTAGCACAGGGGTCTAAATTGCCTATTTGGCTAAATAGGATATATCATGGTGTATTACCGGTTATCGTATTAACTTTCATTCAATTTTCCGCCCTAGTAAGGTATGTTATAGGATTTATGAAAAGGGTTAGAAATGAAGATTATATTAAAACCTATAGGGGTTTTGGAATGACGGAATATCGTGCTTATAAAAAAATTGGATTTAAAAACATAGCTCCAAAACTATTGATTATGGTACTTATGGAAGTTCCGGGGATAATTTCTGGAATGTTGATAACGGAAACTGTTTTTGTTTGGCCTGGTATTGGTAGGTTGAATTATGATGCAGTTATGGCAAGAGACTATCCATTGATACTTGGAATTATAATGATTATTTCAGTAATGGTTCTAATTTCCAATCTGATAGCAGATATTTTGAGTTCAAGACTTGACAGACGTTTAGAGGTGATGGAATGAAAAAAGTGTATATTAGTATTTTGGCTATTTTAATGTTATTTATTTGGGTTGGACCGATTTTTCATCCTGTTGACCCTGCTAAAACTGATTTAGGAAGCATTCAAAGACCTCCAGAAAGCGACCACCTTTTAGGAACAGATGGACTAGGTAGAGATATTCTAGTTAGACTTATGCACGGGGGGAGAAAATCTGTTGTAATATCTTTCACTTCAACAGTTCTAAAAATGCTATTGTCTTTGACTCTCGCTTTTTTAGCGTCAGGATCTAAAAGAATAGAAAATTTTATCATGAGAATAGTAGATGTTTTTATGTGTTTTCCCTTTTATGTTCTGGCTTTATGTATAGCGGCTTTTATAGGATCCAACGTTAGAAATCTCATCTTAGTAATTGTCGTCTTCACATTTGCTCCTGCAACAAGACTCTTGGTAAATGAGATTAAGGTTATAAAGGACATGGAGTTTATCCAATTGCTTAAGGTAAATGGAATTAAAAGTTCTGTAATTCTTTTTAAACATATCATTCCAAATATTAGAGATACTCTATTGGTCATATTTACAAGCTCTATGGCACAGGCGATTTTAATGGAAGCTAGTCTATCTTTTTTAGGATTCGGCATAAAGGAACCACAGACAAGTCTAGGTACGATCTTGGCTGTTGCGTTAAATATATTAAATGTTAAAGACAAATGGTGGATGTGGCTTCCGGCAGGTGTTTTAGTAGTGTTGTTAGTCTTTTCGATTCAAGGATTAGGTGAAGAATATGCTGGAAGTTAGAGATTTAACGATAAGCAGTAAAAATAAGGTGCTTGTAGATGGTATTGATTTTGCAATCAATAATAATGAGGTAATTTCAATTATTGGAGAATCTGGTTCTGGAAAATCCCTTACAGCAACTGCTATTATGGGTCTATTGGACAAAAGTTTAAATAAAAGTGGGGAAATTATATTTGAAGGAAAGAATCTTCTTTTTTTAAAGGATAACCAGATGGCAAAAATCAGGTTAAAAAAGATTGCTATGATATATCAAAACCCCTTCAACGCCTTAGTACCAGTAATGACCATAGAAAAACAATTGGAGTATATCTATAAAATTCAAAAGAAAAATGTAGATTGGCCGAGGATTAAGAAGTTAATGGAAGAAGTAGATTTGTCTTTGGAATATTTAAAAAAATACCCTTATGAACTGTCGGGAGGAGAGCTTCAACGTGTTGTCATTGTAACCGCTATGTTGTTACGTCCTAAGCTTTTGATTTGTGATGAGCCAACTACTGCCTTGGATAGTCAAACGGGTCTTAGGATTATTTCATTGATACAACGATTAAAGAATGAATATGGAATATCCGTTTTATTTATAAGTCATGACTTAACTTTAGCAAGAATTATAGCTGATAGGGTTTTAATTATGAAAAAAGGAAAGATTATTGAAGAGGGACCTGCAAAAGAGGTTTATAATAATCCAAAAGAAGATTATACAAAAGAGCTTTTAAAGGCTTCGGAGTTTTAGGTGGGAAAATGGATAATAAAAAAACTTTGAGTATAAATAAATTAAGTGTTGCATATAAAGACAAGGTTGTGCTTGATAATATAAATCTTGAACTTGGTTTAAAATGCTATGGTTTAATGGGAAAGTCAGGTAGCGGGAAGTCTACTTTTATTAAGGCTATACTCGGTCTTATTCCCTATGAGGGGGAGATTTACCTAGATAATAAAATAGTTAAGAAAAACAGGAAGGGATTTCAAGTGGTGTTTCAAAATTCGTTCAAATCCTTTGATCCAACTTTTACAATTAGACAGTCAATCGAGGAATTGTGTAGAGCAAATGGTACATCATTTGATTTAGATGAACTATTTGAAAGTTACGGGATGAATAAGAATCTTTTAGATAAAAAGCCTAAAAGCCTTTCTGGGGGAGAGTTACAAAGAGCTTCCATTATTAGGGCGGTAGCTCAAAAACCAAAAGTATTATTATTAGACGAGCCTACTGCTTCTTTAGATGTTTTGAATCAAAAAAAGATTCTTCAAATGATAAAAGGAATTAGCGATACGGTTATTATTTTGGTAAGTCATGATTTAAAGACTATTGATTACACCTGTGACGAAAAACTTATATTAGACAAAGAAAAGAAAAACATAGTTTTCATTTAAAATAGGGGTTGATTTTCTCCAAGGAGGGTATTATAATAGATAACCTAAATTTTAATTGCAGTTTTCTTCCTTATATATTATAAGGGGGAGTTGGAGTTTTTTTAAAACAAGATACTTCAATTTTTGTTTTCGTGTTATAATAATTTAATCGAGGTTTTTCTTGATTTTCTTTTTATTTTATGTTACAATACTGGAATGTAATATCCTGAATTTGACAGTAAAAAAAGAGCAAATCTCCTGTAAGCCTTGCAATAGCT
>NZ_JASBYU010000020.1 GCF_029983815.1 Lagierella sp.
GGATACCGCCGTGAAAGGGCGATGTCTTAACCGCTTGACCATAGGGCCAAATAACTTCAAATAGTGATTTGGTATATTTATATGATTTAGTACGTATAATGTAGCGGGTTACCGCTTTCTAGACCTAACTTACCGAACGTGGTGAGGTTTAGTAGGTCTGATGCAACCTGTTTCCCAAGAGGCGCTAGCCGATTGGCTGAAACAGTCTGCTGACCATAGGGCCTTATTGAGATGTGAGATGTTAGATGTGGGATGTGAGAATTGTTTTACATACTCTATCTTACTTTCTAAAATCTCCACATTATTTTTCTCTAATGTAAATTTATAAAAATATTAACTTCATTTTTACTTATAAATCTTTACATCGTCTTTTCACTTCTGCTAAGCAACGCTTTGTTGCTCTCTTGATGTGACTAGTATATTATAGCTTATGTGAAATATAATGTCAAATCTTTTTTCATATTTTTTACATTCACCGTCTGCTCTTCAATGACGTCTCTTTTTGACGTCGAATAACATTGTAATATAATTAAAAAAATTTTTCAAGCTTTTTTTTAAAAAAAGGTGAAGTTTTTTCTTCACCTTTTAATTTCTTATTCACATTTTGTTCATTTACTGGGATTCTAGTGGTATAAAAGAAAATTTATTTACATCAAATAACCCCATGTCCGTTATTTTTAATTCTGGAATTACAGGTAGAGACATAAAACACAATGTCATAATGGGATCTATATTTGAATTTACACCAAGTTTTTTTATTGCAGTGTTATGAACTTCTATTAACTTATTATTTACTTCCTCTATTGACCTATCACTCATAATTCCACCAATCGGTAGTTCCATTTGTCCTACTATTTTTTCATGGTCAACTAAGGCCACACCTCCATTTTGCTCAATGACCTGTTTGACTGCAACCTCCATGTCTCTATTATTTGTACCTGCTACGATGATATTATGGGAGTCATGGGCTATTGAAATCGCAACAGCTCCTCTTTTTATACCATAGCCTTTTATTAAACCTACAGCTACATTTCCCGTTCCCCTATGTCGTTCTACAACTCCAATTTTCACAATATCTTTCTCAGGATTATATTTGAAATCACCATTCTTATCGATTTCCACTTTTTCTACGACTTTTTTAGTTACAACCCCTCCTGGAACAATTTCTATAAGGTTAACCAAACCATTTTTCAAATTTAATTTTAGTTTATCAACACTAAAATCTTTTACATTAAAGGAATTTGCAACTTTATCTATTGCCACTTTTTCGACAGGGAAGAGATATTTCCCATTTTCCGAAACTTTTTCTCCTTTAATGAAGGTCATTGCAACTTCAAACTTTTCTAAATCTTTAAATATAGTGATATCCGCTCTCTTGCCTGGTGCAATTGCTCCCCTATCACTTAACCCATAACAAATTGAAGGATTTAAAGTGCCAATTCTAATTGCCCTAATAGCAGACAAACCCTTCTTAACGGCAATTCGTAAGTGATTATCTATATGACCCTGTTTTAAGATGGTTTCAGGTTGTCTATCATCAGAGCAGAACATACATCTATGATAGTTTTCATCATCCACCCCTTCAATTAACCTCTCCAAGTCATGGCAGGCAGAACCATGCCTTAGTTGGATGAACATTCCTTTTGAAATCTTCTCTTTCATCTCTTCAATGGTCATACATTCGTGATCCGTCACAATTCCTGCACCAACATAGGCATTCAAATCTATGCCCATAAGTCCAGGACAATGACCATCTATGATTTTTTTATTTTGTATTGCAACATTTATCTTATCAATGCAATTTCTGTCGCCATTAATGACTCCAGGAAAATTCATAAACTCACCAAGACCAATAACTTCTTCCATGGCCATATGATCCTTCATGTCTGAAGCTTCTACAACAGAACCTGCATTTTCAAAGGGAGTCGCCGGCACGCAGGATGGTAAAACATATTTAATATCCATCTTCGTATTCTTAGAAGCCTCAATCATGTAGTCAAGACCCGTTAATCCACATACATTAACTATTTCATGAGGGTCGGCAATTATTGTTGTAGTTCCAAAATTAGGCAATAGAGAGCCTAACTCTTCCGGAGTCAAATATGAAGATTCAATGTGAATATGGCCATCTATAAGCCCTGGAGAGACGTACATGCCTTTCAAATCTATTTCAACTTCTCCCAGGTAGTTTCCCCAACCTACAATCAAGCCTTTATAAATAGCCAAATCTTCCTGGATTATTCTTCCAGAATACACATCAATAACTTTTCCGTTCTTTAAGACTAAATCGGCCTTTTTCCTTTTCATTGCAACATCAATAAAATCCTTATCCATCAATCAAACCCCCATATATTTTTCAAGTCATCTTAATTATATCCCGATTTTACCTTGAACACCAAAGTTAATTCCTATGACTAAAACTTTTAACATTTTACTTGATCATGAAATTAGCAAATTTTACTTAAATTTTGAAAAATAAAAAAAGCATTTACCAAACATCCACATAAGGATAATTGATAAATGCTTGCTTTGGCAGGGACAGGAGGATTTGAACCCCCGACATTTGGTTTTGGAGACCAACGCTCTACCAGCTGAACTATGCCCCTTCGAACAAAATAGATTATACTATAGCAAAAAACTTATGTCAAATAGATTTCATCTTTATTTTACAAAATCATAAATCAATCTTCCCCGCCATGGTAAATCCAGAGTATTTTCACCCTTTTGCACCATAAAAAAAGACGAAGGTTTTACACTTTCCTTCGCCCTTTTATCTTATTTTCTTAATAGTACTATAGAGATTTATTTACTTAGAATCCCATTCCGCCACCAGGCATTGCAGGAGGCATAGCAGGTTCATCTTCTTCTATATCGGCAACTGCAGCTTCTGTAGTCAATAACATAGCAGCAACAGATGCAGCATTTTGTAATGCAGATCTAGTTACCTTAGCAGGATCCACAATACCAGCTTCAATCATATTTACATATTTTTGTTCATATGCATCAAATCCGATACCCTTTTCTTCAGATTTAATCTTTTCTACTATTACAGAACCTTCAAGACCAGCATTTTCCGCAATTTGTTTTACAGGTTCTTCTAAAGCTTTAAGGATTATACCAACACCTGTCTTTTCGTCCCCTTCAACTTCTTCAAGAAGAGCAGATATCTTTTCTAATGTGTTGATATATGCAGTACCACCACCGGATACAATTCCTTCCTCTACAGCAGCTCTTGTAGCAGCTAGAGCGTCTTCTAATCTTAACTTTCTTTCCTTTAATTCAGTTTCTGTAGCCGCACCTACTTGAATTACAGCAACACCGCCAGAAAGCTTAGCTAGTCTTTCTTGTAATTTATCTCTATCAAATTCAGAATCTGTGTTTTCCAATTGTTTTTTAATCATGCTTACTCTGTCGGCAATAGCATCTTCAGAGCCTGCTCCATCAACGATTACAGTGTTTTCCTTAGAAACATTAACCTTTCTTGCAGTACCAAGGTCATTTAATGTCACATCAGACAATTCTCTTCCTAAATCGTCAGATATAACTTCAGTATTGGTTAAAATTGCAATATCCTTTAACATTTCCTTTCTTCTGTCGCCAAATCCTGGAGCCTTAACAGCAACAACATTGAAAGTTCCTCTAAGCTTATTGATTACCAAAGTAGAAAGAGCTTCACCTTCAACATCTTCAGCAACGATAAATAGAGGTTTTCCAGACTTTACAACCTCTTCAAGAACAGGTAAAATATCTTGAATATTTGAAATCTTCTTGTCAGTTACAAGAATAAATGGATCTTCTAAATTAGCTTCCATCTTGTCTGGATCAGTCATCATATAAGGAGATAGATATCCTCTATCAAATTGCATACCTTCAACAACTTCTAAAGTGGTTCCAATACTATTGGATTCTTCAACGGTAATAACCCCGTCCTTACCAACCTTTTCCATTGCTTCAGAAATCATTTGACCAACTTGTTCATCAGCCGCTGAAATTGAACCAACTTGAGCAATGGACTCAGAAGTTTCAACAGGAATAGAAATATTCTTAATCTCTTCAACAGCCACATCTACAGCCTTTCTAATACCCTTTTGAATAACCATTGGGTTAGCACCAGCTGCTAGATTTTTAACACCTTCTCTTATTATAGCTTGTGCAAGAAGAGTCGCGGTAGTAGTACCGTCTCCAGCAATATCATTTGTCTTAGTAGCAACTTCTCTCACAAGTTGAGCTCCCATATTTTCAAATCTGTCTTCTAGCTCTATTTCCCTTGCAATAGTAACACCATCATTAGTTATAAGTGGTGAACCAAATTTTTTATCTAAAACAACATTTCTACCCTTAGGTCCTAAAGTTACCTTAACAGTATCAGAAAGTTTATTAACGCCTTTTATAAGTCCTTCTCTTGCATCAATTGCAAATTTTATTTCCTTAGCCATAATTCCTCCTCTTAACCTTCAACTATTGCTAAAACATCTTCAAGTTTTACAACGATATACTCTTCAGAATCAAGTTTAACTTCTGTTCCAGCATACTTAGAGTATATTACTTTACTTCCTACTTCTATATTCAAATTATCTTTTTCTAATAATTTGTCAGAAATTGCAACCACTTCTGCAACTTGTGGTTTTTCTTGAGCAGAACTAGGTAGTACAATACCTGAAGCAGTCTTATCTTCAACTTCTAACATCTTTACAACTAGTCTTTTTCCAATTGGTTTAAGATTCATAATATCCTCCTAAAAATATATTTATCACTCTATGCCTTAGAGTGCTAATAGTTACATTATTATGATAATACAAATTTTTGTTTTTTGCAAGCAAATCCAAAATTTTAAGCCAAAGTTTTTCTTAATTTTATCCCAATTTGGTATAATCTAAATAAGGAGGTCACTATGGTTAAAACTAAAGAGATATCACAAGTTAAGTTGGAAGTTTTAAACTCCCTTACCCATGGAATCGGAATAATATTAGGAGTAATCTTTTTATTAATGCTCCTACTTCCAAGCATAAGACAGGGAAATGTATCCAAAATCGTTGCTTTTTCCATATATGGAGGCTGTTTTATACTACTATTTTTCTCAAGTACCCTATACCACTCACTAAGTCTTACAAAGGCTAAGTCAATTTTAAGAGTTTTAGACCACTCTTCTATCTATCTATTCATAGCCGGATCCTACATGCCGATTATATTATTGGTCTTAAAGGGTAAATTCAAAATTGCGGCCCTTGTAATAATATCGGCCCTTGCAATTAGCGGAGTGGTTTATAAGATACTAAGCTATGGAAAATATGACAAATACAAAAGATTTTCCACCTTATTATATATACTGATGGGCTGGCTTGCCCTATTTTTAATAAGACCAATTATAAAAGAGGTTTCTATCTACTTCTTCCTAATAATTTTACTAGGAGGAATTATATACAGCGGCGGAACCTACTTTTATAAACAAAATAAGAGATATTCCCATGTAATATGGCATCTCTTTGTGCTGGCTGCAGCAGTGACACAATTTCTAGCAATCTACTTTTTCATACTTTAAAAAGCCAAAACGCCCTCGTATTCATTAAAATAACGAGGGCGTTATATTATATAGAATTTTTTAAGCATTCAGTCTTGAATAAGAAAAATAACTTTATCTATCTACTGGTACTTTTACTGAAAAACAAAATAGTTCTGCGCTCGATTGAAAAAGCGCAATATTAGATATGTAATTAATTAAAAATTACATAATACAAAATTACCAAGCAGTTTGTGAAGTTCATAAAACTTTGAATAATACTATTAAAAGGTCGGAGGAAAGCCATAAACTTTCATCCCCCTTACCTCTTTATCAACTCTTCTAATTCTTCTTTTTCTACAATTCTAATATTCAACTCTCTTGCCTTATCAAATTTTGACCCTGGATTTTCTCCCACAATTACCATATCCGTATTTTTAGAAACAGAAGACGAAGTCTTAGCTCCCATGGATTTAAAAATCGACTCCAAATCCTTTCTGCTATAGTCTTCAAAGGATCCAGTTATAACAATTCTTTTATCTTTAAATTTTTGAGGGATATCTTCTTCCACTTTTCGTCCTTGAATCTTAACTCCCTCTTCAAATAACCTATCGATTCCTTCACTTACCCTACTATCGTGGAAAAATTCTACAATGGACTTTGCTGTGATATGACCAATGTCCGATACATTCACTAGCTCTTCGACAGTTGCATGTCTCAAAAGATTAAAAGTCTTAAACTCTTCTGCCAAATCCTCCGCCGTTTTAATTCCCACATTAGGTATCCCAATAGCATATATAAAGTTATGCAAATTGACCTTTTTACTTTTTTCAATAGCATCAAGTAGGTTATTTACTTTTTTATCCTTAAAGCCAGGAAGTTTATATAAATCCTCTGGCTTTAAACTATATATCTGTGAAACTTCATGAACATCCAGTATATCAAGCATCTTTTCAATGGTCTTTTCGCTTAACCCCTCTATATTCATGGCGTCTCTTGAAGCAAAGTGCACAAGTCTTGATACAAGTTGAGGTTCACAGTTCATAGAATTAGGGCAAAAATAGTGCACGCCATCCCTTATAAGGGGAGTAGTACAATAAGGACACCTTTCAGGCATTTCAATTTCCTTAGAGTCTGGATAATCCTCAATTTTTCCCAAAATTTCAGGAATTACATCATTGGATCTCCTTATAAGCACCCTAGAATTTATCTTTACCTGTTTTCTATTGATATCGTCCATATTATTTAAAGTGGCTCTACTAACCAGTACATCCCCAATTTCTACAGGATCTAGCAAAGCTGTTGGAGTCACTTTCCCAGACCTTCCAACATTCCACTCCACATCCCTAATGATAGTACTATATTCCTCAGGTTCAAACTTATAAGCTATGGCCCATCTAGGAAATTTATTGGTATATCCCAAAGCTTCCCTAGTCTTCATATCGTTTATTTTGATAACAGCCCCATCAGTTAAAATATCTATCTCTTTTCTATAGACTTCAACATAGCCTATTATCTCTTCCAGTTCATCAAGGTTATGAGCTTTCTTTAAAAAAGGATGCACCTTAAATCTATTTTCCTTTAGAAACTCTACAATTTCCTCTTGACTTTCAAAACTTTTACCTTCAATATATCCTACATTATAAAAATATGCAGTAAGCCTTCTCTTCCTAGTCTCCTTAGGATTTAAATTTCTTAGTGCACCGGCAGCAGCATTTCTTGCATTCTTTAATGGAGGGGTATATAACTTATTATATTCCTCTAGGGAGGACAAAGGCATAAGCCCCTCTCCCTGCACTTCAATTTTTCCCTTATATGGAATATTAAAGGGGATAGAAGGTATGGTCATCACCTGTGCCAAAATGTCCTCTCCGACAATTCCGTTACCCCTAGTTGAAGCCATAACAAGCCTTCCGCCGTCATAGGTTAAGTTGATGGTAAGTCCATCAAACTTAAGTTCCACCAAAAACTCCAACCTAGGTAAATTGACAGAACTTCCCTTCACAAGCCTTTCAGCCCTTTTCTCCCAGTCTCGAACCTTCTGCATATTTTGAGCCTTGTCTAAACTATATAGAGGAGCAATGTGGGTATGTTTGTTAAACCCTTCTAGAAGGTCTCCACCAACCCTCTGAGTTGGAGATTCCGGCAATACCCTTCCCGTCTCCTGCTCAAGTTTAACCAGTTCATCATATAGCTTGTCATATTCAGCATCGGAAACTATCGGTTCGTCTAAAGTGTAATAGTGATAATTTAAGTCATTTAATTGTAATACTAATTCATCTATTCTTTTACTCTTATCCATTTAACAACTCCAGTGGCGCTAAATTCTTATTCAATCTCTTTATACCCTTGTTATCAAAAGTTATTATCAACTCGTCGCCGTCATTTTTTTCAGTGATGGAGACAATTGTGCCAACCCCAAATATCTTATGTTTAACCTTGTTCCCAATTTGTAACTGAATGCCTTCCAAAGTCTTCTTATTAGAAACAGGCTTTTTAAAACTCTCCCTTAGGTCCTTTGCCATGGTTTCTGCAGAAGAAGCAAAACTCTCCCTAAAATTATCCGTATATTGATATGAAGCTGACTTTTCTTCCTCCAAAGCATCTCCCATCTCTTCAATAAATCGAGAAGGTTTATGCATTACATACTTTCCAAAAACCCTTCTACTACTACAGGAAGTTAAGTACAGCTTCTCCTCCGCCCTGGTCAAAGCGACATAACAAAGCCTTCTTTCCTCTTCCAGTCTATCCTCTTCAATACTTCTTTCAGAAGGAAAAAGCCCCTCCTCAAGTCCTGTCAAGAAAACCACCTTATACTCCAAGCCCTTAGCAGCATGAATGGTCATAAGGCTAACTCCAGTAGAAGAATCGTCGGTTTTGTCCACATCGGATAGCAAAGTAACCGTAGCCAAATAATCTTCCAATGAAGGATTATCAGCGGATGCCTCATAGTCTGTAATAGATGAAATAAAGGCAGAGAGGTTTTCAATTCTGGTCTTGTCTTCCCTGAGTTTTGAATCTTCCAACATCTTTAAATATCCAGACCTATCCAATACATGATTTACAAAGTCAGTTACAGACATATCCTCCATAGCCTTCTTAGTATTTTCCATCATATAAGTAAATTCTAGTAACTTTGACTTGGTCCTTCCCGTAATTCCATCGATGGCGGTTTCAGAAATTATCCTGTATATAGAAGTGTTTCTAGATAGGGCCAAGTTGGACAATTTATCCAAGGTAGTATCTCCAATTCCCCTACGAGGTAGGTTTATAATCCTTTTTAACGCCACATCATCATCGGGATTTACAAATATCTTCAAATAGGCGATTAAATCCTTAATTTCCCTTCTATCGTAGAATTTAAGTCCACCAACCACTCTGTAGTTGATGCCTTCCCTCATCAAAGCCTCTTCAAAAGCTCGAGACTGAGCGTTAGTCCTATATAAAATCGCCATATCTTCAAACTTGTAGCCCTTATACTTCAAATGTTCAATAGTATTGGTGACTTCCACAGCCTCTTCCGAATCAGAATCCAGCTCTTTATATAAAACCCGTTCCCCACTTTCATTGTCGGTCCAAAGGTTTTTGTCCTTACGCTCGAAGTTGTTTTTAATAACCTTATTTGCTACATGGAGAATATTTTTTGTAGAACGGTAATTTTGCTCCAATAAAATAATCTTAGCTTCTTTAAAGTCCTTCTCGAAGTTTAATATATTTGAAATATCAGCCCCTCTCCAACCATAAATAGATTGATCCGCATCTCCAACAGCACAGATATTGCCATAGCCCTTAGAGAAATACTTTATAAGTTCATACTGAGGTTTGTTGGTGTCTTGGTATTCGTCCACAAATACATACTTGAATTTTCTTTCATACTTTGATCTAATATCTTCATTCTCCCTAAATAGAACTAAAGTTTTTAAAATCAAATCATCAAAATCCAAGGAATTATAAAGCTTTTTCTTTCTTTCATATTCTTCATAGACTTCTCCAAATATTTTGTAAATTGGATGATAACCATATATATCATCCAAATACTCCTTGCCTTCACCAAGGTTTTTAGCTTCAGAAATGGCATTTAAACATGCAGATATTGGAAAATCCTTTGTTCCAATCCCTTTTTCCTTCAAAATTTCCTTGATTAAGGACTGTTGGTCTGCCCTATCATAAATAGTAAAGTTGTTGGTGTAACCCAAAGCTGAAATTTCTCTTCTTAAAATTCTCACACAGATGGAATGAAAAGTTCCTATCCACATGGATGAAACATCATCCTTTAAAATTTTTTCAACCCTAGTTTTCATTTCAGCCGCAGCTTTATTTGTAAATGTAAAGGCCAGTACTTCCCACCTTTCACATAAGCCTTCATTTAGAATATGGGCAATTCTAGTTGTTAAAACCCTAGTCTTTCCACTACCTGCCCCTGCAAGAATTAGTAACGGTCCCTGTGTAGTGACAACCGCTTCTCTTTGTTTGTCGTTAAGACCCTTTATAAGTTCATTCATTAAATTTCTCCTATCAAAAAAGGTCCATAACATGATATTTCATATTCCAGACCTTCTATTTTTATATATACATAACTTCTCTCTTTTCACTATTATACCACAGGTTAGGATATTGAAAATCAAGCACCAAAAAAGGGACTGGATACAAATCTCCAACCCCTTTCATCTACTTCATTAAAGTAAAATATAAAATCACAATTATTCCAAGAACTATCCTATACCACCCAAATACTTTAAAATCGTGTTTTTTAACATAGGATAACAGGAATTTAATTGTCAAAACCGATATTATAAAAGAAACAGCCGATGACAATAGCAATATGAATAGTTCATAGGACGTAAAGCTTAATCCAAATTTTAAAAGTTTCAAAAAACTTGCCCCAAACATAACAGGAATAGCCAAGTAAAATGTAAATTCCGCCGCTACAGTTCTAGTTAAACCAAGTAAAATACCCCCTAAAATAGTAGAACCCGACCTAGAAACCCCTGGAAATATACCGGACACAAGTTGAAATATACCAATAATAAATGCAGTTTTATAGGTAATGTCCTTTACATCCCTCACATTAAAAATCCTGTTTTTATTTCTATTTTCAACAACTATAAACAAAATACCCACAATGATAAGAGCAAAAGCTATTGGTATAGGCTTGTGGAAAAGCTCTTCAAACACATCGTCAAAGGGTATAATAAGTGCAGCAGGAATGCAGGCAACTATTATTTTCCCCCATAAATTAAATTTCTCTCCATTTGCAACAAGTTTACCACCACTTGTTTCAAAAGGGAAAATATCCTTCCAAAATATGACCACAACCGCTAAAATTGCACCTAGCTGAATCACAATTTTAAACATGGACATAAAAGAAGAAGAAACATTGAGTTTCAAAAATTCATCCACTAAAATAATATGGCCTGTGGAGGAAATAGGTAGCCACTCTGTTATCCCCTCTACAATTCCTAAAATTATCGCTTTTAATATCTCTAACATAATTCACCTCGGTGAATATATTATACAAATAATCAAAAAAGCTGTCTAATTTAATTCCTCCTTTAAGGAGAAAAATCCATTTTAAATATTACAAAATTATTAAAATATTGATTTATTCAAGGAATTGGATTATATTATTCCACAGTAGAAAGGAGCAAAAGATGAATCGAAGAAGAAAATTAAGACTAGTAAAAATTATTACACTGATAATTCTAGCCATTCTAATCTTTTTTGCAGGAATGAATAAAATGAAGTCCGACTTAACACCAAAGATAAGTTCCGACTTAATAGTAAATAGATTAGAAGAAGCAAAAGAACTGACTACATTGAAATACCACTACACAAATATGGGACAGTTTGAAAATCAAAACGACTTTTACGGTTGGAAAGTTCCCTTCACCACAAAGAGCTTTATCGTTTCCTACGACGGAATTATAAACGCAGGAGTGGATTTAAAGGATGCCAATGTTGAAATAAAGGACAAAAAAATTGAAATCAACCTTTCAAACTCTAAAATACTATCCCATGAAATAGACGAAAATTCATTACAGATCTTTTTAGAAAAAGACTCTATCTTCAATCCACTAAAAATAGAAGATTACAACACTTTTTCAAAGGACCAAAAAGAAACAGTAGAGAAGAAAGCCATTAAAAAAGGCCTACTGGCAGAAGCTAATGAAAAATCTATAAAAGCAATTCAAGAACTATTAAAACTTGACGAAAGATTAAAAGACTACACAATAGAAATAAAATTTAACTAGTAAAGAATAGAATAACGAATAGACACCCAAGGCTACAACTTAAAGCCTTGGGTTTTATTTTACCATTTTAATTTTCTAATAATAAATTGTTGTGTTTTTGTATTACTTGTATTATAATAAGTAATACAAGGAGGCGCTTATGATTATTTCAATTGATACCGCCAGCGACACCCCTATCTATCAGCAAGTTCGTGACGAGATCATTAAGCTTATCGGTACAAAAGAGCTTAAAAGCGGCGATGAACTTCCCACAGTTCGTGGACTTGCCGAAGATCTGGGAATCAATCCAATGACGATACAAAAAACCTACAACATCCTAAAAAATGAAGGTTTTGTAGAAATCGATCGCCGGATTGGTGTTAAAGTAGCAGGTTTAAAAAACTTAAAAGACGATAATTTTGAAGAAAACTTAAAGAAGATTCTTCTTGAGGGAAAAGCCCGAGGCTATTCCCAGGAAGAACTAATTTCGGAGGTGAAAAATCTTGATATTTGATATTATTCTAATAGCCTGTGTCATCATAACCATATTGCTTGGCAATATGCAAGTAAACTATGTTACAAAATATAAAAAGGGATATATATTGGCAACATCCGTACCCTATAATTTTCAAAATGAAGAGCCAGTGAAGAAGATAATAGACCAATTAAAAAAATATAAATCCCTTTTAATAAAAGTGTTCCTAGTTTTGCCATTTCTTATACTTATCACAAAGACAGAACTAATAAAGATGCTAATCTTTGTCTTTTGCATCATGGTCTATGCCATACTTATAAACATCCTCATATATAAAAGTATGTATGACCTAAGAAAGTACAAAAAGATGATGAAAGTAGGAAGTTCCTTAAAATACGCAGACTTAAATGCAAATGTGGAGATTAGAAAGAAGAGTCCAAAGAAAATCCTATATATCTTGCCTTTTATATTGCTACTTCCAGGATTATTCTTCTTGGAATTTAAAACAAATACTTCTACAATGACTTTAATTACAGGTTTTCTCATGAATCTAGTCATAGTCTATTTTGCAAAGATAACGATAGATGAACCCAATATCATCTACTCAAGGGACAGTAAGAAAAATATTGAAATAAATATGAAGAACAAAGTAAGATTCGGAAAGATTATACTGTACTTTGCTACATTACTATCACTGATTATATTGGTCAGCATCTACATCACCTATAAAGATCCCTTCAATTTCTATCCACTAATCATCTACACAGTGGCAATGACCTTAGGACTTATAATGATAGTTTTAAAGATGTATCACAGTCCAAAGGATGATGAAATAAATTTAAATGTAGAGGAAGAGGACCATTATGATATCTTTGGCTATAAAAATGAAAATGACCCAAGACTCTTTGTTCCATCAAAAATAAATATTGGAAACATGGAAGTAAATAGAGCAAGACCAGCAGGAAAAGTAATATTGGGGATAATGATAGCCCTTATAATAGGAGCAATTGCAGCAGTACCCTTTGTCCTATCCCCTACAACATATCATTACCATATAGACAAAGATAAAATATCAATTTCCTCAAAGATCTACAAAGATACAATAGAGCTAAAAGACATAAAGGAAATAAAATTATTAGACGAGTTTCCAAAAGGAGATGTAATAAGAACCAACGGAACCTCCCTTACAAACCAAAACTATGGAAACTTTTCAATTGCAGAAATAGGAAACGTCCGCCTATATCAATACAAATCCTCAAAAAAAGTAATACAGATAAAAGCAGACAAAACCTACCTATTTAACGAAGAAACAGACGAAAAAACAGAAGAATTGTTTAACGAAATAAAAATAAAAATTACCAAGCACTCATACATGAGTGCTCGGCTGCAAGCAGTTTTTCAAAGTTTATAAAACTTTAAACAACACTATTAAAAGGTTGAAGGAAAGCAAAACGGCTTTCCTTTTAACTAATTTGCTGCTTTAACTTCTGCCCAAATCTCTGAATACTGTTTATTAAAATCGGCAGGGTTTTTAAATACTTCTAAGTTATTGTACTTACTTAAATCTGGATAAGCCACTTCTTTAAAATCCAAGGACTCATCTAATAGCTTCACCGCTTCTGTATTAGGTGTAGAATATCCTACATAGTCTGCTATCTTTGCAGCATTTTCTGGTCTTAATATAAAGTCCATAAACTTATATGCGTTTTCTACATTTTTTGCATCCTTTGGAATTACCATGGAGTCAAACCAAATGTTGGAACCTTCCTTCGGAATCACATATGCCAAGTTTTCATTTTCACTCATTGCAGCTACCGCATCTCCAGAGTAGGCTGGCGCAAGAGCCGCCTCTTCATTGACCATTTGACCCTTCATTTCATCAACTAAGTAGGCTTTAACTAATGGCTTTTGTGAAATTAGTTCTTTCTTCGCCTTATTTAACTCATCCATATTTCTAGAATTCATAGAATATCCATTTTTTATAAGGGCTATACCAATAGAATCCCTAGTTGAATCCATCATTATAATCTCATCTTTATATTTTTCATCCCAAAGTATATTCCAGGAGTCGGGAGCGTCTTTAACCATTTCCTTATTGTACAAAATGCCTACAGTTCCCCAAAAATATGGCACAGAAAACTTTTGTTCCGGATCATATTCCTTATTTAAATACTCCTTACCAATGTTCTTGAAGTTTTCAAGTTTAGTCATATCAATTTCTTGAATCATATCTTCAGAAATCATTCTTTCAATCATATAATCAGAAGGAATCACCAAGTCATAATTAGACCCACCTTCCTTGATTCTCATATACATATCCTCATTTTGAGTAAAAGTTTCATAGATTACCTTGATTCCAGTTTCCTTTTCGAAATCTTTCAATACAGACTCATCAATGTACTCTCCCCAATTATAGACATATAGCTTTTCACCAGAAGCATTGTCCTTGCCACAGGAAGCAAGTAAAAACACAGATAGGATCATCAAAATCCCAATGGTAATTTTTTTCATATTTATATCCTCCTCTTTTCATCAGGATCTTTAGAAGTCCTGTAAACTAATAAAAGTAAAATCAATATTCCTAAGAACATCAAAGTAGATAATGCGTTAATCGCTGGATTTATTCCTCTTTTTGCCATTCCAAAAATTGTAACAGACAAGGTCTTAAATCCGTTTCCCGTAGTAAAATAAGATACTACAAAATCATCCAAAGAAAGAGTAAAAGCAAGGATTGCTCCCGAAAATATCCCAGGCTTAATCTCTGGAATAATAATCTTTCTCAAGGTGTACATAGGAGTTGCCCCCAAATCCATGGCAGCTTCTGGCAATGAAATACTCATTTGCTTTAACTTCGGCAAAACCGCCAAAACCACATATGGCGTAGTAAACATTATATGAGAAATTAGAACAGTTAAAAATCCATTTTCCATACTGACCACTTTAAACAAAACCATCAAAGAAATTGCAGTTACAATATCCGGGTTTAAAACAGGAATATAGTTTATATTTAAAGCTATGGACTTCTTCCAGTTCTTCATATAATAAATGCCAATTGCTGCAAAAGTTCCAAGTAAAGTTGCAAATATTGTAGCTAGGACAGCAACCATTAAACTGTTGTAGAAGGAACTTAATATCTCACTATTTCTAAAAAGCTCCCCGTACCATTTAAAAGTAAACCCGTTCCATGAAGTCTTTAACTTGGAGTTGTTAAAGGAAAAGACCATTAAAAACAAAATGGGAGCATATAAAAAGGCAAATACTAAAAATAGATAAAATTTTTGAAGTTTCTTTACCATAGTCCCCCTCCAGTCTTTTCATCATCAGGATTGACTTTATTGGTTACAAGCATGGACACAAAAATGATTACCATCAAAACCATACTAATAGCCGAACCATAATTCCAATTACCTATTACCCTAAACTGATTTTCAATTACATTCCCTATTAGGTTTATCTTGTTACCACCTAGTAGAGCAGAGATTTCAAAAGTCGAAATCGCTGGAATAAACACCATGGTTATACCAGTGATAACCCCCGTTAAACTCATAGGGAAAATAACCTTCCAAAAAGTTTGTAACTTAGTTGCTCCTAAGTCCTGAGCAGCCTCCACAAGGGAATTGTCCATCTTGTCAAGGACAGTATAAATAGGAAGTATCATAAAAGGTAGGAAGTTGTAGACCATACCAATAATAATCGCCCCACGAGTGTAAATCATAGTCTTTGGCTCCATGCCTAAAAACTTAAAAAGATTATTTAATATACCATTCTTTGCTAAAATATTCATCCATGCATAAGTTCTCAATAAAAAGTTCATCCACATAGGTAAAATTACCAAAATCAACATTATGGACTTGTTTCTAAGCCCTGACTTAGAAATCCAATAGGCTGTAGGATAACCAATCAATAGACAGATCACTGTCGTTACAAAGGCAATCCTAATAGAATTTAAAAGCACCTGTAAATTTATGGAGCTGAAAAATTCCTTATAATTATTTAAAGATAACGCACCTACACCATCGACGGTAATTGAGTAGTATAAAATCATAAAAAGGGGAATTACGATAAATACACCCATCCAAAGAAGGTACGGATAAGAAAGTTTTCTAAATTTCATCTCTTTGCTTCTCCATGATGTGAATATGGTCAGGAACGATTACCATACCAACCCTTTGATCCACATCCTTATCATAAATCGATTGAACAAGATACCTTTGACCATCCACATTGACAATAATGTCATAATGTACCCCTTTAAAAGTCACCTGCTCAACAACACCTTCAAGCATTCCATCTTCCGGTTTTACCAAATCTATATCTTCCGGTCTAATTACAACATCCACAGCCTCATTGAGCTTAAAGCCTTTGTCTACACATACAAAGCCGTGATTAGAAAAGACTACCTCAAAGTCTTTAACCATAGTACCATCCACAATATTACTTTCCCCAATAAAGTCTGCCACAAAAGCATTCTTAGGTTCATTATAAATATCAATAGGACTTCCAATCTGTTGAACTAGACCATTATTCATTACAACAATTTTGTCACTCATACTCAAAGCTTCCTCCTGGTCATGAGTAACATAGATAAAAGTTATACCAACCTCTTCCTGAATCTTTTTAAGCTCCGACTGCATTGACTTTCTAAGCTTTAAATCCAAAGCCCCAAGAGGTTCATCCAATAACAAAACCTTAGGTTCATTTACCAAGGCCCTTGCAATAGCTACCCTTTGTTGCTGACCACCAGAAAGAGAGTCCACAGATCTCTTATCAAAGCCCTTTAAAGATACAAGTTCCAAAGCTTCAGAAACCTTCTTGTCGATCTCATTCTTAGGAAGTTTCTTGATCTTAAGACCAAAAGCCACATTATCATAGATATTCATATTTGGAAAAAGAGCATACTTTTGAAACACAGTATTAATATTTCTCTCATAGGGAGGCAAAGATGCAATATTTTTACCATCGAAGATTACCTCACCAGAATCCGGCTGTAAAAACCCTCCAATAATCCTAAGAGTAGTAGTCTTACCACAACCACTGGGCCCTAGTAGAGTTAAAAACTCACCCTGCTTAATATTTAGATTCAGATTGTCCAAAATCAAATCCTCATCAAAGGACTTAGACACATTTTTTAATTCAAGAATATTTTCCATATTTCACCCCTTAAAAACTTGGTGGACTAGTAGTCCAAAGCACAATGGCATCAGAAGAACCATTATTTGATAACTTTCTTGGTTTCTCACAACTAGAATAGAAGCTGTCTCCCTTACCTAAAACATATTCATTCTCACCAATATTTAAAATAACCTTACCCTTTAGCACATATCCGAAGTTTTCACCCTCCGTCGGTGCCAGAGTCCTACTGGACCCTTCCGGTCTAATCTTAATAATAATAGTCTCCATCTCATTTTTTTGAGCACCAGGAACCAACCACTTAACCTCGTTGAGATTTTCATCATCCTCCATGATCACATAATCCTCCTTAGAAAATACCTCTTGAGGAGTTTCCTCTTCCTTGAAGAATTCAGCTAAGTTCGTTCCCAAAGCATCCAAAATATCCGATAGAGAGATTAAAGAAGGAGAAGTCAAGTCACGTTCAACTTGGGAAATAAACCCCTTTGTCAACTCAGATCTTTCAGCAAGTTCCTCTTGAGTTAGCCCAAGGGCAACCCTTCTATTCTTAATCCTTGCACCAATTTCCATAAACATCCCCCTCCAATAATATTAAGTAATTTGTTTACTATATTAAACTACCCTACTATTATAGCAAGAATTTTAAAAAATACAAGAGAATTTTTAGAAATACTTAACTTTTTTCTTACTATTTTAACCTTACCCGATTATCGAGAAAAAACACAAAAGAAAGCCGATTGGTTTTCCTTAAGATTCCTAAGTTGGACACTCAATTAACCAAAAACAAAGTTTTAAGAGTAATGGTAAAATTAATTAATATTTTTTCTTTTGGGAAATAAAATTGTATTATGAACGAAAATAAACATTCAAAATATGAGTTACAAAACCTGAAAGAAATCTCACAGATTTCTTTCCCTATTTACAGCTAGGTTTTCAGGATTGCAAATCCTGAATCGTTGGAGGTTAAGAAGGGGTGGTTCTAGGAGGGGACGATAGGAACATACGAAACGTTCCTAAGTCCCCTCCTAGGTTATAGAAAGAAAATAAAAACATAAATTATCAAGCACTCATACATGAGTGCTCGGCTGCAAGCAGTTTCACGAAGTTTATAAAACTTTGAACACCTTCGCCTATAGGCAGACTAAAAGGAAATCCAAAAGCTTTCCTACCTCTTACTCCGCGGGGTATTTAGGGGCTGCGTAAGCCCCTAAATCGTTGGAGGGTAAGGGAGGGAGGTTTTAGGAGGGACCGATGGGAACATACGAAAAGTTCCTTAGGTCCCTCCTAAGAAGATTAGAAAAAAATATATAACTTAATTAGATTTTTCAGAATTTGATAAAGTCCGAATAACAACTGCCGATAGGCAGAATAAAAGGAAAGCCATACAGCTTTCCTACCTCTTACTCCGCGGGGTATTTAGGGGCTGCGTAAGCCCCTAAATCGTTGGAGGGTAAGGGAGGGAGGTTTTAGGAGGAACCGATGGGAACATACGAAAAGTTCTTTAGGTCCCTCCTAAGAAGATTAGAAAAAAATGTATAACTTAATTAGATTTTCCAGAATTTGATAAATTCCGAATAACAACTGCCGATAGGCAGATTAAAAGGAAAGCCATACAGCTTTCCTTCCCCTCAATTTTCTTGCATTAAAAGATTGGAAAACCAATCCTTTAAAAACTCCTTCCTGCTCCTCCACCTCCGGAAGATCCTCCTCCACCGGAGAAACCTCCTCCGCCAGATGAACCACCGGAAAATCCACCTGAACCAAATCCGCCCATTGGGAATGGAAAATATCCTCTTCTATACCTTCCATAGCCCCGACGTCTAGGTCCTCGTGGTCCTCTAAAGATGGAAATCAGTACCAAAATTATGAATATCATTATAATGATATTGCTTCCACTTTGAGGAACAGCTTGTAAATTTTCAATATATTCTTGATAATTTCCTTCAATTTCTACATTATATTCCACAATCACTTGAGATATTACAGCTCTAAAAGTCTCAAGTAACGCCTTGTCAAATGTCTGCAGGTTATCCCGTTGTACATTTGTAATAAAATATTCATCAATTATTCTTCCGACCTTACCGTCATTGAGTCTACCTTCAAGACCATATCCTGTGGCAATAAATATGTTGAATTTATTGGATGTAGGTTCTTTTCCAACGAGTATCAACACCCCATTGTTCATTTCCTTGTCGCCTATGCCCCATTTTCTAAACATCTCGAGAGCATAGTCTTCAATTGGATATTCCTGTAAATCATTGATTGTCGCCACAACCACTTGAGCCTTGGTCTTTCCCTCCAACTCAATATTGGTCTTCATAATCTCATCTTTGGTCTGTTGAGAAAGCACTCCCATTTCATCATAGAAATAAAAATCCTTTGTAGGAGCTGGGATATCAGGCCCTATGGCATGACTTAATGAAGTCGAAAATATTACAAATAAGGCCAGAAAAATAGGTATTAATTTACTTAATCTCCTATTTTTATCCTTCATAACTGTTACCCGATTACAAAGTGTTTAGGAGCCAAATAACCAAAATCAACTTCAGGTGCCTTTTCAGAACCTGGGTCCGCCTCAAAGTAATCCTTTTGACTAAAGCCTAAAAGCTTAGCAAAAAGAGAGGTAGGTAGTCTTCTAACCTTAGTGTTAAACTGTTTTACAACAGCATTGTAGTCTTTTCTTGCAACGGCAATTCTATTTTCAGTTCCAGCCAACTCATCTTGTAACTGAATAAAGTTTTGATTTGCCTTTAAATCGGGATAGGCTTCAGCAACTACGTTGATGTCGCCAATGGCCCTAGTTAACTGAGCATTTGCCTCAGAAAGTTCCTTAGGGTTATTAGCTTCGTTAACCTTAGCTCTAGCTTCAGTTATCTTAGTCAAAGTCTCCTGTTCATGACTTGCATATCCCTTAACTGTGTTTACCAAATTAGGTATCAAGTCTGCTCTTCTTTGTACAGCAGTTTGTAAATCTGCGTAGGAGTTGTTTACATCCTCTTCCATTGTAACCAACCCATTATATGATCCAAATAGCGCCACAGCTATGGCAATCACTATTACGATCAATATCAAAATTCCGCTTCCAGCTTTTTTCATCATATCTCTCCTTCATCTTAATCTTCAATATCTATTTCAAAGATTTCCATCCTATCAATAGCATCCCTTACCAAGCCCTCTACATCCAAATTTTCTTCACTTCGTAAAATATCCGATAGTCTAGGCTTAGTCACCGGTCTGTCCGGCAAGAATACCGTACAACAGTCTTCAAAAGGCAAAATAGACGTTTCATAGGTATCAATATCCCTTGAAATTTCAATAATTTCAGTCTTATCCATTCCAATTAACGGCCTTAAAATAGGCATAGATACAACTTGGTTTATTACACCAACAGACTCAATTGTCTGGCTGGCAACTTGTCCAAGACTTTCTCCAGTGATAAGGGCGTTGTAGTCATGTAGCTTGGAAATTTCCTCACCAATTCTCATCATAAACCTTCTAGATAAAATGGTCATCTCCCTTGCCCTACACTTTTCATTGATCTCTCGTTGAATAGGCAAAAGATTTATAGAATACATAGTAATCTTACCAGTATAATAAGAAAGAATCTCCGCCAACTTCTTCACCTTATCAAAGGCCCTGTCACTTGTAAAAGGGTAGGAGTGAAAATGTAGCGCCGAGATTTCAACACCCCTTCTCGCCAGCATAAAGCCAGCAACAGGGCTGTCAATTCCCCCGGATAAAAGCAATAGCCCACGTCCAGAACTTCCAATTGGAAGGCCACCATAACCCTTGACCCTGTCCGTATAGATATAGATATGATTTTTCACATCGATATAGATCATCATATCCGGTTCATGAACATCCACATATAGCATAGGAGCATATTTCTTTAAAACCTCCCCACCGATCAGAGGATTAAGCTCTGGTGACTTAATTGGAAAACTCTTATCAGACCTTTTAGCTTCCACCTTAAAAGAAGTCTTTGACTGAATTTCCTTACTATCAATCAATTCAAAAACTCCCTTTACAATCTCATCAACATCCCTTGAAACCTTGATACAAGGACTTATATAAACAATTCCAAAGACTTTTTTAATATGATTAATCATTTCATCAAAGTCTTCTCTATCTGCCTTAATATATAATTTACCCTGTTCCTTATAAAAATCATCAACTTTGTAATTTTTTACCGATTCAATAATCTTTTTAACAGCTCTATCTTCAAAAGTCTTTCTATTCTTTCCCTTAAGAGCCAGTTCCCCAAAACTTACAGACAAATACCAATCCATTAATTTCTCCCTACAATACTTCTAATATCATTTACAGCAACTTCAAATTCCTTAAAAAACTCATCACATTCTTCAATAGTGGACTCATCAGAAAAAGAAATCCTCACGGTTCCCAAGGCGTGGTCACCGTCCACACCCAAAGCCTTAATAACCGGACTTATATTGTTCTTATTACAAGCAGAACCAGTGGAGATGTAGATTTCTTTAGACTCCAAATAGTGCAAAAGCACCTCTCCCCTAACATCCTTGATGGACACATTCAAAATATAGGGACTAAAATTTTCACCCTTAGAGTTGATGATTATATCATCCATTTTTTCAAGTTTTTCAATCAAATGGTTCTTTACTTCCATAACCCTAGCATAATTATCCATAAGGTTATTTCCTATAATTTCGCACATCTCACCAAGAGCGAGAATTCCAGGAACATTTTCCGTTCCAGAAGATATTCCCCTTTCCTGTCCACCACCTGTAATCACAGGTCGTACATTGACACCATCTCTAACAAACATAGCACCAATACCCTTTGGAGCATGAAACTTATGTCCACTAATAGTGTAGATGTCCACCTTAGCCTTATTTAAGTCCAGACCAACCTTTCCAAAACCTTGAATCCCATCAACGTGGAAAATACAATCCTTATTTTTCTTCTTTATTATATTGCCAATTTCTTCAATTGGATTTACAACGCCAATCTCGTTATTCACATGCATAATGGAGACCATGGCAGTATTTTCATCAATAGAATTTTCCAACTCCTCTAGGTCAATCCTTCCCTCATGAATGACAGAAAGGACCTTTAAATTATTAAGACCAAGACTCTCATAGGTCTTTTTAACAGAGGAATGTTCAATCTCAGTCGTTATAAACTCCTTGTTATGTCCATTGTCACCAAAGGATCTAATAGCAATATTATTACCCTCCGTGCCACAGGAAATAAAGTAGATTTCAGAAGCCTTAACCTTTAAAGCCCTAGCCACCTTATCCCTTGCCAATTCAATTTCCTTTTCCACCCTATGACCAAAACTGTGGAGGGCAGAAGGATTGGCAAAGTCAACAGTCATCGCCTTTACCATAATATCTACAGCCTCTTGTCTAACCTTAGTAGTAGCTGCATTGTCAAAATATATCATTTAATCTTCCCTTCATTCTAATACTAATAAAATTTAACTCACTTTATTAACTTGGCAAATATCAAACATTCAAATTTAAACCCTAACATATGCCAAATAACAGTTTTCAATTAACTATGATAAAATAATTATACCATTAAGAAAGGCTGGTTTAAATGAGAAGAAAGAAAGTTGTCAATAACTTAAGTGTAACACAAAGTGTTTTAACCATAACAACTACCGGTATCGATAGAAATAAAAATCATATATTTCTAGTGACTTTACTTACTGGAGGAGCAGACGGTCAGTTGATACAGTACCAATTTCCAGAAGACCAGGATGCATTTCTTGAAGACATAAGAAAAAAGCCTAATCTAATTACATTTAACGGACACAGCTTTGACATACCATTTTTGGAAAAACACTTTGCCCTATCCAACTTCTTAAAAGAAGATCTTGACATCTACAAATTTTTAAAGGGATATAAATTTATAAAACTTGAAAATTACAAGTTTACAACAGTTTTTGAATACTTTACCAAAGAAAAATTTGAAGAACTAACAGGAAGACAAACTGTAAAACTAATAAAGGAATATGAAAAGGAAAATTCTCCTACCGTATTGCAAAAAATATATAAACATGGAGAAGACCACTGCCTCAACCTCTACAGAGTCTATGAATTGGTAAAAGATGAAATAAAAAATGGTTCAATAAACCTATCCATCTATGGTAAAGATCTAAAACTGCTTCCCTATAGTTTTAAAGAGGAAAAAGACTACTTTAATATCGACATTATAAACTACGGCGACAAAATACCTCTAAGTTATCAGTATAAAGACTTCGAGCTTGTTACAAAAGATGAAAATTACCAGATAAAATTTAAAAAAGTAGAAGGACTATTAGACCAACAAACCCATGGAATTTGTATAATAACGGACTTTAAATACCAAGACGAAGACTTTAAAAAACTTAAACCAGGGCTCATACCAATTTTTGTAAAAGACTATCAAAAAGAAAAAATCCTTAAAGCAGTCAAACTTTCATTAAGTAGAATTGGAGAAGTGAAATGAAACTAGTGGACTTTAACGAAGAATATAAAAAGGGAACGAAACTACTCTTTATAAAAGGAGCACACTGCGCCCTCTGCGATGCAATGTTGGAAAAGACATTAAAAGAGCTAGACCCCTATACAATTGACATGACCATAATAGAGTTACAAGACCATCCACAAATCCGAGGGCAATACCTGATCTTTAGCTTCCCTACCATGATATTACTAGAAGATGGAAAAGAGATAGCAAGAGAAAGCGGATACTTTGACTTATCAACTATAAAAAGGATTATTAGCTGATGGAATTTAAAAGAAAGCTATTTGCTTTCCTTTGACCTATCAATGGCTAGGGTATTCAAAGTTTTAAAAACTTTGGAAAATACTTGCATTCAAGCACTCAGGTATGAGTGCTTAGTAATTTTAAGAATTTTATTTTTTTCTAAACCTAGGAGGGGACTAAGGAACGTTTCGTATGTTCCTATCGTCCCCTCCTAGAACCACCCCTTCTTAACCTCCAACGATTTAGGGATGCCTGTCGAGCACTCATGTATGATTGCTTGAAAACACCCCGCGGTATAAGGGGTAGGAAAGCTGGCTGCTTTCCTGCAAAACTTTCCAAAGTCAAACACTCCGCACCGGAGAACCGATTAATTTTTTAGTAAAATTACCAATAGATGTATAAAATTATTTTATTATCAAAAGCTGAATGCAGCAGTGCTAGTCTTATTGGGTATAATTATACTGTTATGCAAAAAACTTTAAAGGATTTGAATGATACTTTATGATTAAATATTTTACTACTAAGAACAATCAATTTGTGCAGATTGAGAATAGGGAATTGGACAGTTTAATATACTATAAGGGTCCAACTTCTGAGGAACTGGAGGAGATGTCAAAGTTATACGACATTGACCTTGAAGTTATATATGAGGCTTTGGAAATTGATGAGCCTTCTACTATTGAAGAGTTCCCTCATTATACTGTGGTGGTCATGAATGTGCCTATTGAGCTCTATGAGGAAGATGCTGTTACCTATGATATTATGCCAATGGTTGTGGTTCTTTTAAAGGACTACACTATTGTGATTGGAAGTAAGGACTCCCACGTTATGGAAGGGTTACTTACTAAGAGGTCTAGATATTTTGAGACTAGAAGTCAGACTCTTCTTTTACTTAAGATTCTTTTTGAAGTGGACAATCTGTATATGAGATATTTAAGAAAGATTGACAAGATTGGCAATCAGATCGAAGACAGGCTCAACAATTTTAGCAAGAATCATGAATTAATTGCTCTTATGAAGCTACAAAAGAGTTTGGTATACTTTACTATAGCTTTAAGGTCCAACGAGGTTGTACTGGAGGATTTGGAGAATGAAAGGTATATCCAGCATTCCCATGAGATCGGATTTTTGGAAGATATTATTATACTCAACAAGCAGGCCATCGAGATTACAATTAATTACAGTCAACTTCTTGAAGGCATGATGGGAACTTTTGAGTCAGTTATATCCAACAATGTAAATATCGTAATGAAGATACTGGCAATTGTGACTATTATCATGGCTGTACCCACCATGGTGTTTAGTGCTTATGGTATGAACTTAAATCCTGTTAGTCTACCTTTTTCTTCCCATCCTAATGGTTTTTTCATTGTAATAGGGCTTTCATTGGTGTTAAGTATTCTAGTCGGGATATTGTTTTTGTTTTTCCGCGATAAATAATTAATGGCACTTAATCTGGTACATATAAATTCCAAATTGAGTGCCATAATTTTTTATTCAGTTTTATTTGGATTATTGACCAAGGCTGTAAAGGTTATTAGTTCTATTCCATTTTCACTTTCGGAAGTCAGAACCACAAAGTATGGTCTATTTGCTATTACCTCCAAGGTCTTTTTTTCCTGGGATGGTGCTGATGTTAGCTTCATTCCAATTTCTGTTACAGCTTCTGCCTTTACTTCCCTTTCGTCAATGGATAGGGTTGCAACCTGCTTTATTTCATTGATTGCAACGGAATCTGAACTCTTAGAAAGTAGGACGTCCTCTTTTAATTTAAAGGGTTTTTCTAATCCATAAAAATTTTCCTTTGCTAACTTCAATAAGTCCAATTTAGACTTCAAATCTATTTTAGGTATTTGAAGAATTACAGAGTCATATTCCCCAGGCATATGATTTATGTGATAAATGTAAGTTCCAATATTAAGGGCGATCTTTTCTAAATACTCCTCCCTTGTTTCCTTTGGAACCAAGATATAGGCGTAGGACTTTTGATTTTTATTATCACTTTTTATCTCTTTTCTTGTAACTGCAGCATATTCATCCTCATACCCCAACTTTCCATCGGGATTTTCTTCAGTCATAAGATTCACTTTTTCTACACCATCAAAGGTTTTAAACTCTGCATCTTCGATAGTGTTCTTGCTTTCAAAGGGTTTAACCCATTTGCCATCAAATTTTGTAGCATTGAGAATAATATTGGACTGTTCTTTGTCGTATTCTGGTTCAAGTAGCACTTTTCCAATAATTTTTTCCTGTAATTCCCTTGATATGTTCTCAGCTTCCTTTGGAAAACTAGCCAACTTCAAATTGTCTGGTGCATTTTCCTTTAAGTCGAAAAATTCCCTATTTGCCATAATAAGATTAGCTGTTTTAATATTTGAAAGCTTTATCCCAGAAATATCCTTGTTATAAAATCTTTTTATTAAGTCGTTTTTCTTAAAGTCGTCGGTTATTTTTGTCAACTGATTAATAGCTTGGCCATAGGAGTAGGGACTGTAGACAATATTTTCTTTATAGTTACTCTTAACTATGTCTCTAAAAGTAGTGGTCGAAAAATAAGCCAGAACATCACCTTCATCTATGTCTGTTTCAGCGTCCGTTGGATAGTCAGAACCTATAGGCACTGGATCCGATTCTATGATAGATTTTCTTGGAACACAAGAAACCAATAAAACTATACATATTAATAGAATAAGTAAATCTTTCATCTCTTTCACCTCAGTAGGTTTATACCCAGAAAGAGAAAAAGATGGGCTTTTATCCCACATCTTACATCTCAACAATTGAGTGTTCGGCTGCAAGTAGTTTTTTAAGAATTTGATAAATTTCGAATAAGATTATTAAAAATCAAAGGAAAGCCACTAGCTTTCCCACCCCTTACCTACACAGCGGGGTGTCTAGGGGCGGCGTTAGCCCCTAAATCGTTGGAGGGTTCACACACTCAATATCAATTATATATATATATATATATATTAGTTTTAATGTTCTATTTCTATTTACCAGCCTTTAATATGGCTATGGATTGAGTGCCCGATTAAAAAAGGTTGGTTTTTCTCTCACTTCTAACTTCTCAATTCTCACATCTATCCAAGAACGTGTCCTTAGGCCTCCCTCTTTAAGATTAGAAAAGAAAAAAATCAATAAAGTAATTTTATCAAAGTTTTTAAAACTTCGTACATCCCTTTGCCGATAGGCAAAAAACAAGCCAAAGTTTACCAAGCACTCAAACATGAGTGCTCGGTTAAACCCTACTCTTTATTTCACTTATCCAATAAACTTTTCTGTAACTTCTAGCAATCTTTTAACTTGATGTGCAACTGCTGGTTGAACATTTTCAACAATCTTGCCATCTTCTCCCATAGTTGCAGTAGTACCATAAGGGTTTCCACCTGCAACTCTTACATCGTCACTAGTAAAACCAGGTGCAACAACAATTGCTCCTAAGTGGTACATTACTGAATAAACATTTAATACGGTGTTTTCTTGACCACCATGAGGGTTATTAGCAGAACTCATAGCAGAAACCATCTTGTTTGTAGTCTTTCCTTGAGCCCAAATTCCACCAAGAGTGTCCATAAATTGTTTCATTTGAGATGAAATAGCACCAAATCTTGTTGGAGTAGAGAATAAAATTGCATCTGCCCAGATAATATCATCTCCAGTTGCTACAGGAATGTCCTTCTTTTCTTCATAAACTTTCTTCATTCCAGGATTTCCATCAATTACCTCTTGAGGGATAAGCTCTTGAACTTGACGAAGTCTAACTTCAGCGCCAAGTCTCTTTGCCTCTTCCTCAGCCCATCTAGCCATTTGTAGGTTTGTTCCTGTCATGCTGTAAAATACGATTGTTAATTTTGATTTCATAATTCCTCTCCATTTCCTAATTTTTTCAATATTCGAATTAAATCATCCTTTTCCTCATCATTAAGAACAGAAAATATCTTGTTTATATTTTCAAGATGAGGAGGAAAAACTTCCTCAAAAAGACTTATACCCTTTTTGGTAATATTAACCAAGTAGGATCTCTTGTCTCTAGGATTTTCCTTTCTTCTTACATAGCCCGCCTTAGCAAGATTTTGAATAACCACCGTCATATTTCCAGAAGAAGTCAAAGTCTTCTCCGTAATAGTTGCAACCGGCAGTTCCCCTTTATGGTAAAGGATCTCCAAAACAGCAAACTGAGCAACAGTAAGTCCCCCAGCTCTAATAGTTTCCGTCTCCCTGCGTCGAACAGAAAGAAAACATCGAGACAGAACAATTAAAGCCTTTAAATTTTTATTAGTTAAATCTCCATAATCTCTCATACCTCTAGTTTATTACTAATTAGTACTAATGTCAACCATGTATCCCGCACTCAGTTTTATTCATAAAGTTTGTTTTTTAACTATTGACAATATTACTGAAAATACATAAATTATGCGGGACTGAGTG
>NZ_JASBYU010000021.1 GCF_029983815.1 Lagierella sp.
CACTTTAGGTTTAATGTTTAAAATAAAAAAACTGTTGAGGTATATGATTATTCATAACCCAACAGTTTTTCTTATTTAAAATCAACATAACCTACTTTTTCATCAATGTAATCCTATTGATTACAACCGTCTTCATAAACTTATAAGCTTCTCTTATGCAAGCTATTGGCGCTTTTGTAAAGGCGACAAAGGCATACCAGATAAATGAAAAGTATTTTTTATTTCTCTTATTTGCAACGGCCAGCACCGCATTGTGCCTCATATTGACAAAGCGTATCTGTTCAGGTGTCAGCAGATGAAAGTACTCCTTCTTTCTTTTTTGAAGGATTTTTTCTCCTTTAATCTTATTTTTCCCTGTGGAGATGGCCTCTCCCTTGTGCCTAAAGACAACAACGTCGTATTCGTCAAGATATCCAATTTTAAATCCGTTTTCAATAGCCTTAAGCATCAAATAAAATTCCTGGCCCATAATAGCCTGGTCAAAGCCTCCTATGTCCTTTAGCTTTTGGGCTTTGAACATGTAGGTTGGAGTTCCCGTTGCATGGCGCATAATATGGTATTTCAACAGTTCATCGTTTTCAAAGGACCAAATGTCGTGGTAGTCCCTCACATCTATAATTGCACCTTGAGAATTCTTAATCTCCATATTGGAAAATATCAAATCAAAGTCATTTTCTTCCATAAACTTTACCTGTTTTTCCACCTTTTCAGGCTTGTACATGTCATCGTCGTCAAGAAAAGTTATATAGTCTCCAGTAGCCTTAAAAATCCCAACATTTCTCGCCAAGGCTCCTCCCAGGTTCACTTCATTTTGTATATATGTAACCTTGGGGTTGTTTAAAGACTCTATGTAATTTTTAATTTCCTCTCTTCTATGGTAATCATTTGGAGAGTCATCTATGATAATTATCTCCAGATTTTCATAAGTTTGATTTAACAAGGATTCAACAGCCCTGGAAATGTAGGGAACTTCCCTCTTACAAGTAGGCATGATAACTGAAACTTTCTTCATAGCTTCTCTCCTTTCAAACTCTAATTATATCAGTTTTAGGACAGTTTTTCTATATATGCCATTTTTGAAGAGTTTTAAAGTCTAGGATAGAATATTGATATACACATAGCCCAATAAAAAATCAAGCACCTTAATCCAATCATATATGAAGGATTTATAAGCGCTTGATAATTTCTTGTGTTATATTCATTGAATACATACAGACTTTAGATTTTTAATTTAAATTGAGTTTTTCGATATCCGCCTTTAACTCTTCCACAACTTCTTTTATATCTTCTTTTTTCAATTGAGGATGGATTGCACAAAATCTCAATACCTTTTTGCCCCTTAACTCCGTGGTGTAGTAAATTGCCTTATTCCTCTCAGAGGCCATTGCAGAAAGTTTGTTGTTTATTTCGTTCAATTCTTCTTCAGAATACTTTTCGTTATAATATCTTACGTTGATACAGGACAACATTGCAGGCGAAACTATCTCAAAATAATCTTCTTCCCTAAATAGTTTTTCAAAGGTCTTAGCCGACTCAAAACCTGTGTCTATGGCTTCTCTCATAGCCTTTAACCCAACCCTCTGTAAAGTGTACCAAAGTCTCATTCCCCTTGCAGGTGAAGTCAACTCGATTCCAATGTCCCAGAAGTTCACTTTAGAGTCGTCAGCTTGGACATCGGAAAGGTATTCTGGATTTGCGTTAAAGGTTCTTGTCATGGCAAGCCTGTCCTTACATATAATTGCAGCACAACCGTAGGATTGGAAAAGCCATTTATGTCCGTCCCAACTTACAGAGTCGGAACGTTCAATTCCCTTGTAAAGGTCTTTATATGACGATAGAACTCCCGTTGCACCATAAGCCCCATCAACATGTAGCCAAGCATCAAACTCCTGTGCTATGTCCGCTAAGTCCTCTAGAGGGTCAATGGTTCCAGTATTGGTGGTACCAGCAGTTCCAACTATTAAAAACGGAATAAATCCATTTTCCTTGTCCTTTCTCATCTCTTCCCTAAGTACATCTGGCTTCATTCTAAATAATTCATCAGTCTCTATTTTCTTGATGTTTACAAGTGGCACTCCCATTATATGAAAACCCTTAGCAACTGAAGAATGGGTCTGATCGGAAATATAAACAGTTCCCTTTGGGATCTCCTCATCTTTAAGCTTTTCATTTCTAGCTATTACCGATGCGGTTAAATTCGCCATGGAACCACCTGAAACAAAGAGACCTCCAAGTTCCTTAACAGGGTATCCAATATTTTCGCCCATCCAGTTAATAAGCCATTTTTGCGCAATAGCAACTCCCTCGGACAACACATGGGAACCACCAAAAGGTGAATGTATAGAATTTATAACATCTCCCACTACAGAAACTGGTGATAGTGCAAGTGGTATAAACGAAAAGAACTTAGGATGATTTTGCTTTGTAGAATATTGATAGATTAAATCATGCATCTGTTCAATGACTTCCTTAGGATCCCTAGGTTCCTCTTTAAATTCAATATTTTTTATTACTTCCTCCTGTTCCTTAGGAAGCGGATTGTCAATTTTATTGTTTGGTACTTCACTTTGACTATCCATTAATTCCGGTAAAATATCCGACAGAAGCACCTTAGCTTCATGCCAATCGTATAAAATATCTTTATTGTCTTCCATTAAGATCTCCTCCCTATAGGATTATACCATTATATTTAAATTATTGTTTAAATTTGCACATTTAAAAATCAAGCAATTATCAAATAGTTTCAAAGCTTTAAATTTTAAAAGCCTTAAAAAAACTTGAATGCTCGATTTTTTTAGAAGAATTCTATTTCCTCTTAAAAGAACCTAAAATCCCCCTTGCAATCTCTCTTCCAATGGTTCTTGTTACAGTTCCAAGAATTGAGTCTATGCCACGATTTAAATACTTATTTTTTTCTCTTCTTTCTCTTTCTTCCTGACGTCTTCTCTTTTCTTCTTCCTTTTGAAGTCTTTCCTGTTCTTTTCGGTCAATTTCCTCTTGTTTCTTTCTCTCTTCTTCAAGGGCTTTGTTTTTTTCTATTTCCTCTTGTTCCTTTAGCTTTTCTATTAGAACTTCATAGGCAGATTCCCTATCCTCCGATTGATCGTACTTTGAAAATAAAGAGGAGTTTCTAACGAGATAATCAATATCCCTGTCATCTAAGGTGTCAAAGGAGCTATGGGGTGGTCTAATTAGGACTTTTTCCACTTCCGTAGGAATATTCTTATCCCCTAAAGTTTGAACAACCGCCTCTCCCACACCTAGGTTAAGTATCTCTTCATAGGTGTCAAAGCCTTCTCTCTGTCTTAACGATTCGGATATGACCTTAACTGCCTTAGCTTCCTTAGGTGAAAAGGCTCTAAGCTGGTGTATTATCTTCGTGCCTAGCTGTGAAGAGATTACATCGGGAATGTCCAGTGGATTTTGTGTAATAAAGAATATTCCCACACCCTTGGACCTAATGAGTCTAACCACAGTTACAAGTTTTTCCAATAAGGCTTTCGATATATTGTTAAAAAGCAAATGAGCCTCATCAAAGAAGAATACAGCAACAGGTTTTTCAGGATTTCCCACCTCGGGAAGTATCTCAAATAGTTCCGAGAATAGATAGACTAAAAATATGCTGTAAAGCCTTGGCCTATTGATAAGCTTCTTACTATTTAAAATATTTATAAAACCATTTCCAAGTTCGTCGACTTTCATAAAATCCAGTACGTCTACAGAGGGCTCGCCAAAGAATTCGTTTGCTCCCTCTTCTTCAAGGACAAGTAGCTTTCTTTGAATAGATGCAATAGTTGCAGGGGCAATGTTTCCATAATTTGTAGAAATCTCCTTTGCATTGACCCTCAAATAGTCCAACATCTGAGTAAGGTCTTTAAAGTCCAGTAGCAAAAGACCCTGTTCGTCCGCCACTTTAAATAATATATTTAAAACCCCTTCTTGAGTTTCATTCAATTCTAAAACCTGAGATAATAAAACTGGTCCAAACTCAGAAATGGTAACCCTTAGAGGAATTCCCTTTTCTCTGTAGACATCCCAAATATTTATAGGATAGTTTCTAAATTCAAAATCGGATATGCCAAGACTTTCTAATCTTTCTTGCAATTTTTCATTGGTCTGACCAACCTTTGAAAGGTTTATTAAATCCCCCTTCACATCACTTAAAAAAGATGGCACTCCCATTTGCGAAAGCTCTTCACAAATTACCTTTAAAGTAACGGTCTTACCACTTCCAGTAGCACCGGATATAACTCCATGCTGATTCATCTTATCTGCTTTAATATGGTAGGGTTCAGTTCCCTTACCTAGAAATAAGTCCATAAATTCCTCCTAATAATATTGCCCTTTATTAAAATTGAGCATCTCTACAAGAGCTAGTTAATTACATTATAACATTAATCAAATAAATTCTCAGACAAATGTGTAATTCAACGAAAGGTGGAAAGTAACGATTAACAAATTCTATCAACTATCAACATTTAACAAAAGGAGATTCAATCAAGCAAAAAAAGACCCCAAACCAAGTAGGTCTAGGATCTTATAAGTTAATGACTATTTTTCAAGTGGTTTTTCAGCAGATACTGCCCAGTCTCCTGAGTTAGTAGTCTTTTCACCATTACCATAACCAGCGTCATAGTTAAGAACACGGTTATTGATCATTTGGAATCCAGTTCTCCATTGTAGAGGTATAGCTGGAACTTCATCAAAGGCTACTTGTTGGAAGTCTTTATAAGCTTGAGCCATAAATTCTGGATCAGCTGCTTCTGGACTTGAAATTCTGTCTATTGTTTCTTGTAATTTGTCAGAAGTATATCTTGACATGTTGAATGCTGCACTATTACCATAAGTCTCTTTAGGGTTAGGGTTTGTTCCAACTCCCCAGGCTGCTGCAAATACGTCAATTTCAGGATCTTCTGCATCAAGTTTGTCATAGAAGGAGTTAACTTCTATTAAACTACCAGTTGCTAACTTTGCCTTAAGACCAATCTTTTCCCAAGATTGTAGATAATATTGAGAAAGTGGCTCTTGAGTGTCTCCTCCAGACATCATAGCTAGACTGATTTCTAGAGGTTGTCCTTCAGGATCTTCTCTGTAACCGTCTCCGTCAACGTCTTTATATCCAGCGTCGTCAAGAAGTTTCATAGCCTTATCTGGATCATAGTAATATCCTTCAATGTCCTTATTATGGAATTCGTTGAATATTGGAAGAGTTATTGTCTTAGCCAATTCATTATTTCCCTTGTAGAACTTTTCCGCTACGGCGTTTTGGTCAAGGGCATAACCCATAGCCTTTCTCAAGTTTACATTTGCCATCTTAGCATCAGGATTTGTAGTTATAGTACCTTCCTTCTTATCAAAATGTCCTAGGGCAAATCCTAAATAACTATAGTAAAATTCACCAGTACCTACCAATTGATATCCTGGAATTTGTTTTAAGTCTTCCACTGATTTAGATGGAACTTGAGAAATCATGTCATATTTATGAGCCTTCATTGCAGATACTACGTTTGATACTGGAACTACTTCCATGTTTATCTTTGCAATCTTAGGTTTACCTTTGTAGTAATGTTCATTTGCAGAAAGCTCTACCTTTTGTCCTTGTACATAATTTGAAATGTAGTAAGGACCTGCAGAAAGAGGTTTAACACGGATTTCATCTGATGATTCTAAATCTGCTATAGGAATATCCTTAATATAGTGGTAAGGAGATAATTGTACGCGAAGTCCAGATCCCCAGTGAGTAGCAGGTGTAAGTTCAGTATATTGAACTACAACTGTGTGGTCATCAGGAGTGGTAATTCCAGAAATCTTATCGGTTGTTCCTTCATGGTATTCCTTCATTCCAACGATTCTCTCGTCTTCAGATTTATCATAACGGATTCCAGTATAATCTGGATGTCCAACAATATAGTATGGATATGCAAGGTCCATAGCTGTTACTGGAGTTCCATCACTCCATTTCAAATCAGGATTTAACTTAAAGGTAACTTTATTTCCCTCTTCGTCATATTCGATTTCAACCCTATCAGATGATATGATACGGAAACTATCGTCGTTATCATATAGGTTTCCACCGTCCATCATAGCTATAACATCGTAGTCAGTTTGATCTGTGTATAGAGATAAATCAAAAATACCTTTAATAGGTGAATCAGTTACGATACCATATTCTAGATTACCATTTTCAATAGGGTCTCCTTCGTTCTTTACAGGTAGAGTCTTAGCATCCCAATTTATCTTGGATTCGCCAGTCTTTCCCTTTCCATCATTAGATACAACTTCAGTTGAATCTTTGCTGCCTGCATCAGTAGAATTATTTTTTCCACTGTTTCCAGGCTTACATGCTGTTAGAGTCATGCCTAGGGCAAGAGCAACAGCTAACATACGAGCAAATTTTTTCATGTCTACACTCCTTTTCTTTTATATTTTTAACATGGCTAGCATGAAAAATAACTTATTAAACTCTTCTTTGTTTAGCGTCAGCAGCCCTTCTAAGAGCTTGTCCAACATAGTTTATAGATAGTGTAAATACAAGTACCAATAGTACAGCTGGAACCCATATATATAGTTTGTCGGCAATAACTTCAGGGTCTCTTGCGTAGGATATCAACGTTCCAAGGGACGGTTCACTTGTTGGTAGTCCGAAACCTAGGAAGGTAAGTCCTGTTTCAATCCCGATATTTGCCGCCAATGCCAAGGTACTGTCAACTATGATTATGGATCCAATATTTGGTAAGATCTCCCCAAACATTATAGTAAGAGGAGGTGTTCCCATGGTCTTAGATGCACTGATATAGTCCTTTCTACCCTCTGACAGGGACTTAGATCTTACAAGCCTTGCAACCCCCGTCCAGTAAAAGGCCGACATTATCAGCACAAACTTCCACTTGTTATATCTTGGAATGATAGTTACAAGTACGATTATTATCATGGTTACTGGAAGGACTTGTAAGAAGTCTATAATTCTCATGATGATATTGTCCACCATTCCACCGTAGTAACCTATGATCAGTCCAACTGTTACACCTATAACTGTGGTCAAGATTGTAACTAGTACTCCTATTTGAACGGAAGTGTAAGCTCCAAGAACCAATTGTCCTAGAATATCTCTACCACCTTTATCCGCTCCTAGGATATAACCTTCTTCTCCTGGTCTTGCATAGGAGTTAAAAATGTCTACCATCATTACTTCCTTTTTATCAAAATAGAAGAATGTGGCAATTACTATTCCTAAAAGTAATATACATAGAAGGAAGAAGGATACTAGCGCCACTTTATCGTGGACCACTTCATTTACAATTACCTTAAAGCCCATTGGCTTTTCAGATTTTTTTATTTGTTTATCTTTATTTTCAGTCTTTTTGTTTTCCGCCATCTCAAGCACCTCCCTAGTCTATTCTTATTCTAGGGTCAACTATGGTCATGATAATGTCAGATAGCAAAGAACCCGTTAATGTTAATAATCCATATAGTAATACCAAGGTTGTAATGACTGAGTAGTCCCTTGAAGCAATACTATCTATAAACAACGATCCCATTCCAGGATATGCAAATACAGTTTCTATCATTACTGAACCACCAAGTAGTCCTGTGATTTGGAATCCGAAGAATGCCGCTATTGGTAAAAGTGAGTTTCTAAAAATATGGTGAGTGTACACCTTCTTAGTAGGAACTCCCTTTGCCCTTGCAGTTCTTACATAGTCCTGAGTTTTGGCATCTATTATTTCATTTCTCAAATACTGTACTGTACCAGTCGTTGCGATTACCGCGTAGGATAGTGCAGGTAGTAACATATGATAAAGCCTTGATCCAATATAAGCCAAGCCCGATGTTGCTCCTAGAGAAACCGTACCGCCTGTTGGGAACCACTTTAATCTATAACCAAAGATAAGTAGTGAAACTAGATACATTACAAAGCCCGGTATGGACAGTGTAAGGAAGTTGTATAAGTTAATTCCCTGATCCAGTTTTGTACCGCTGTACCTTCCAGCTAGGATTCCAAGGGGCAATGCAATTGCATACATCAAAACCATGGAAAGTAGCGCTAACCAGAAAGTGTTCTTAGCTCTTTCTCCGATTACTCTATTTACAGGCATCTTCATGGTGTAGGATTTACCAAAGTCACCCTTAGATGCATTTTTTAACCATCTTACATATTGTTTTGGCAATGGGTCGTTAAGTCCCGCTTTTTCCCTTAACTCCTCTAACCTTGCAGGTGGAGTTTGAGGACTTATCATTCCAGAGAACGGGTCTCCAGGCATGAACTTTGCCAATACGAAAACGAAAACACTTAGTATAAATAGCTGAGGTATCATAATTAAAACTCTACGCAATACTGTTTTCCACATTGTACAATACCCCCTTATCTTTTATTGCAGCGTAATGGTCTTCTCCTACTTCTATAAGGTCATATACCTTACCTTCCGGAGTATAAAAATCGCCTTTTTCTTCTTGATACATTCTTTCTACTTCAACTCTATTTCTTAAAACTTCTTTTCTAATATTTGGATTGACTTGAGGTATAGCAGCAATCAACCTCTTTGTATAAATATGAGAAGGATTCTTGTAGATAAGATCCCTTTCCCCTACTTCTACAAATCTACCCCTATGCATGATATAGATATAGTCACACATATGTTTTACAACTCCCAAGTCGTGGGATATAAAGATATATGCAAGACCAAAGGCCTCTTGGATATTCTTCATATAGTTAAGAACTTGGGCTTGTACTGAAAGGTCCAGTGCAGAAACCGGTTCATCTGCTATAATAAGCTTTGGTCTTAAAGCAACAGCCCTTGCAACCCCGATTCTCTGTCTTTGTCCACCAGAGAACTCATGAGGGTATTTGTAAAGGGCATCGTGGGGCATTCCTACGATGTCTAAAAGCTCTAACACCTTTTTCTTTCTCTCCTTTGGAGTTAACTTGCTCTCAAAATTGTCCAGTGGTTCAGCAATTATATCTAAAACCCTTCTCTTAGGGTCAAGGGATGATGCTGAGTCTTGGAATATCATTTGAACGTCTTTGTTAAATCCAATCCTCTTTCTGGTAGATCTCTTGGACACGTCCTGTCCATTGTAGATTATGCTACCAGAAGTTATCTTCTCAAGTCCGACAATGGTCTTTCCTATGGTGGATTTACCACTACCACTCTCGCCTATTAGTCCATAGGTCTTACCAGGTTCAATCACCATGTTGACACCGTCTACGGCTCTAACATAGTCCTGGATTGTATTAAAAAACCCTCCTCTAATAGGGTAATGTATTTTAAGGTCTTTAATTTCTAAAAAGCTCATTGGGTCACCTCTTCCTTGAAGTGGAAAGTCTTATAGCAAGTACATCTTACAAAATGACCTTCTGACACTTCATGTAACACAGGATCTTCTTCATGATCATCTGCTGGAATCCAAGGAATTCTTGGAGCAAATCTACAGCCAGTCTTAGGCATATTCTTAAGTGAAGGAACCATCCCCTGAATTACGTGTAAATCTTCTCCAACTGCATCATCCTGTGGTACAGAATTAAGTAGTGACCTTGTATAAGGATGAAGAGGATTGTTGAATAGCTCGTCAACAGGTGCAAGTTCAACGATTTGTCCTGCATACATTACGGCAACTCTATCCGCTGTCTGTGCAACAACTCCCAAGTCGTGGGTAATAAGTATAATTCCTGCATCGATTTCCTTTCTCAACTTCGCAATAAGGTCAAGAATCTGCGCCTGAATGGTAACATCTAGTGCCGTTGTTGGCTCGTCAGCAATTAAAACATTAGGATTGCATGATAAAGCGATTGCTATAATTACACGCTGACGCATACCACCGGACAATTCGTGAGGAAACTGCCTGTAACATCTCTCAGGATTTTCGATTCCAACTTGTCCCAAAAGTTCGATTGCCTTGTTTTTACGTTCGTCTTTATCCAATTTCGTATGATATATAAGAGCTTCCTCTATTTGTTCTCCAATCCTATGTAGAGGATTCAAAGAAGCAAGAGGGTCTTGGAATATCATACCGATTTCTCCACCACGAATCTCAGTAAATTTCTTTTCATCGTAGTTTAGAAGGTTCTCTCCATTGTAAATAACTTCTCCACTTACTTTAGTGTAAAGCATGTTGTGTAGTCCCATAACAGTAGTTGCTATAGTGGACTTTCCACATCCGGATTCACCTACAATGGCAAGAACTTCATCAGAATAAAGATCTAAATCCACGCCGTCTACCGCATCGTAATAATCACCATCTATACGGAAGGCAGTGTGAAGGTCTTTGATTTCTAATAACTTTTTCTTCTCCATATTTTCTCCATTCCTATTGCCTAAAATTTTCAGTGAATTTCTCACTGCACTGTAGTGAAATAGCTTTTAAATAAAAAATCTTTAACGTCATCAAAAACTATTTTCGATCCATCAAACATTTTGCTTTTAGCTATTCATTAAACTTTACCACCAAGTTACATAAATGTCAAAATTTTTTGTAAATTTATGCAAGAACCTCTATTTTCTGCACTTTACAGAGGTACTGTGGTGCATTTGTGATATGAATAGTTAATTGTTTCAATTTGTTTTTACAATAATACCATAAATGAATTATTAGTGGCAAATATTTAATTCGTCTTTATTGCCTTTTATTCTATACCTTACAAGTATTGATAAGATTATGGAAAAAGGTTTTCTGTTATTTCAACATTTAAGTTCTATTTAAGGCTGTTTAAGCAAATTGTTAAGATTTTGTTATAATTTTAGTTAAGTAACCCTAATTTTTCTAAAAAATTAGGTTCTAATAAATTAAAGGATTTCCTCTTAATAAAACATTCTGCTTCTTTATTTGAATTTCACAAATTTTCAAAGGTATTAAATTGAATAAATATCTGCAAACTTTTGGATAGATTCGATTTCCCCTTTGCCCTGTTCCCATTTACAATATATCAAGAATTTCACTTTATGTCTATGATTAAATCAAATTTTCATAAAAAAAGTAACATTTTTTAGTACATATGAAAAAGGTTTCAATGTAGTACACAATTTTTTGATAAAAGCTCTACTGGGATTTTAATTTTACCCTTGAATTTATCACCCTACTACATTAATATAGAATCAGGAGGAGATGCTATGAAATTTAATGAAATGAAATATGAAAGACCGGACATAAAAGAAGTTAAAGACAAATTCGAGTCTTTCAAGGAAAGAATTGACAACGCAAAGGACGGAAGCGAATTGGTTGAAACTATAAAAGAGTTTTCCGTCTTCCAAAAAGAGTTAGGAACTATGGGTTCTCTTGTAAGCGTTAGACACTCTATTGATACAAGAGATGAGTTCTATGAAAAAGAAAACGACTTCTTCAATGAAAACAGTCCAATCTTTTCAAACCTTTACTCTGAAGTAGCAAAATCCATTTTAAATTCTAAATTTAAAGAGGTTGTTGCAAAAGAGATTGGTCAACACTATCTAGACTTACTTGAATGTTCCCTTGTGGTGGAGGAAAAAGCAATTCCATATCTACAAAAGGAAAACGACTTAATCAGCAAATATGATAAGTTGATTGCAAATTCTGAAATAGAGTTTGAGGGTAAAAAGTACACTTTGACTCAAATGGGACCACTACTTCAAGATACCAACAGAGAGAGAAGAAAAGCGGCATACAACGCTAGATGGAACTTCTTTAAAGAAAACCAAGAGACCATCGACAATATCTATGACGAAATGGTTAAGGTGCGTCACGAAATGGCAAAGGCCTTAGGATATAAGGACTATATTGAATTTAGATACAAACAACTTTGCAGAACCGACTATGGCAGAGAAGAAGTTGCAAATTATAGAGAAAAAATTCTTAAAAATATAACTCCTCTTGTAGTGGAGCTAAATAAAATTCAAGCTCAGGGACTTGGAATTGAGGACTTTAAGTTCTATGATAAACCAATAGAATTTACTGATGGTACACCAAAACCAATGGGCGACAAGGACTATATCGTAAAAAAGGCAAAGGGTATGTATGAAGACTTGTCCAAGGAAACAGGCGAGTTCTTTAACTTTATGATAGACAACGACCTAATGGACCTTGTGGCACAACCTGGTAAGATGGGTGGTGGATACTGTACTTCCTTTGACATGTACAAAGCTCCATTTATCTTTGCAAACTTCAACGGAACTAAACATGACGTCGAAGTTGTAACCCATGAAGCAGGACACGCTTTCCAAAACTTTATGTCCCAGGATAAGGAAATTGATGAATACATTTGGCCAACTTATGAATCTTGTGAAATCCATTCAATGTCCATGGAATTTTTAACTTGGCCATGGATGAAGGACTTCTTTGAAAATGAAGACAAGTTTAAGTTCTCACATCTAAAGGGAGCCATCTCATTCTTGCCTTACGGTGTAACAATTGACCACTTCCAACATTGGGTATATGAAAACCCAGAAGCTACTCCAGAAGAGAGAAGAAAGAAATTCCATGAGATAGAAAAAATTTACCAACCTGATTTGGACTACGAAAATGAATTCTTAGAAAATGGTGGTTACTGGTTTACACAAGGTCATGTATTTGCTGCCCCATTCTACTATATCGACTATACTTTAGCGCAAGTACTTGCCTTTGAATATTTGATAAAATATCTAGAAGACGACAAAAAGACTTTAGATGAGTACATCGAACTATGTAAGGCTGGAGGATCCGAATCATTCTTTAAGCTTATTGAAATAGGAAAACTTAAAAACCCTATGACAACAGATGTACTAGATGAAATTAAACCAAAACTAGAAAAGATATTGGAAGATTTAAAGGACAAAATTTCCTAAGATATTAGAAAGATCGGATTAAATCCGGTCTTTTTTATTTGGATAAAAAAGTTATCAATGTTTTTTGTTAATTTTAAAATTGAAAAATTATTGTAAGATTTGTTTTGACCCCATCAACTTCCATGTTTTTGGTACTTCTAAAGGTATCATTTTCATAATATTATATAGATAAACGAGAAATCTATTGAAAATTGGAGGGTTTTATGTCAAAAGAAATGTGGAAAGAAGTAAATGATAAATTACTAGGTGGGGTCATAATGGATGTCACCAACGTGGAACAGGCAAAGATTGCAGAGTCTGCAGGTGCAGTTGCAGTTATGGCACTTGAGCGAATTCCCGCTGACATTAGGGCTGCAGGTGGCGTAAGTAGGATGAGTGACCCAGGAATGATTACAGAAATTATGGATGCAGTTTCCATTCCTGTTATGGCGAAGGCTAGAATCGGTCACTTTGTGGAAGCTCAAATCCTAGAGGAAATCGGTGTAGACTATATCGACGAATCGGAGGTTTTGTCCCCTGCTGACAACTTGAACCATATCGATAAAAACCTATTTAAAACTCCCTTCGTATGTGGCTGTAGGAATTTAGGAGAAGCCCTTAGAAGGATTTCAGAGGGTGCTGCTATGATTAGAACAAAGGGAGAGGCAGGAACCGGAGATGTTGTACAAGCGGTATTTCATATGAGAACCTTACAAAGGGAAATTGCAGAAGTTGCTGGCCTAAGAAGGGATGAACTGTTCTCAAAGGCTAAGGACTTACAAGTTCCTTATGAACTACTTCTATATGTTCATGAAAATAAAAAACTTCCAGTTCTTAACTTCTCCGCCGGTGGCGTTGCAACCCCTGCCGACGCTGCATTGATGAGGCAACTTGGTGCAGAGGGTGTCTTTGTAGGAAGTGGAATATTCAAGTCTGGCGACCCTGAAAAGAGGGCTAAAGCCATTGTAAGAGCCGTTTCTAATTTCGACAATCCAAAGGTTCTTGCAGAAGTTTCCAAAAACCTTGGGGATGCTATGGTCGGCTTAAATGAAGATGAAGTTGAAGTTATTATGTCAAATAGATAAAAGTATATTAAATCTTAAAATTTTAAAAAACGGACAAGGAAAATTCTCCTTGTCCTATTTTTAAAGGATTTTATTAAAATTATTAGATTTTAAATTTATAAAATTTTCCTTGTTGTCATTAAATAATCTCCCAGTAAATGGAATTTCATAACCCATCCTTTTTCCCAAGTGTGACAATTCTAAAATCACCTTGTCATTTTTTTCTTTTATGTCAAAGGATTCTATTTCATGCCAAGGCATCATCACGAAACTCCCGCTAGTCGTATTGCTTATTTCTTTTTCATGGACACCTTTTTCATCAAAAAATAATATATAAGTCCTATTTGAATCCAATGTGTAGAATAAATTACTAATCAATAATTTTGCTAATCCCTTTTTAACATCATTATGCTTTATTGCTATCAGATAATTGGATGTATCGCCAAATATCTCTTCAACTTTTTTACTAATTTCCTTTGAATCGTTAAATAAAATTCCCATATTTTTCCTCTCCTATTTAAAAATAAATACCTCTTTAATGTCCTTATCCAAGACTTTACAAATTTTGTAGGCCGTTTCAAGTGTGGGACTAATGGTCTTATTTTCATAAGCCATAATGGACCTTCTCTTTAAACCCACCGCCTTTGCTAACCGATGTTGAGACAGGCCTTTTTCTTTTCTGAATTCTTCAATTCTATTATCAATTTCTACTTCCATAAAATCACCTTTTATGATTATGGTTACATTTATAGTACCATTATTGTTACATTTATAGTACCACTTTTAAAATGCATTGTCAAAGGCTATTTCTACAAAAAACAACCCCCTATCTCTTATAAAGATAGAGGGCACTTAAAAGCCTTCAGTTTTATAATATCTTAAGCATCAATAAGAAAAATTAAAAATTTGATGAGACAAGGAAAATTCTCCTCGTCACACTTTTATCTATAGATATTTTTCTAAATCCTTTTGATCGGTTTCTCCACTATTTTCTACTAAAACCTCTTTAGATTCTTTTCCTTTAGCTACTATTTCTCCTGCTATACTAAACTCTTTTACCTTTCCTCCATTTACATGGTAGGATACGACTTCATTTCCTTTTGTTGTAATGTTTCCCTTTACTTCAAGTCTATCTATTTCTCCACCTTCAAGAACGCTGATTCCATCAGCTGCAAGTTCCTTAATCTCGCCTTTTACAAGGGTTTGTCCTGTTGAACCAAGGGTTTCCACTTCTCCCACTGTGATTTCTCCAACAGGTTTACTAAACTGCATTCCAATTGAGCCGTCTCCAACTGTCTTAATGCTTTCAAAGTAAGCCTTTCCAATGGTTCCATCATATTGGTTGAATCCCCTTGCCCCCAATCCATAGGTTTTTATATTCTTGGTGGCCTTAAAGTTTTTAACGGTTCCAAAGTTTACAAATCCAATTCCACTGGAACCATAACTAATGATGTTTTCATTTACAACCCAGTTTTCTACAACTCCCCATACATCGAGAACCATATCGTTATTTCCATAGGTCTTAACCACTCCATTTGATATAATCTCTTTGGCATGGGCACCATATACTATGAAAATACCTCCAGTAATCAAATTAGGTTGTCCCTTTGGTATCATACCATTGGAATATATTTCGCCAGTCTCTAAGGTTTCAACTTCAACCTTACCCTTCTCATCATTAAAGCCAGAAATAAATAGGCCACTTCCTAATACAGGAGAATTCTCCCTTCCGATGGATATGCCCTTTCCTTTAAAAGTTATTTGACTATCATCATCAGGATTAAAATTATATACCGTTAAGGCCCCTTGATAGACATTTACTCCGTATTTCATTGGCCTTTCAGAGTAGTTTCTTGAATCTGCATAGGGAATATCCAAGTTTTCTATGTCGATATTTAATTTTTTATTCTTCCCTCTGGTCAAAAGCTGTACCATTCCAGTCACAGTAAGATCTCTTAAGAAAATAGTTCCTAAATCACTTTCTTGAGAATCTATATAAATACCCCTATTGTTTCCAGAAGTCTGAATAGAAATATTTGAAATCTCATTATCTCCAGAAAGACCTATCCCGTCTCCACTTATGAAACTTAAAAGAATATTTCTGTCTTTTCCATGTATTGCCACACCCTTTGGCAGCTTAAAGCCCCTTGGCAAACCAATAGAATTTGTAACTTCAATGTCCTTTTGTCCTGACTCAACTGCATCATATAACTCTAAATAATCTTTTACTTGCAAAATCCATCACCTTTCTATCAATATGATATCTCACTATAATTTGGATTGTTCTCAAATTCCTTTACAACATAAGAACAAACCGGTCTTATCCTCTTATCTTGTTTCCTAGCTTCCTCAACTAGCAATTCCAAAAGCTTAGAAGCTATCCTCTGTCCCCTATATTTAGGATCTACATAGGTGTGGTTAGCCTCCCAACCACCTTCAATCTCCCTATAGGAGCATTCGCCAATTAAGTTTTCACCGTCATAGGCGGCAGTTCTATTATTTTCCATTTCATATACAATTTTCATAGCTTGCACCTCATCTTAGTTAAAGTTGCTTTTTTGCATTCTATTACATTTGTACCCATTCCAATATAAAAATTTGATTCTTTCGCCTTATATCAACATTTTTACTTAATCAAAAAAGGACAAAGTTTTTATTTCTTTGTCCCTAATTAAAATTATATAACCCTATATTGTAAATCCTCGCCTTTTAAACCCCTTACGGCTTCCTTTGCAGCAACAACAGCCATTTCAGTCCTAGCTTCATAGGTGTCGTTTCCTATATGGGGAGTTAAAAGAGCATTTTTCATCTTAATTAACCTTTCATTAAACTTAGGTTCCCTCTCATGAACATCTAAAGCTGCCCCTGCAATTTCACCTTTCTCCAAGGCGTTTGCCAAAGCCTCTTCATCCACAATACCACCCCTAGCAGTATTGATTAAAAAGCTTTCCTTCTTCATCAATGAAAGTTCTTTTTCTCCAATAAAATGACGGTTTTCAGGAGTGAAATTCATCTGTAAAATCACATAGTCCGCATCTTTAAGTCCCTGTTCAAGGCCTATTGCCTTTGCACCAATTTTCTTTGCCGCTTCTTGGATTTCACTGGAATCATCCTTGTCATAATAGTTAATATCCATATTAAAAGCCTTTGCCATACGACCAATCTCTTGACCAATATTTCCAAAGCCTATGATTAGTAAGTTCTTGTAAGAAACCTGGTGTCCTCCAAGAAAGCCCATCACTTGCCATCCATTAAAGGAATTGTCCTTTACCATATCCTGTTTTTCAACGATATTTCTAGACAAAGCCAACATCAACCCAATAGCAGCCTCCGCAGTTGAAGCAACAGAGTCCCTACTTGGTGTATTAGTTAGAAAAACGCCCTTCTTCTTTGCCACTTCCATATCGATATTGTTGACACCAGCACCGACATTGGCGATTATTTTAAGGTTGTTAGCCGATTCAATTACCTTAGAACCTATCTTTACATTGACCCCAGAAATAATACCATCCACATCCTTGCTTTTATTAAGAATCTCCTCTTCAGAAGGAGTAGTAAGCTCCTGGTGCATGATAAGATCAATACCAGCACCTTTAATGATGTCAATGGCCTCCTGAGGAAGCTTTACCGCAGAATATATACTTTTAGTCATAGTTTCTCCTTTCATAAATAGAAATACTGTCCATGTAGTAAAGTATACCCTATTTTAGTGGAGGGAAAAATTCTTACCATTCTTTTTAATTCACCTACAAGCTTCTCGTCTTTTCGACTTAATTTATGTATTTATTTCCTCTATCCTCTATTTTTACGCTTCTACCTTGCTAAATTCAAATCTTATTTGTTATCATATAGTATGATTAGTTAAAGATTAACACAATTTTTTGTAAAGAAGGCAAGATTATGTCAATAAAAAAATCTAATATCAATTTTATAACACAGGGTGATATAACTAAGGTTATTTTCAAGTTATCCATCCCTTTAATGATTAGTAACTTAATAAAAACTTTATACACCATTACCGACGGGGTCTATGTGGCTCAAATATCTTCTGAAGATTATGCTGCGACTTCCTTTATTTGGCCGGTTTTATTTTTATTTATTGCTGTAGGACTTGGTGTAAACGTTGCGGCAACTTCTCTTATGAGTCAGAGGCTCGGCGGAAGAAAGCTCTCTGAATGTAAGGACTATGCCACTCATACTTTGTTTATAACGGCAATACTCGGAGTTGTTTTCTCGATTTTAGGCTACTTTATTTCCCCTCATATTGTAAGGTGGATGGGTGCTAAGGGAACTTTTGCTCAGAAATCCGAGATGTTTTTAGCTATAAACTCTCTTGGGCTGATTTTTGATATCATCTTCTTTGGTTATCAAGCTATTTTAAACTCCCAAGGAAGAACAAAGTCCATGACTCTAATCTCCTCCATTTCGTCTGTGGCCAATGTTATACTAGATCCCTTCTTTATTTTTGATAGCGTTCTAGGCATGCCAGGTCTTGGAATGGGACTGAAAGGGGCGGCAATTGCAACGGTTATTTCAAAAGTTCTACTGGTAGTACTTTCCATTGGAATTGTGAAAAAAGAGTCTGAAATTGAAATTGATTTTAAAGATTTTAAATTCGATATGGGAATTGTAAAAAATATATTTTCCATTGCAATACCTGCTTCTCTGGGAACTAGTGGTGAGGCAATCGGGTTTACTTTTTTAAATGGTTTCATTCAGTCCTACGGAACCACAACTCTAGCTGCCTTTTCCATGGGAAATAGGTTATCAGATCTATTTAATCAAAGTTCCATGGGAGTTGGGATGGCTCTAACTTCGATCATAGGACAAAATTATGGTGCAAATAAAAAGGAAAGGGTAAAGGATATTTTTAAAAGAGCAAATATAATAATAACCTTCTTCTCTCTTTTTACTGCAGCTTGCTTAATAATATTTAAAGACCCGCTACTGTCAATCTTTATTAAAGATAAAAGTGATGTTTCTCTTTGGACTCAAGCCAGCGAATATATGTACTTTACTTCTGTAATAACTTTCTTTATGGGATATTTTGCCGCAATAACTGGATTTTTCCAAGGTATTGGTCAAACTAGGTTCACAATGTTCCTCGCCCTTGCAAGGCTTTGGATTATTAGACTTCCTCTAATAATGATTTTAAAATATACCACCAATTTAGGTTCTACCGGCATATGGATATCCATGTTGGTGTCAAATGGTCTTACTGTTGGATATGGGTTTTATAAATATCACACCAAGAAACAAACTCTTTGATAAGTTAAGGGATAAAAATAGTGGTGTACTTGGCAAGTCTTCCCTAGCTAGTACACCACTTTTTATTATTCAAAAGTACAATCCTATACTTTTACTATTTTCTAACTCTGTACAGTAAATTTCCATCATAAAAAATTTCTACAAATACTTCTAACTCATCCATTCCCCTTGATAAAAACCCTGTTAACATATATGTTTTATAGGAATCAAATTCCGACATGACATTAAGACTTTTAAACTTAAGTGAAAAGGCTGAAATAAAGGTTCCTAAATCCATCTTTTCCCCTACAAAACCTCCAACATTACCAGACAAAACATTTTTATACTCATGTAAGTAAACATAGGAATCTTCAAGATGGACCTCTTCTATTATTATATCCCCTTCTACCATTTCATTATTTTTAATGTCAACATATCCATATTGTGTTTTTAAAATCAATGCATTCCTATCATAATCAAAGTCGAGGTCTATAATATTTGAATCATGTAACGAAAATCTTATATCCTCATTATTTTCCCTCTTATATTCCTTCATATTTTCTCCTTAGTTTCATATTCCTTAAAAATTACTGGGACAAAGATCATCTTCTTTGCCCCGGCATATCAATTCTTTAATTTGTCCTCATATTTCTTATTTACATAGGCTTCAGATGCCATTTTTGGTCTTGTCTTTGCTCTTTCGTCAGCTTCGAACATAAGCATCTTTTGATGTCCTAACATTCCTGCAATAAGGGATGTTGGGAAGTTTACAATTGCTAAGTTATAAGAAGTCACATTATTATTATAGACCCTTCTTGCTGCATTTATATTGGTCTCTATGGCAGTAGTTCTCTGAGCGGTGTAAAGAGATTGTTCCATAGACTTAAGCTCTGGATAGTTCTCTACATGAAAACCTCTTAAGAAAGAATTGCTTGCATTGTACGCTGACAGCACATCATTTGGACTATTGGTGTCCTTTGCCTTTCCCACCATGGACCTAAGCCTGGAAACTTCCTTAAACATATTAGTTTCTTCATCAATTGCCGTTAACACTTGGGAGTAAAGCGCCTCCATCTCATCGAGCCTTTGTTGAAGAAAAGTGTCAATGTTGGAATAGGCCCTTTCTGCACTTAACTTCTTGCTATTAAGACTATTTGACATGATAATATAGCCTAGTACAAGGACAACAACTCCTCCTAGAATAAATTCCATTTTGCCCTCCTAGAATTTTAAACTTCTCTGTTCCAATAGACTATCTAAAGAAAGATTTAATTTGTCCGCTTGCTCCTGCAATGTCAATTTATCAAATTCTTCAATTGTCATATTAAGTTCACTTGCTTGTTTCTTCCTTGCTTCCATTTCTTTTGTAGCTAGTGCATTTACTTCCTTAGCCGAATCGATTAAGTTCTTTGATTTATATACTTTTGCCTCTTCTGCTATCTTTTTATGATACTCTTCCACTGTCATACCATATTTAGAAGCTATTTCTTCAGTTGAAAGTCCCATCAACTCCCTAGAGCTAATTCCAAGCTCCATAGCTCTTTTCTCATTTGCCATCTTTTCAGTTTGTGCCAAATAGCTGGCATTTATAGAAAGGGAATCCGTAACCTTTCCAAGCACCGATGAGAAGATATCGGAAGACTTTCCAGTTATAGCATCACCAACTCCACTTCTTACTTCCCTTCCCAGGTTATCCATATGCTTATTGGCTTCATCAAAAACTTCTTCCTTAATCTGATCCATCTTTCTAAGTAATTTATCGAACATCTTATCCTCCTAGTATTTTTCTTTGTATAGGCTTTGCATATTATCAACATCTAACTCATTGTACTCTTCAATCACATAGTCAAGAATCTGTCTTGACTCTTCTAGCTTTTTATTATCAACCCTATCGTGGTCCATAAAGAAGTAATTTGTCATTGCATACATGATTTTGTTTAGATATATCCTATATAGATATGGCATTGCCTTCTTTGGTGATGACTTACCATCTGTAAGCTTTGCATCTGTATTTGATCCCCATATTTTATTATAATGCCTTGAATCCAACTTCCCATATTGAACACTATTGTAGCCTGCCTCTTTCTTTGGTAAAAAGATAAAGAAGTAACCATCTTGAATCATAAGATGTAGCTGTCCATACTTAACGACTAGAGCTTTCAGAACCGACTCAAAATATGGAGTAATAATCTTTGTCCATAAAAATTTCTCATCGTCATTTGTACTGACTAAATCCCTTAATCCACCTACACTTACCTCATACCACTGGGAGAGTTCTGTGTCCGTAAGAGTAAAATTTCTTTTATCGTCAAAACTAACGCCTATTGACTCGAGCAAGTCGAATTTATCCGTATCAAAATAGAAAAATGCCTTCTTGTTTTTAACCAGGGAATCCTCAGGAAGTACATATAAATTCCCCTGCTCATAGGTGGTTTTATCATAGGACTTTTCTTGTCTGTCCTCTGTCTTAGTAAAGGTTCGAGTAATCCTAATCCTTTGGGGCTGACCAAATCGTCCTAAGTCCTCCCGGCTATCTTTCCACAATCCAGTTACATTGGGTAGACCTTTTACAAATCCAACAGGAAGAAAATCCACATCACAGCTTTCGCTTAAATAATCATCACCAAAAATAAATCTATTGAGACCATCATTAAATCGCCTTTGGGCTTCATATATAACATGGTCCTCTTTAGATAGTATATAAAGAAAATAAAATCCAGGTAAAATGAAGATTAAACCTAGGTAGGTTTTAAAAACTAATCTAATAATAAGTACTGCTAAAACCCCAGCAATCAAAGCTAAATAAGCCCTCTTCTTAAAAGGTTCGACCTTTTTAATTGCATTTTTCAAATCTAATAATAACTTATTGCCCTCCTCAGAACTTAAAAAACTCAAGTAATCCGACGGTGTATTTCCTCTTTCCATATCTTCTCCTTAGTTTTATCATCACTATAAGTCCTTAACTAAAAGCAAATAGGACTTAGAAGTGAACATTTTGTTTAATTATTCATTTTTCCTTTTTATATATATCCAATAATTTGAGAAGGTAAACAGAATTGTTTAAAGAATTGGAAGATGTAGGATTAAAAAAATTAGCTTACAACATATTAAATGGCGACAAAATCCTACTCGTTACGTCTTTTCTATTAACTCTATAAGTCTACTTCCCCATTTAAAAATTCTTCAGCATTTATGTTTTTCACTCCTAATTTAGAAAAATCCAGAGTATCTAAACTTAATAGATACTTGAGATAATTGTCTTTTATTATTTGGAGCGGTCTAAATTCATGTTCTCTCGTTCTTTTATCTATCAAGCTGAGACTGACTTGTATATAGATTATCTCTTCGTTCTTTTCGCAAATAAATTCAATTTCATATCTCTCTATTTCACCAGTATAAATTTTATAGTCTCTACGAAGCAATTCTAACAATACAAGATTTTCTAAAAATTTATAGGATTTATACGAAAGTCAAAAAATCAGGGACAAGTTTTATCCCCTTGTCCCGACACTTTATATTGAATCAAAAGTAAATATTACCTTTACTCCTGGGTAGTTGTTCTTTATTAAAAAGCTTCCTCCTAAAATTTCCGCTATTTGTTTTAAGATACATACTTACTGTATACGTCCAAACACATTAAACCTACTTCGATTTAATCTAAATACTTTTTATTAACTATTTGTACTGCCTAACCGCGGGCTTACTATAGTTTTTTATAAAGTCTTCTATTTCATTAAGATTATCAGAAAACAAAGTCTTTTCTCTGTCCTCTAAGCTTAAAAAGCCTTCTTGTACCATATTATTATAAAAACTTTCCAAATGATCATAATATCCATTTACATTATACAAAATACAAGGACCATCATTTTGTCCAACCCTAGCCCATGAAATAACCTGTGAGATCTCCTCCAATGTTCCAGGCCCTCCAGGTAAAGCGATAAATGCATCCCCATTTTCAACCATATATGTTTTTCTATCAGACATATTGTCTACCGTTATCAATTCAGCTAGATTTCCATGGCATATTTCTCTTTCTATAAGGAAAGTCGGCATTACTCCTATTACTTTTCCTCCATTTTCTAGAACAGTATCAGCTATTACACCCATCAAGCCTACTTTCCCTCCACCATATACTAAACTATGACCATTTTTTACCATCCATAGTCCTAACTCTATTGTTTTCTCTTGATAAATCTCATCGTTTCCTAAACTAGCTCCACAAAATACCGTTATATTCATTATTCAAATCTTCTTTCTATTTTGATAATGTGATTTTGTAAAATTTCTTCAAAAGATAAATCATACTTGTTTACAAGCACAATAATATTATCTAGAACATCGCCTATTTCTTCCTTAATATTTTCAAGATTTTCAAACTGAGACTTATCTTCTTCATCAGGTCGGTCCCTTCCAATTTCAAATTTTCTTACAGCTTGACAAAGTTCCCCTACTTCTTCACATAAAAAGTTCATTCTAATGAATCCATCATATTTATCCCATTGTCTTTTAGAATAAAATTCTTTACTCCATTTTTGAAATTCTTTTACTTCCACAACTGACTCCTATATTTATTTTGTCACGCTAAACTTCAGATCTTTAAATTACCAATATTCTGTTAAACTTTTACTCTTTCTTGGCATTCTAGTTAACAAAATCTAAAATTAAAGCCTTTTGAATCCTTTATTTATCAACAACGCCAAAATTTAGCGAGCAATAAGAATAATATTTGATATTTTTCTAAATGTCAAATTGAAAAAGCTTCATGACTTATAATCTAAAGCCGTTCATTTTATTAAATATAAGGCTCCAGTATATCAGCTGTGGAAGTATAAGTTTTGAAGGTTTAAATATATCTTCATGTTTTTGCTATCCATCTATTTTAGAAGATTACTCCAAGCTTCTAATCCTGTCCACAAGACTACTTTTACTGTGTTTTTCATAAAACTTGCCAGTAAATAAAATGCCAATGATTATATTTACTAAATTCACAAGAATAAGTGGTCTAATAACAAATTTAAAGGAAGTCCACTTAGTCTGAGCCATGAAATCTTCCAGGATAAATTTATTTACAAGAAGCATGATGATAAAAGAAAATACCAGACCACAAATAGAATAAATCAAATTCTTTTGAACTAAATATTTTTTGATGTTTTTCTTAGTCATTCCAATTGCTTCAAGCATTGATAAATTAACCTTATTCCTTAGAATTTCTGTAGCTATAATATTTATAAAGTTTAATACCGAGATTAAAAACAATACCAGAGATAAGCCGTAACCAACAAACTCTATTAGATTTTTAAAGTCCTTAAAAGACTTTATTTGAAGATCTCTCGAGTCATAAGAAAAGTCTGGCTTATTTTCAAAAGATTTTAATAACTTATCAAAATTTTCCTTTTCACTATCCGCCACATCAAATCCATAGGACATTTTGCTTTGATTTCCTGTGAGCTCTTTATACTTACTCGGATTCATGTAAATATATTCCAATCTTAAAGTCGGACTAGATTCGTCGTTCATATTTTCCTTAATTACAGGAAAATATCTAAGTCCATTTGAAAAGTTATATTCAACTTTACCAATAACTTGGACTTCTTTAATTTTATTATTTACATTTATCCTTATCTTATCACCGATTTTATAGTCAGAATCATTTCTTATTTTTTCTCCTATAATAACATAATTTCCAGTTTGCCATTTTTCTTTATCAAACTCTCCATCTGTAATTTTGTATTTATTTATTAGATAGTCATCTATACCAAATAGAATTGGGGCAACTTTATTGTCTTCAATTTTTATACTTGGATAAGAGTACTCATAACCATAGTAGTATAAGGCCCCTCCTCCTTTAAACCCTTTATGATTTTTTATCTCATCAATAAACTTTCCACCAATCCCGTCCTCACTTCCTAAGTACATATATCTAAAATATTTTGGACTTGCTATATTATAGTCCGTTACGATTACATCAGAAATCCCCTTTTCTAAATCAATATTACCAGTATAAGTTAAAACACTGTTCAATATAACAGCAGATAGACTAATGGAAAGAACTATGGATATAAATCTAAATTTATTGGAAAATACTTGTCTTC
>NZ_JASBYU010000022.1 GCF_029983815.1 Lagierella sp.
TCTTTTTCTGCTTCTTGTAAAACCGACGCAGAGCCTAAGTCACTGCCACGATTTCCTTTTGAGATGTGAGAAGTGGGATGTGAGAAGTGAGAGAATAATAATAAACTCTTACTAACTTTATATAATATCCAACCTCTAAATCTTATTTTCAAGGGCATAGAATTGAAATATATCTTTTTATATACCTATGAGCTATCTGGGCTAGAAATATTAAATAAATTATTAAGTAAATTTTAAATTCAAGCCTCAATTTTACAAGAATTTAACTAACCACGCACTTTATGATACAATACTTTTGTATAATTGTCAAATTAAATTTTTGAAAAGATAAGTTGTGTTAGTAAATATTGAAAATTCTTTCAAAATATTAAAGGGCTATAGTGAAAATTATATCAGATATGATACTAATTATGCAATAATTTTTGATAGGCTCAGAATTAATCAAATTTAAAATTCCAAATATAATTGTAGTCAATTTGCATCTGTAGTTGATCAACAGCTAAAGCATTTCTTAAGGACATGTCAGCTATGTTTTTTGAGGTGAGATAAGATAAATCCATTTGTATTTAAAAGTAAAGTAAAAGCATGCATAGTAAGTTATCATTTAAGTAAAGGGCTGGAGGAGATTTTTAATTATCTTAAAATAGACATCATAAAAACTCTTCCTGTTCAAAGTATCGATGAACCTGTAAGTGATCATCCAGATATGGCTTTGCACCCTATAGATTATAATAATTTTGTAGTGTACAATAAACATTGGGAATACTACAATGCTAAATTGGAAAAATATGGGGTAAATGCGATAGCCTCTTATAATAATCTTGACAGATATTATCCAAGGGATGTGGCTTTTAATATTAGTAGAACAAATCAATATTACTTTCATAAAAAAGATTGTACAGATTTAGAAATTAATTCACAACTTAAAGATAAATCCAAATTTATACAGGTCAAACAGGGTTATAGTAAGTGCTCAACACTTATTTTAAAGAAAAATACTGTAGTTACTTCGGATATTGGGCTTTTTAATTGTTATAAACAAAATGGAATTAAGGTCTATTATATCCCTTCTGGTGGTATTTTGCTTCCTGGATATGATACTGGTTTTATTGGAGGCTGTGGTGGAATGGTTTCTAAGAATGAAATAGTTTTTTATGGTAATTTAGACAAATATGAATATAAAGAAGAGCTTGTTAAGATATTGAATGAAGAGAAGATACAATATTATTATCCTTTGGATATTGAATTCATTGATAGAGGATCTATAATAGGAGTAGTGGGAGGATTTTATGATTAAACCGAGTATATTACCTGGCATGATGGAACTTTTGCCTGAGGATCAAATAGTTTTTAACGAGATTAAGGATATTATTGAAAAAACCTTTAAAAAGTTTGGCTTTTTGCCTTTGGATACACCTGTAATGGAAAAGCAGGAAATACTTTTTGCTAAGGGTGGTGGCGAAACTTCAAAACAAGTCTATGCTTTTGAAAAGGGCTCTGCAAAGATTGGATTAAGATATGATTTAACGGTTCCTTTGGCTAGATATGTAGCGCAGTATTTTAGTGATTTGAATTTTCCTTTTAGGCGATACCATATTGATAAGGTCTATAGAGGAGAAAGAAACCAAAGAGGACGATACAGAGAATTTTATCAATGTGATATTGATATAGTCGGAAATACTTCACTGTCCTTATACAATGACGCAGAGATTCCAGCGGTGATGAATGAAGTCTTCAAGAGCTTGGGATTCAATAATTTTAAATTCTTATTCAATAATAGAAAATTGTTAAATGGCTTTTTCCAATCTCTTGGCCTAGAAGATTTTGAATTTACTTTAAGGACCATTGATAAATTAGATAAAATAGGAATTGAAAATGTTAAAAAGGAATTTGTAGAGAGAAATGTGGACAAGGGAACTATAGATAAACTTTTAGCGTTTATATCAACTAAAGGAACAAATAGTGAAATATTAAGTTATTTAAAAAACTTAGACATCTCAAATGAATTGTTTGAAGAAGGGCTAAGTGAACTAAGTTTTGTTTATGATAATATGAAGGCTTTGGGGATACATGACGAAAATATTCAAATTTCACTTAATATTACAAGGGGTCTAGATTATTACACCGGGTCAGTGTATGAAACCATATTAACGGGGTATGAATCTATTGGATCGATTTGTTCTGGCGGAAGATATGAGAATTTAGCTGGAAATTACACAAAGCAAAAACTTCCAGGTGTTGGGATGAGTATAGGTTTAACTAGGCTATTCTATCAGTTAAAAGAGGCAAATTTATTGGAAGATAAAAGCCCTCATATTACTGAATGTTTAATAATTCCTATGAAAGGGTATGAAGATAAAGGAATTGAACTATTGACTCATTTGAGAGAAAATGATAAAATGGTACAAATCTATTTAGAGGGTGGAAAGTTAAAAAAACAATTTAATTATGCGGATAAGTTAAATGTTCCTTATACCATAATTATTGGTGAAGAAGAAGCAAGTACTGGCACCTACTCTATTAGAGATATGAAAACAGGGGAACAAAAGACTGTTTCCTACGATGAATTAATTAAATATTTATAAACTATGAAGGATCCAAGTAGTATATTTAAACTTCAAGAGATTGACAATAGTAGCTGAAAGTTGTCATAAGTAAATGAATATATGAATACTAATCCAGAGTGAATAATCAATTAAGAATAAATTAGGGTGGAACCACGGCTTTTCGTCCCTACGCAAGTAGGGAAGGAGAGGCTTTTTTATTTGGAACAAATATCGATATTATCGATGTTTAAAACAGTGTATCATTTATAAAACTAGGAGGAGACTATGATAAAAATTACTTTACCTGATGATTCTGTAAGAGAATATGAATCGGGAGTATTACTAGGAGATATCGCGAAGGACATATCTGAAGGACTGTTTAGAGCGGTACTTGGTGGCGTTGTAAATGAAAGAATAATGGGTTTACAAGAACCTGTTAGAGAAGACAGTTCTGTAAGGTTTGTGAAATTTGAAGATGAAGAGGGAAAGAAAATTTTCTGGCATACTTCTGCTCATATAATGGCTCTTGCAGTTCAAAGAATCTATAAAGATGTTAAATTTGGAATTGGTCCTGCAATTTCGAATGGATTCTATTATGATTTTGATTTGGAACATAGATTTACCGAAGAAGACCTTCCTAAGATTGAAGAAGAGATGAAAAAAATCATAAAAGAAGGTCATAAGATGGAAAGATATGAAATGCCAAGGGACGAAGCTTTAAAATACTTTAAAGAAAAGAACGAGGTATACAAAGTTGACTTAATTGAAAATTTAGGACCTGATGAAATAATATCATTCTATAAATTAGGTGAATTTACTGACCTGTGTAAGGGACCTCACCTTTACGATATAAAGAAAATCAAAGCTGTGAAACTTCTCTCTGTTGCTGGTGCTTACTGGAGAGGCGATGAGCACAATGATATGCTTCAAAGGATATACGCTATAAGTTTTGAAAAACAAAAACAATTAACAGAGTATTTAGAATTTTTAGAAGAAGCAAAGAAAAGAGACCATAGAAAATTAGGTAAAGAATTAGATTTATTTAGTTTTCAAGAAGAAGGTCCAGGTTTTCCTTTCTTCCATCCAAATGGAATGGTAGTGAAAAACCAATTGATGAATTTCTGGAAGGAAATCCACGTTAAAGAGGGGTATGGAGAAATTTCTACTCCAATTATTTTAAGTGAATCTTTGTGGCATCAGTCAGGTCATTGGGACCATTATAAAGAAAATATGTATTTTACTAAGATTGATGATCAGGACTATGCTGTAAAACCTATGAATTGCCCAGGATCTATTTTAGTATACAAATCAGGAATGCATAGCTATAGGGATTTTCCTTTGAAATTGGCAGAGATGGGACTTGTTCATAGACATGAGCTATCTGGTGCACTACACGGCTTATTTAGAGTGAGATCATTTACTCAAGATGATGCTCATATATATATGCTTAAGGAACAAATTAAAGAAGAAGTCTCAAAAGTTATCGATTTATGTGACTATATTTATTCAGTCTTTGGCTTTAAATACAATGTAGAGCTTTCTACAAGACCAGAAAACTCCATGGGATCCGATGAAGATTGGGAAATTGCAATAGATAGTTTAAAAGAGGCCCTTGATTCAAAGGATTTTGAATATTCAATAAATGAAGGAGACGGTGCATTTTACGGCCCTAAAATAGATTTTCATCTAGAAGATGCCATTGGAAGAACTTGGCAGTGTGGAACAATTCAGCTAGATTTCCAAATGCCTGAAAGGTTTGAGTTAACTTATATAGATAGTGACGGTGAGAAAAAGAGACCTGTAATGGTTCACAGAGCAATACTAGGTTCAATAGAGAGATTCCTAGGTATTTTAATTGAACACTATGCGGGAAAATTCCCTACATGGTTAGCTCCGGTTCAAGTAAAAATTCTACCAATTTCTGATAAGTTTAATGACTATGCAAATGAACTTAATGAAAAATATAAGGACTTGGGAATTAGAAGTGAAGTTGATGATAGATCTGAAAAAATAGGGTTTAAGATAAGGGAAGCTCAACTTGCAAAAATTCCATATAGCTTAATAGTAGGAGAAAAAGAGATTGAAGAAAACTCTGTTTCAGTTAGAAAAAGAGATGAGGGAGACAAAGGCTCTATAAATTCTGATATATTTGCAGATATAGTATTGGAAGAAATTGAAACAAAAAAATAAGATCAAAATATATTTTAAAGGCCAGAGGTATTTTATCTCTGGTCTTTTTATGAAGTTTTGAGATATTAGGTAATAGTTTAATAAGAAAAAAACTTAAAATATAAGCTGAGTTCGAAAATTAGGGGATTTTACTGGCATTTGATATAATATTCTTATTAAGAAGGTGTGTTATGGTAGATGTTAATGAAGCAATAGAAATTTTAAAAGACAATATAGATAGAAGTCATAATGTTATGGAAATTCCATTTGATCTTTCTTATGGTTATATACTTGGAGAGGATATTATCTCTAAAATTAACGTACCAGAATTTCCTAAATCTGCTATGGATGGATATGCATTTAAACATGATGACTTAGAAGAAAACAAAGAGTTTAATGTAATAGGTGAGCTTGCAGCAGGGGACTATAAAAGAATCGAATATAAAAAGGATTCTTCTATTAGAGTAATGACAGGGGCCTATGTTCCACAAGATTATGACTGCGTAGTAAAACAAGAGGATGTGGAAGTTCTAGGAAAAAAGATAATAGTAAAAAAACCCGTTGAAAAATATATGAATTATTGTAAGATTGGTGAAGATGTAAAAGAAGGACAAATTTTACTTAAAAGTGGTCAATTTATTAATTCAAACCATATTGGGATCTTTGCAAGTTTGGGTTTTGAACATGTTAAAGTTATAAAACCTTTGAAAGTTGCTATTATTTCTACTGGGTCAGAGCTTTTAAGTCCAGGAGAAAAGCTGGAGCTTGGGAAAATATACTGTAGTTCTCTATTTACGATAAAAACGATTTTAGAAAAATATAAAATAGACGTTGTACATCATAGCATTATATCGGATGATATAAAACTAGTGTGTGATGAAATAAAAAAAGTATCTTTAACAGCCGATGTCATTATTACTACAGGAGGGGTTTCTGTAGGAAAATATGATCATATTCCAAAAGTATATAAAGAATTAGATGCAAAGCTATTGTTTAGAAAAGTAGCTATGAAACCAGGAACTCCAGTTTCCGCAGCAAAGTTCAACGACTCTCTTATTCTCAGTCTGTCTGGTAATCCATTTGCTGCAACGGTAAATTTTCAAGTCTTATTTTGGCCTATTGCTGAAAAATTCTACAATAGTAAGTTCTTTGATCAGGATATTTTTACTAGAAATGTTATTGAAAGTCGACTAAAGACCAGCAAATTAAAGCGATTTGTTAGAGCAAAAGCAGATGGCCATAATGTAAAGCTTGAGAAATTACATAGTTCATCTGTAATTTCGAACCTTTCAGATTGTAATTGTCTTGTAATTCAAGAACCTGGTAAAACTATAGAGGAAGGAGATAAAGTAAATATAATTTACTTGTTCTAAATGGAGATAACAGTTGGAATCCTCGCTGGAGGAAGAAGTAAAAGGATGGGCGTCGATAAGACAAATTTAATTTATAATGGAAGTACCTTTTTAGATAACTTATTATACAAATTCAAAGACTACGACATTATAGTTTCTAGTAATAAAACAGATCTAGATTTGCCCAATGTTGAAATAGTAAGGGACAATTATTCTGATATAGGTCCAATATCTGGAATATTAGAAATATTGAAGGCATCCAAAAATGAATATGTATTTATTGTTGGAATAGATATGCAGTTAATTGATGCAGATATATTGGAATTTCTAAAAACATATATTTCTGCTGAAAACAAGTTGATATGTTTGGATGACCATGGGAAAACGAACCCTTTAGGAGCTATTTATTCACGATCATTAGTAAAAAAAATCCAAGATAATATAGAGTTGGAAGATTTCAGACTAATGGATCTGTTATCTAAGGATTATACTAAGATAGTTCCAATAAGTTTTACTAGATTCTCACCGGATATAATGTCTAATATCAATTATCCTTCCCAATACAAAGCTCTTACAAATGGAAATATAATTTCCATATGTGGAGCAAAAAACTCTGGTAAAACTACTTTTATCTCAAAAGTGATTAGACAATTGAACAAAGAAGGATACTTGATAAAATATATAAAACACGATGGCCATGATTTTACGTTAGAGAATTTGACGGATTCAAATATTATATACAATTCAGGAGCTTTTTCCTCAGTGGTTTATTCAAGCAGTAAGTATGAACTTATTGAACGACAAAAAAAGGATATTGACTTTTTTTTACAAGATGCAAAAAAGTATGACTTTGTGATCATAGAAGGACTTAAAAATTCATCGTTTCCTAAATTTGAGGTTATTAGAAATCACAATACCAATCAACTAATTTCCCAGGAGCCAATTTTAGGAATTATAACCGATTTCACAAATCGATTTAACGAAAAAAAGCACTTTGATTTAAATAATATTTTAGAATTTACAAATTACATTAAGGAAAATTATTTGATGGAAAAGAGGAGTTAGATGGAGAACTTTTTTAAGAGGTTATTAAGTTTGAATCCTCAATTGCTTTTCGAGCTTTTAAAGATACTAGAAGCCCAGAAAGTTGTATTTATGGAGATAGAAAATATGAAGATTTCAAATAAATTTCCTAAGGAATTGTGTGATTATATTGAAATCTCAAATAAAATACTAAACTCAATAGAAACCGAAAATTTACAGATGACATTAAAATTTTACAATAAGAATAAAGTTGTGAAAGAAAAAGTAAATTTAAATTTTGACTTTACTTACACTAAGCCACAAGGCTATAGGCTTTACAGAGGAGAAATTAAGGAAATTCATTCCTATAAGGATTTATATATTGAGCTCTGTAAATACTTCTATCAAAAAAATCAAAAGATTTTCAAAAGCTTTATAGACAAAACGGACTTTAATGGTAGGACTAGACCATATTTTAGTAAAAAAAGTGAGAAATTAATAAACCCTGAATATATTGGGGATCAAATTTTTATTGAAACTAGTTTTTCCGCGAATAAAATAAGAGACATGCTTATAAAGATTTTTAAGACCTATAATGTAAATTATAGTATACTAGAGATTTTCATCAAACAGGACAGGAAGGATAAATACGGTTACTATGAAAATAAATAAATTTACTTTTTTGCACAGTGGAGACTTTCATCTAGGCTCGAATTTTTATTCTTCAGATTTGCCAATTGAACTTGTGGAAAGCAGAAGAGAAAACATTTGGACTTCAATTGAAAGTCTTTTTGCCATTGCAAAAGATGAAGAAATTGATTGTATTTTTTTATGTGGGGATATTTATAATGAAGATTTTATAACTCTTTCTCAACTTGAAAGACTAAATTCTCTATTTAAAACAGTTCCAAGCACTAAGATATTTATCATATTTGGGAATCATGACCCTTATAATGATAATTCGAAGTTTAAATATATAAAACTTCCATCCAATGTTTTTGTTTTTAAAGAGGATAATTTAACTTGTTTTAGTTTTGATAATGTAAATATTTATGGAATCTCTTATAAAGATAGGATTTTATATAGGGAGAGTTATTTTGATAATTTGAATTTAAATCAAAGTAGCATAAATATCTTGATGCTTCATACAGATATTCTCATTCAAAACTCTAATTATATGGGTTTAACCTTATATGATTTAAAAAAATTGGGATTTGACTATATAGCTTTAGGGCATATCCATAAACCTCAAAATATTTCTAATAATATAATCTATCCAGGTTCTATTGAACCTCTTTCTTTTTCAGAAACTGGAACTCATGGTATAGTATATGGAGAATTTGAGGGTAGGAAATTAAGGACTAAGTTTATACCTATTTCTGAGTCTATTTTTACAAATGTTGAGTTTAAAATTGAGAATAATTTTGATTTTTATAAGCTTTTGAATTTTTTACGAGAAGAAGCAATAGTAGAGAATAAGGAAAATTATCTTCGACTATATTTAACAGGAAGATTGGATTCAGGATTTGAAATAGATACAAGTAGTCTTGAAAAGGCTTTAAGAAAATACGTAACCTATGTACAGGTCTTTGATGAAACTGAAGATAATTATGATATTGAAAAAATTTTGGAATTAAATAAGGAAGATCAAATAGGGATTTTTATTGAAAAAGTGAGAAAACTAAAAGTGGATAAAGAAATTAAAGATAAAGTTTTAGATTATGGTTTAACAGCTTTACTCAGGGAGGATTCATGAAATTACTAAGGCTTGAAATAAGTAATTTTGGAAAATTCAATAATAAAATCCTGGAATTAGAAGAAAATCTTGTGTTAATACAGGGAGTTAATGAGTCAGGAAAGTCAACGATTGTAAAATTTATTGAAGGTGTTTTTTACGGTTTTGTAAAACCCTATTTAAAAAACACCCGATATACCGATGACCTAGATAAGTATAGACCATGGAATGGCATGGGCTATGAAGGTTCAATTGTACTACAACACAATGAAAAGATATATAGAGTCTATAGAAACTTCGAAGATGGCAATTATGTAATTTACAATGAATTGACAGGAAAAGATATCACTTCGGAATTAGAAAACTATCAGCCTTCCAATAAAAGTTTTCCTGGGGAGTATTTCTTTAAAGTCAGTAGCGATGTTTTTAATAATACCAAGATAATTGGACAAAACAATGTTGGTATAGATGATAAATCCACTATCTACCTTACGGATACTCTTTTGAAAAATAGAAATAAAACTAATATGTCTAATTCGAGTTTTAAAAGCATAGAATATTTAAAGGGGTTAAAAAGAAATATAGGTACAAAGTCTAATACCAATAAACCACTTGGTTCGACATATGAGAAGTATCAGGATATATCTGAAAAAACTGAAGAAATCATTAAATTAAAATCACAATACGATAAATCTATCGCTAAGATTAGAGAATATGAAAATGAAATAGAATCTAAAAATCATCTATTGGATCTTAAAAATAGACAGCTTAAATTTGAAGAAAAAGAGAAAATTACTGGTATCTCTGAAGAAAAAAATAGGCTACTCGCTAAAATAAATGACTTAAAAAAACGAGAGGCAAAACTTCAGGCTGAGAAGGATAGATTTGAAAGTGTATTTGTACAAGTTAATAAGATCAATGAAGAAAAAAAGTATATAAAAATCGCCTTTGATGAGCTTTCCATCATCAAAAGAGAGAAATACAAAGAAAATAATAGAATTTCTACGAAAATTGATGAAGTAGACCAGGAGATAAAAGAGGAAAGATCTAACAAAGTTAAATATTTTACTACAATTGCTAGTATGATTTTAGGTGTAGCAGTATTTATGTCTTTAATAGTAAGATTTACGGGATTAGAAGTGTTCCCAGCCATTTTATTGGTATTATTATTTAGCTTACTTTTATTCTTTTTGATTAAAAAACCGCAAGCAATAAATTCATCTAAACTTAGGGAAAGCCTAGTTATAGATAAAAAGAATATTGATGAGGATATCTTAAATATTGATAAGGAAATAGAGTATTTGCTCAATGATGAAGAAATTAAGGAAAAAGAATTTAAGGAATTGGAAAAAAATTTAAATTTAAAATATGGAATGAGCTTTAAAGATATTGACTCAAAAGTTTCTGAACTTGAAAATATAGAAAGAACATTGTCTGAACTTAATGATAGATTAGATTTTATTGTAAAATCCTACTCTAAGTTTAGCGTAGATGACTTAGAACATGTTGATTTTTCTAAGGAGTTTTATCTTGTTGAAAATTTAGATATAGATGACTTGTTGAAGCAAAAAGAAGATATTAATATCAAATTGTCTAAGTTGAAAGGGGAAATTACCTTCTGGGACAAAGAAGTAAAAAATTTACCTAATCTATTAGAAAAAAAAGATTTTTTAAAGAAGCAGATTGATAAATTAGAAAAAGACATTCAAATTTTGGACCTAACTGTTGATTTGATAGATGAATCCTTTGAGGAGTCAAAAATCAACTTTTTACCAGGGTTAAATAAGCAGATTAATCATATGTTAGAGCCGATATTTAATTCATCACGAGAGTTCTATATAGATGAAAATTTAAATATTTCATTTAAGAAAGATAATGAATCTAATTTAAAGTCTATTTTAAGCTTGAGTAAAGGTTCTAAAGATATAATCTATCTCGTTCTTAAAATAGCCATAAGTAATCAGCTCTTTGGAAAGTCTGATTTTATAATTTTAGATGATGCATTAAACTATTTAGATGATAGCCGATTGAAGGAATTTTTGTTTAATTTAAATAAGATTAAACAAAATCAGTTAATTATTTTAACGTGTCAAGAAAGGGAATCTCGAATATTAAAGGAAGTTCTAGAGATTCCAATCATAGAATTATAGGTGGAAAAATGATTTATAGTATTTCTGACTTACATTTAGATTATACAAAAGCCAAGACCATGGAACTCTTTGGAAACAATTGGGATAATTATGAGGAAAGGATTTTTTCTAATTGGTCTGATATTGTTAAAGAAGATGATTTAGTCTTAGTTTCAGGTGATATTTCATGGGCTATGAATCTTAAAGAAGCGTATTATGACTTAATAAGAATAGATAAACTGCCTGGCAAAAAGATTTTGTTAAAGGGGAACCATGATTATTGGTGGGATTCGTTAAATAAAAACAATTCTTTAGATTTAAAGAGCATTTTTTTCCTACAAAACAATCACTTCAATTTCCAAGGTGTCTATATTGTTGGCACTAGAGGGTGGGAAAATCTAGCTGAAGATTCTGAAGGATATAAAATTTTTAGACGTGAATTATTAAGACTAAAACTTTCTTTGGATTCCGTTCCAAAGGATAAACAACGAATTTGTATGTTACATTACCCTCCCTTTAATAAAGAAAAGGAACCTAATGATTTCCATTATGTTTTAAAAGAGTATGGAATCAAAAAATGTATTTACGGTCACTTGCATGGACCGGGATTAGTCAATGTGGTTGAAGGATTTGTGGATGGGGTAGAATATTACTGCACTTCCAGTGATTATTTGAATTTTAAACCGATTCAAATAATGGATGAATTCGACTTCAAATAAATTTCTAGGAGGAAATTATGAAAGTAATTTTTACAAAAAATTATGATGAAATGAGTAAAAAATCAGCACAAATGGTAGTAGACCAAATAAAGAGCAAGGCGGATTCTATTTTGGGATTAGCTACAGGATCTACTCCTGTAGGCCTATATAAAAATTTAATAGATGCACATGTAAATGGTCTTGATTTTTCTCAAGTAAGAACCTTTAATTTAGATGAATATATCGGTTTGTCTCCTGATAATCCACAATCCTATAATTATTTTATGTTTGACAATCTATTTAATCACATAAATGTTAAGAGGGAGAATATAAGAATCCCACTTGGTAATACAAATCCTGAACAAGAGATAGTTCAGTATGAAAAAGAGGTTAAGGCAGCTGGGGGAGTTGACATTCAAATTTTAGGAATTGGTCCAGATGGACATATTGCCTTTAATGAACCGGATGAAGAATTAAATGTTCCAACTTCTATTGTTGAGCTAGAGGATAGTACTATTAAAGCCAATGCAAGATTTTTTGAAAGTGAAGATGATGTTCCAACTAGTGCCATTTCAATGGGAATGGAAACTATCTTTTCAGCTAAAAAAATCATTTTGCTAATAAGTGGATCAAATAAAGATGAATCTACGGATTATCTAATTAATAGTAATAAAATTTCTACAAAAGTTCCAGTTAGTCTTTTGCACTTACATCATGATGTAACTGTGTTTATTGATGAAAGCAGTATTAAAGTTAGATAATGGAAAAAGAATTAGAAATTAAAATTTTAAATATTGATTTTAAAGAGCTTGAAAGTTTACTTATTGCTAAAGGAGCTGAGAAAATTGCTCATGAGGATCAGCAAAATATAATAGTGTCAAGTGATAAGTTACATTTTGAGAATAAGGGAGACTATTTACGAATAAGAATAGTTAAGGATTTACTATCAAATAATTTGTATAAGTATCTTACTTTAAAGCGACTTAAAGATAATTCTGAGTTCAGAGAATCTGAAGAGTATACTATAAGATTTGATGATTTAGAAAATTTAAAGGTAATTTTGAAAAATTTAGGATATGGTAATTTTGAATCAAACTTTAAGGAAAGATATAGTTATAAGTATAAAAATCTAAGAGTGGATTTTGATTATTGGGATAAATCTTCTTTTCCCTTTGACTATGTTGAAGTAGAAGCTTTAACTAGAAGTGATTTGGATTTGTTTTTAAAGGAATTTAAGATTTCAAAGGAAAATACCACTTCAAAGTCCATTAAAGAATTAAAGGAAGAGTATTTTAAGGGGATATGAAAATATCTCCTTTTTTTGTTATAATCTAAATAGTTGGAATTTCAACAAAGTTTTATGTACATAATTAGGTTAGATTTATGTAAGAGATGTTTCAATTATTTAATTATGTGCTAATCATTAAATTTTACATTTAGATTGGAGAAAAGATTGTATAAACTACTGGCTTTAGATTTAGATGGCACCACTCTAAACAGTAATCACATGGTTGACAAGATTACTACATATTGGATTAAAAAATTAATTAATAATGATATTAAGGTCACGATTATTTCTGGAAGGGAGCCTAGATCGGTGATTAAAGTGGCAAATGATCTTGAAATTGCTGGTTATTTGGGAGCTATGAATGGTGGGATAGTCCTTAAAGAACCTAATAAGGAAATAGTATTTAACAAAACCCTTCTTGAAAATGATGTGTTATATACTTTAGACAAGTGTAATGTCTTGGACTATGTTCCAATTGTGCTTATAGGTGATGATGCCTTTGTAGATAATAGAAATAATCCCTTTGCAAAGCTAATGGATAGATTTGCTGATAAAGCAGCAATTGAAGTAGGTGATTTAAGAGAGTATTTGACCACCAATAGATTATTAGAATCCGTTAATAAAATTATTGTATCCGACGAATATGATAGGCTAGTGAAGTTTCAACGAGAATTTAATTCCTCTGACGATACTAGGGTATTTTTTTCTCTTCCCTTTTTCTTAGAAATAAATCCAAAGGAAATTTCTAAGGGAATAGCATTAAAATTCATCTCTGAAAGTTATGGTATAGACCCAAGTGAAATATTGGCTGTGGGAGACGGTGAAAATGATATTGCAATGTTGGAATTTTCAGGTAAATCCATAGCAATGCAAAATGCAATGGAAGGATTAAGAAAGGTTGCTGATGAATTTACAACTTCCAACGATGACTATGGAGTGGCTAGAGTAATAAAAAAATACTTTTTTAGTTGACAAGTCCTTTTTAAAATGATATCTTATTTGGAGGAAAAAAATCAACAGGAGGTATACTTATGCTTAAGGGAAGAGATTTAATAGAAATAAGTGATTTTTCAAAAGAAGATATAAAAGAAATAATGCAATTAGCTCAAGACATCATTAAGAGTCCTGAGAGTTTTTCCAGTTCTTGTTCTGGTAAGATTCTAGGGACTCTTTTTTTTGAACCATCAACGAGGACAAGGTTAAGTTTTGAATCTGCCATTCATAGATTAGGTGGTGATTGTATAGGTTTCTCAGAAAGTGCATCATCATCTACTGCAAAAGGGGAAAGTCTGGCAGACACTGTAAAGACTATAAGCAATTATGTTGATATAATTGCTATGAGACATCCAAAGGAGGGTTCTGCTACTCTATCTAAGGATTTTACAACTGTACCACTAATAAACGCCGGAGATGGAGGACATCAACACCCAACTCAAACTCTAACGGATTTATTAACAATAAATCAAACTAAAGGAACTTTTGAGAATCTGACCATTGGATTATGTGGGGACTTGAAATTTGGTCGTACGGTTCATTCTCTAGTTAAAGCTATGAGTGTATATGATAATAATAAATTTGTTTTTATTTCACCTAGAGAGTTAAAAATTCCTGAATATATAAAAATAATGCTTAAGAAGAGTAATGTAGAATTTATTGAAACTGAAAGACTAAGCACTGTCATAGATAAGTTAGATATTCTTTATATGACAAGGGTACAAAGAGAAAGATTTTTCAATGAAGAAGATTATATTAGACTTAAGGATTCATATATTTTAACTATGGATAAATTAAAAAACGCAAAAAAAGACCTATCAATCTTACATCCACTGCCAAGGGTTAATGAAATAGCAGTTGAAGTGGATCAGGATCCTAGAGCCGTTTATTTTAAACAAGTAAGATACGGTGTAATAGTCAGAATGGCACTAATTTTAAAACTTTTGGGGGTTAGATAATGTTAACAATAAATAGTATCAACAAAGGAATTGTAATAGATCATATTAAAGCTGGACATGGACATTATATATATGAGATGTTGGATTTGGATAAGGCAGACTATTCGGTAGCATTGATAATGAATGCTAGCTCAAATAAGATGGGAAGGAAAGATATAATAAAAATCGAAAATGTTATCGATCTTGACCTAAGAAAACTTGCTTTTATAGATGAAACCATTACTGTTAATATAATTGAGGATCAAAAAATAATTAAAAAAATTAATGTTGAATTGCCAGATGTAGTTGAAGACATTATTCAATGTAAAAATCCAAGGTGTATTTCTACAAGCGAGAGAAATATAGTTCATAAATTTGAATTGATAGATAAAGAAGAAAAACTTTATAAATGTGCATATTGTGACCAGATATTTGACATGGAGGAATAAATGATAATTGATAAGTTGTATAATTCTGTAAGAGAAAAGGGATTTGTATGTGTAGGATTGGATACTTCTATGGATTATATTCCAAGAAACATATTAGATAAGTCATCTAATAAAACAGAAGCTGTTTTTGAGTTCAATAGACAAATTATTGATGCTACTTATGACATTACTGGAGTTTATAAGATTCAGATTGCTTATTATGAGGCAATGGGAATTGAAGGCTTGGAAGCATATAAGAAGACTGTAAATTATTTAAGAAAGAAAGATTGTTTATCCATTGGCGATGTAAAGAGAGGAGATATTGCAAATACCGCAAAGGAATATGCAAAAGCTCATTTTGAAGGGGATTTTGAAGTAGATTTTATTACCCTAAATCCTTATATGGGATATGATAGTATAACTCCGTATATGGATTATATTAAATCCGGAGAAAAGGGTGCATTTGTACTTTTAAGGACTTCTAATCCGGGAGCGAAGGATATTGAGTACTTAGATTATAATAATGAGCCGCTGTATTATGAAATTGGGGATAATATTTATAAAATTGCCCAAGAAGTTATTGGCGAATGTGGTTATAGTTCTTTAGGATTTGTTGTTGGAGGAACTTATAGCGAGGAAGCTTCCGAAATCAGAGAAAGATATCAAAAATCATTTTTCTTAATACCAGGATATGGTGCTCAAGGTGGAAAAGCAGAGGATATTAGATTATATCTTAATGACTTCAATGGTGGTGTCGTAAATTCATCTCGTGGAATAATCACTGCCTACAAAAAATTTGACGATGGGGAACAGAAATTTCAAGAATATACTAGAAATGCAGTTTTAAAAATGAGAAAGGATATTTATGGAGAAAAATAATTACAAAGACAGTAAAATAATTCTCAACAAAAAGATTCAAGATGATATCTACTTAATAGAATTGGAAGGGGATTTTACTGGGAATCCGGGACAATTTTATATGTTAAGGGCATGGAATGACAGTCCACTACTTCCAAGGCCTTTAAGTATCTATGATCTAGAAGAAGGTAAGATATCATTTTTATACAAAGTTGTAGGAAGAGGGACAACTATTTTATCAGAGTTAAAAGAAGGTGCTTTTATAAAATTATTAGGACCTTTAGGTAATTCTTTTCCGCTAGAAGATGTTAATAATTGTGCTATTGTTGCAGGTGGAATAGGAATTGCTCCTTTTATGTACCTAGTAAAAAAATTAAATGCCAAGATTGACTTATATGCAGGTTTTTATGACAAAAGTTATTTAATGGAGGAATTTTCTAAATATACAAATTCAGTCAATATAACGACAGTCACAGGAGATGAAGGTCATAAAGGACTAGTTACGGATATTATTGAGGATAAATATGATCATATCTTTGCCTGTGGACCGAATCCAATGATGCAGTCTCTTCAAAAAAGAGAATTGTCTGGTAAGTCCTATTACTCATTAGAGTCCCATATGGCATGTGGTATTGGTGCTTGTTATGGTTGTGCCATTGAAACTACCAAGGGAATCAAAAGAGTTTGTCATGAAGGGCCGATTTTCAATGGGGAAGAGGTGATATTTGATGTTGGAAACTAACATATGCGATATAGTATTTAAAAATCCTGTAATCGCTGCATCTGGAACTTTTGGATTTGGAAGGGAATATGAGCCATATGTAGATTTTAATAAGATAGGTGGGATTGCAACTTCAGGAGTAACTTATAAAGCTAAACCTGGAAACAGAGGTATTAGAATTCATGAAACTCCATCTGGAATTATGAATAGTATCGGTCTTCAAAATCCTTCGACCGAAGAATTTATTAAAAATGACTTAGAATTTTTAAGACAATTTGACACAAAGGTGTTGGTAAATGTTGGTGGGTCAACTATAGATGATTACATTAAGTCCATAGAATTACTTAATGAGACAGATATCAAAATTATAGAATTAAACATATCTTGTCCGAATGTCAAAGAGGGTGGAATGGCATTTGGTATAAAATGTGAGATTGCTGAAGAAGTAGTCAAAAAAGTTCGTGCCCACACAGATAAAGTACTTATTGTAAAGTTATCACCTAATGCAGAAAATATTAAGGATATGGCTGTAAAATGTGTAGAAGCTGGTGCAGATGGGTTGTCACTGGTAAATACTTTTAATGCCATTGCAGTTGATATCTATAACAAGAAACCTGTATTTAATAATATTACAGCCGGATTATCAGGTCCTGCTATTAAACCCATAGCTTTAAGAATGGTTCGAGATGTTGCATCGGTAGTTAATGTTCCTATAATTGGTATTGGTGGAATTATGGATTGGAAAGATGCTATCGAATTTATAATGGTTGGAGCTACTGCGGTTCAGGTAGGTACTGCAAATTTTGTAAATCCTAATTCAATGGTTGAAATTGCTGAAGGAATGGCTAATTATATGAAAGATCAAGGAATTAAAAGTCTTGATGAAATAAGGGGAATTATATAGGAGGAAAACATGGAAGATAGAATTTTAGAATTACTTAAAGAAAGCGATGCTTTATTAACAGGACATTTTTTACTCTCATCAGGAAAGCATAGTGATAAATATGTTCAATGTGCAAAATTAATACAATATCCAGAAAAAACTGAAGAAGTTTGTAAAGTAATAAAGAAAAAAATTGAAGAAGATGATTTAAAGGTAGATTTAGTAGTTGGGCCTGCAATGGGCGGTATAGTTATAGCCTATGAACTAGGAAGAGCATTGGGAGTTCCTGCGATATTTACTGAAAGGGAAAATGATGTAATGACTTTAAGAAGAGGCTTTATAATTCCCGAAAATGCCAATGTGTTAGTAGTAGAAGATGTTGTTACAACAGGTAAGAGTTCATTTGAAACCATAGAAGTTATTGAGAAAAATAACGCAAATTGTGTAGGAATTGCTTGTTTAGTGGACAGAACTTCTGGTAAAGACATTGGAATAAAGCTATATCCTGCAATAAAATTAGAGATAAATACCTATGAAAAAGAAGATTGCCCGCTATGTAAAGAAAATAAAGAGTTGGTAAAACCAGGAAGTAGAAAGAAATTTTAAGTGGGAAAATGAGATTTATACTCATCAAAATTCTATTTTAATATTAAATAAAGGTTGGTAAGACGAGATGTTTTACCAACCTTTATAATTTTATTAGTGCCATAGACAATGGCCCCTGAAAGGATTATTATTTATTTTGTTCTTTTTTAATTTTTGCTTGGGCAGCAGTCAATCTTGCAATTGGAACTCTATATGGTGAGCAGGATACATAATCTAGACCTAATCCATAGCAAAATTCGATAGACTTTGGATCGCCACCATGTTCACCGCATATACCTAAATGTAGGTTAGGATTTGTTTCTTTTCCACCTTTAGCGGCAATTTCTAACAATTTACCTACTCCTTTTGTATCCAATTCTTCGAATGGACTTCTAGGGTAAATTTTATTGTTTTCGTAGTCAGTTAAAAACTTACCAGCATCATCCCTTGAAAAACCAAAAGTCATTTGAGTCATATCATTAGTACCAAAACTAAAGAAGTCTGCTTCTTTCGCAATTTCATCGGCTAATAAAGCTGCTCTAGGAACTTCTATCATTGTTCCGATCTTATATTCTACTTTACTATTTAACTCTTCAAAAACTAAATTGATTTCTTCAACTATTTGAGATTTTACAAATTTTAATTCTTGTAGATCTCCTATAAGAGGAATCATAATTTCTGGTGTTATTTCTGAGCCTTCAGATTTTAATCTTAAAGCAGCGGTAACAATTGCTCTTGCTTGCATACGATAGATTTCAGGATAGGTTACAGCTAATCTACAGCCTCTATGTCCAAGCATTGGGTTTACTTCTTTTAAGTCGTTTACTGTATCATTTACTTCATCAAAAGTTAAATTCATCTTATCAGCCAAAGCTTCTATATCTTGTTTTTTAGATGGTAAAAACTCATGAAGTGGAGGATCCAATAGCCTTATAGTAACAGACATATCCTTCATAGCTTTATATATTTCGTAGAAATCTTGTTCTTGCATTGGCCTTAATTCTTCAAGAGCCTTTTGTCTTTGTTCTAATGTTTTAGATAGAATCATCTCTCTTACAATAGGTATTCTCTTTTCATCGAAGAACATGTGCTCTGTACGAGTTAGACCAATTCCTTCAGCACCAAAAGCTAAAGCCTGTTTAGCATCTCTTGGGGTGTCAGCATTTGTTCTGATTTTCATATCTCGAATTTCATCAGCCCAAGACATAAACTTTTCAAAATTTCCAGAAAGTGTTGGTTGAACTTTTTTAATGTCGCCTAAATAAATAGAACCATCGTTACCATTAAGGGAAATATAATCTCCTTCATGCAAAGTGTAATTAGGTGTTCTCATAATTTTTTGAATTTCATCTACTACAACATCGGAAGCTCCTGCTACGCAACATTTTCCCATGCCTCTAGCAACAACAGCGGCATGAGAAGTCATTCCTCCTCGTGCGGTTAGAATACCTTCAGCAGTTACCATTCCTTCTATATCCTCAGGAGAAGTTTCTTGTCTAACTAAAACGACTCTTTCTCCATTTTTAGCAGCCTCTACAGCATCTTGAGCATGAAAGTATATTTTTCCGCTTGCTGCACCAGGGGAAGCTGCTAATCCCTTTGTAATAAGTTCTGCATTTTCCAGTTGTTTATCATCGAAAGTATGATGTAACAATTGATTTAAACTAAGGGGATCTACTCTTAATAAGGCTTCTTCCTTAGTTATTAAGCCCTCTTCTTCTAATTCAACAGCTATATTTAAAGCGGCTTGAGTAGTTCTTTTTCCGTTTCTAGTTTGAAGTATATAAAGTTTACCGTTTTCAATGGTAAATTCAAGGTCTTGCATATCCTTATAGTGTTTTTCAAGCCTTTCAGCAGTGTTGAGAAACTCTTCATAAACTTCTGGCATAGCTTCATGTAAAGTTGCAATTTCTTGAGGAGTTCTAATTCCTGCAACGACATCCTCGCCTTGAGCATCCATTAAATATTCTCCAAATAGTTTATTTTCTCCTGTTGCAGGATTTCTAGAGAATGCTACACCGGTTCCAGAATTCTTACCCATATTACCAAATACCATGGATTGAACATTAACTGCTGTACCTAGAGAATCATCTATATTGTTCAATTTTCTATAAATTTTTGCGCGTGGGTTGTTCCAAGATCTGAAAACTGCTTCTATTGAGTGCTTCAACTGAATTAGAGGATCTTGAGGGAAGTCTTTTCCAGTTTCTTCTTTGAAGATTTCCTTAAATTGTTTTACTAAATCCTTTAAATCCTCAGCCGTTAAATCCGTGTCTAATTTAGCATTTTTCTTTTCTTTCATATCTTCTAATGCTGAGTCGAAATGAACTTTAGGAATTTCCATAGCAACATCAGAAAACATTTGAATAAATCGTCTATAAGAATCATATGCAAATCTTTCATTTCCAGTTGAACGGGCTAACCCAATAACAGATTCATCGTTAATACCTAAATTTAATATTGTATCCATCATACCAGGCATTGAAAAGACAGCACCGCTTCTAACTGAGAAAAGTAAGGGATTTTCAGTATCAGAGAACTTTTTTTGTAATTTTTCTTCTGTACTTTTAATATGACTACTAACTTCTTCTAATAATTCATCCCAAAGGGTTTCATTTTCATCATAATATCTATTACATGCTTCCGTGGTGATCGTAAATCCTGGAGGTACGGAAAGACCAAGATTGGTCATCTCTGCAAGGTTTGCACCTTTTCCTCCGAGAAGATTTCTCATATCCTTATTACCTTCTAAAAAATCATATACATATTTTTTTGTCATTTAATCCTCCTACAACCTATCGTTAATTTTTCTTAAATGTCTAATTATTATTTCTGCAGTCTCTTCAATTGCACGTTCTGAAACGTCAATTATCGGGCAACCTACTCTTTTCATAATAGAATGAGCATGTTCTAATTCTAATAATATCCTATCTAGATTAGAATAGGAAGAGTTTGCCGGTAAACCAAGAGACTGAAGCCTCGATTTTCTTATGGAATTTAATTTCTCCGGCGAATTAGTTAGCCCTATAATCTTTTTATTTGAAACTTGAAATATTTCCTTAGGAACAGGTGTCTCTGGAACTAAGGGAATATTTGCTACACGAAAATTCTTGTTTGCAAGATACATGGATAGGGGAGTTTTAGATGTTCTAGACACCCCTAATATAGTAACATCCGCAGACAGAACTCCTCTAGGATCTTTACCATCATCGTATCGAACAGCGAAATCAATGGCATCAACCCTTTTAAAATACTGGGCATCTAAATTTCTTAAAGCCCCCGGTTTAGTAATTGGCGCTAGATTGGTAACCCTTTCTATTGCCACAATAGCCGGAGTAAGTACATCGACAGCATTGATATTTTTTAATTCGCTGCTTTTTTTCAGATGCTCTATCAGATGTTCATCAACTAAGGAATAAAATATTATAGAATCGCTGTTAGCTTGGATTTTATTAAATATATTATTTAATCTTTCCATATCTCTAACATTTGAAAATCTTTCGATTTCTTTATCTTCCAAGTTGAACTGTGCAAATGCAGCACTTATTATCTGCTCGCAAGTTTCTCCTGTAGAATCCGATATTACAATAAATTTAAGCATTTTCCTCCCTCGCAACATTTTTCTAATATCATTATACATTACTTTTAAATTAATTTTAAGGGAAGTGATATCGATTTACTTTATAATTCCAAAGTTAAATAATAAATCAACCAATAAAGCCCTTATGCTGAGACTTTTTCAGCACAAGAGCTTCTACATTCATTGTTTAAAAAAAAGTATTAAAGTAAATTAATTCCGTTCTTTACACATTCATCAACCATGGATTTAGGCCAGATACTAGACTGTACTTCTCCAATATGTGCTTTTTGTAATAAAAACATACAAATTCGAGATTGCCCAATTCCTCCTCCAATGCATTGAGGGTATTTACCGTCGATTAGGTTTTTATGAAAGTCTAGATTTAATCTATCTAAATTATTAGATTGTTCCAACTGTTTAACTAAGGTTTCAGAGTCGACTCTAATACCCATGGAGGATAGTTCTAAAGCATTATCTAGTATAGGGTTCCATACTATTATATCTCCATTAAGGGACCAGTCATCGTAATCTGGAGAGCGAACACCATGGGGTTTACCATTTCTTAAATTAGATCCAATCTTTGAAACAAAAATTGCTTTTTTCTCTTTACAAAAAGCTTTTTCCCTTTCTTCGGGCTGTAAATTTGGAAACCTCAACTCTAATTCATCTGTTGTAATAAAGGTTATTTTATCAGGCAATATTTTTTTGTAACCATGAAACTCATTAGACAACATATCTTCAGTATCTAACAATACTTTATAAATTTCTCTGACTATGGAATACAAATAATTTTCGTTCCTATCCTTTTCATCTATTACTTTTTCCCAATCCCACTGGTCTACGTAATATGAATGGGTATTGTCACATATTTCATTAGCTCTGATGGCGTTCATATCAGTATAAATCCCTTCTTCTACTGGTATTTTATAACAATATAATGCATTTCTTTTCCACTTTGCCAATGAATGGATTATTTCTAACTCAACATCTTTTTCATCCTGATTTACCACAAAACTTACTGGAAGTTCCTTTCCAGTTAAGTTATCATTAAAGCCAGAAGTTTTTTCTACAAAAAGAGGAGCTGAAACTCTAGTTAATTTCAATTTTTTTGATAAGTTGATTTGAAAGAAATCTTTTATCATCTTGATGGCCTTCTGTGTCTTAAGTAAATCTAAACTGGATTTATAGCCATCTGGTATAATTAAGTTCTTCATTGATATTACACTCCTAATAAAATAAAGCACTAAAAAATTGATATGCACCCTTAAACACGGACACTAATATTTGATTTTTACTAAGCGGA
>NZ_JASBYU010000023.1 GCF_029983815.1 Lagierella sp.
AGCATCTGCCTTACAAGCAGGGGGTCACAGGTTCGAGCCCTGTACCGCCCACCATAAAATGGATTTTGTACTGTACCTTAAAATGAGGGATTATCCTCTAAATATGCGGAAGTGGCTCAGTGGTAGAGCATCGCCTTGCCAAGGCGAGGGTCGCGAGTTCGAGTCTCGTCTTCCGCTCCAAATAAATGAGCACTCATGGAGCACTTATGTATTAGTGCTTAATGGGTGCTTGATTGATATTGTATATAATTTTAGTATTTCATGCGTCATTAGCTCAGCTGGATAGAGCGTTCGGCTACGGACCGAAAGGCCAGGGGTTCGAATCCTCTATGACGCGCCACATTACATATTTTTAGGGAATGAAGTTCTCCCTTTGGTAACATAAACCGCAAATTTTTTGCTGATGACTTCTGCTACAGGCAGAGTTGTCAGCTTTTTTTGTGTAAATTTATAATTTTAGGAGGTACTTATGTTATTGTCTTTAGCTTTAGGTATAATTCTTGCTCTGGTTTTAGGAAGGATTTGTGAGAAAATTAAAATTCCTAGAATAATCGGGATGATTATAACAGGGATTGTTTTAGGGCCCTTTGTTTTGAACCTTTTTGATTCGAAATTATTAGAAATTTCTGGAGAATTAAGAAAGATTGCTTTGATTATTATCCTACTAAAGGCGGGACTTTCTCTAGATATTAAAGATTTGATTAAAGTAGGAAGGCCTGCTATCCTACTTTCCTTTTTACCAGCAACCCTTGAAATTATTGGATACACAATCATGGCGCCAAACATTTTTGACATACCAATTGTTGAAGCGGCGTTAATGGGTACTGTACTTGCCGCAGTTTCGCCAGCTGTGGTTGTTCCCAGAATGGTAAATCTAATTGAGAATAGAATTGGTACAAGAAAGGCAATTCCTCAAATGATACTTGCTGGATCTTCCTTAGACGATGTCTTTGTTATAGTTTTATTCACAACTTTTCTAAACTTTACTTTAAACGATGTCTTTAGCTATACTAACCTACTTAATATACCAATTTCAATAGTTATGGGAATTTTGCTAGGCGCTGTTATTGGTATGGCTTTATTCTTTCTTTTTGAATATAGATTTAAAAAGAATAACCACATTAGAAATAGTGAAAAAGTAATAATCATATTGGCAACAGCCTTTTTTCTTGTATCACTAGAGGAACTATTGAAGAACAAAGTGCCTATATCTGGACTTTTGGCAGTATTGAGCATGGCTATAACTCTCAAAATTAAGAGCACTACTCTAGTTACAGGAAGATTATCAGAAAAAATTGGAAAACTTTGGATTGGAGCTGAACTAATACTATTTATATTAGTAGGGGCAGCTGTGGACATTAGATTTACATTCAATTCTGGGGTAGGTGTCCTATTGATAATTTTTACAACATTGATCTTTAGATTCATAGGGGTATCATTCTCAATATCACACACAGGGTTAGATAAGGAGGAAAAAGTCTTTTGTCTGTTTTCCTATCTACCAAAGGCAACAGTTCAAGCTGCAATTGGAACAATACCCTTGACTATGGGAATTAAATCTGGAAGTATTATTCTTTCGGTTGCAGTTGTTTCCATACTTATAACAGCGCCGATTGGAGCTTTTTTAATGGATAGGACGGCTGTAAAATTTTTGGAAAAATAAAAAAAGTGTTAGTTACAACCTAGCGACAAGTATTAAATAAATACTTCATTATAAAAAACCGATGGAATTTAAATCCACCGGTTTTTTTAAGTTAAATTTGCTCGTATTAACTTATTACTTTAACTTTGCTACAGAACTCTTACCACCAACAACATTGATGTTTTCAATATCTTTTCCTCTTACAAAGCTATTAATAGAGTCCTTGCTATTGTCCTTATTGGTTAATATGATACTTGAGTCTTCTTTTTGAAGCATTTCAGCCGATACTAAAGCATCTGGATAAACTTCCCCTGAAACTAAGATTATATTCTTAGATCCATTGTTGAAAGCCTTAGCAACCTTTAATGAAGTTTCATATCTGTCCTTACCAAAAGTTCTATCTACTTTTTTAACAAGCTTAGTTGCTTCTGTTTCAGTTTCCTTATTAACAGAGTCTTTACCACCAATAATATGGATGTTTTCAACTTTAGCATCCTTTAAAGCCTTTTGAGTTAAATCGTCTATCCCTTTAGTAGTAGAAGCATATAGGATAGGAGCGTCTTTCTTGAAGGATGCAACTCCAGCTGAAAGAGCATCTGCAAATCCATTGCCATCTACAAGAATAGCATTTTTAGATTTTGTCTCTCCAAGAACGTATTTTGCAACTTCAGCTGCCGTTTCAAATCTGGTCTTTCCTGAAAGTCTCTTTACAGAATAGTCTTTTAATTGTCCTTCTGCCTTCTTGGATACAGAGGAGTCTCCACCTAGGATAAACACATTCTTAGCTCCAAGTCTCTTTAGTTCTGAAAGTACCTCATCTGAAATTTCTCCAGCTTTAGTCAATAGTATTGGAGCGTCCTTTAAGTCTGAAACGGATGCAGCTACAAGGGAGTCCGCAAATACTTCACCACTTGCAATTACAACATTATCAGCCTTTTCATAGTAATTTCTTGAAACATCTAGAGCAGTTTCATATCTATTTTGTCCATAGTAGTAGCTTGTAGGAGCAAAGCCCTTAGCATTTTTGTCAACATCCTTTTCAATTACAAAGGAGTCTACAAGCTTTGGTTCCCTAGCCTCATTTAGATTTCCACTTACTTGATATAGTTCTGTTGTCAACTTTCCATCGGCCACGATATATCTTGCGAAGTTTTGAATTTTTGAATCCCTGTTATTGCTATGGGAATTTTCAAATTCCTTTGGTTGAGATGGCTGTCCGCCGTATGCAAATAGATTATTGTATTCAGCAAGAGTTTCTTCAGTTAACCAATCTAATTTCTTTCTTACCTTTTTAACATGGTCAAGACCTTTATCATAGATTGCATCATATGCCTTAGTACCACCAGTGTTAGGAAGTACAAAAGTTGTTCCCTTAGGTGATTTTAGATAGTCGATATTGTCTACCTTTTTAGCTTCTTCAGCCACATATGCGTTAAATACAGACTTTGATTTTGGAGCGTATTTCAAAGACTTAGTTCTTGAAATAACATGGTCATGACCTTGAAGAGCGATATCTACGTCAAAGTCGTCGATTATCTTCATAAACTCGTCTTTAACATTTTGAACGTCCTCATCTTGTAATGAGTGATAGGACTTAGAGAAAATTGGTTTGTGATATTGTAGCACAACCCATTGAGCACCATTTGCCCTTGCAGCCTTGATATCTGCTTTAATCCATGCTTGTTGTTCGTCTCCAATAGATTTGTTTTGTTTATTTTTATAGTCGTTAGTGTTTAAAACTACAAAGTGAACACCGTTATAGTCATAGGAATAATAAGTTCCACCATCATCTTTTCCATCAGCTGGAACATTGAAGTGGTCAGTGTACTTATGAATAAATCTTTCGTCATAGGAAAGACCATACTCATCGTGGTTACCAGAGTTTCCAGCAATAGTGGTCTTTAAGAAAGACTTTTCAGATTGTCCCATCAAGTCGGCCCATTCGTCTTCCACTTCAGAAGTTTCAACGAAGTCACCAGTGTGGATAACGAAGTTGGTGTTAGGGAACTTAGTAAGAGCCTTGTCTATGGTGTCAGCAGCATAAGCAGCTTCATTTATAATATTTTCGTTCCAATAAGCGTTTTGAGTGTCAGTATACTGTATAAACTCAAAGCCGTCTTGCTTAACAGAAGAAGTCTTAAAAGTACCAACATTGGACTTTCCACCCTTTTCAGATCCCAATTGGTAGAAGTACTTAGTATTAGGCTTCAATCCCTTAACAGTAGCTTTATAAGAAAACTCCTTAACCTTTTGAATTTTTACATCATATTCTTCCGTTTCAGATAGTTCATCAGAAGCGTTCCAACCTTCAGCCCTGTCCTTGTCTGTGAAATATCTTGTCACCATTTTCTTTTCAGTGTCATACACGCTATAGATTATATAACCTTCTTCGTCCTTTTCAAGGTAGTGAGAGTCCTTTTCTGAAGCATTGGCTTTAAAGGCCTTGGCATTGGACATATCTTCGCTTTCAGACACCCATACATATGAGTCAAACTCATCAGTAGTGTACCAGTTAAAGCCTCTAGAAGTTCTAGTATCGTCTACAAAAGTAGCAACGATTCTATTTGGTTTATTATTGGCTTTTACCTTAGCAACCTTAGGCTTAACAGCATCCTCAGAAGTTTTAGTTTCAGCAGAAAGCATCGCAGGTGAGTCCTGCCTGTGAATTAGAGCATCAACATGAGCTTTTTCCTTGTCAACTTCTGTAACCTCTGCAGCAAAAGAAACAAAGGGAGCTGCAACGATTTGACCAGCAAGTAGCATTGCTATGCCGGCAGATAATATTTTTTTCTTTGACATATTGTCCTCCTCCTATTTATAATCATCATTATCGTAACAGACAAGGTGTAAAACAAAACTAAATCTATATTAAGGCAATGTTAAATAGATAATGACTATCAACTTTAATTATCACTTTTTTATAAAATTAGTCCTATTAAAACTTCACTTTTTCCAAGAAGATACATATAAAAGAAGGAAAGCTTTTAAGGTGACATTCCAACGCCAAGGATTGGAGAATATAATTTCCATTTTCTATAATTTAATGTATAATGAAAGCAGGCTTGGTCTATTATCCGTCAAGCTTAATTGAGGGATAAGACCATAAATCTTATATTATTGAGGAGGAAGAAATGGGAGTAAATTTAAGAGGAAGAAGTTTTCTAAAACTTTTAGACTTCACAACTGACGAAATTAAATATCTAATGGAGCTTTCTAAGGATTTTAAAAATCTTAAGAGAACGGGAACACCACACAAATACTTGGAGGGCAAAAACATCGTACTATTATTTGAAAAGACTTCCACTAGAACAAGATGTTCTTTTGAAGTAGCTGGAAGAGACTTGGGTATGGGAGTAACCTATTTAGACCCAGGAAGCTCACAAATGGGACATAAGGAAAGCATTAAAGACACTGCAAGAGTACTTGGAAGAATGTATGATGGAATAGAATATAGAGGATTTTCACAAGACTTAGTTGAAGACTTAGCTAAATATTCTGGTGTGCCAGTATGGAACGGACTAACTGACGAATTCCATCCAACTCAAATGATAGCTGACTTCTTGACAGTTAAAGAAGAATTTGGTTACTTAAAGGGTTTAAACTTTGTGTACATGGGCGATGCTAGAAACAATGTTGCAAACTCACTTATGATTGCAGCAGCAAAACTTGGAGTAAACTTTACAGCTTGCTCACCAAAGGACCTTTTCCCAGCAGAGGATTTAATAGAAAAAGCTAAAGAGATTGCAAAGGAAACTGGATCCATCTTAACCTTTGAAGAAGATGTTAAAAAGGCAACAAAGGATGCCCATGTGCTTTACACCGACATTTGGGTTTCCATGGGAGAACCTGCAGAGATTTGGGAAAAGAGAATCAAACAATTAAGTCCATACCAAGTAAACAAAGAAGTAATGGACAATGCAAATAAGGATGCAATCTTTTTACACTGTCTACCATCTTTCCACAATTTGGAAACTACAACAGGACAAGAAGTTCATGAAAAATTTGGATTAAAGGAACAAGAAGTAACAGATGAAGTTTTTGAATCCACAAGATCCAAAGTTTTCGACCAAGCAGAAAACAGGATGCATACAATAAAAGCTGTTATGTATGCGACTTTAAAATAGTACCTACACCTGACTGTATCGGGTTAAAAGATTTAATTGAGCACTCAAGTTTTTTTGAGTGCTTAATTTACTTTAAGTATGTATTAGTGGCCAATTCAAAAAATTGTCTCATATGTGATATAATTTTATCTATGATATAAGAGAGGATAAAATGAAATACTGTTTTTTACTTAACTTCACTCCCCACCCAAGGATTATTAAAAGAATAGAGCTAGTTCGAAAACACTATGACACCTTTGCCATATACTGGGATAAGGGAGAGGACAATTTCGATTTTAAAAATGATATAAGAAAAATAAGGATAACCGTTAAAGCAGATAGAAACAACCCAATTAAAAGGATAGTCCCAACCTTTAAATTTTCAAATAGGGCATATGAGATGCTCATAAAGGAAAGACCGGATTTTATTCACCTTCAAAGCTTTGACATGCTTCTCATAGCCTATAAATATAAGACAAGGGTAAATGAAAGCTGTAAGATAATCTATGAAGTTCCCGACATTCACAAGTATCTAACTGATGACAAGAAGGGATTTTTAGAAACCATCATCTCCCACTATATAAAAGGAAAAGAAGAGAAGATGCTAAAAAAAGTGGATGTTTTAATTTTGACATCCATGAAGTTTTGGGAACATTTTGCTGGCAAATTCGATAAAAATAATATGATTTTTATGCCAAATATACCAAACCCCAGTCTTTTTGATAACTATGAGGCCCTAAGAGAAAAGAATAGTAACAGAAAGTTTACCATAGGGTACATAGGTGGTTTAAGATATTTAGAGGAACTAAAATGTTTGGTTAAAGCCATCGAAGGAATGGATATTAGGCTTTTAATGGCTGGATTTGAAGACGGAGACTACTTTAAGAAACTTGCAGACAAAAAAGACTTTATTGAATACCATGGCAAATTTTACTATGACGAAGAGATTGCAAAACTCTACTCAAACTGTGACCTTATCTTTTCCGTCTACAATGCAGATATGAAAAATGTAAGAATTGCCCTTCCCAACAAGCTATACGAATCGATCTTGGCAAAGCTACCTATAATTGTAGCAAAGAACACCTATCTACAAGAGCTTGTGGAGGAGTGGAAAGTGGGATTGGCAGTAGAACATAGATCTGTAGAAGAGATGAGAGAAGCTGTTATAAGACTTATGAATGACGATAATCTTTATAGGGAAATTCAAAAAAACGATGAGATAATTTGGAAAGAATTAAATCCAGAAAAAAACAATAAAAGACTTTTAAATCTCATTAAAGAAAAGGAGATTATATGATAAACGTAATAGGATTAGGATATATAGGATTGCCAACTGCATTAATGTTGGCTAAGGCAGGAAATAAAGTTTTTGGAACTGATATAAAGGAAGAAACTGTAAAAAAACTTTCCTGTGGAAACTTGACCTTTGAAGAAAAGGGAATGGATGAGTTATTTAAAAAGGCCTTGGGAAAGGACATAGAATTTGGTACAAAGCCGATTAAAACAAACTTTTACATCATTACAGCTCCAACGCCCTACGACAAGAATTCCAAGAAGTTGGACTGCTCCTTTGTAGTAAAAGCGGTGGAGTCAATTTTAGAATATGCAGAAGATAACGGGATAATAGTTATAGAGTCGACGGTTTCTCCAGGGGCCATAGACAACTACATAAGACCCATAGTAGAAGACTTTTGCAAAAGTAATGACAAGACTTTAAACATTTGCCATGCACCAGAGAGGATAATCCCAGGGAATATGGTCTATGAACTCATCCACAACTCCAGGACTATTGGAGCGGATGATAAAAAAATAGCAGAAAAGGTAAAGTCGGTGTATGAAACCTTTTGTAAAGGAGAAATAAACTTTACCGACATTCCAACGGCAGAGATGACCAAGGTAATAGAAAACACCTTTAGAGATGTGAACATTGCATTTGCAAACGAACTTGCAAAGATATGTAAACAGGGTGGTCTTGATGTAAATGAAGTTATACGAATAGCAAATAAGCACCCTAGAGTAAATATTTTAAAACCTGGTCCTGGAATCGGTGGTCACTGTATCCCTGTGGATCCATGGTTTTTAGTTGGAGACTATCCACTCTATACAGAGCTTATCTATAAGGCAAGGCAGATAAATGACTCCATGCCTTCCTTTGTACTGGACGAAATATACGATATAATGCAAGAAAATGGCATCAAAGACCCTACAAGAGTGGGTCTTTATGGACTTACCTACAAGGAAAACATCGACGATATAAGAGAATCGCCAACTTTACAAATATTAGAACTTCAAAAGAGACGTCTGGCAACACCTCTTAAGACCTACGATCCATGGATAAAGGAAAAAATTGTCGAAAATCAATATTTCAACTTAGATGAGTTTTTAAAATCTGTCGATTTGGTGGTAGTCCTGGTGGCCCATGATGAAATAGTAGAAAATCAGGATAAGTTAAAAGATAAAATAGTCTACGATACTCGAAATGTAATCAAAGGGGATAGAATTTATAGATTGTGATAGATATGAAAAAGATAATGGTGGTTTTTGGCACTAGACCAGAAGCAATAAAGATGTGTCCTTTAATACTAGAATTAAAACAGAGAAAAGATCTAAAAGTCGTTGTAACCCTTACAGGGCAGCATAATGAAATGCTTGAACAGGTAATGGAAGTCTTTAAAATAAAAGAGGACTACAATCTTAGGATTATGAAAAAAGAGCAGACCTTAACCGACATTGCAACGTCAATCATGGAGGGAATGAAACCTATTCTTGAAGAAGAAAAACCAGACCTTGTCCTAGTACATGGAGATACATCTACTAGTTTTGTAGTTGCCCTTTCCTCTTTTTATAACAATATTCCCATTGGCCATGTAGAGGCAGGACTTAGAACCTACAATAAACTAAGTCCCTACCCAGAAGAGTTCAATAGACAGGCCATTTCTTCAATGGCAGACCTTCACTTTGCCCCAACTAAAAGAGCAAAGGAAAACCTGATACAGGAAAAGAAGAGTGAATCTTCGATTTTTGTAACTGGAAACACAGTAATTGACGCACTTAAAGTGACAGTTAGCAAAGACTATCAAAACTCAATTTTGGACTTTGCAAAGGACAAAAAGCTAATACTACTTACCATGCATAGAAGGGAAAATCTTGGTCAAAAAATGCAGTCTGCATTTAGAGGAATAAGAAGGGTTTTAGAAGAGTCTGAAGACCTAGCCCTACTATATCCAGTACATTTAAACCCAAAAGTAAGAGAGTTAGCAAAAAAGGAATTTGGTGGAAGTTCAAAAATAAGCCTTATAGAACCGGTAGATGTATTCGATTTTCACAATATAATGAAAAAGTCCTACCTAATACTAACCGACAGTGGAGGAATCCAAGAAGAAGCGCCGGCTTTGGGAAAGCCTGTACTGGTTTTAAGGGATAGTACAGAAAGGCCTGAAGGCATTGAAGCTGGAACCTTAAAGCTCATTGGAACCGATGAGCAGACAGTCTATAGAGAATTGAAGAACATTTTAAAAAATAGGGAAGATTATGAAAAGATGTCTAAGGCGATTAACCCCTATGGAGACGGAAATGCAAGTCTATATATAGCAGATATCATTGAGGATTATTTTAAGGAGAAGAGCACCATTTAAAACCATCTAATTAAAAACAGTGCCTAATATTTTTATTGGACTAAACATAATAAGATCGTTTAAGAGCATTAAGTTGGATGAGAGTTAGAAGACATGAATGTATGACTTAGATAGGTGATTTATTTGGAAAGAAAAGTTTATTTTAAACACGCAATAAAAATGGCTTGGCCTTCCGTTTTAGAGAGTTTTTTCATAGCCATGGCAGGACTCATAGACACCTACATGGTATCGGCTCTGGGAAGTTATGCAGTAGCAGCAGTTGGACTTACAAACCAACCAAAGTTTATAGGGTTTACTATATTCTTTGCAATAAACGTTGCGGTTTCTGCCCTGGTAGCAAGACGAAAAGGAGAAAGGGATAAGAAATTAGCAAACGAGGCGCTCCTTACAGCCTTTGTCATCACCATGGTTTTAGTTGTCTTTATAACCTTTATAATGGTCTATTACGCTCCAGAACTTCTAAGGTTTTCAGGAAGCAATAAAGACACCCACCAACCTGCCCTTATCTACTTTAGAATACTGATGGGTGGGATGGTCTTTGGAACCATAAGCATGGTGATAAATGCGGCCCAAAGGGGAAGTGGAAACACACAGATAGCATTTACGACAAATCTTGTTTCAAGCCTCGTAAACATCCTATTCAACTACCTATTAATCGGTGGAAACTTCGGATTTCCAAAACTAGGAGTTGCAGGAGCGGCCCTTGCAACAGTCCTTGGGACGGTTGTAGCTACCATAATGAGTGTACGTTCCCTCTTTAAAAAGGACTCCTTTGTCCAAATCCCCTATATAATAAAGGAAAGGATTGGACCTAGACTTAGGACAGGAAAGAGGATTGCAAGACTAGGAGTCAATCTATTAGTAGAAAACCTATGTGTTAGAGTGGGTTTTATGACGACAGCTCTCATGGCGGCAAGTCTTGGAACAGACGCCTTTGCATCACATAATGTCGGAATGAACCTTCTTAGCCTCTGCTTTGCCTTTGCCGATGGAATGCAGGTAGCCGCAGTAGCCTTAACTGGCTCAAGCCTTGGAGCCGGAAAAAAGGAAAATGCCAAGATATATGGTAAGGTGTGCCAACAACTAGGGTTTATAATTTCAGTGATACTTTCCCTAATTCTTCTGATATTTGGAGAAAAGATATTTAGACTCTATTTTAAAGAAGAACATATAGTAGAAACGGGAATTATGATTTCAAGATTTATGATGATTATAGCTCTACTGCAAATTTCACAAATTATATATGGGGGTTGCCTAAGGGCTGCAGGAGATGTAAAATACACCTTAGTAGTATCCATAATTTCAGTAACCATCATAAGAACATCAGTCACTTATATCCTAGTTTCCCTACTTGACATGGGACTTAGAGGGATTTGGCTTGGAATATTAGCGGACCAGTTTTCAAGGTTTGTACTTATGGCAAGTAGATTTAACAAAGGAAAATGGGTCAATATAAAAATATAGGGAGATAGAAAATGTATATAGATTTACACTGTGACACAGTCATGAAATATATAAAAGATTTAAAGACACAAGAGATATATGAAGGGAAAACATCTCATATTGGACTTAAAGAGTTATATGATTTAAAAGTAAAAGCGCAATTTATGGCGATTTACCTTCCCAGCAAAGAGGATTTAAAAGAACTTAACCTAGAAGACATAACAGATTGGGAATATGTGGATAGGGCTTTAAACTTCTACAGCAAAATAGAAGAATCCTACCCAGACAAGTTCAAAGTGACAAGTAATTACAAGGAGTACCTGCAAAACAAAGAAAAGAACATAGTGAGCCTATTTCCAACTATTGAAGATGGAAGACTTATAGAAAATGTTGAGCAGATTAAAGAGCTAAAAGAAAAGAAAATCACACTGATAACACTACTTTGGAACCATGAAAATGGCCTTGGATGCCCACACTCCTATTCTGGATATGAAGAAAAGGCAGGACTTAAACCCTTAGGACTTGAAGTTTTAAAGGAGATGGAGTTTCAAAAAATTATTATAGACGTTTCCCACCTAAACGAACAGGGCATCTCCGATGTTTTAAATAACACCACAAAACCCTTCGTTGCAAGTCATTCCAACGCAAGAGCCGTAACGGATGTCACAAGAAACCTTTCAGACATACAACTTAAAAGCCTTGGAGAAAGGGGTTGTGTAGCAGGACTTAACCTTTGTCCAAAGTTTTCTTCCCCAGACCCTTCAGCAATGACAACCTTTAAGGACTATGAAAATCATATTAGACATATGCTTGACATAGGAGGAGAAGATTTGGTTTGTCTTGGAACTGACTTTGATGGAATAGGTGGAGAATTTGAAATAAGTAGACCTCATAGAGTAGTAGATTTTCTAAACTACTTAAACACCCAAGGACTACCTGCTTCAATTGTGGAAAAGATTGCCTATAAAAATGTAGAAAGGTTCTTTGAAGAGTACTATTAAGATGAATTTTTATATTTTGATATGGAGTATTAACCTATTGATATGGATTGTTTCCATATCCTTAGGATATTACCTAGAAAAGACTAAAACAAAAGAAGAAGGCTTTGAAAAACTGGACAAAATGCTTGGAGCATACCTTAGTAAAATCTCCCTAGGTATACTTCCCATCATCATTTTGTCCATAGTTTTATCCAAAGACAAGAGTGACTACATTGTCGCAGTCGTAGGATCTTTAATAATATTACTACAGATTTTAGTTCCTTCAGCCCTAATAATTGTACTCTTTAAAAACAGGGAATAGCAAAAGGTTTACACAGTGTTTTTGTCTGGATCAATGTCTCTTTAACACAGCTATCATTGTTACATCAAAATTTAATTTAAAAAGTGCTTAATATATACTGAGATAATAAGATGGTACCGAGTTAAAAATATATTAAAAAACTTTACATATATTTGACACTAGAGATGCAGAGTGCTAACATAATATTGGCGAGATCAATAAATGGTGATAACAATAAATCAAAGGAGATAGCTATGAATTTAGGAAATGTAAATAATATTTTTGAAGAGATTGAAAACATGAAAAAAGAGAAGGATATTATTAGATTAAAAAAATTAAAGGGTGTCACTAGTCGTAGTAGTTGCGCTTGTTGCTGTGCAAGTCACGGTGGAGGTAAGGCGAAATTCGAAGAAAAAAGTCTAGTAAAGTAGTAGCAGAGTAAATTGGTAAATACATTGATCTCGCCTATCTTTACAATGGTAAAAATTATGCTTAGAGTTTTAGATTATTTTCATTTAAAAGGAGTAGCAACATGCATTCAGCTTTTATAAAAAAAACTAAAGAAATTAATTTGTATGATAGTAGTACCAGAGAGAATCTAGGTACTCTTAGTGGGTTACAGACATTACTTTTATATGCTTATTACAAGAAATTCACCAATAAAGAAATTAGTAATTTATTAAGAAAACTTTATTACATAGAAGAAGAATTAAACCTGGACTTTGAAAAGTACATGGAAACTAGATTTTGGTTTATCTTAAGCAATTTTGAAACAATAATCTTTGATATTGAATTAAAAGATCTGATACAAGATTTAGAAAAGTATGTATACTTAGATAGAGTGAAATATTTTACACCAGTAAAAATGGTGATTTCTCTAACGAATAGTTGTGCTCATAAATGCAGTTATTGTTATGCGCATAAAAAAATTCTTCCAAAAAGAGAATTGAATTACGATAAGATAAAAGATATCGTGGATTATTGTTGTACAAACAATATTAAAGAAATTGATTTTACTGGAGGAGATGTTTTTACTAGAAATGACATGTTTGATATTTTTGAATTATTAAATTCCAAGGGAATAAAGTGTAATATTTCTACTAAAATAGTATTAAACAAAGAAAATCTTCAAAAACTTATTCAAACAAATGTAATTAAATCTTTTCAGTTCAGCTTAGATAGTCTTTATCAAGAAGAAAATGACATGCTAGTTAAAAAAGTAAATGTTAAAGAAGCGTTATTATTTTTAAGGTCACTTGTTAAGGAATCAAAGTTTGAAGAAATAAAAGTCAATTCGGTTATAACAAAGTATAATATCTGTAACATTTTAGATTTAAGTGACAAGCTTTTTGATATAGGAGTAGATAAACATTGTCTGAGTCCTTATACATTTAGCAAAGGTATAAATAATGAGGTGTTTTTTGCTTCTACGGATCAGTTTAATACATTATTTAATAAAATTAAAACACGTTCTGATAACCATAAACTCGAGTTTCCGATATCTCTAAACCGAACTAAAGAGATTAATGATGTTATTGTTTGCAATGCCGGAGTTGATGGTATGGTAATTAATAATGATGGAAACGTATTTCTTTGTGAAAGAATGTGTGGAGACATAACTCATTCCATTGGAAATGTATATAACAGTGATTTGCGTTCAATATGGAATAATAAAAAGATATACAATTATTTGCTTCCAAATAGGGAATTATTCAAAAAGTCTAAATGTTATAATTGTGATAAATTCACCGATTGCGTATATGAAAGAGGAATATGTTATATACATTCAGAACTCTTATCAGGAGAATTTTATGGTCCAGACAATTATTGCACTACTAAAAAACACTCAAGGAGAATATACTAATGAGTAAATATATTAATACAAAAGAAAAGACCAGATTGATAAGTAAGAAATCAAAAAATATAATTTATAATGTAGACCCTCTATATACACTTGACAAGGTGTTTTTTTTAGATGATTACGAATTGCACATATTCAAATTGATTTTAAAAGGATATTCGGTCAAAGAGATAATAACAATAGTCAACAAATCAAATTTTTTGGGGTATAATATAACAGAAACGTGGATAGAAGACTTTGTGGATAAATATAATCATTTCTGTTTTTTATCAAAAACTAAAGAGGAAAGAAATATTGATTTTGATATTAATGTTACAGACTTACTACCAGACTATTTCAATTGCAGAAATAAGTTTGATTTTCCGATTATGTTATCAATAAGATTGACAAATAAATGTGATTCTTTTTGTAAATATTGTTTTAACAACTCAAATACAGGAGAAATAACACATTTAGAATTTAATAGGCTTATTAATATACTGGATGAAAGTTATACCGAAGGATTGCGAAGTATAAATTTAACTGGAGGAGATCCTTTATTATACATCAATTTTATTGAGTTGTTAGAATATTTAAATAAAAGAAGATTCTCATTCCAATTTTCAACTAAACATATTCTTACAGAACCTGAAATAAGGAAATTAAATAGAGCGGGTCTAAAGAAAATACAGATTAGTCTAGATAGCGTAGACGATGAAGTTAATTATTATTTGACTGGAAAGAAAAACTATTTTAGAAACATGGAAGAGTCTATTAAATTATTAATAAATTATGGTATAGAAGTTGAAGTTAATTCGGTTGTAACAAGTAGTAGTGTAAAAGGAATTCCTAAATTATTCAAGGCACTTCGTGATTTAGAAGTTACCAGACATTTTCTTACACCATTTCTTATTTCGTCCGGTAGAGGAAATAAAGAACTTTGTGCTCAAGAAGAAAAATATATTCGCCTTGAGGAATTTTTAAATAAAGAAAGATTAAAGTATCAACCCATGGAAATTCAGCTTTCTATTCCAGAACAGTCCATAGACTATAGTTTTTCTCCAGGAAACAATCTTGTATGTACAGGCGGGAGGCTGTCATTAGTCATAAACAATAATGGTGATGTGACTTTTTGTGAAAGATTATTAGATAACAAACAGTTTGTCGTGGGCAACATATATAAACAAGCATTAACTGACATCTGGAATTCTGATAATTTAAAGAAATTTGTCAATCCGAGTCCGATATTTTTTGAAGACCAACCATGTGAACATTGTAGTAAATTTAATAAATGTATTTGTGAAAATGGTTTATGCTATGCGAGAGCTTACCAAATGAATAGCATAGCTTTTAGTATAGATCCTTTTTGCGAAAAATCTAATAATAAGATGAGGTTTCACTGATGATAAAACTAGAAAACATTTCAAAAACTTATAAATTTAAAAAGTCCTTAGGATTTTTCAAAAAGGAGACAGCATATGTTAAGGCCGTAAAAAACATTAGTTTTCAAGTAAATGAAGGAGAAAAACTGGGGCTAATAGGATTAAACGGTGCGGGAAAGTCCACCACCATTAAGATGATGACTGGAATTTTACATCCAACTTCAGGTCAGATTGAAATAAATGGGTTCAATCCACAGAAAAGAGATAAGAGTTACCTTTCACAAATTGGGGTTTCCATGGGACAAAAGTCAACTCTCTTTTTTGATATAAGTCCACTGGACTCCTTTAGATACTATAAAGAAGTATATAAGGTTAATGATCAGGACTTTAAAGAGATAATGGCGGAGTTTACAAAAATACTAAAACTTGATGAAATTCTACATACTCCCGTAAGAAAGCTTTCCCTTGGACAAAAGAGGAGATGTGAAATAGTAGCTTCTTTAATTCACAAGCCAAAGATATTGTTTCTAGATGAGCCTACCTTAGGTCTTGATGTTATAACTCAAGGGGCAATTATGGACTTTTTGGATGAAATAAACAAAAAGTTTAACACCACAATCCTTCTTACAACCCACGAAATAAAGAATATAGAAAGGTTTTGTAAGAGGATAATAATCCTAGAACAGGGAGAGATAATCTACGATGGTGACCCCTATGGATTTGCCAACAGAAAAAACTTTAGAAAGATTAGAATACCAATGGAGCAGTCTAAGAGCCTTACAATAGAACCTAACCGCATACTAGGAGATAGGGCAGAGTATATTATAGAACTTAATCAACTTAAAGACTTGGACTTAAGTAGATTTAACTTTACAGAATACACCATTGAAGAGTTAACTCTAGAAGATATGATATGCAGAAACTATGGAGACTGATATGAGACTTATACTTACCTCTATAAAAATTCAGATAAAGAAAATAATGGCATATCCCTATGAAGGACTTATGTTATTCATATACTCCCTTTTTAATATAGCCTCAATTGGCTTTTTTTGGACAATGTTATTTAACATAACAGGAGGGTCAAAAGAAGAAAAAACTTTTATCTACCTTCTTATAATGATGGGGATGCTATCCCTTGGAATAGGGGACATCTTCTTTGGACTTAGGGACTTTGAGTACTTGGTTCAAGACGGAAGCCTCGACAAGTACCTCTACAGACCTTCCAATATGATGACAATGATACTTTTAGAGAATGTGCCTTTTGTAAACATGGTACAACAAATAATCATTGGAATCCTTGGAATTGTTATAGTAACCAGGGACTACAATGTAGACATACAAGGGATTAACGTACTTAAGAGTTTAGCCCTACTTGTCTTTGGAAATATCTACTATCATCTAGTCTATGGTACTGTAACCATATTGAGCCTTTGGATCGAAAAAGTTTCTACTTTTAGAGATATAATATTCAACTTTTCCATTGCAAAAAACTATCCCTTGGGAATTTTTCCAAAGACCCTACAAAATTTTCTAACCTACATCATACCAATTGCCCTTACAACCTACTATCCAACAGTAGTATTAATAGGAGGAAGAGTAGAAAAGTTGCCACTTATCATAATAAGCTTTATATTTTTTCTACTGGTCTTCATAAAGCTATTTAAAGTTTGTATTCATAAATACAGCTCCAATGGAGGTTAAAATGGAGAAATACATTAATAGATCAAAAATAGAAATATTAAAATCAAAGGAATATGCCCTTTCCTTTTTTGCATCTCTGCTCTACATTCCCATCAGCGTATTGATTCCCTACTTTCTTTGGAAATATATCTTTCAATACCAAGAGACCCTAGGGCAGATGAACCTACAAGATGTATTGTTTTATCTTATCACCATACAGATAGTTAAGCTGTCATTTTCCGACTTGATGGCAGAAGTATACTACATCTTTCAAGACATCAACACAGGACAACTGGACCTGTATATAACAAAGCCAGTAAACTATTTGCTTTCAAGATATTTTTCTGCCCTTGGGCGAATAGCAATCACATTTCCCCTAGGACTTGTGTTTTGGATTATAATGGGTGGTTTATTTAATGCCCTTACCCTAGAAAATCTGATATATTTTACAATATCACTATTTTTAGGATTCACAGTGTTTTTTGTAGTCCTTGCAATCATAGGAACTAGCACCTTTTGGTTAAAGTCTGTTTTGACCTTAAGGGACATTTTTTGGTTTATACTTGCCATATTTTCAGGAGAAATCCTACCACTAAAACTCTTCGGAAAAAGCTTAAGCTTTATAGAACACAATCCCCTAGCAAGTATTTACTACATTCCAAGTATAATCGTTCAAGAGACCAATAAAGCATATTTAATCTTAGAACAAGGGATTTATCTTCTTGTTTTTGTGGCTTTGCTTTACTTCCTTTGGAAGGTTGGAATTGGTAAGTATGAAAGCCAAGGAGGGTAGAAAGATTTAACAAACAATTAAATAGAAGGTAACAAAAAGAAGTGCGAAATATCCCTTTTTAAGCAAATCATCAAAAAAACACAAAAACCCTTGAAAAACTTGACAATATCAAGGTTGAATGTTAAAATGGACTGGTGCAAAAGTGAGATGTTATGCATTTCTTTTTTTGCAAAATATTTACACGGAGGTGAAAAATTTGCCAACAATAAATCAGTTGATCAAACAAGGTAGACATAGTAAGACTTATAAGTCTAAATCACCGGCTTTATCTGTTAATTTCAACACTTTGAAGAAGAGAAATACAACAGTTAACTCTCCACAAAAAAGAGGAGTTTGTACTGCCGTAAGAACTGTAACACCTAAGAAACCTAACTCAGCACTTCGTAAGGTTGCGAGAGTTCGTTTAACAAATGGAATGGAAGTTGGAGCTTATATTCCTGGAATCGGACACAACCTACAAGAACACAGCGTTGTTCTTATTAGAGGAGGAAGGGTAAAGGACTTGCCAGGTATTCGTTACCACATTGTTCGTGGAGCACTAGATACAGCTGGAGTTTCAGGAAGAATGCAAGGCCGTTCAAAATATGGAGCTAAAAAGCCTAAATAAGAGATGAATTAAGATGCTTCAATGTTAAAATTTTAAGATAAATTCAGTATTTATACTTTTTATAATACATTTGAGCACAGACGACGTAAGTCGAGTACCAATGAAATACTAAATAGTAAGGAGGGAAGCGAAGTGCCAAGAAAAGGACATGTACCTAAAAGAGAAGTAATGCCTGATCCAGTCTACAATGACAAAGTGGTTACAAAGCTAATCAACAACATTATGATAGACGGAAAAAAAGGCGTAGCACAAGGTATTGTTTATAGAGCGTTTGAAAAGGTAGCAGAAGTTTCTGGAGAAGATGCTCTAGAAGTATTTTACAAAGCATTAAACAATATCATGCCTGTTCTTGAAGTAAAATCAAGAAGAATAGGTGGTGCTAACTACCAAGTTCCTTTGGAAGTAAGACCAGAGAGAAGACAAACTCTAGGCTTGAGATGGTTAACAATCTACTCAAGAGCCAGAGGAGAAAGAACTATGGTGGAAAGATTGGCAAAAGAAATCTTAGACGCATCTAATAACACAGGAGCAAGTGTTAAGAAGAGAGAAGATGTTCATAAGATGGCTGAGGCAAATAAAGCATTTGCACATTATAGATTCTAATTACTGGGAAGGAGTAATATTTTTTTATGGGAAGAGAGTATTCTTTAGACAATACCAGAAATATTGGTATCATGGCACATATTGATGCCGGAAAGACTACAACAACCGAACGTATCCTATACTATACGGGGAAAATCCATAAAATCGGAGACACCCATGATGGGGCTGCTCAAATGGACTGGATGGTTCAAGAGCAGGAAAAAGGGATTACCATAACTTCAGCTGCTACGACTTGTATCTGGAAAGATAATAGAATCAACATTATCGACACTCCAGGACACGTTGACTTTACAGTAGAAGTAGAAAGATCACTTAGAGTATTAGACTCTGCAATAGCTTTATTTGATGCTAAAAGCGGTGTTGAACCTCAATCTGAAACCGTATGGAGACAAGCGGACAAATATGGAGTACCAAGAATTTGTTTTATAAACAAGATGGATGCAACAGGTGCAGACTATTTTGAGTCTATTAAGACAATCAAGGACAAACTAGGAGCAAATCCAGTTCCATTGGAAATACCTATAGGAGCTGAACAGGACTTCGTAGGAGTTGTTGACTTGATTACAATGCAATCAACTGTTTATAAAAACGACTTGGGAACTGAAATTGAAGTTGGAGAAATTCCTGCAGACTTAAAGGAGTTAGCAGAAGAATATAGATCAAACCTTCTTGAAAATATCGCAGACCATGACGAAGAACTTATGATGAAATATCTTGAAGGTGAAGAAATTACAGAAGAAGAGATTAAAAGAGCTATTAAGACAGCTACAGTAAATCTTTCAATTAACCCTGTACTTTGTGGTTCAGCATATAAGAACAAGGGAGTTCAACCACTACTAGATGCAATAGTAGACTATATGCCATCACCACTTGACGTTCCAAGCATCAAGGGTATTGACCCTGACACAGAAGAAGAGATTTCAAGACCTTCATCTGATGACGAGCCATTCTCTGCATTGGCATTTAAAGTTGTTTCTGACCCATATGTAGGTAAGTTAACATACTTTAGAGTTTATTCAGGTTCGTTAGAAGCAGGATCATATATATATAACTCATCAAAGGGTAAAAGAGAAAGAATGGGCCGTATATTGATGATGCATGCTAACAAGAGAGAAGAAATTGACACCGTATTTGCTGGAGACATCGCAGCGGCAGTTGGTCTTAAAGACACTGGAACAGGTGACACGCTTTGTGACAATGACAATCAGATAATTCTTGAAAAAATGGAATTCCCTGAACCTGTAATTTCCGTTGCAATAGAGCCAAAGACAAAGGCTTCTCAAGAAAAGATGAGTGTAGCGTTGGCTAAATTATCAGAAGAAGACCCAACATTTACAACTCATACAAATGAAGAAACAGGTCAAACTATAATCTCAGGTATGGGAGAACTTCACCTTGAAATTATCGTAGATAGACTTTTAAGAGAGTTTAAAGTAGAAGCTAATATAGGTAACCCACAAGTTTCCTATAGAGAGTCCATTACTAAAGAAGCTGAAGCTGAAGGTAAGTACATCAGACAATCAGGTGGTAGAGGACAATACGGACATGCTAAGATTAGAATTGAACCTCAAGAACCAGGAGCTGGTTTTGAATTTGTTAATGCCATTGTCGGTGGTGTTATACCAAAAGAATATATCGGTTCAGTTCAACAAGGTATCGAAGAAGCTTCTAAGACAGGTATCCTAGGAGGATTCCCTGTACTTGACATCAAAGTTACACTTTATGATGGATCATATCACGATGTCGACTCTTCAGAAATGGCATTTAAAATTGCCGGATCCATGGCCCTTAGAGCCGCTTTAGAAAAAGCTGGCCCAACACTTTTAGAGCCAATGGAAAAAGTTGAAATTACAACTCCAGACGAATACCTTGGAGATGTAATGGGAGACATTAACTCAAGAAGAGGAAAAATCCAAGGAATGAACCCTAAAAACGGAGTTCATATACTTGATGCATATGTTCCACTATCAGAAATGTTTGGATATGCAACAGATCTTCGTTCAAACACACAAGGTCGTGCAACCTACTCAATGATGTTCGATCATTATGAAAAAGTACCTGCAACCATAGCAGAAAAAGTACTTGGCGATAAAGACAAACAATAATACTTCAAACAAGGGGGATATAATGGGAAAATCAAAATTTGAAAGAACAAAACCACATGTTAAT
>NZ_JASBYU010000024.1 GCF_029983815.1 Lagierella sp.
AAACTTCTTCTCCACTTTCATCTGTCCAGTTTACAAATTCGTATCCTTCTTCTGCCGTAGCTGTTGAACCTTGTAGTTTCCCTGTTGCCACTCCCACAGTTTCTGTCGCTGGAGTTACTGTTCCCTCTTTTTCATTTGAAGACTTGTAATTAACTGTAATAGTTTTCTCTTCAAAATATGCTATATATATTGCGGTATCATTTGTTTCTGGCACAAAGGTAACATTTTCTGATACAACCTCATTTTTAATGTTTCTCCAATTAAGAAATTTATATCCTTCATTAGGTTCCGCGGTTGATCCTACCGGTTTTCCGGTTACCTTTCCCACTTTTTCTTCTGTTGGTTTTACTGTACCCATTGTCTTATCGAATGATTTGTAGGTAATTGTATTTTCTTCTTCTATAAAAGTTGCAGTAACCTTTACATCTCCCGCTGGCATTTTAAAGTCTTTTGAAATATAGCTTGGTAAAATTTCTTTACCATCTGGACCAGTAATAGTTGTTTTTTCTAACTTATATCCATCTTTAGGATTAGCTGTTACCTTAACTAAAGTTCCTTCTACTACCCCATCAGTTGTTGCTTCTTCTGGGTTGACAGTTACAGTACCACCTACTATATTAGAATCTACAATAACTTTAGGTAATGTAGCAAGTTCAAAGACTGGAACTAAATTTATATTTTTTGTTAAAGGTTTTGTTCCATCATAAGGAGTTATTTCTTCTTCTAATGCCCAATGTTTGAATTCATATTTTGTATCTGTAGTACTCGCTTTTGGAACTACTACTTCACTTGTTTGGTCACTTTCTCCTTCTATAACGGGAGTATTTTCCCCATCAAAGTTATCATTATAAGCAAGTAATTCTTTTATATTTCCATCTAAAGTTACAGGAAGAGTAACGCCTGTTTGAACATTACCATTTTTGTCAACAGCTACAGCCTTATCTAAAAAGTTTACTGTTAATTGTTCACTTAGGGTAATATCTTGTGGAGTTTTATAGTCCCCATCAATGGTAAAGTAATACTTACCAGAAGATTTACCATCTACTAGACCTTTTCTTTCACCATTGATAGTTGCATTGAATTTATCTAAATCCATTGTATACTGATCTATTGTTCTTTCTGCGTTTTCTATCGGATCAGTAGTGTTAGAACTATTAGTATTGAAGACAAATTCCTCATCTTTATAATAGTAGGTGTCGGAATCTCCATTCAAATCTCTATTAAAAGGATAGTATCCTTCTTCTGGATTTACTGGAAGAGGGAAAGTTCTTTGTAAATATTTTACGTTAACCTCTGGTCTATTTGTAGAATCCTCATCATTCCATGTCATAGTATACATGGATACAGCTGTTTGACTAATAACAATATCAAAGTTTAAGGTATCCCCAGATTCGTTTTTAAGCTCAATATACTCCATTCGAGTAGTGTAACCTTCAGGAGTTACAATCTCTACAGAAAATTCTTTCGTTGTTGAGTTTCCTTTAATATCAATTCCATCATCAAACCCTTTATCGGCTACGAAGTTAATCGTTTCACCAAAACTATTTATTTTTGCTGTGGCGATTTCATCCCCATTACTTTCATCTATAAGCTTCGCTTCTAAAGGTAATCGAACAAGATCTTGATCTAACCCGTCATACTTTACCGTAGCCGTAAACTTAGTAGTACTTCCTGTAGGGTTAAATGCTAATATTCCTTGCTCTTGTGATCTAACCTTTCTTGCAGATTTAATGTCTGCAGTCTTAAATTTGAATTTAGTTTTACTTCCCTCTCTAATCGTTTCAAAAGGGATTGGGCTATCTTTTTGTTGATTTTCTGCAGCGAATAAATTAACTGGCAAAGCAGTAAAAATCAACGCAAAGGCTAGAATAAAACTAATTATTCTCTTACTTTTAAAGATTTACATCCTCCATTTCATATTATTTTAAACGCATTTTGCGTTATAAACATTGATAAGAAAATTATCTTGATATCTTTTTAATAAGTGTGGCATCCTTATATCCATCAGCACTGAAGATAAATTTCATCTTATCTCCTCTTTTAAGTGTTACATGGCTTATATCTATCTTTCCAGCTTGTATATTTTCTACAATAACTCTTCCATTAAGCTGTATAGTTACAGTAGCTGCAGGTGCATTTGATGCAGTTTCTACATATCTTGAGTGTTTATTCAAGATACCAATACTTACAGTTTGTAGCTTGTCATCTTTTATTTCGTTCTTTTGAACCTCTGCTTCAAAATTAAGCTCTACTGTCTTATCAGGTTCTCCAGCAGTTAAGGTTACATAAGTTGGATTATGACTTACAAGCTTGTATCCTGGTTGAATATTAGTTATTCTAACTTCATAGTCAGTGTATTTTAGTCCAGAAAGATTTGTAATTATCTCCCCTTCTTTACTGACAATTTCATAACTATATCTTGGAACAGCCTTAGAGTTTGGATTAACATTTTCTTTAAATTTAATACTTCCACCTACTGCTAAGCTATTGCCTAGTGCTTGGCTTACCAATCCTTCAACATAGTTATATCCAAAGTCCATAAGTTTAATACCTATTTGGTCTGCTGGGTATCCATTAGGAACTCTATATCCTCCATTTTCTTTTGGAATTTGATTCCAGTTAGTACCATCAAATAAATAAACTTCTTCAACCTGTACTCCAGTTAAATCCGCTACGTCAAAGGTCATAAAGTTATTTTCCAACTTTAAGTTAACCGGTTGTGGAAACTGAGTGTCTATATAAAAATCTTGAGATTCTACTTGTCTTCTAGCTCCACTTGGTACTGGTTGGGAAACAATATCTATAGAATATTTTCCATCAGGAAGATTTGCTCCATCAAAAATCATGTTTTGTTCACTATATCCTGTTATAGGGAAAGTAGAACCCGCTGCATTTTTAAAGCTTTTTCCATTTGCAGTAAAAAGAGTTCTTACTGGTGACGATGATTTCATACCATATTGATTATAACTATAAATCTGTCCTGCCATTAAATTCGCATTTCTTTGTAAAGTCATAGCTAAGAAGAATCCATCTACTGCTTGGTCTCCATTTGGAGAAATAACAGGAGTTATAAAAAATGGATTTTCTGCATTAAAAAACGCATCTGCAATGTGAGGTACACCATTGTTGTCTACACCTATACTAGGCAACATCCCAGCTATAAAAGAATCAGGTCCCATAAGAGTTGAAAGATGGGTCCAGCTTCCATTTAATTTTCTATTATTCGGTATTGCGTCAAATAGATTTGGATTAAAGCCATAAGGTAGATTTGCGTGATAGTAATGAGGTTTCTTTCCTTCTTTTACTAATTTGTAGATAAATGGTTCTACTACACTTAAGTCATTAAAACTTCCTCTAAAACCTATAAAAGGCATTGATAATTGTGGGTCCAGTCTATTAGATTCAAAAATAACAAATCCTTCTAAGAAATAACCTTCCTTCATTTGTGAACTTAATTCATCTTTAAACTCACTTGCATCTACTTTTACAGTTATTTTCTTTTCAGAATTAGCTGGAATTTCAATGGTTTGTCCTGGAATCTCCTTTAATAGTCTAGGATTTAAAGTCATGTCTCCATCTTTTACTTCCAAGTCAGTTTGCCAATTATTCTTTAGTTGATTTATATAATAGCTGGAATATCTATATGGTAGGTTACCATTTTTAACTTCATTAGTTGTAAGAACTGTTTTGTAGGAATATTTTTTAGGACTATTACCATAGTTTTTCACTGTAAAAGTAATGTCAAAAGTATCTTGCACATCACCTAAATTTATTCTGGTTTGTCCATTATCCCCAATTAATACAACGTTAGACCTAGAAGCAGCATCAATATCCATAACTCCGGCACCTTGTTGTCTTGGTGATGAGTAAGTTTTTGTAAATGGATTTATATGAGGTTTTGCTGTAGACATCAATAAGTTTCGTACCAAAGTCTGTTTTTGTGCATCTGTTAGAGAAGCACCAAAATCTCTATTTACTCTATCTCTAATAAGTGCAGCGCCACCAGTAATATGAGGTGCTGCCATTGAAGTTCCTGACATAAAATTATATTTATTGTCATTTATAGAAGAAATTATATTTCCACCCGGTGCTGTAATATCTGGTTTGAAGTTCCCATCTGCTCCAACTCCCCAGTTAGAAAATGCAGACATTTCTCCAGCTCCTTCATTACCTTCATTTTGAACTGATGCAACAGTAAATGCTCCATCCAAGTTTCCTGGGAAACCCATAACTCCATAATCAGGATTAGTTGCCTTAGGAAGCACACCATCAAGATATCCAAATTGACTGTCATTGCCTCCAGCTATGGAAACTAAGGATCCAGCTTCAGAAGCTTTCTCTATAGCTCTAGTAAAGTTTGCGCCTCCTGACATATCAGAGTTGTCATCTGAAAATTGTCCAAGAGGAGAACCTAATGATAGGTTCATTGCATCTGCACCAAGCTTTATAGCGTCATCCATTGCAGCAATTACATCCCTATAATCAATATTGTCTTGATTTGGTATGAACACGTGCATAGCAAGTAATTGAGCTTCTGGAGCAATCCCTTTAAATGTCTTTTTAGCCCCATTCATATAAAAGGTAGTTTCATTACCTACTGCAGTACCTGCAACGTGTTGACCATGTTGGTTCTGACTCTTCATAGCGTAAGGTGTAGACTGACCAGAGTTGTAACAGTGGATGAATGGAATTTTATCACTAAACCAAGCTCCTCTATAAACTCCTGCTTTTCTAATATCTGATTCAGATTTAAATCTTGCAGCTTCTTTTCCATCTTTATTTAGATAAAAAGCTTCATGATTAACATCAAATCCTGAGTCAAGTACAGCAACTACCATTCCCTTACCGTTAATTTTCTTTGGTAATTTGTATAAATCTCTGGCTTTGACTATTTTATCTGAATTTATCATACTTACATGTTGTTCATTAGCTTTTTCCTGCTGTTCCAAGGTAGGAACTTTATAAACCGGAGCTACAGCAACCTCTTCAATAAATTCTTGGTCTGCCAACTTTAATGCTTGATCTACTTTTGCAAGTCCTGTAAAACCAACCATAATAACTTCAATTTCATGAGAAATATTAAATTCAATACCTGCTTGTTCCATCAACTTTTTAGCTTCAGCATTGGCAGATTTAGCAAACTTTATTTGATCTTGTTTGTTAGATTCAGATCTTAATTGCTCTCCTGTATGGTCCTTTCCCAGATTAGAAAAATATTCTGTATTTAAAGAAACAATGAAGCTATATTCCTTATCTTTGTCATATTTTTCTCCTATATCTTTGATAAGTTTTTCCTTAGATGAAAGCTCATTATAAGGTTTAATCTCATCAAGATTTACAACGTCAACTGGTTCTATAGAACCTTCGTCCTTTCTTGTGGATCCTCCAAATTCCGCTTCATTTAGCCTATCGCCAAATGTTCCATCTGTTCTTTTTTCTTCTATGATTTTCTCTTGTTCAGATGGTGTTAGCATTTGTTTTGATGCTTTTTCTATATTTTCTGTAGTTTCTGTTGCTTTAGAGTCTTTCTCTTGATTTTCAGCGGCAAAAACTGGGGTTATTGTAGAAAAAAACATTACAAAAGCCAATAAAATAGATACTATCTTTTTCATTTTCTCCTCCTATCTCCTTACTCGTCTTGTAGTGACTACGTCCTCATAGCCTTCTGCTTTAATGACAAATGTTAACAGATCTCCTCTCCTTAAATTATATTCCCTTAAACTAATAGTACCTTGTGCTACATTTTCAACCAAAGCTTTAGTACTATCAATTTGGTTACCTTTATAGATACTTACCTTTCCAACTTCATCACTAGAAGTTACAGTAACGGAATATTTTGAAAATAATCCTATGCTTATAAGCTGTTTTTGAAGTTTCTCTTTTACAAAAGTTATATCAACCGTTGGATTTAGATTGTCTTTTCTAATCTCAACTTTTATAGGATCTTGATTTTCAAGAATATATCCCTTTTCTAAGTCAACTATTTCTATAGTATAGACACCAATAGGTAAATTGTTTAAATCAGAATATTCGGTTCCATCTGGTCCTATAGCTTTTGCTATAAAAGTAGGAACTTCGTTTGAATCCTTCACAACGGTATTCAAACTTATAGAACCCTTGCCATCTTCAGGCTCTAATATAGCTGTTTCTTTAAAGGTATCAGCTGGTCCAGAAGTTTCATTATAGCCATAGTCATAAGTCTTTACTGTAATATCTGAAAGTCTAGTTCCAGGAGGAACTATGAAATTTCCATTTTCATCAACATCAAGTTTATTATATCCTATATATGCTTCTTTGTATAATATCCCTGTTAATTCATCTAAACCATCAAAGGAAAGTTTGTCATTTTGTAGCTTAACATTTACTATCTTAGGCTTTACCGTATCCACATAAAAAACTTGTCTTTGGATGACAGGACTTGCCCCTTCCATAACAGGTAATGTTTCAAATTCTAGTTCATATTTTCCATCTACTGGTTTTCCAGAATTATTTGGAAATTTTTGACTATAATTAGAATAGCTAATTCCATTTCTAGCACCTATCCTATAATGCTTCATAAAGAAATTTCTATCTTGTAATTCTTCTACAAGAGTTTTTTGGTCGCCATCTAATTTATTAACTCTTGCCTTATATAAATTGGTATTTCTATCAAATACAACCGTAAATTTAAAATCTTCTACTTTTCCATCGTTATTAGGAGAAATCACAGGGTCGTGAAATTTCGGATTATCCTTATCAAATTCATATTCTTGACCAAGTATTATAGGTTTCCCATCAACTTCTGAGAACATTCCAGTAAAGTCAACAGGATGATTACTACTATTATAATATACTGGCAATTCTCCATATTTTGTAAGTTCATAGATAAAAGGCTCTATTACAGGAAGCTGTTTGAAATTACCTTTAAATCCTGAAAAAGGAATTGAAAGAGCCGGTTCATTACCAGTAGATTCCAATTCTACAAACCCTTCTAGCCAATATCCATTCCTCATCTTCTTAATTAAATCTTCATGATATTTTGAAACATCAAAACTTATAGCTATGGTTTTTTCCTCTCCACCAGCTACTGTAATGCTACTTCCTTTTATTGTGTCTAAAAGAACTGGATTAAGTGTAAATTTCCCGTCCTTTACTTCATTAGTAGTTAGGCTTGTCTTATAATTATATGTTACTGGTGTAGATGTTAAATTCTTAATCTTAAAGCTAAAATCTATAGTGCTATTAACATCTCCGAGATTAATCTTTGTTTCTCTTGTCTTTGAATCATATAATACCGCTTTTGCACTAGCAGCGGCATCTAAGTTCATAAGACCAGCTCCTTGCTGTCTTGGAGAGGATGTTACATCAGTATATATGTTCTTGTGGACAGTTGCTGTAGACATAAGGAGATTTCTTAATAGATAGAACTTATCTTTTCCTGATAGATTAGAAAATTCTCTCTCAATTCTACTTCTTATAAGGGCTATACCCCCTGCCACATGAGGTGTTGCCATAGACGTTCCTGACATATATTGATACTTATATCCCGTTGCATTAACCGTATTTATAGCTGAATATATCTCTCCACCAGGTGCCATGATATCTGGTTTTATAAAGCCATCAGCCGTTACTCCCCATGCTGAAAAGTCGGAGATTCTTCCAACAGCTGGATTAGATAAATAAGCTGGTGCTTCACTATTTGTAAAAGCAAATCTATAGCTAGGATTTTTCTTTAAGAAAAGACCAGCCTCTCTAGATATTGACCCTATCCATGGCTTCACACTTGTTACACCTTCTATATATTCTATTCTTTCTTTTCTTCCTGCATCATTAAAAAGAAGTATACCCCTTGCATTTTTTTCTTCAAGATTTTTTATTACTTCCAGGATATCTGTTTCTCCTCTTTCCACTAATGCTATCTTACCTTTTAAATCTGGTAGTTTTGAAGGATTATCTGCAAATCCAACGTCTATAAATGAGTTGATTTCATTATCATTTATAAAAGTACCTGTAAAAGAGGTTTTTAAAATTGATTTTCTTACAGGAGTAATGTTTGTTCCATCATAAATTAAGAGTGTAGGAAATTCATAGTATTTTTTAGAACCATGGTCAAAACCATCTTTTAATACATTTGTGTTTTCTAACGCCGATACAGTAAGTCCGCCCATTGCAACTGCTGGAGCTTGTGTTACCCCATAGTCTGGATTAGAAGCAACTGGCATATAAGGATATCCTGCATGACCATCATTACCTGCAGCTATAGCAACAATACATCCTATCTGTGAAGCCTTTTCAATTGCTTCATCAACTCCTCTTCCTACAGTCGCTTGCGAACCCATTGGTCCTCCTAGAGATAGATTTATAGAATCTGCCCCTAGTTTAACTGCATCATCAATTGCAGGAACATACCATGATTCCTGAGTTCCACTTCCATTAAACACCTTCATAGCAAGTAACTGAGCCTCTGGAGCAATTCCTGAAAAATCCATAGGCTTATTGTCAAGAGTAAGTTTTACATGGTTTCCAACTGCAGTTGCAGCAACGTGCTGTCCGTGCATCAAAGTTTTAGATCCTTCTTTATCAATAATATCTAAAGCAGAATTCCTATTATCGGCATAACTATATCCAAATGGAATTTTTTCACTAAAGTAAGTTCCGTTAGTTGTAACCTTTGAAAGGTCTGACCTAGATATCTTTGTCTTCGCTTTTCCATTTTCAGTTAAATAAAATGTTTCATGATTGACATCTGTACCAGAATCTAGTACTGCAACTACCGAACCCGCTCCATCGTATTTTGTATAAAGTCCACTATTACCTACCATGTACTTTGAAGTCATCATCCTAGGCTTTTCTGCATCATCCTTTTTCTTTCCAACTTCAACTTCTGGTAAATTGTAGCTTACGGAAATATTTACTCTTTTTATATAATCCTGCTCTGCTAGTTTCAAAGCATCACCATAAGTAGTAGTACCAGTAAAACCTACAGTTATCACTTCTAAGTCATATCCCTTTTTAAAATTAATACCTAGCTTATCAATTAAAACTAAGGCTTTTTTATTAGATTTTCTAGCAAAGTCTATTTGCTTTTCTATATTTTTTCTATCTCGTAATTCTTCTGCAGACAAATTTTTACCAAATTCAGAAAAGTTTTCAGTTTTTAATTCTACTATTACATCAATAGTATCTTTTTCACTATAAACACCATTATTTTGTAATTCTAGCTCTTCTTTCGCAGAATTTTCTTTTTTAACAAAATCGTCTTGTGCAAAAACAGGGGTAACACTTGAAAAAACTAATATAATCGCTAGAAAATAAGATAATACTCTTTTCATTTTTCCTTATCTCCTTACTTTTCTCGTTGTAATAACATCTTCATAACCATCAGCCTTAATTACAAATGTAAGCAAGTCTCCTCTTTTTAATTTAAAAGGTCTCAGGTTTAAAGTTCCTTGCTCTTTTTCTTTAAGCAGTAAATTATTTTCGTCAATCTCTTTTCCTCTGTACACATAAACTTTTCCTACTTTGTCACTTGAAGTAACTGTCACAGAGTATTTTGAGAATAGTCCAATGCTAATCAATTGCTTTTTCAATATCTCTTTACTAAATGTGATATTGATAACAGGATTTAAATTGTTCTTAGTTATTTCTACTTTTATAGGTTGTGAACTTTCTATAGTGTAACCATCTTCTAAGTCGGATATTTTGATGGTATATACACCTATTGGTAAATTGCTTAGATCTGTATACTCAGTTCCATAACTCGAAATTGCTGTTATAGTAAACTTAGGCATTTTTTCGCCATCTTTTACAATAGGGTTGATTTTGATATTTCCCATATCGTCTCCAGGTTCAATTATTGCACTTTCCTTAAATGTATCTGCTTTACCAACTGTAGTATTATAAGCTAAGTCCACTATTTTCAAGTCGATATCTGATAAATTCACTCCTGTAGGGACTTTAAAACTTCTTCCGTCTATCCTTTCCAAGACTATTCCATTTGTAGAAGCTTCAGTATATAAAATTCCTGAAAGTTCATCTAAGCCATCAAATGTTAGAACTCCATCCATTAGACTTACATTTACAGCTTTTGGTGCTACACTGTCAATATAAAAAGGAACTTTATCTGTTACTTCTTTGTCAGAAGAAGCACCCTTACCTGTAACTTCATAGAGATATTTACCATCTGGATATCTCTCATCATTAACTTTTGGGAATAGTTGATTTACCTTTGTTTCTGCTATTGTATATCTTTTTGGTGTTAAAGGAGTTCCTGTCCCAAAGTGATTTTTTCTTAAGAGATTGTTACTGTCAATTCCCGTTGAAAACACATTCGCAACATGATCACCTTTTACATCATTATCATATTTGTAGACATCTGCCTTTGTAGTTTCAGAATTTCTAAGAAGAGTAAATGTCAAACTCATGCTGTCATTATATCCATCATTGTTATAAGGTGAAATTGCTAACTCTGTAAATTTTGGATTTCTAGAATCAAAATTATATTCCTGTCCTAATATTGCAGGTCTATTATTTATCTTAGTTTCAAAGTGAGTAAACCCGTCATTGTACATTGGATATCTGCCTGTACCATTATAATAGTAAGGAAGTTTATTTTCTTTAACTAAATTATATATAAATGGCTCAAATACATCCAATCCATTAAAATCACCACAAAATCCGCAGTATGGAATTGAGATATTAGGTTCTGATTTGTCATTGCTCTCAAGTGTAACAAAACCTTCAAGGAAATATCCATTTGGCATCTTCTCTTCTAAATCGTCGGTAAATTCTGAAGAATCAACTTTTATTGTAATATCCTTTGTTTGACCACCTGCTAAACTTAAACTCTGGCCTGGAATTTCTTTTAAAAGTCTTGGTCTTAAAGAAAAAGTGTCTCCTTCCACATCATCCGTATTTAGATATGTTTTGTAATTAAATGTTCTTACATCCCTTGATAGATTCCTGACAGTAAAATTAAGCTCAAATGATTCTCCAACATTTCGTAAATTAATTTTACTATCCTTTGTTTTGGTATCATATATTATTACATCAGTATTTAATGCTGCAACCAGATCCATAACACCCGCTCCTTGTTTTCGTGGAGAAGTAAGGGCTTCTGTATTTTGATCTTTATGTGGATTAGCTGAAGACATTAGAATATTTCTAACCAGTCTTTCTTTTTCGTCATTTCCAATATTTGTAAATTCTTCATCAATTCTTGTTCTCACAACAGCTATTCCACCAGAAACGTGAGGGGTCGCCATAGACGTACCTTCTTTGTATTTATAGTTTGAGCTGAAAACTGTTGAATAGATTTGACCACCTGGAGCAGTTATTTCCGGTTTTAAATCTCCATCGGCAGTCAATCCCCAGTTAGAAAAACTAGACATTTCTCCTGAAGAAAATCTCATTGCATATCCATTTCCTTCAATAAGTGAGATTTCTGCATCATTTTTTACTCTTAGTAAAGAAGCCACATTAGTCGGTATTGCATAAATAGGCACATCTGCTTTAATCGTAGTATACAGATTTTCTAAATTTGATTTTTTTGAATATATTAATATAGCTGCAGGCTTTTTTGAAATAATATTTTCCACTCCCTCTTTATCGACCAAAATAGAATCTGAATAGGGATCTGGTTTTTCAAAATCAGCTTCGACAATTGCCACTTTATTAGATAAATCAGGAATATCTGTATTGTTTTTACCATTTCCAACAAAAACAGAAGCATATTTAAACCCTTCTTGAAGATACGGAGATCCAGATAATTTTCTAATGGCAACTTTTTCATTCTCACCATCTCTAAAATCAATATTTAGTTGATTTCCAGTTTTACTCTCATCATAAAAATTTTCAATAGATGCAACAGCCATTGCAGATGGACTTACTGCAGGAGTTGAAACAATACCATAATCAGGATTATATGATTTAGGATTTTTTCCATCTTTCCACCCTATATGACCTTCATTTCCAGAAGCTATTACTACTACACTTCCCATATTGTTCGCATTTTCGATAGCTCTTGTAATACCCTCTCTATTGGTATTATATAGTTGGCCTGCTGTAGTTCCAAGTGACATATTAATAGAATCGGCTCCTATTTTCGCAGCATCATCTATTGCTTTTAGATATATATTAGAACTAGTTCCTCCACGTTCAGGAAATACATCCATTAATAAAAGCTGAGCTTCTGGAGCTACTCCCATATGATCATAGCTCTGTCCTGAAATAGTTACACTTTTCCTATTAGCCCCAACTATACCTGCTACGTGTTGGCCATGTTCATCTCCTCTGGAAACATCCGTATTCTTTTCTGCATAATTAAAAATAAATGGTATCTTTTCATTTATATATCTACCTGAAGTATCAACTTTGCCTGGTGCTGAACTGTCTAATTTAGCAGCCTGTTTTCCATTTGCGGACAAATAAAAAGCAGGATGGTTAATGTCAAAGGCAGAGTCCAATACGGCAACAACTCTACCTCTACCATCATACTTTTCAGCAAGTTTATTGGCACCGATCATCTTTCTAGAAGAAATCATCTTAATTGTTTCTTCTAGAGCCTCTTTGTCCTCAGTTTTAGGTTCATCATATTCCTCAGCTATATCCACACTTTTAACAAAGTCGAGATTTTGAATCTTAATAAAATCTTCATAGGACGCTTTCCCCATTATAGCGATATCAATTAATTCCAATGAATCGTATAATTCAAACTTTATCCCTTTAGATCTGATAAGTTCCAAAGCTTTCTTATTTACTTTCTTAGCAAATTCAATTTGCTTTATCTTATTATTGTCATCCTTTAATTCTACTGAATCGATCGACTTTCCAAGTTCTGGAAATTTTCCAGAATCAACGCTTATCATTAGATTAAGTTTTTCTCTTTTATTAATACTTAATTCTAATTCATCGTTTTTCGTAGCCTCTTGTACTTTGTCTTTAGTAGCTAGTGAAGTACTAGCTACCGATAGACAAAGTGAAAAAGCCAATAATGATGAAACTACTTTTTTCAATGCTTCCTCCTAAACTATTCCTGTATATTTTTAAATTACCATATCAAATTCAACTATCGTCTTACTTTTCTAGTTGTAATAACATCTTCATAACCATCAGCCTTAATAACAAAAGTGAGTAGATCCCCTCTCTTTAAATTAAAAGGTCTCAAATTTAAAGTTCCTTGTTTTTCATCTATTATCAACAAGTTACCCTCGTCAACTTCTTTCCCTTTATAAATAGAAACCAAACCTACTTCATCACTTGAAGTAACTGTTACAGAATATTTCGAAAAAAGTCCAATACTAATTAATTGTTTCTTTAGTTCTACTGGATCGTCTATTGGCATTTGGTCAGCAGTGATCACTGCAGTATTATATGCAGAGTCAGTTATTTCCACAGTTATATCTTTTAACGAAATATAACTTGGCACCTCATAACCTACATCCGTCTTATTTACTTCCTTTCCGTTTACAAGTACTCTAACTGCTATAATATCTGTAAGTTCATCTACTGCTTCAAAATTAAAAATTCCATTTTCTAAAGTAGGGTTTTTACCTGCTGGCTTTACAGTGTCTATATAAAATTTCATTAGATAATTAGTTTCTTCTACTCCAGAGGCGGGTTTCCCTGATAATTCATAGATATATTCCCCATCGGGAAACTGACCTCTAAATGGTTTAAAGTTAAAGAAATCTGCTTGAGATGACCCAAACAAACCTCCCCAATAAGCCATTGGATCTTCTTCATATACATTGTGATTTTTTGAAAGCGACTGCTTACCAACTTGAAATATATTGGTAACTAAATCTCCCTTTTTGCCATCATTTGACTTATACAATTTCCCCTTTAAATCATTTGTATTTCTAAGAAGAGTAAATACGAGTTCTGCATTATCCATCTTACCGTCACCATTTGGTGATATAGCTATTTTGGTAAACTCCGGTGTAGATGGATTATAATTTGGCATTTGTCCAACTAAAACTTGGTTTCCTGAAATAGTTGATCTAAAGTGAGTAAAATTATTTTTAAAAACCCCATTCGCTAAACGATAATCATTTCCATAATAGAAAGGTAATCTATTCTTTTCAACTAAGTCATAAATAGAAGGTTCAACTAAATCTAACTTTTTGAAGTTTCCTTTGAAACCAAGGAAAGGTATTGTTAGATTTGGAGATGTAGAATCTATTGCTTCTAAAATAATATGACCATCAAGGAAGTATCCATTCTCCATTTGTCCTTCCAATTCCCCTGTGTACTTACTGGAATCTACTTTGACAGTTATTTCTTTTTCACTTTTACCATCTACTTTTACAACTCCTCCATCAAACTCACCTAAACTTCGAGGTTTTAAGACTATGCTATCTTCATATACATAATCAGTCGTTAAATAACCAGTAACCTTAAATGATTTAGGAGTCGATCCAAGGTTTTTAGCAACAAAGCTTACATCAAATGACTCTCCCACATCTCCAAGATTTACTTTTGTCTCTTTCGTATTAGCGTCATAAAGCACTATCTCTGAGTTAGTTGCACCCACTAAATCCATTAGACCAGCCCCTTGCCATCTAGGTGAAGTTAGAGCTTCTGTTTCTAAATCCTTATGTGGTTTTGCCGTTGACATCACTAAATTTCTTATTAATCTAGACTTTTCAAAGCCTGTGAGACTTGGAAAATCCCTGTTTACTCTTGATCTCACTATCGCTATTCCTCCCGCAACATGAGGTGTAGCCATAGAAGTACCAGTCATCTCTTCGTATCCTTGATTGTATACTGTTGAATAAATTTTTCCACCAGGAGCTAAAATGTCTGGTTTTATTTCTCCATCTGCAGAAACTCCCCAGCTTGATGATGTAGAAATATTACCTTTATCCATGCTAGTAACGTAAGACTCATTAGCAGTAAAAGCAAAAAATCCATTTTGATTGTTTTTTATGTCCTCAACCATTGAGTTTTTTATTCCTATTACAGGTATACTTAAAATCGGATCAAAGAAAGTAGTAATGTATTCTGTTATGTCTGTATTTGATGCATAAAAAATAATCAATGCAGGATTATTTTTAGCTAGCTCTCTAATATATGCTTGGTCAACTATCTCTCCAGATCTATTAACCGCTCCAATATCTACAAGAATTGCTTTTCCGGTGTAGTTTATGTTTTTATTTGCATTCCTATCATTTGACAAAACAACTAATTCCAAGTTTTTTGTTTCAGAATATATATTCGTTCCAAATACACCAGTAACAGGTAATTTGTCTACCAGTTTTCCTAATGCATCATACATGATTAAAGTTCCATATTTTTTAACTACTTTATCATTTTCTAAATTTGCTACTGATAGTCCATTATTAGCAACAGAAGGTGAACCAACAACTCCAAAATCTGGATTATAGGCTTTCGGATTTTGTATGTTTCTTCCAAACTGTCCTTCGTTTCCTGCTGCCATTGCAACAACACAGCCTATTTCATTTGCTCTATCAATTGCATCGGTTATCCCCATTCCATCAACTATGGAATTTTCTCCAGCTGGAGATCCCAATGACATATTTATTGCATCCGCACCAAGCTTGACTGCATCATCCATTGCAGGTATATATATTTGAGGACTTGTTCCTCCTCCAGAAGAAAAAACTCTCATAGCTAATAATTGGGCTTCTGGAGCAATACCTTTAAAAGGAAATTTCTCTCCCCCAATTTCTATTTCAGTTTCATTTGCAATGGCTGTTCCAGCAACGTGCTGACCATGTGCTTCACCTGGATTTGCAATAATATTATTTTTATCAGCATAGTTGTATCCAAATGGAATTTTTTCATTAACCCATCCACCAACTTTTACTCCTCTTAAAATAATATCTGAAGAGGATTTCAGCTTCATAGAATTTTTTCCCTCCTGTTTTAAATAAAAGGAAGGATGACTTTTGTCAAAACCCGAATCAAGCACTGCTATAACAGTTCCTCTACCATCTTCAGTTAGTCCCAGTCTATCTGTTCCTACCATCTTCCGGCTCGTGATCATTCTAATATCATCTGCTCTTTGCTTTATTGAGATTTCTGGAAGATTATATTTTTGAGCAATTGATACTGACTTAATAAAAGGTAGGTCAGTCATTTTTAGAGCATCCCCATAGCTAGCTGTACCAGTAAATCCAACCATTATAACTTCTACTTCATATAATAGATTAAACTTGATTCCTTCATTCTTCAGCAACTCCAAAGCTTTTGTATTTGCCTTGCGAGCGAAAGCTATTTGCTTTTCTTGATTATTCCCTTCTCTAATTAACTTTGCGTCAATTATCTTTCCATACTCAGAAAAATATTTGTCGTTGACTTCAACAACCAAATCAACTTGATCATCTTTCGAAAATCGCCCTCTAGCTTGAAATTCCAATGCCCTTCTCGCATCAGAAACTTGTTTATCTTCCAGATTTTCAGTTGCTGAAACTGGATTTACCAAACTTAATGATAAAACAATAGCTAGAAAGAATGCTAACCATCTCTTCATAAATTCTCCTCCATAATTATTTAATTTTAATTTCATGCTTCAATTTTCTCATAATACTATTTTTTCAGACTTTGCTCACAATATCATATACTCTAAAAAATAAGGACCTACATGATATTTTTATCAAACAGTCCTTTTTATTTCTTCGTACAATCCTAAAAACTTAACTCTGTGTCAATATTATATATTAATTATCCGTTTTTTGCAATTACAAAAGTAACCTAGGATTTTTTTCATTTTATTATATATTCTCAATTCTCCCTTTAGTTCTTCCCAAGTATAAAAAATTAAAGTTACAATCTAAAATTCCATTCAATTAAACTCTATCATTCAATAACAAATAGTACAAGTTAAATTTATATTAAATAATTAGACCTTTTAGACTTACTCTTAACCTTTGTTCATAAATTTTTAATAAGCATATCCTATAACACAAGACTTAATATCTTGTACTAACAATTATCCATGTGTAAATAAATCCTTAATTGAAATACTTAGTAGTTCAATCTAAACTTACATAACATTATTTTTTGGTTTTTTTAAGAATAACCCGTCAAAAGTTATAACCTAATCTTTAAAAGAGCTTGAATAAAACTTAAGTAAAACTTAAGTAAAACTTAAAATTTCTTCAAATCTATTCTATCCTATTTCTGAATAAGTTTCAATAATTTTTTAACCTTTATAATAAATCACATATTGATTTATTTAGGCACAACAAAAACTGTTGGAGTATTAATAATCATACGACCACAACAGTTTCTGGTGTAACAAAAAAATTGAGGGCATACTCATTTTGAGCCTCCCTCAATTTTACAAATACTTCTGTATTAGTTTTTTACCTTTTTAATCTTTAGTTATACATCCTTATCAACATTCTCAACTAGTTCTGCCTCAATCAATAGCCTTTGATAATTGTATGGATAAGGATGACAAGACACTAAAAACAATTTGGTCTTTTCTTTTTCCTTTGTAAATTTACTCCAATCCGTTGGTTCTATTATTTCTTCCCCAACTACTTTATAGTAAAGGATTTGATCTTTTGTTGTGATCTTTATTTCATCACCATTTTCCAACTTATGGATATTTAAAAAGGACTCTTTTTCATTTCTTCCGCCTCTATGTCCCGCTAAAACAGATACAGTATTCTTTTCAGATGTAGGTGGGTTGGTATCTTCTACCACACCCGCCCCATCTAATAAAGCTTCTTCTGTAGTGTTCCCATAAACTGGCAACACAACATTAATCTTATCTATTCTAATGACACCTATGGCTTGAGATTCTAATAAAGCATCAGCTTCATCTTGATACTTATCTCTCTTTTTATCTACTGAAGATCTTGAGCTAATATTTTCTTCAAATTTTTGTTCAAGATTAATCGCCCTATTCTTCTTAGCTTTAGCTCTAAAAAAGAGATATCCCATCAATATTGCAGAAGAAATCAGTAATGCTATCCCGATGATTAAAAAGGGATTTAATCTCCTACTTTTCTGTTCCATCAATTTTTTTCTTACGCTTTAATCCTACAAATGTCAACGCTCCACCTACTAGTGCCAAAATACCAGCATATACAGATGGATTTAATCCATCTCCAGTCACAGGTAAATATCTTCCTGATCCACCAGTATTTCCTGGCCTATTAGTCCTTCCAGGTCTATTTGTAGTATCAGCACCCGGTCTATTTGATGGTCCATTAGTTGGTTTATACTCATTGATAATAGTTGTACCATCATATTTAACCTTATATCCTTTTGGAACAACCTCTTCAACTCTGTACTCATATACCTTTCCATTACTATCTTTTGATAGTACGTTGGTAAATTCATACTTCCAACCTGATTCTTTTGTTGCTGTGGTTTCTTTTACTACTTTACCTGTTTCTTTGTCAATCAATTTGATTGTTA
>NZ_JASBYU010000025.1 GCF_029983815.1 Lagierella sp.
CAAGGGGGATATAATGGGAAAATCAAAATTTGAAAGAACAAAACCACATGTTAATATAGGAACAATCGGTCACGTAGACCATGGTAAAACCACATTAACAGCAGCAATCACATACGTATTAAACAAGAGATTTGGATCAGGAGAATTCGTTGACTATGCAAACATAGACAAAGCTCCAGAAGAAAGAGAAAGAGGAATCACAATCTCAACATCTCACGTAGAATACGAAGAACTAATCGAATTAGTAGAAATGGAAGTAAGAGATCTACTAAACGAATACGAATACGACGGAGACAACACACCAATCGTAGTAGGGTCAGCATTAAAAGCATTAGAAGATCCAGACGGAGAATGGGGAGACAAGATAGTTAAACTAATGGAAGAAGTAGACGAATACATTCCAGAACCAGAAAGAGACACAGACCAACCATTCCTAATGCCAGTAGAAGACATCTTCTCAATCACAGGAAGAGGAACCGTAGCAACAGGAAGAATCGAAAGAGGAACCCTAAAAGTTGGAGACAACGTAGAAATCGTAGGACTAACAGAAGAAAAGAGAACAGTAGTAGTAACAGGAGTAGAAATGTTCAAGAAGCTTCTAGAACAAGCAGAAGCAGGAGATAATATAGGAGCATTACTAAGAGGAGTTCAAAGAGAAGAAATCGAAAGAGGACAAGTATTAGCAGCTCCAGGAACAATTCACCCACACACAAAGTTCGAAGCGGAAGTGTATGTATTGACAAAAGATGAAGGAGGAAGACACACACCATTCTTCTCAGGATACAGACCACAATTCTTCTTTAGAACAACAGACGTAACAGGAGACATCCAACTAGAAGAAGGCGTAGAAATGGTAATGCCAGGAGATAATGCAAAGTTTATTATCGAACTAATTACCCCAATCGCCATAGAAGAAGGACTACGTTTTGCCATCAGAGAAGGTGGAAGAACAGTAGGAGCCGGAGTTGTTACAAAGATAATGGAATAGTATAAAAAGAGAGCTTTTTAAAAAGCTCTCTTTTTATATCGGGCATTCAGCACCACAAAACATTTTTATTTTTCAACAATATTACAATGATTGAAAAACCAATTTTGATACTTAAAGGCTGAGTGCGGGATCATTTTTTTTAAGAGGTTTTAAAAAACCTCTAGAAATTTTTAATTATAAAAGTTTTACAAACTTTAGAAAATATTTAATTAAGTTTTACATTTTTTCAAAGTAAAGGGAATGGCCTGTGAACCTATTTGATGGTTCCCTTTCCCTTCCCTTTAAAACCCAACCCTTTTCCCTCCATAAATTCAGGGACTGACCGTCCCTGAAAACCCTGCATAAAAAGCAGTGGGAAAGCTGTTGGCTTTCCTCAAAAATACCAAGGTTGGACTCTCATCACCATATAACTTTTTATTTTTGAGTAAAATTGTTAGTAGATTGATAAAATTAATTTTATTATAAAGGCTGAGTGCGGGATGATTTTTTTTAATCGGGCATTCAGGTAATGAGAGATGAGAAGTGAGAGATGAGAAGTGGGAGGTGAGATGTGAGAGATGAGAAGTGGGAGATGAGATGTGGAGATGAGATGTGAGAGATGAGAAGTGGGAAGGCTATGGGCTTTCCTTTAAAAAGCTCCGCAGTCGGACACTCTATCCACAGTCAAATTAAAATCTGGTAGATAGAAATCAAACATGAAAAGTAATGTATACGTAATTTGATATTGAGTGCTTAAGCATATCTCACTTCTTCTACAGCACTGGGGCAACAAAACTTGAATTTATTTTTTTTTTTTTGATATAATTAAATAAATTTAAACGTTACAAAAACGTTTACAAAAAAGGAGATGTTATTATGAAAGTCAAAACTAAAGTAAAAATTATCCTATTATGCCTGTTGTCCTTTTTGCTAGTTTCCTGTGGTAGCAAAAATGGTTACAAGGAAAATTTTGCCAACAAGAACTATGCTCATCTTTTTACTCAAGAAGATAAGGAATATTATAGTGGTTCATCGGCTAATGTAATCATGTTTAAAGAGGATAAGGTTATTGTAAGTGAAATGGTAGAATCGGAAATGTATAAAACAAAAAAGAATAAGTCTGAATCTGGACCCCAGTTCTATTTAGATGAAAAAGAATATACAAGCCCAACCTATGACAAGGAGAAAAAAGAGATAAAGGCTGAAGGCTTAGAAGATTCTATTAAAGTAAAAGAAAATGGGGAAATTGAATACAAGGGAAAAACTTATTCAGAAGATGCGAAATAAAGCTAAACTCTATACTATGAACAACATACAATACTTGACAAATAAAATGTGAGTAGGTACTATAAAAACAGAAGGAAAATTCCAAACTACAGGAGGATATTATGAAAAAGTCACAAATTTTATATCATATAATTGCAGTAGTTTTGTCAGTGCTGGTGCTGTTCAATTATCATAATTTATTAAACAAGCTTAGCCCTGTTCAAGGAGGATTTGAAGAAATAGTCATAGCCCTTTTTACAATCTATGCTATGGAAAAAATCTTGAATTTTATTAAATTTATTTTAATAGGGAAAAATGAAAAAGTAGAAGAGTTTTTAGATTCTTTAAAAGGAATTGATGAATAAGTTTTATTAACAAGTAAAAAAGGTAATGTGTTCCTTTGCACATTACCTTTTAAAATGTCGAAACTCTAGCTAAATATAGATATAAAGTCTTTTTAAGTCTTTCTACATAAAATTTACTTGATACTATTAAAGTCGATCACTTCATCAAAACTATCTAGATAATCTTTTGTATAATGGTGCGTTATTACTATTTTAATAGGCACATCTATATTTGATATCAGTTTTGTAATTCCTTTTACATTTTCAGGATCCAAGTTTGCAGTTGGTTCATCAAGTATTAAACAAAAGGGTCTATCTAAAAGAGCTCTTGCTATGGCAATTCTTTGGTACTCACCTGAGGATATGTATTTTCCTCCATTACCTAAGCTCTCCTTGTCGATAAAGGTACTGTCAAAACCTACAAGCCCTGCCACCTTTTCCACTTCACTATCAGAAATATCTCTATACATTCTAATATTTTCTCTAATATTATCATTGAGAATAAAGCTGTTGGTACCGATATACCGGATATATTCATGTAATTGAGAAGGCTTAACATCTCTTCCTTCTACTCCAGAGTAAAAAATGTTACCTGAATAGTTTTCATAATACCCAGCCAAAGACTTAGCAAGTACAGATTTTCCTGATCCTGAAGGTCCTATTATAGCATATGATTTATTAGGCTCAAATTTTAAATTTAAATTATCCATTATGTTTTTTTCTTTGAAACTAATACTAAAATCTTGCAGTACAATGTTTCCTTTTTCTAAATTTTCACCTATTTCCTTATTTTCATTTAAATAAGGTTCTAATTTGTCACGAATTATCTTATTGGCGTCCATTAAGTTACGATTATTTGAAATTTCACGAATCGGTCCAAAAACATAATTCAAGATTTGGATGGAAGCTAGTAACATACCTGTTGTAATTTCTCCTCTAATTACAAAGACAGCTCCTATTATCATACAAAGGATTTGTGAAAAAAATGAAACTCCAGATATACCATATAGTGCAAATCCATCTGTTAATTTTTTCTTTCTACGAGAAGCTTCCATGGAAGTATCTTTTCTTATTATCTTCTGGCATAACGGTTTTGTTATGTTAAGTAATTTAATAGATTCAAATCCTGATAGTAAATTCTCCAATTCTTCAACGTATCCTTCATATTCTTTAGAAAAATTCAACGCTACTTTAGTTTGAATACCTATAAAAAGTCTTGGAACTAATGTGACTAAAAAAGTTATAAGTAAAAAAATCAGAGACATTTTTATACTAATGAAGAATAAAGCAACTAAACTAAAAATCAAACCACCTAGAGAAACGAGAGTTTCATAAGTAAGAGTGATATAGTTAGTATCAATTTGTTCTAAGTCCTGTGTCAAAATATTGTAATAATATGAAACTTTTTCTTCTTGATATTTATAAATAGGGGAGGTGAAAATATTATTGATAATTTTAGCTTTTGTTTCAGTTAGAACCTTTTCATTAAACTTTGAACTAAAATAAGAATACAACACTCCAATTAAAATCATAAAAAGTAAAAGACCTGCTCCATATATTCCAATCATTTTCAAATCATCTATTGTACCATTACTAATCGTGTCAATGACTTTTCCTATAACATATGCGACGCCAAGATTTACAATGGTTATTAAAAGACCAAGAAAAACTGTAAGAGTCCAATAAACTTTATGCTTTATAAGTATATTTTTCATAATTTCCTCCGTTATTAAAGTCATCTAAAATTAATTTAACGGTTACAATAAAATTTTTGAAGATTTCTGGATTTTCATATAAATAAATATAGGTGCTGACAAAAACTGAATATCTCATTAGCGTATCTTTACATTCATATTCTAAAGGATCTAGGTTAGAATTAAATGATATTGATCTACCTATACAACTTAAACAGATGTCTTTTGCTATGCAATGTTTACAATTAATATTATTGTCTTTATCTAACTTGTTAAATAGAATACCTTGCATATTATTGAAACATTCAAAATTATCTGTGTTAATTGTATTGATATTCCCGAGTGTGTATTTTTTGTTTTTATCTAAAGCATAAAGTTGGCAAGGATTTATTTCACCGTCTGGAAAAATTGAAAAATTGCTCAGACCTGATTTACATCTAAATTTATTTTTCTGTCCAATTAAAAAGTAATAAAATCTTAAAATATCATCTGTTAATATTCTATATTTTATTGAAAGATTCAACTCATGAATAAAATTTGTTACTCTAAATGACAGATTTTGATTTTTTGAAAGCTGTACTTCTTGCATATCAAATAGTTGAACTTTATTGATAGTAGTGAAATGAACTCCATAGTCTTCACTAAATTGTTTCATCAGGTTAAATTTTTTTTCAAAAAATTCTTCGTCTGAACTAGAACATACAGTTGATTGTATTTTAATAGGTTGATTAGTTTCTTTTTTTAGTCTTAGAATATTATGATTAACACGCTTATATGTTCCTTGATTAAATTTATCTATCCGATTTGTGTCATTATGTTTTTCGTAACCATCTAAACTTGTTGCAACGTTAATTGAATACTTTTTGACAAGATGTATCATATTTTCAGATAAATCATATAAATTACTCATCAGATTTATATTGCCATACCTATTATTATATTTTTCTTTCAAATAAGAACATCCATTTTTAATTACTTCTAGGTTTAGTGATGGTTCTCCCCCAAAAAACATAATAGTATCAATATATTTATATTTCCTAAAAAACAAATCAAAAGATTTCCTTAAAGTAGAAAATGACATAAATCTAATTGGGTTATTATAAGTTCCATCATGTGCATAACAATATCTACACTTTAAATTGCACGTATTTGAAACTACTAATTGTAGTTGATCACAACTTGTTAAAACATTATTATTTTGCCATATATTCTTATCATTATAAACAGAACTGCTAAATAAAAAAGCTTCTATTTGATTTTTGATATTGTCATTTAAAGCTGGGTTATCATTGGCTTTAGTTATTTTCCAGAAATCATAAATATCTTCTACATTGTTAAAGTAATTTACTAATTCATTTGGCATTCTTAGTAATTTGTGATTAATCATATTAAACACATAGTTATCATGATAATATAATTCCATTTATCCCTCCTACATTTAATATTACAAATATCCTAGATGGTGTTACAAATAATAACCATCTAGGATTTGTAATAAATTACTTAAATTGTCGATTATGATTTAGCCTGAGCATGCAATAATTCCACATAATACAGGACCGGTTCCACCTGGTTTTTTCAGGTTTTCTTCATCAAATATTTTTTCTACATCAATGAATAAAAAGTCTTTCATTTTCTTCCCTCCTTTCTAACGGTATTTGTAAATGTAAGTTAAATAAAGTAACATTTGCTACTTTAAAGTTAATTATAAGTAAAGAAAACGATTATGTCAAGTTATTAAATAATAAACTATCAAATTTAATAACTAGGAATTTTAATAGGCAAATAATAATGATTTAAGTGAAAAATACAAGAGTGCTTAATGGTGTATTATATTTGAAAATAATTAGATTTTAATACTAAAATCCTATTAAAATAAGACGTATTTTACTCTGGAATTTGGTAGAATATAAGCATGGAAAATATAACACAAGAAATTAAAAATATTGAAGACGCAATGTCAAAAACAAATAATAAAAGAGAATATATAAGACTTAAGGCCATAAAATTAAAACTTAGTGGATATACAGCAAAATCCATCGCTGAGAAATTAGATGTTGGAAGATTAACTATATTCACATGGTTAAAAGCCTATAAAGAAAATTCTGTAGAAGCTTTAAAAAACAAGAAAAGACCTGGAAATCTTAGAAATTTGTCCATAGAAGAAGAAAAGGAGTTTTTAAAACAATTTGAAGAAAAAGCACAAAAAGGACAAATAGTTACAGCAAAGGAAATAGAAAAAGCATATAGAGAACGTGTTGGTCATTCTATAGGAACTGGTCAAATTTACAGAGTTTTAAATAGAAATGGGTTTAGAAAAGTAATGCCAAGAAGTAAACATCCTAAGAAGGCAAAAGAGGAGGTCATAGAGACCTCAAAAAAATTAAATCCAAAGCTCAAGAACTTAGAAACGTTTACCCACACAAACAAGTAAGAATTATGTTTCAGGATGAAGCTGGATTTGGTCGCATAAACAAGCCAAAATACTGCTGGTGTAACAATAAAATAAGACCATCAGTACCATGTCATCACATAAGAGAATATAGATATGCTTATGGAGCAGTAGAGCCTATCACAGGTGAAAATTTCTTTTTAATCCTGCCATATTGTAATACAGATTGTATGAATGTCTTTTTACAAGAATTGTCTAAACAATATAGTGATGATGTGATTTTACTAGTTTGTGATGGTGCATCTTGGCATAAATCAAAGACACTTAATACACCTGAAAATATAGTTATTACGCATATTCCACCATACACTCCAGAGATGAACCCCATAGAACAAATTTGGAAACAAATAAGATCTATGGGATTCAAGAATGAATTCTTTAATTTTCTAGCAGATGTGGTAGACAGATTATGTGAAACTATAAATATGATTACAAAAGATATGGTGAAAAGTATTACGAGTAGAGATTGGCTAGAAGTCCCGTTTTAAATGCAGAATAGTATAAGAAGGTAGGCACATTTTAAGTAACCTACCTTATATACTATCCAAATGCTAAACCGTATTTTACTAACCCTATTATATTTTAAAATTTCTAGCTACAGTTAAAGTTGTAGAATTGGAAGGGTCCTCCTTTAATTCATCGCCGAGAATTTTACCTACAGATTTATCAAAGATAAATTCTCCAGTTGCTGAGGCTCTAAAACCTTCTTCTGTTTCATCATTTATATTGAATCCGCCGTTACGAAAGCCAATAAAGGGTTCGTCTCCATAGATATACTGGAAACCTGAATCCAATAAAGTGGTAGTATTATCTGTTTTGTTTACAAGTACAACTGATTCGGAGTACATTGTCAATTTGACAATTCCTTTATTTTCTGTTGGAACATCAATATCTTCTTTAAGGGTTCTAAACTCAACTTCAACATTCTTATCTTTATGTTCTTGCTTTGTCTTTTCCTCTAGATTTGTCAATTTCTTTTCTTCATCCTTCAACTTAAAGTCGGGGATATTGCCGACTATTTCCATAGCTTTTAAATATCTTTCACGACTATTTTCTTGTTCAGCGACTATGTCAGAAATCCTAGGAAAGCCTTCGTTTTTCTGATCTTTCGTGGAAAAATAGAATACAACAAGTCCAAGTACTACAATTAATAATAACCCAATTCCAAGGCGTTTACTTTGAGAACTCTTCATGGCTATATATTAAATGTAGTGCTTAAAGTCATTGTTTTAGATCTTATCTGTCCAGAAGTGCCTACACTAAAGAAAGGTCCACCAACACCTACTGAAGCATCCATGACAAAATACCCGGTAGCACTTAACCTAAAGCTTCTATCACCCAATAAATATTTATTAAACCCACCGTGCTCAAATCTTATTAAATATCTACTTCCTGTCGCAACAGGCGCACCTATACTATCAATTTTGGTATAAGATAAATCGTTCCTATCATGTATAACTCTTACTTCGACAGTGAATTGTATAGTTATTTTGCCAACCTTTACACTATTGAAGGTAGTAGCTGTCCTAGAATAAGTTTTATAGGATATATAATAATTTGGACTTCTTAATAATTTATGATTCTCTGAGTTAGAATTTAATATATCGTATTCTTCTTTTTCTACTATTCTTTTGGCTTCGGCATAAGACATATTATCATTAATTGCCTTTGACAAAACGTATCTTTCTTGAGAATTTTCATCTGCCTCTAAATAAGCTGTCCGCAAGGAATTCAACCTTTTTTCACTTGTTACTACTGAAGCATAGCTAGTAGTAGATACGGCCATTGCTATAGCAAAAGACAACAAAATAAACTTACCAAACGTTTTCATAATTACCTCCATTTTTTAATTTTTGACTCTTTTACATTCTATCATTTCTTATTATTGTTGTCAAGATAAATTAGAAATTTTTGCATGAAAATATTTAGATTTATAGAATTAGCATTAAATTACGAGAGTTTGACAGGTAAATTAGATTCTAAATTAACATATTGGTAAATGTTATATAAATGTAATATTTCTTCGGGGGGGGGTGGGTTAAAAAATAGCGAAACTCTTGATTTAATAAAAAACATTAGCTATAATAGTTTTAAGTTAATCAACTAAAGGATTTTTGGATAGAGATTGTCAATATTTTTAGCTGATTTTAATGGGAACCTTTCCAGAGGAGGAGAAAAATGTCAAAAAATGGTAAGCTAGTATTAGGTGTTGTAGTTGTTCTTTTAATAGGTGTTGGTGTGTATTGGTTTAGTCAGTCTAATGACTATGCAAGTAATTTTGAAGGTCAGACATACTCCTATACTTTTAAAGAAAATAAAGAGGAATACAAAAATGGTTACAGGTACAATATTCTATTCTTTCAAAAAGACAAGATAACCGTGGATGCAGTCGAAAAAATTGGTGAACTTCCTGAGAATGTGGATATTGACCAAAAAGGAGATAGACAAGTTAATAAAGAGTTTAAAAATCCAGTCTACAATAAAGAAAAAAACATCATAACAGCTGATGGTTTAGAAGAAGTCATCAATGTAATTGACATAGACAATTTGGAATATAATGGAAACGTTTATACAAAAGAAGTAAAAAAGTAAAATAAGTCTAGGTTTATTTACTTAAATAAAACACAATAGCATTATACTATCACTTAATTTCTAATTTAAAATATCAAGGAGTCTACTATGTATACTAATTGTAAGCCTAAGAAGAGTGAATTTAATAAGATGATAAAAATATATCTTATTTTGTTAATTTTATGTATGGCTTCAGCTTGCTCTTTAAAGAGTAGTAATTTTTCTAAAGAAAAAATTATTTTAGAAGATGGGTCCGAATATAATTTTAATATAGATGACGGGATATATTTTGAATATGATAAGTTAAGCTATGCAAAACAATTAGATTATAAAGTAAAGAAAGATGGAAGTCTGGGAATATATGCTAAAGGAGAAGAAGGACTTCTGGAAATAAATGTTAACAATAAGGGTACAACAGAAGAAATACATCTTAGTGGAAAAGAAGAAGAGACAAAAAATATTACTCTTAAGGAAGGTCAAGTCGTGGAAATAGAAGTTAAAGCAGACAATCATAAAGGTAGTTTTAGTATTGAGGTGGAGTATTGAAAAAATCTTTTTATAATATCATAGTTGAAATAGAAGAAAAGGGTGGCGCTGCACTATATAATACTAAAACAAACTCATTGGCCTTTCTAAACATGGATGAAGTAGAGTTGTTTAAAAAGGATCTTAATAACAATGAATGGGAAGATTCAACTTGGGAGAAATTATACCAAGGAGGATATATTGTTCCTGATGAAATAAATGAATTAGATGAGATAAAATATAGACTAAACAAAAGTAGGTTTGATACCAATCATCTTCAATTGACCATTGCACCCACAGCAGACTGTAATTTTAGATGTTCCTATTGTTATGAAAAGTTGAATTTAAAAAAAGCTTACATGGAAGATGGAACAATTGATAGTCTTTTATCATTTATTGAAAACCAAAGTAAGACTATAGATAAATTAGATGTGTGTTGGTATGGAGGAGAACCATTACTTGCTATAAAAACAGTTGAAAAAATTTCCAATAAGATTTTAGAGCTCAGGGATAAGTATAAATTTATGTTTGATAGCAGTATTATAACTAATGGTTTGTTATTGAATAGACAAATGGTTATAAAATTAAATAATTTGAATATTTCCAGTTATCAGGTAACTCTAGACGGGACGGAAGAACAGCATAATCGAAGAAGATTTCAAGTTAATGGGGAAGGATCTTTTGACAGTATAATTAAAAATTTAACTGAAATCAATGATATTTGTCCAGATATTAATATTAGAATAAACATCGATAGGAATAATCTAAAAGAATTAGACGAATTGATAGCTTTAATAAAAGAAATAGACCTAAATAATAAATACTATCCATATCTAGGAAGAATAGAAAGTTATAACGATATTTATAACAAAGATTTATGTTTCAACATGAATGACTTTTATCAAATTCAAAGGGATTTTGCTAAAAAATATTACAAAAATGAACTATTAAATTTATACCCCTCTTTGAAAGGAAACTTTTGTTGTGCAGACTGTATCAATAGCTTTGTGGTCTCACATGATGGATATTTATATAAGTGTTGGTCAGACTTAGGCACTAGAAGTAAAGCTGTAGGAAAGCTGGTAGATGGTGATATTAAATATTTTAGAAAACCTTACTATTACAATCTTATAAATTATGATCCTACAGATGATGATAGTTGCAAGAAGTGTAAATTTTTGCCAATTTGCATGGGAGGTTGTCCATACGAAAGGATTATAAATAATAAAAAGCAGTGTCTTAAAAAGACAAAAAACATGCATTCATTCATTAAGGACTTATGTTTAGAGATGTTATAACAAAATTAATATAAGAATTATATAAGGAGAGAGTAATCTATGAAAATCTTAGTTTGTGGAAATGTCAATAATAATTTTTGCTTCGTAAATTGTGGTGAAAATACCTGTGGTGAATATGCTGTAATATGTGTACAAAAAAATTGTGTTGCGAAATGTTCGACATTATCTATGGCTTGTCTTCCTGCAAAACCTGGTAGGCTTCCACCCTATAGAAGGAGTGTATTAAAATGAGGTTTTTAATATTTAATAATATATTAAATTCTAAATCCCTAAATTGTAAGAAGAACGTTTGTGGTGAAGTCGCATCCTTATGTTTAGCTAAAACTTGTTTAAAAGACTATAATGACACAAAATCATTTTGTGAGGGGCTTATGATAACTGATAAAAATAATACTAAAGTAAAAGCGATCATAAAATGATAAAATTATAATTTAATTTCAGGGATGTCAAAAGCTCAAGATTTGTATAATATGGTGATTAAGCGACTATGTACTCAACAAAAGTTATAAATCTTGGGCTTTTATAATTATGTAATGCAAAATATTTCAAGTTTCTTGGGGGACAGTGAAAAGGTTATGTCTTTTTATAGGCTTTTTAATAAGTATTTAATGAAGTATAAATCAAATCTATTCATATATTTTGCTTTGGGATTAGTGACTACAGTGCTAAATTTAACATCACCATACATAATAAGTAATTATATGGATATTCTAATAGAATCAAAATCTTTGTTTAAAGTTAAGCAATATGGAATCCTATTTGCCTTGATAAATATCCTCTTACTATTATTTTCATACTTAGAACAAAGAGTATATTTAAAGATGCAACTACAAGCTTCTTTTCTTTTAAATAGGGATCTTTTAAACCACTATCAAAATATTTCTCTTACTTGTTCTGAAAAATTTGACAAGTCATATATTACACAGCAATTCAATAATGACTCCAACCTATTAACCATATTTCTATTAGACTTGATAAAGAAATTAATTCCTAATATAATATTGGTATTAGTCTCAAGTTTTATATTATTTACGTTAAACAAGTTAATCTTTGTTATTGTATTTTTGTCCACATTACTTTATATAGGTCTGTTCACGTTTATGAGAAAAGAACTATATATCGTTAATAATAGACTTTTAGAAAGCAAATCGGATTATTTTTATAATTCCTTTAGACAAATAGATAATGTAAAATCAGTCAAATTACAAGGCATTCAAAGAGAATTAATTTCTTCTTTAGTTAAGTCTTTTAATATACTGACATCCGCTGCAAAGAGGCACCTTAACATTGAATATCTTTATTCAAGTTTAGATAATATTATTCAAACTGTGTTACAAATCTTTGCCTTTATATTTGGAGGATACTTGGTAATGACAAGTCAACTAACAGTTGGCAAACTGATATTAATTACAGTGTTCTTTAACTATATACTAACAACCCTCAATTATTTTTTTGGTTTGGGAGAAGAAATACAGATGGCTAGGACTATGCTAGACCGGACTAATGCAATTTTGAATGTAAAACCAGAAACTAATGGAAAAACTATCCTTGATGAGATTAACTCTATCAGTATTAAAGACCTTGGTTTTTCCTATGGAGAAGGAAATGTCTTTAGAAACTTCAATTATGATTTTTATCCAAGCAATATTTATTTAATAAAAGGTGAAAATGGTAAAGGAAAATCTACATTAGTAAATTTAATTTGTGGTTTATACATAGATGAGTTTACTGGGGAAATTTCTATAAATAATATCAATATAAAGGAAATAGACATGGTTCACTTGAGAAAAGAAAAAATTTCTTTTGTAGAGCAAAAACCTTTCTTCTTTGAAGATAAAATTTCAACAATTTTAAGTTCTAATAATGAACACAATATCATAACTGACCTAGGGTTTAGTTCAGATAGGATAAAATCAAAGATTGATGAAAATAAATTATCCGGAGGAGAGTTACAGAAAATATCAATTTTGACTGTATTATCCAAAAAAGCGTCTTTGATTATTTTTGATGAGCCAACTTCAAATATGGATAAAAAATCAAAGGAGTATTTCTTTGAGTATATACAAAAATTAAAAAAAGATAAGATAATAATCTTGATTAGCCATGAAGAAATTGGGTTTCAACCAGATTATACAATAAATTTATAGCATCAAAAATTTGATTCTTATCTAAGTATCCAGTTTTATTCTATTATATTGTGGTGTGGAAAATTGTTACTTGAGCGTTCTAATACAAATCTAAAATAAAGAAGAATTGTAAAAAAAGAATTAAATAGTAAACACAATAGAACTCTATACATGGTAAAAATAAAATATATACCAATAAAATAAAAAATAGCTTGAAAGGTAGTCATCAAAGGAAAAATAATGAAGAAATTAAAAATAATTTTAACGATTATGATGATAGGGTCTTTACTCTATTTAGTAAGAATATTAGCAATACGTAGTGAAATAAGTAATATTGTTACTTCTCAAATTCATGTTAAGGACAATTTAGAAGAGGCATACAAAAAATGTAATTTGTATACTAATCTTTCAACAAAGGAGAAGTTAGATGATTTTAATGAGCTTTTGATTAGACTAGAAAAAAATTACATATATTATGATTATGTTAAAGAAAAGTATTGGGATCGAGGTAAAGTTATACAACAAACTAAAAATTTAATAAAATACACAAGGAATGATTTAGAATTTTATTATGTTTTGAATGATTTTATTAATAGAACAGAAAATCTGGCTCATTTATATTTGAATACTAATATTGAATTCTTTCCTACTGCTTACTCTAATGAAAGTAAAATTGTACAGTTATTGGAAAATGCTAGTGTTAAAGAAAAATACAAAACACTAGAGGAAATCTTAAATTTAGTAGAATTAAAATATGATATATTTTCACATATCCCTAAGATAACATATGAATATTTTTCTAATACTGCATATTTAAAGATTCCTACCTTTTTGGAGGATTATAGTAAAAAAGAAATTTCACAGAGTTATAAAGAATTATATAATCAAATGCCAGTAGAGTTAGAAGAGTTCTATAAAAATTTGACAGATAAATATAAATATCTTGTTATTGATCTGCGTAATAATCCTGGAGGTTTTCAATTGTTTGGAATAGAATATTTGATTGCTCCTTTAATAAAAAATCCGCTTAAATGTGAATTTAAACTATTATATAATGAAAACGAGTATAATGATATATTCTTTAATAGCTTAATGGAATATAATGACAATAATACGATTGAATATAACGAAGAACATACAACAGATTTTAATTTTATAAAGCATTACGATAATATAAAACTTAATAATTGTAAACTTATTAAAGAAGTATATCATATACAGCCAAAAGATATAGGAGTAACTTTTAAAGGAAAAATTTTTATTCTGTGTAACGATAAATGTTATTCTGGATGTGACAATTTTATCAATATCTGTAAGCAAACACATTTTGCGACTATTATAGGTAACAGAACTAAAGGAGATGGATTTTGCATTTCTCCCTTTAAAATAATCTTAAATAATTCTGGACTAATTGTTGATTATACAGCTACATTTGGGATAAATGATGATGGAAGTTCAAACGCTATAGAAGGAACTAGACCTGATATTGAACTAAAAGATGAAGATGCATTAACATATATCATGGAAAAGACATCATCAGAACTTTATAAATAGGAGACAAATATTAGAGAGAGTTATCTATCATGTTATACAATAAATTTATAGCATCAAAAATTTGATTCTTATCTAAGTATCCAGTTTTATTCTATTATATTGTGGTATATATATTTTACAGGAGGGCAATATGGAAGATTTAACTAAACAACTACTTGATTATTTTAAAAACAATGATGTAGATCCTAACGATGTTTCTAAATTCGTTGAGGACTTAAAGATTAACGTTCTGGATGAAATGTTTGGAGATGAAGGGGAATGGGTTTTAAAAAAGCTTGGAAATGTAGAATCCTTTGATAAGGAGAAAATTTATAATTCCATTGCTGTGACTTCTGATGAGGCCAAGGCTGGAATGACATCTTCTGATGTTAAGTTTGTGGTGGACCAAGTTCTTAAGATGATGAAGTCCATTAAAAGGAATGTCTATCCAACTAAGGAAATCAGGTCCTATGTTCAAAAGGCATTGGAAGATAATGGTTTTATAAAAGTACTTAATCAATATAAAAGGGGATAGGGCGATTTAAGGCAAGCACTTAGCTTTATGAGGTGCTTGCTTTTTTACATAGAAAAGTCTTTCATTTAACTAATTTTAATGGTGTATGAGTTAATTGTAAGAAAATTTTAAGAATTAGATTGGGTTCAATTCGTTGATTTTTCTCATCTTTAATCATATAATCAGATATAGGAATATATTCCTGAATTTGACAGTAAAAAAAGAGCAAATCTCCTGTAAGCCTTGCAATAGC
>NZ_JASBYU010000026.1 GCF_029983815.1 Lagierella sp.
CGGGGCGGTCTTGAAAACCGTTAGGGTGCAAGCCCACGTGGGTTCGAATCCCACCCTCTCCGCCAATTTTTTTAGATTGGTTTAGGAGAAGTACTCAAGTGGCTGAAGAGGCTCCCCTGCTAAGGGAGTAGATCCTTAACGGGATGCGAGGGTTCAAATCCCTCCTTCTCCGCCAACTATAGGGGCCTTTAGCTCAGTCGGTTAGAGCGCCCGGCTCATAACCGGTAGGTCCGGGGTTCGAGTCCCTGAAGGCCCACCAATTAAATATTTCCTTAAGGAAATATTTAATTATACATATCCTATAGTTGAAAATAATGGCCGCAAAAGCGGCCAGTTATTTTGAAAATGTTATTGGTGTATGAGCCCAGATAGCTCAGTCGGTATAAGTGAGTGGCCGATTTCACACTAAATAGAAGTGAGAAATGAGAAGTGTGAAGTGAGAATGTAAGTTTGAATATTCACACTAGATTAAAAGAGTTCTTTCAATCTAAGGCTCTAGAAAAGAAAATATTTGGATTATTGAGATAACAGGAAGCTAGTAGGAGTTTATAAAACAACTCTCTACTCTAACCTCCCACATCTTACATCTCTATGAATAGAAGTAAGAGATGAGAAGTGAGAAGTAGGAAGTGTATTATAGAGTTTCCTTCGGTTTTAAAAGTCTTATTTTTAATAAAATGTAGTGAAATGAAGAGGCTTAATAACAGAAGTTATATAAAACTAGAAAGAATTTATTATATGACTCTCACCTCTAATCTCCCACATCTCACATCTCAATATATAAGTGAGTGGCCAATTTCCCACAGGAAATTGTGGCAATAACTTAGTCTCTGCGTCAGTTTTCCAAGAAGCAGAAAAAGAATGAGCTTATATTAAAAAATGAATAAGTAAATATATTGAAATAATAGAAAATAAGAAAATAATGAGCCCAGATAGCTCAGTCGGTATAAGTGAGTGGCCGATTTCTCACAAGAAATCGTGGCAATAACTTAGTCTCTGCGTCAGTTTTCCAAGAAGCAGAAAAAGAATGAGCTTATATTAAAAAATGAATAAGTAAATATATTGAAATAATAGAAAATAAGAAAATAATGAGCCCAGATAGCTCAGTCGGTAGAGCAGAGGACTGAAAATCCTCGTGTCGCTGGTTCGATTCCGGCTCTGGGCACCAAGATATTTACTTAGTAATCAAAAAGTAGTATAATAGGATTATTAACTTAGATTTTATAAAAATTTAATTTGACTCATTAGCTCAGCTGGTATAAGTAAGTGGCCAATTTCCCACAGGAAATTGCGGCAATGACTTAGTCTCTGCGTCAGTTTTCCAAGAAGCAGAAAAAAGATGAGCCAATAGCGAACAATTAGAACGAAGTGAATATCTGAAAAAAATAATAAATTAATAAATATGACTCATTAGCTCAGCTGGTAGAGCACCTGACTCTTAATCAGGTTGTCCAGGGTTCGAATCCCTGATGGGTCACCAAATAAAGCCTTGAAATTCAAACCTTTCAAGGCTTTTCTATATCTTCCTATTCGGGAAATTTTATCTCAAATTCTACTACATTTCCCACAGCATTGCCTTCTTCATCCATAGCTTGTGGTATTTGAAAGACCATTTTGCTATCTTTTTCAAAGCTATTGTCTACAAAAAACACCAAATTTCCTTGGTCCATTGCATTTCCGTTAAATTCTCCGCTTATTGGATCGGATTTATCTGCATTTGCCTTATATTCTACATTGTTGCTTCCGATTACCTTACTTTGGGTAAAGTCTATTTTGTCCAGACCCTGGGATTGATGTTCCATAAATAGGTTTATTGTTACAAAGTAAATTTCTTTTTCGTTATTAAATTCTTTAAGCTTTTCTTCTTTTGGTTCCAATTTACTAAGTTGTACTGCGTTTATTTTAAAGTTGAAGGGGCCGTTGTTTTTGCTTTCATCTAGTTCATCTAAACCTTTAATTATGGTTCTTTTCCCAATTTCTGTTTCTATTTCTTTGCCTGCAATGTCATGGTGGTGATGACCGTCTTCGTGGTCGTGATGGTGTTCGTGTTCGTCGTGGTCATGATGGTGTTTGTGCTCTTCGACTTTAGTTCTATTTTTTATATCATTATTGTTCATGGCTTTTTTACTACAACTAATCATTGAGATACCACAGATTATAATTGCAATTGTCATAATAAATTTCTTCTTCATCTTTTCCTCCCAAGTTTTAAATGCTATCTATATTTTATCATTAGTAGAGTCATAAGTATCTGAATTTTGAAAAACTCTCACTATAGGTTATGTTATAATGATTTTAGTGACTTATTTAAAGCTTTATATTGATACTTAAATAAATTATCGACTAATGGGTAGAAATAAAAATATGAAATATTGGAGGAATAGAATGAAAGATATCTACACACGTGCTTTAGAAGAACATAAGAAGTGGAAGGGCAAAATTACTGTGGATTTAAATGCCAAGGTTGAAGATAAAGAGGACCTGGGCCTTGCATATACTCCTGGTGTAGCTCAACCTTGTAGAGAGATTGCTAAAGATAAGAATTTGGCTTATGAGTATACATGGAAGGGAAATGTAGTTGCAGTTATTTCAGATGGTACTGCAGTTTTAGGTCTTGGGGATATTGGACCAGAAGCGGCCCTGCCAGTAATGGAAGGAAAAGCTGTTCTGTTCAAAAAGTTTGGTGGTGTAAATGCTGTTCCAGTAGTATTAGATACTAAAGATACTGAAGAGATCATTCAAACTATTAAGAACATTGCGCCAACCTATGGTGGAATTAATCTTGAAGATATCTCTTCTCCTAGATGTGTTGAAATCGAAAGAAGACTTATTGAAGAGTTGGATATTCCTGTTTTTCATGATGATCAACATGGAACTGCAATCGTTGTAACAGCTGGTTTAATAAATGCATTTAAACTTGCAAAAAAAGATCCTAAGGACGTTACTGTAATCGTTTCAGGAACTGGTGCTGCTGGTTTTTCCATTATAAATATGATGAAAAGCCTTGGAGTAAAGAATATCTATGCCTTTAATAGAAAAGGTGTTTTAAGAAAATCATTGAAGGACTCATATAACTTTGTTCAAAAAGAGATAGCAGATGTTACAAACAATGATGATGAAGATCTGACCATGGCAGAAGCAATGAAAAAATCTGATGTATTTATTGGTGTTTCTGGACCAAATGTAATCAATTCTGAAATGGTATCCACTATGAAAGAAAAACCTATAGTGTTTGCAATGGCAAATCCTGAACCAGAGATAAGCTATGAAGATGCTATAAAAGGTGGAGCTTTTGTTGCTGGAACTGGAAGATCAGATTTTCCAAATCAAGTAAATAATGTATTGGCATTCCCTGGACTTTTTAAAGGAGCTTTAAAGGCAAGGGCAAAAAAGATTACTGAAGAGATGAAGATGGCAGCTGCAGTTGGAATTGCAAATTTAATTGACGAAAAGGACTTAAAACCTGATTTTGTTATTCCATCTGTCTTTGACGAAAGGGTATCTGATTCAGTGGCAAATGAAGTTATGAGGGTTGCTAAAGAGAATAAGTAAGAGGTTTTATGAAGATAAATTTTAACAAAGAAGATAATACTAAGTTTTTTTATAGATTTGTTCTTATTATCCTGTCAATTCTATTTTTCTTTATTGTCTATAGATTTAATGGATTCAAAAAGGGGATAGGTGGGTTTTTCTCCGTCATTTCCCCAATAATATTTGGTGGGGTATTGGCTTATCTTTTAAACATCCCTCTAAGTTTCTTAGAGGAAAAATTGGCCAAGCTAAACTTTTATAAGAAGTTGAGCTTTAAGAAGAAAAGAACCATAGCTCTAGCCTTGACTTATATATTGGTTTTGGTGTTTATAGTACTATTTTTTAGTTTGCTTATACCACAACTTATAAAGTCTGTGTCTACACTTAGCGACATGATTAGTGAATATTTGCAAGAAAATCAATTTGAAAATTGGGGAGAGTTCTTTAATAAATATGGGGTCGACCCAAAGATTTCAGAGTTTTTAACGGATAGGATTGCAAAGCTAATTGAATATTTAAAGGGACTTTTATCCAAGATGGCTCCAGTGCTAACGGCCTTTGCACAGGGTGTGGTTTCTACAACTGTTACAGTTATGATAGGACTTTTTGTGTCTCTTTACATTTTAAATGATAAGGAACATTTTTCTGCCATCGCTAAAAAGACTACCTATGCAATCTTTCCTACAAAAGTTGCCACTAAGCTTATAAAAGTGATTAAGGATATAGGGGTGACTGTAAAATACTACCTATCGGGAAATTTAATTGCGTCTATTATCTTAGGAATAGAGGTTTCAGTGGTTTTATTTTTCCTAGGTGTGGAAGGCGTCATAACCATGGGAGTTATTTTAATTATCACTAACATGATTCCATTTGTAGGACCGTGGATGGGTAGTGTACCTGTATTTATGATGATAGCAGTTCAAGATATCAAAAATGCCTTTATATTCATAGTTCTAATTGTGCTGGCGCAACAGATTGATGAAAATATTGTAAAGCCAAGGATCCAGTCGGAACAGATGGGAATAAACTCATTTTGGATTATTTTGGCAATTATCATTGGAGGCTCTTTGTTTGGAGTTATGGGTATGATAATCGGGGTTCCAATCTTTGCAGTTTTATATAAATTGTTGAAGGAACTGATTGAATATATCTTGAATCGTAAAAACCTACCGACAAATTCAGGTGCTTATCTGAATAAAAAAGAGAATTTGATGAAAAAAGAAGAAGAATAAAATATAGGCCGGTATAATTTTTATGCCGGCTTATGGAAATAAAATGAAAAAACTTACTTTAAAGGTGTGATTTACGCCATTTCTTTAAAAAAACATATTAAGAAAAAGAGAAATTAAGTTTTTCACAAAAGAAATGGTTTTCATGTTATAATCTTAATAAGGCAAAATACATAGGAGGTAAAAATGAAAACATATACAACAGAACAGATAAGAAATTTATGTTTAGTAGGCCATAGTGGGGTAGGTAAAACAAGTCTTGTGGAAACTATGCTTAATCTTACTGGAGTTACTAAACGTATAGGTAAAATCGAAGAGGGTAATACTGTATCAGATTTCTCCAAGGAAGAAATTAAAAGAGGGTCATCTATCAATACCTCAGTGATTCCGGTGGAATGGAACGGATATAAATTGAATTTAATAGACGCTCCAGGATATTTTGACTTTAAAAATGAAGTGTATTCAGCCTTAAGAGCATCAGAAGCTGCTCTAGTGGTAATTGATTCTTCCAATGGAATAGAGGTTGGAACTGAAAAATTCTTGAATTATACAAAGGATATTCAATTGCCTAGAATTATTTTTGTAAACAAGATGGAGAAGGAAAATGCTAATTTTGCAAAAATTGTCTCCGACTTGCATATAGATTATGATAAAAAAGTCATACCTTTTACTTTAACCATTGGTGAAGGTGAAGATTTTGTTGGACTTATAGATGTATTAAATAAAAAGGCATATGAATATGATGGCTTTAACCGTAAAGAAATTCCAATTCCTGAAAATAGAGTGGATGAAGTTGAAGTTGTATACGGAGAAATAGTTGAGATCGTTGCCGAATCTGACGAAGAATTGATGAATAAGTACTTTGAAGGGGAATCCTTCAACCATGAAGAGCTTATGGAAGGTATCACAAGTGCTTTACTGGATGGTTCTGCAGTGCCTTTAGTAGCAGGTTCTACCGATACTGGAGCTGGAATCGATATTCTCCTTGATACGATTGTGCAATATATGCCTGCACCTTCTGATGAAAGAGCTAAGTATGGCTTTAGACTAGAAGATGGGAAATATAGGGGAGTTCATCCTGACGAACCTCTTTCTGCTGTGGTTTTTAAAACTATTGTGGATCCATTTGTCGGAAAGATTTCTATATTTAAAGTCATTTCAGGTAAACTGACTAAAGACTCAGAAATTTACAATGTGAATAAAGATAAAAACGAAAAAATAGGTAACCTTTTCTTCCTAAGAGGAAAGGAACAAATAGAAACTAATGAGGTGGTTGCAGGTGATATTGGAGCTATTTCTAAGCTTTCAGTAACTCAAACTGGAGACACCTTGGCATTAAAATCAAACCCTATCCAATATAAGGCTTTAAAAGTTCCAAAAGCTTCCTATTATATTGCAATTGAACCTGTTTCAAAGGGAGATGAAGATAAGATATCAAATGCCCTTTCTAAACTACAGGAAGAAGACCCAAGTCTTGTAGTAGACAGAAACCAAGAGACTAAGCAACTTGTTCTAGGTGGACAGGGTAATGTTCAATTACAGATAATTCTAAATAGACTGAAGGACGAGTTTGGCGTTGAAACCAAGATTATTCCGTTGAGAATTGCATATAGAGAAACCATAAAGGGTAAATCTGATGTACAGGGAAAACACAAGAAACAATCCGGTGGAGCAGGACAATATGGTGATGTATTTATAAGGTTTGAACCTAGTGAAGAAGAATTCGTATTTGATGAAGAGGTCTTCGGAGGAGCGGTTCCAAAGAATTACTTCCCAGCAGTCGAAAAGGGACTGATAGAGTCTTTGGAAAAGGGTCCTTTGGCAGGATATCCTGTAGTTAATTTAAAAGCGACTCTTTATGACGGATCTTATCATCCTGTTGACTCTAATGAAATGGCATTTAAGTTGGCTGCCCAACTAGCCTTTAGAAAGGGTATAAAAGAGGCAAATCCTGTACTTCTAGAACCAATTATGAAAGTAGTTATTACAATTCCAGAAGAGTATATGGGAGATGTCATGGGGGACATGAATAAGAGAAGGGGTAGAATTTTAGGAATGGATTCTCAAGAGGATGGATCTCAAGTGGTAACGGCTGAAGCGCCTCATGCTGAACTGTTTGAATATTCGATTGACTTACGTTCCATGACCCAAGCTAGAGGGGACTTTGAAATGGAATTTGTAAGATATGAAGAAGTTCCAGCAAATGTTGCAGAAAAAATAATAGAAGAAGCAAAAGCTGAAGAATAAAAACTTAGGAGCATCGAAGGGTGCTCCTTTTTTAACTTTAAAATTGTGGTCTTGCTGTTAAAAGATAGTACAAAAATTATAGGTCTATAAAGATTTAGCAATTTTGAAATGGGTATAAATAAAGTTAGAAGGCAGCTAGTCTTAATTTCGATCTATCAGTATTGAAAATTCCTATCATTATGGTATAATAAATGTACGGATAGATGAAACTATTCATTTTGACAATAAGCACTCTTAAGGGTGCTTGATTTTAGATAAATTAGGTCAAAGAAAGTCAAAGTAAGAGGTGAGAATTTGGCAGGATTAAGCAATTCCATAGAGAGATTTATAAAAAGTCTTTTGGAGTCAACTGACGACGGTATCGTCGAAATTGGCAGAAATGACTTGGCAAGTCAATTCAATTGTGCTCCTTCTCAGATAAACTATGTGTTAACTACAAGGTTTACACCTTACAAAGGATATTATATAGAGAGTAGACGTGGAGGAAGCGGGTATATAAAGATTACAAAGTTGACATTCAGTGAGGTCGGCTTTATTGATGAACTTATTAATGAAGTGATTGGCACTAGTATTACAAAGGACAAGGCCAATAGTATTGTAAGAAGTCTATATGAAGAAGAGGTTTTGACAAAGCGTGAAGGGCAGTTAATAGTTCATGCCTTAGAGGATACGGCTTTAACCAATGTAAATAACGATATAAGAAATATTGTGCGAGCTGATTTACTTCGCAATATGCTCTTAGCTTTTCTTAGATAGGAGGAAAAAATATGAAATGTGATAGATGTAATCAAGAGTCAAATTTTGAGATTCATTTTTATGATGGAGAAAAACATAGGGTGATGAATCTATGCAAAGATTGTTACTCTAAATATGTCACTGAACTTTTTCCCGGAGCAAAGGAAGAATTTGATTTAAGTAAACTAACTGAATTTTTAGATAGTGATAAAGGTCAAACTATAAAGGATCTACTATCTGAAGCTTTAAATATAAAAATTAACTTTGATGTTGTAGGTTCTACTCAAGATGAGAGGGGAAATTACAATATTGGAGAAAGAGACGACAAAGACCGTTGTCCAAATTGTCACAAGTCACTAGATGAAATTCTAGCTGATGGCAAATTGGGATGTTCTGAATGTTTTACAACATTTAAGGATAGATTGGGCAAGGAATTTTTAGAAAAGATGTACAGTAATTCACCTTCAAAGGGTGAAGATAAATCAGATATTACTGAAGAAAAACCTGAAAAAAATTCTGAAATAAAAATTTTGATAAATAAGATAGAGAAAAAAGAAGAGGCTTTGAAAAATTCAATAGTGGAAGAGGATTTTGAAGAGGCCGCTGTTATAAGGGATGAAATAAATAAGCTTAAAACCGACTTAGAAAAATTAAAATAGTTGGTGGAAAGGAGCGAATATGGCAGATAATATGGGAAATGTCGAACAACTCTTAAACCTTTCGGCCAAGGAAGCTTTTGAGTTTCGACATGATTATATAGGAACAGAACATGTGCTACTAGCATTTATGAAAATGGGTTCTAAAGATACGGAAATATTGGAAAGGGCCGGTGCCAACTATGACAATCTAAAAAAGGTTGTGTTACAAAGTATAGGCATGGGACATTCTTCCAGGGTTCCTGAAAACTTGACTCCAAGGGTTAAGAGACTGATGGAAGCAAGTCGTGCAATTGCAAGGAGCTTAGGAAGTATTTTCGTAGGAACTGAGCATATTTTAATGGCTTTAATTGACGATGATGACTCCTTTTCTGCATATATGATGACTGTCACAGGCGTAAACAAAGACTCTGTTAGACAGGAACTAAAGGAGTACTTTTCAAATACAGCAAGTCACAATCAGCAAAGGGGTCCGGGAGGAAAAAAGGAAAAGTCCCTTGTGGATAAATTTTCTAAAAACCTAAATGAGCTAGCTAAAGAAGGCAAAGTTGACCCGGTTATAGGAAGGTCCAAGGAGATAGAAAGGTTGATTCAAGTTCTATTGAGAAGGACTAAAAACAACCCCGTTCTTATTGGAGAGCCTGGGGTAGGAAAGACTGCTATTGCAGAAGGGCTTGCTCAAAGGATAGTTGAAGGAAATATTCCTGAAATTATCAAAGAAAAGGAAATTGTATCTTTAGACCTAGCTGGTATGATTGCAGGAACAAAGTACCGAGGTGACTTTGAAGAGCGAATAAAAGGTGTGATTGAAGAGTTGATGAAAAGGGATAATGTAATCTTATTCATCGACGAATTCCACACACTTATTGGAGCTGGTGGTGCAGAGGGTGCTTTGGATGCTGCCAATATTTTAAAACCTAACCTGGCTCGTGGCGACCTACAGATAATAGGAGCTACAACTATAGATGAATATAGAAAGCATATTGAAAAGGACGCTGCGTTGGAGAGAAGGCTTCAACCGATTGTCGTTGAAGAGCCGTCCATTGAAGACTCTAAAGAGATTTTAAGGGGTATCAGGGACAAATTCGAAGCTCATCACAAGGTTACCATTACCGATGAGGCCATCGACGCATCGGTGGAACTTTCTGCAAGGTATATCACAGATAGATTTTTGCCGGATAAGGCAATTGACTTAATAGATGAGGCTTGTTCTAAAATTAGGATAAAGACCTATATAGCACCACCAGACATAAAGGCCATGGAAGCGGAACTTGAAATGTTGAAAAACAACAAGGATCAAGCAGTAGCTACTCAAGATTTTGAGAAGGCTGCACAGCTTCGTGATGAGATCAGGGACAAGAAGGAGACTTTAACTAAGACTCAAGAGGAGTGGAAGATGAAAAAGACCACTAGGGATATGAGTATAGGTTTTGAAGAGATTGCAAAGATAGTCTCCGACTGGTCCAATGTGCCTGTAACCTCCATGACCAAGGAGGAAAGCGAAAAGTACCTGTACTTGGATAAAAATCTTAAAGAAATAGTCATAGGACAGGATGAAGCTATTGACTCTATTTCTAAGGCTATAAAAAGGGCTAGAGTTGGACTTAAAAATCCAAATAGACCTATAGGTTCCTTTATTTTTGTAGGACCTACAGGTGTTGGTAAGACCTACTTGGCAAAGAGTCTTGCGAAGGAGCTCTTTGGTGAAGAAGAGGCCATGATAAGAATTGATATGTCTGAGTATATGGAAAAATTCTCCGTCTCAAGGCTTATAGGTTCTCCTCCAGGATATGTAGGATATGATGAAGGGGGACAATTGACTGAGGCCGTAAGAAGAAAGCCATACTCAGTTGTTCTATTCGATGAGATAGAAAAGGCTCATCCAGATGTTTTCAACACGCTTCTACAGGTTTTAGACGATGGTAGGCTCACTGACTCTAAGGGAAAGGTGGTTGACTTTAAAAACACCATCTTGATAATGACTTCTAATGTTGGGGCAAGTAGTCTACAAAGAAAAAACACCCTCGGATTTTCATCTGGTGAGGATGTGGAAAAAGAAGAGTATCAAAAAAATAAGGAAATAATATCTGAAGAGTTGAAGAAGACCTTTAGACCAGAATTTTTAAATAGACTTGATGAAATCATATTGTTCCAAAACTTAACTGAAAAAGATGTCAATAAGGTTTCTAAGTTGATGTTAGATGAAATGGTTGAAAGACTTGCTAAACTTGATATTACAGTTTCTTATGGAAATGATTTGGTCAACTTTGTAGCCAAGGAAGGTTTTGACAAGGAATATGGTGCAAGACCTTTAGAGAGGGTTATAAGAACTCAAATTGAAGACTCCCTAGCTGAAGCCATATTGAGAGAAGACGTTAAAAAGTCTGATGAAATCGAAATAAAGGTTCAAAGGGGAAAGGTTCAATTTAAAAAGAAAGAAACAAGAGAAGAACAAGAGTATCTAGCAAAATAGAATTTAAAAGTCGGAGGTTAAAATCTCCGATTTTTTTATGTGATATTTTATATGCTTGGATTGTTTTTACAGTTTTACTCTTTTACTATAGAATAATAAAGAGGTGTACTATGAAGAAAAAGACGATTTTTAAATGCAATAAATGTGGCTATGAAACCGTGTCTTGGACTGGAAAATGTCCTTCTTGTGACGCTTGGGGATCTTTAAAGGAAGTGGAACAAGTAGAGGAGACATCTAAAGGGTCAAAAACTTTAAGTGAATATAAAAAGCCTTTACTGCTAAAGGATGTTAAAATAGATAATTCAGAACGGATTGTAACTGGGTCTAAGGAGTTCAATCGAGTTCTAGGCGGGGGAATTGTACGGGACTGTGTGGTAATTCTCACTGCTAGACCTGGAGCCGGAAAATCTACTTTATTTTTGGAAATAGTCAACGATCTTTCAAAGAAGAATATTAAAACCCTATATATTTCTGGGGAGGAGTCGGTTTCTCAAATAAAATCCAGGGCCAATAGAATAATGGAAGAAATCAGGGATAATATATGGATAATATCTACAAATTCAATGGACAACGCATTAAAGTCCATTCAAGACATTGATCCAGATGTTGTATTTATAGACTCCATTCAAACATTTACCCTACAAGAATACAGTTCTAGGGCAGGTTCGCCTATACAAACTGTAGAATGTGCCAATGCGCTGGTCCAAGTTGCAAAGAATAAAAACAGACCTAGAGGGGTGTTTATGATAGGACATATGACAAAGAATGACGAAATGGCAGGCCTTAGAACTTTAGAGCATCTGGTGGACACAGTGATTTACTTAGAAGGGGAATCTGATGAACCACTACGTGTGTTGATGGCGACTAAAAATAGATTTGGACGAACTGGAGAAATCGGGCTTTTCAACATGACTGAAGATGGTATCAAAGAAATAGAAGATATGTCGGATTTCTTTATTACAAAAAGAGAGACTCCAGCGCCTGGTTCTGCACTTTCCATAATCAAAGAGGGTTCTCGCATGATGATTGTGGAAATAGAAGCCTTGGTGTCAAAGTCCTTTGCTCCCTATCCCACAAGGATTGGAGACAGTCTAAGGAAGGATCAGCTTAATACATTGATATCAATCCTTGAAGAAAGAGGTGGGATATCCCTCTTTGATAAAAATGTAATCATTAAGGTGACAGGGGGCATTAGGCTTTCTGAACAGGCAGTTAATCTTGCAATCATCATGAGCATCATATCTGCCATTTACAATAAACCAATAGAAATGGGTACAGTCTTTGTAGCAGAGGTTGGACTTACGGGAGAACTTAAAAGAACTCCACAAATTGAACAAAGGCTTTCTGAATTGGATAGACTGGGATATAAGAGGGCAATAATCTCTAAGTCCTATGACAATCTTAAGGAATTTGAAAACCTTAAGGTTATACAATGTAACACCTTGAAGGATGTTATGGAAATAGTTTTTAGATAAATCTTGACAAGGAGAAATAATTAAAGTATCATTAACTCAAACCGATGACAGAGAAGAGTATATACAAAATGGTTTTGCAGCGAGTTGCCGTAGGTGGAAGGGCAATAAAATTATTTGTATAGAATGGTCTTTGGAGGGCAGAGGGAAAGGAAACGAGTACTAGCTGACGGGAGCCTCATCCGTTATCAACGAGGGGGATATTGTGGTATTTCTAATTGTATCCTTGGAAGATTACACTATTTGGGTGGTATAGCAAAACATGACTTTTGTCCCTTTGGGATAAAGGTCTTTTTTTATTTTATCTTGATGATTAAAATGCTTATTTCTTCCAAGAAAGAAGAAAGAGGAGAGGTATATGAAGAGAAAAATATTTGTACTTTTGATTATCATGTCTTTGCTAACTGCTTGTAATGGTGGAGCTTTAGCAGAAGATAAAAAGGGAGTAAAAAACTACTCCATTAGTATAAGCCAATTTGCACAACATGAGTCCTTGAATAATTGTAGAAATGGACTTATAGAAGGTTTAAAAGAAGAAGGACTTATAGAAGGTGAAAACCTAAAGGTAGACTATAAGAATTCCGACGGGGATTTAGCAATTGCAAACCAAATAGCCCAACAGATGGCAAGTAGCAATACGGATTTAGTAGTTGCAATTTCTACACCCTCTGCAATGGCTAGTTTTAACGCATTACTAAACACACAAATACCTATGGTATATACTGCTATTACTGACCCAGTGGAAGCTCAATTGGCAAAGGAAGACAGAAGTCCCATGGGAAATGTTACAGGGACAAGTGATGTTTTGCCAGTAGAGGCACAATTAAAGACCATAAGGGAGATTATGCCAAGGGCAAAGAACCTGGGAATACTATATACCAGTTCAGAGTCGAGTTCTGTATCAACCATAAGGATATATGAAGAACTAGCTTCAAAACACGGTTTTAACCTAATAAGTCAAGCTGTTACAGAATCTTCTGATATTCCACTGGCTACAGATAGCTTAATTGAAAAAGTTGATGTAATGACTAATATTCTAGACAACAATGTGGTTAATTCATTGCCGCTAATTTTAGATAAAGCTGGAGAAAAAAATATTCCGGTATTTGGATCGGAAGTTGAACAGGTCAAGTTAGGATGCATTGCCGCAGAGGGAATTGACTACGAAGACTTGGGCAGACAGACTGGGGTTTTAGCTGCCAAAGTTTTAAAGAAGGAGTTGGATCCCAAGGAGGCAAAATTTGAAACCTTTGAAAATCCAAACCTATATATCAATAAAGCTTCCTTTGAAAAACTGGGAATAGATTTGACAAAAGAATTGGAACAAAGGGCTGTAGAAGTCTTTGAATAGGAGAAAATAATGAATATATTATTTGGTTTATTAGAACAGGGACTAATCTTTGGAATATTGTCCTTAGGTCTTTATATAACTTATTCAATTTTAAATTTTCCCGACCTTTCAGTAGACGGAACCTTTCCCCTTGGAGGGGCCATTTCAACCTATTTTATTTTAAGGGGCTATGGTGGCGAAATAGCCTTACTAATGGCTATAATTGCAGGGGGAATTGCAGGACTTATAACTGGGTTAATCCATGTTAAGTTAAAGGTTAAGGATTTATTATCTGGAATCATAGTTATGACGGGGCTGTATACAATAAATCTATTTATAGCGGGCAAATCAAATGTTCCAGTATTCAATGAAAGGACAATTTTTAATGGAGAAGGACCTATGTCCCTTTCTTTTTTGGGAAGATATAAAATGCTTTTTGTAGTTTTAATATTGGCACTTATCTTTAAAATAGCACTTGATCTATATTTAAAGACTAAGTCCGGTTATTTACTTAAAGCAACAGGTAACAATCCAATCTTAGTTAAATTACTGGGCAAAAACCCAGATAATACAAAAATTTTAGGCCTTGTTATGGCAAATGCTCTTGTATGTGCTGCAGGAGCGGTAATGATGCAGCACCAAAGATTTTTTGAAATCTCAATGGGAACAGGGTCCATGATTATTGGGCTTGCTTCTGTAATAATTGGGGTAAAAGTCTTTAAGAATCTGCCTTTAAAGGATACGACAAAGGTAATACTTGGCTCTATCATATATAGGGGTATAATTGCCCTTGCAATCATGATAGGACTTTCGCCAAATAGTATGAAGTTAATAACTGCGATTATATTTTTGGTGATACTTGTAATAAGTAGGAAGGGTGAAGAGGATGTTAGAACTTAAAAATATTAAAAAGACCTTCAATAAAACTAGTCCAAATCCTACAATTTTATTTAAAGATTTGAATTTAGATTTTAAAAGCGGAGAATTTGTTACAATAATTGGAAGCAATGGCTCTGGTAAAAGCACCCTTTTGAATATAATTAGTGGAGGAGTGGGAGTTGACTCTGGTGAAGTTTTCCTAAAGGGTAAGGAAATAACCAATACAAAAGATTTTCAGAGGTATAGATATATTGGAAGAGTATTTCAAAATCCCGCTTTGGGAAATTGTTCGACGATGACTGTCTTTGAAAATCTATTGTTGGCTGAAAATAAAAATAAAAAGTGGAATCTTACTAAAGTTTTAGATGAAAATAAAAGAAAGTTCTATCAAGAAAAACTTCAAGAAATTGGCCTTGGTCTAGAAAATAAACTGGATATACCAATGGAGAAGTTGTCAGGAGGTCAACGACAAGTCATTTCTTTATTGATGGCAACTCTATCGGATATAGAACTTTTGATATTGGACGAGCACACTGCGGCCCTAGATCCTAAGACTGCTGAAAAGGTGATGGAGATAACAAGAAAACTCGTAGAAGATAGAAAACTTACTACACTTATGGTGACTCATAACTTGGGCCATGCAATTGAATATGGAGATAGGTTGATTATGCTTCATGAAGGGGAAGTTATCTTGGATTTAAATGAAAAAGAAAAGGAAAATGCAAAAATGGATGATTTATTAAATATCTTTAATAAAATCTCCATAAGACGTGGAAATTCAATATAAGACCGGAATTATTAAGAAAATATAAAATTTCTTTGATAATTAGGCCCTTACAGTTGATTAATTCCCATGTCTATATTAGAATAGAATAAAAGTATACGTTATCAAGGGGGATATAATGGGAAAATCAAAATTTGAAAGAACAAAACCACATGTTAAT
>NZ_JASBYU010000027.1 GCF_029983815.1 Lagierella sp.
AATTTTCTAGATGCTTAATTATATTATTTAAATAAATCTGAATGTGAGCCAGTTCTTATTAGTGATAGAACTAAAAATTCTTCAAATTTTTCATAAATTAGTAAAAAATCTGGCTCTATATGACATTCTCTAGTCCCCTTATAATTTCCAATTAATGAATGGTCTCTATATTTTTCATCGAGAATCTCATCTTTTGCTATTTTTTCAATAACATAAAATAACTTTTCAATATTTTTCCCTTGTTTTTTAACTTGCTTTAGATCTTTTTTAAATCTACTAGTATACTTTATTTTATACTTCAAGAGAGGACCTTAGTTCATCCATATTATCATAGGACTTTACGTTTTTATCTTTAGATATCGACCTTCCTTCTTCTATAGCTTTTATGGTTTCATTATTAGGAACATTTAGTTTTAAATCAAAAGGAATTCCACTTTCTCTTATACTAGCTCTTAAAAACATGTTGATAGCAGTTGTCATGTTTAATCCTAATCTAGAATAGATTTTTTCTGCTGCTTCTTTAATCTCTTTATCTGTTCTTATATTTAAATTTGTAGTAGCCATTTCCTCATCCCCTTTGACTTAATTATACAATTAAATTCGTGCATTGTCAACACAATGTCATTATTTTCAAAATTTATCAAAATCGTCCTGTGTTTCTACAAGTAAGTATTTAGAAGATATTTTCGAACACTCTTTTCGTAATTCTCAGAGCTTTATAATTGTCACCAAAAATCATAAACCTATTGATTTCAGGGTCTTCGATTGCAGATTTTATATCTGATGCACCTGGCAATAAAAAACTATTATATTCATTAATATCTAACTCAAATATAGTTTTATCAGGTAAAACTCTTAAAGCATCTTCACTTAAAATAGCTTCCTTGCTCTTTGCAATAACAACAATATCTCTATTATGTGGTGCCAAAATTTCAAGGGCAACACTAATTTCAAAATTACAAAAAGAATCATAAATTAACACAGCTGTTTTCTTCATAATGATTTCCCCTTCAATTCCCCAAATTAACAAGACCACAAATTCTAGATAACTTTAGTTAATACTATAAAAACCCCATTAATAATAATGGGACTACTTATTGTTATCTACAAGTTTTTTTATTCTTTTATCAAAATCTGATTCTATCTTTTGAGTTTTATTAAAGGCTTCATATTCTTTTGACGCTTTTTTCTTGGCATCCTTCATTGAAACTTGCCCATACCCTTCTAATATCTTGTATTCTCTAAACTCTAGAAACCTATCTATACTTATAGCAAATTCTTCCATTGTAAAAGTATTTCTTCTATCAATTAAATCTTCTATATAATCAAAATAACCAGAAACATTTCTTTCTAACTGCTTTATTTCTTTTTCACTTAAATAATTTTTTGCAACTTAAGTGTCAGACTTTATAACACGACCGTCAGGAGAATTTTTCCATGATGTAAGTCCCATGTTGACCTTGTTTCTATCTGCTTTAGAATAAATTATTTCCGCTGCTGGTTGTCCTGTTATAGCGTAATGGAATTTATTTTGTACATTATCATAAAAAAGTCTTGTAATCTCTGAGTCCTTATCGTAGTCTATTGATATTTCTGCAAAAATGTCAGTGATATTTTGCCAAATTCTTCTTTCACTGGCTCTAATTGAGCGGACTCTTTCTAATAATTCTTGGAAATAATCTTCTCCAAACAAGTCTTTTCCCTGTTTCAGTCTTTTATCATCTAAAGCAAAACCTTTAATCATATACTCTTTTAAAACACTTGTAGCCCAAATTCTAAATTTCGTTGCTTTTTTTGAATTAATTCTATAGCCTAGGGCAATAATTGTATCTAATTTATAGTAGTCTATTTCTCTTTTTACAGTTCTATCGCCTTCATTCTGAACTTTTTCCATTTTGGAAACTGTTCGATTTTCTTCCAATTCTCCTTCTTTAAAAATGTTACTTAGATGCTTGCTAACAGCTGGCACCCCTACACCAAAAAGCTTTGCCATTTGTTTTTGTGTCATCCATATAGTTTCATTCATAATCAGAACGTCTGATATAACTTGGCTGTCTTCAGTTTCGTATAATAAAAATTTTTTTGTATTGTCTAAGTTTAAAACTCATATCCTTTCTTTTGATAGGTTAATAAATCTAAATACTTATTGATTCTTACCCTTAACTAACAATGCCACAATTTCAACATGCATTGAATTAACAAACATATCCACCAATTTAACTTCCCTTGTCACAAAGCCTATTTCTTCTAGCAGTCCAAGGTCTCTTGCCAATGTTCCTGGGTTACAGGAGATGTACATTATCTTGTTTAACTTAGATTTTGACACCTCTTGTATTAATTTCTTATCCAGTCCTTTTCTTGGTGGATCTACTACCAATATATCTATTTTCTCTAATAGTCTAGCAATTTCATTTTCGCTCTTACCTAAGACAAATTCAACATTATTTAATCCGTTAATCTCTTTGTTGGCATTTGCGTCTTTTACTGCATCTTTTACAATTTCCACGCCTATAACTTTTCTTGCATATTGACCAAAGTAAAGGCTAGTGCTTCCAATTCCACAGTATAGATCCAGTATCTTTTCTGTACCTTTTAATTTCATCTGCCTAACTGCTTCTTCGTATAACTTTTCTGTCATAAGGGCATTGGTTTGAAAGAAGGACCTTGGGGATATTTTAAACTTAAGCTTTCCTATTGTATCTGTATAGTCCTTTTTTCGAAAATACAAAGTTGTACTCTTCATAATTTCTGATTTACTATCTTCATTTATGGAGTAGTGGACTTCAATGATATTGTCCAGTTCTTTAATATCTTTCAAAAGCTTTTCTATTTCTCTTGTCAACTTTCTTACAGTTAGAGTAAGCTGTATTTCGCCTTTTTTATTTTCCCTTATGGTGATATTTTTAATTTCTCCACTTTTGCTATTTCTATCATATCCTGAAATTCTATGTTCTTTTATTAACTCTTTAAGTCTTGGTATTAAAAGGTTGGTGTTTTTTCCCGCAATTATACAGCTGTCTATTGCTGTTAGCTGATGACTACCTGCACGATAGTAACCTATTTGTCCCATTTTGTTTACTTTAAATTCTATCTTATTTCTAAATCCTTCCCTTGTAGGACATTTTGTGATTTCAATGGAGTCCAGATTTAACTTTCCAATTCTTTTAAGTTTATTTTTTACCATTTGAACTTTCAATTCCAGCTCTTTTTCATATTCGATGTCCATGGTGCTACAGCCATCACAACTATAGAAGTAGGGACAATCTGGTTTTTCATAAAAGTCACTTTTCCTTATAGTATTTACTTTTATTCCTTCGGCAAAATTTTTCTTTTCCTTGATAACTTTAATATCTACAATTTCACCAAAACTTGCATTTTCCACAAAATAGACCTTATTGTCCTTTTTGCAAACTCCCTTTCCTTCTTCTGTTATGTCGATGACTTCTAATTCCTTAATAATCTTATCCATTTTTTCTCCTATATCTTGTTTTTTGGAAGTTTTACTCTTATTCTATCGCCTATTTGAAGTTCCTTTTCATCATTTAACTTAACCATCTTATAGTCTTTGTCCTTGTAGTCTAGGGAGTATTCAATAAAAGCTCCTTTAAAAATCTTCGATTTTACAGTGACTTCTACACCATTTTCATCTTCTATAATTCTTTCTGGTCGATTAAAATGATTTTCATCTATTTTATTGGAACGTCCTACAAACTCCATGGAAAACTTTGTCTTTGGATGATTATATATTTCTCTACCCGTTCCCTTTTGCTCTATTACACCCTTATTCATAAGGATTATATCATCTGCAATTGTAAAAGCATCCTCTTGGTCATGGGTCACAAATATAATTGTAATTCCAAAGATATCCCTTATTCTAAGTAATTCCATTCTTAAGCTCTCTCTTAGTTTTGTGTCGAGATTCGAAAAAGGTTCATCTAGTAAAAGGATTTTTGGTTTTACTATTAAAGCTCTTCCTATTGCAACTCTCTGTTGTTCTCCCCCTGAAAGGTCTGTGACCTTTTTATTGTCATAGCCTTCCAAGTTCAAGAGTTTAAGCATCTGCCGACCTTCTTCAATTCTAGCTTTTTTTGAAACTTTTCTAAATTTAAGTCCATAGGTTATATTTTCTAAAACCGTCATATGAGGAAAAAGTCCCAAAGATTGAAAGACCGTTGCTATGGGCCTATCTTCTGCTGGAATGTTCACTATAGACCTTCCTTGTATCTTTATATCTCCCTCGGTAATTTCCGTAAATCCTCCAATACATTGTAGTATTGTCGTCTTACCACATCCAGAGGGTCCAAGTAGACATAGTATACTCTTTTCATCACAGGTAAAGGAAACGTCCTTTAATGCGTATTTATCTTTATATTTTTTCTTAAGGTTAATTATCTCTAAAAACATTGTCCCTCCTATGAAGTAGTCTATATGATGTTAGGCTGAAAATTAAGCATATTATGATAATTACAGAACTTAGAACCGAAGCAATATTGTATTTACCACTTGAAACCAGGTCAAATAGCACCAAGGTAGCAAGTTTTCTATTTGGGTATACCAAAAAGATTATTGATCCAATAGTTGTCATAGAGGAAATAAAGGTATTGGTAAAGGATAGAAAAAGTCCTTGTTTTGACATGGGTAAAACTATGTCTTTAAAGGTGTTGAGCTCATGGGCCCCTAAGTCCTTAGATGAATTTATCGTAGCTTTTGTAATCTGTGTCATCTTCGATTGTACCGCTCTAATTGCTAGAGGAAGCTGTCTAAAAATCAAGTTTAGGATGACTATGGCAGCTGTTCCAGTCAACTTAAAGGGATAGTCGTGAAATGCAAATATATACCCTAAACCAAAGAATGTTCCTGGAATTATATAGGGAAGATTGGACAACATATCCAGTATCTTCATATGCTTTATTCCCCTTAAATATGAATAGTAGGAAACCAAAAGGCCTAGAAAGGAAACTATCAACCCTGCAATGACTGAGTATACAATAGACCTTATAAAGCTAGTCTTTATATATGGAATAGCCTGTTTGATATTGTCCAAAGTAAAGTAGATATTGCCTTTGGATTTTCCTGTAAATGAGGACATGAATATTGCAATGTACTGAATGCTAATCCATATAATGAAGAATACGGCCACAGCAGCTATGATATAGTAAATTCCTGATTTTTTTAATTTTACTTGGGAACTTCTCATTATTTTTGATGCTGAGTTTTGTCTTTTTAAAAAGTAGGTGTATACAAAAAACACTATGATTGAGGGTAAAAATATCACAATGGACATGGCAGCAGCTCGCATGGTGTTACCCTTTTCAATAACTGACAGATAGGACTCTGTTGCCAAAGTGTTAAAAGCCCCACCAATTAACATTGGCGTTGAAAAATCCGCAACAGATTTAATAAAACTAAGTAGCACTGAAACTGCTATAGGCGGCACCATCAACGGTAGGATGATGTCCTTAACTATTGCTGTGGTTGATGCCCTAAGGGACTTTGCAGACTCAATCATGGTCATGTCAAAGGAATCGAGATAACCAATTAAAAGGGTTGCATTTAAAGATGTAAATCCTAGGGTTTGAACTGAAACTATACCTAAAAGGCCGTAAGGGTTTAAACTTAATCCCAGTATGTGTTTTGTTATAAATCCATTTCTACCAAAGAGTTCGATATAGGTTAAAGACGAGATAAATGGCGGCGTTACCATTGTTAAAAGCAGTATAAAAACTATTATTCTCTTTCCCCATTTGTTGGTAAACAGGGTTAAAAGGGCGATACAAGTTGCTATAAATGTGGAAACTATAGCTGTCAGAAAACCTGTTTTTATGGAGTTTATCAACAGATGGTTTTCGTCTTTTAAAAATTTAAAGGCTGTAAAATCTAATTTGTTATCTATGTAAAATGCCTTTAAAAAAACGCATAAAAAAGGATAGATCACAAATAAAAATACTAGTGAGATAATGATTATCCTTATACCCTTGTCTAATATTTTATACTTTTGCGATCTATCCATTGTTCACCTATTTATTCTTTGTCATCTCTTCCCATTTTGATAAGATTTCTTCCCTTTGTGAACCAAAAGTAGAAATGTCGATATCCATCAATTTATCTTCAGGAAGTCCTAAGTCAAATCCTTCAACATCCTTAACTATCATCTGTGAAGAATCCTTACCATCTAACTTTGCTAATTTAGCTTGATTTTCAGGTCTTAGCATAAAGTCTATAAATGCCTTGGCTATTTCAGTGCCATCTCCACCCTTAAATATAGCTACTCCTTCTGGTACCCATGGAATACCATCTTCAGGATATACAACCTTTAGGTCGTTTTCTTCTGCTACATCAAAAGATTTTTTATCCGCTGGAATTATACCAATATTAAATTCACCGGAAACAGTCTTTTCTTCAGGGTCCTTACCTCTTTTTCCATAAAATTCTATATTGTCATTTAATTTTGATAGGTAGTCCCATCCTTCTTCTGTTCCCTTAGTATCTAAAAGTGCTTTAACAGCTGCATAGTTAGTTCCTGAAATCGCAGGGTTGGCCATGATTACTTGTCCTTTATATTTTGGATCTGCCAAATCGTCCCAAGTCTTAGGAGCTTCTAGGCCCTTTTCTTGTAACGCCTTTTCATTCACTAAAAATCCTACAACAGTAAGTCCCTTACTATTCCAATATCCTTCAGGGTCTCTAAATCTTTCATCTACGGTGTCCTTCGCTTTAGGAACATAGGATTCTAGTAGTCCCTTGTCCTTAGCCGCCATAAAAGCGTCAATTCCACCACCAAACCAAAGGTCTGCCATCGGCTTTCCACCTTCAGCTTCAATTCTAGAGATAACTTCTCCAGAACTCATGGATAAAAATTCTACCTTTGCATTTGTTTCCTTAGCAAATTCATCAAAAAGTTCCTTGTAGGAGTCTGAAGTCGTTACTACATTCATAGTCTTTCCTTCAAAGTCTAACTTTTCATCTCCACTTGCACTTTCAGTAGTATCTGTTGCTCCATCAGTTGTAGGAGCCTCTGTTGACTTGTCATCCGCTTTTTTACAAGCTACTGGAACAAGTAGTAACAGAGCTACCAAAAGTATCATCAATTTTTTCTTCATCTTATACCTCCATTGTTAATTTCAAGTAAATACTTGAATTAATTCCATAGTACCAGTTTCCATGTCCTAATTCAAATTTTTAAAATCTATCCCCTCGCAAATCTTCACCATATAGGGTGTAGAGTTCATAGGTTTTAAGACGTGAGTAAATTCTTTCGTCATATAACTCTCTAATCTCACTAAAACTTACATTAGTGGAAATTATCACTGGTTTTTTCTTATTTAGTCTCTCATTTATAAGATTGAATAAGTTGGAGACGTTGTACTGACTAATCTGTTCCGAACCCAAGTCGTCGATAATAAGTAAATCTGATTCAATGATTAATTGGTAGTCCTGCCTGTTCTTTTCCTCGAATTCAAAGGAACCTAAGTTGTAGTTTCTCAGTTTCTTCATTAAATCTGCAGATGTCAAATACACTACATTTACATTCTTAGCTAAAAGCTCATGGGAAATACAGTTACAAAAATAGGTCTTTCCCGTACCTACTGGGCCTGTGATAAATAGGGACTTTGATGATGATGAAAAGTTTTTACAATAGTCTTTGAACTCATCATAGTAAAACCTAGCCAGATCCCTGGGACTTGCAGGCTTTCCCTCAGGTTTTTCATTGGAAAAAATTTCAAAATCAAAATTCTCAAAGTTTTCTTCCTCTACTCCAGAATGCAAAGATGCATTTTTTATCTTTTCACTTATTATTATGTCCTTTTTACACTTACAGACATTTCCATTTACTTCTCCAGTATCATTACATATATTACAGTAATACTGTCTTTCAGTGTAATCTCTTGGGTAGCCATTTTTTTCAAGAAGGTCGTCCCTCTTGGACTTTAAATCTTTCACAAGTTGAAGGCAATCTTTAGCATCTCCACCATCTGATTTTCTCATTTCGTAGAGATAGTTTATGTTAGCCTGGGCAATATCTCTTGTCAATTTCTTATAGCCAGGAATTTTCTTTGAAACTTCATCTTTCCTAGAAGCCTGTAAGTTTTCCATTTCCCTTCTTCTATTTTCCAAAATTTTCCCAGCTCTATCAAATTCATTCATTGCTTAAGTTCCTATCTCTCTCTTTAAGTTTTTTTCGCAAAGCTATCATTTCCGGACTTTCGTCAATATTTTTATTGGCTTCTCCGTTTTTTGCAGGTCTATAGTAGGATCTTCTCTTTTTTATATTTGCCTTTCTCTTCTTCTCCTCATCCAACATCTTGTTGTAGTCAGCCATGGTTTTTATGCCATCCACTACCCAATTTTTCAAAATTCCCATAACATAGTTAGGGTTCTTTTTATCTCTCTTTTCAAAGGAGTATTCAAAAGCCTTTTTAATAAGTTCAGAATCCACACCAGTTTCCTGCTGAAATTCCGTAATCTCTATAATGGTGTTGGTGCCAAGAGGAACTTGTAAAAAGTTTTCAATCCAATTAAACATCTCTGCATTTTCATTGAAAGTTTTTGGAGTATCTTCGTTTTTATCGTATTCATAAAAGGATTTTTGTCCCAGTTGAAGTTCCCTAATGGATAAAAAGGTATATTCATATTCATTGTTACCTGGTTTGAGTTTTCGTTTTATTATACCTTCTTCCAGCCAATGTTTTAAACTGGAATCTATCTCCTCCAGAGTCATATTTAAATCCCTTGAAATAATTTTTTCATCAAATTTAAACCCATTTCCCTCTTTGGAAACCTGTCTAAAAAGATATAAGTAAAGCTTGACATCATTTCCTGAAGCCAAGGGCAAAAAAAGGTCCAAAAAGAGATTCTCAATAGGTGTTTCTCCTAGATCTATATTGAAATTGTCGATATTAAAAGTCATTACTTACAGCTCCTAATTCATAATCCATCTTCGTAAGGGCCATACAATAAATTTTAGAGTATATCTTTCCTGAACTAATCGAAAAATATTCTTTGAACCGACTATAATAGGGGTCTTCAAAATCTATTTGTTGATTTTCAAAAAGTCCTAGATATTCAAACTTATATTTAAAACCTAGCTTTTTATACAATCTAATGGCTCGTTCATTGAACAAATTGACATCTAAAGTCATTTCTTTCATTTTAAGCACATTAAAATAATATTTCAAAAAAAGATTCAAAGCTCTGTAACCATATCCCTGAGATGTATAGGCAGGGTTAAAAACAATTCCTAGTACAGAGGTCTTCTTGAAATAGCTAATGTCCTTAATTCCTATATACCCTATCAATTCTCCATGTATTTTAACGCCATAGTACTTGTTTCTAAAGCCAATCCCCTTAGAATAGTACCAAAGGGTTAAAAAATTTTCGCTATATCCACCTAGGTTGTAGTCTATAAACAGCTCATTATCGTGATTTTCCCAGTCGGTCATATTATGGGCATCCTCTATTGTGAGTTTATCTATCGTAAGTTCATTTTCTGAAATTAAACATCTATTCGTTTCCATAATTTTCGTCGGTATACTCAAATTCCAAATCAGTAAATTTGGAATGTTCCTTATTAAAGTACATCTGTATTGACCCAGTTGGTCCATTTCTATGTTTTGCAATAATTAAATCTGTAATATTTGGCCTTTCAGTAGTCTCAGGATTATAATAATCGTCACGATATATCATCATAACAATGTCTGCATCCTGCTCAATGGCTCCTGACTCCCTCATATCTGAAAGCATTGGCCTTTTGTCCGTTCTCTGTTCAACAGCTCTTGAAAGTTGGGAAAGTGCTATTACAGGACAATTTAGTTCCTTCGCAAGTCCCTTCAATCCCCTAGATATATTTGATATCTCCTGTTGTCTATTTTCTCCTCTTCCTGACCCATCCGTCATAAGCTGTAAATAGTCTATGAATAAAATATCAAGACCTTCTTTAGATGATAGCCTCCTTGCCTTAGACCTAAGTTCTGTAAGGGAAATACTTGAAGTGTCGTCAAGGTAGATTGGAGCCTCTTCCAGTATACTAATGGCCTTTCCCAAAGTTTCAAAGGAATCCTCTGGAATCTTACCACTTATAATGTCCTGAAGGTCTATATGAGATAAAGAACTTAAAAACCTTTGAGTGAGCTGCATCTTACTCATCTCCAGAGAAAATATAGCTACGGATTTTTTACTAAGAGCCGCCGCCAAAGCCATATTTAAAGCCAAAGTTGACTTACCCATGGAAGGTCTTGCAGCAATGAGGACAAGGTCAGACTTTTGAAAGCCGGAAAGCTGTCTGTCCAAATCTGTCAAACCTGTAGTAATACCAGTAATTCCGCCTTCTTTTAGACTCATTTCGTTTATTTGGTCCAAGGTCTTGCCTAAAACAAGAGATATCTTTTCCAAATCGGTTTTGGAATTAGACTGACTTAATTTGTAGATGGAACTTTCTGCAAATTCTAATACTTCCAATGCTTCTTGATTTCCATATGACATCTTCATAATTTCATCGGCAGTTCTAATCAGGTATCGCAAGGTGGATTTTTCACTTACAATTTGAGCATAGGCCTGAACATTTGTAGGACCTGGAACCATTTCAGTCAAGGTCATAAGGTACTCAATGCCCCCTACAAAATCTAGTTTTCCCTCCTTTTTAAGCTCATCAGAAAGGGTTATAAAGTCTATTTGCTCTCCTTTTTCATAGAGGTTGATTATACCTCTAAAGACCTCTGCATTTTTTCCTGCATAGAAATCATCATATTTTAAAATGCCCGTTGCAGTATCTATGGCATGTTTATCCAAAATCATAGACCCTAAAACGGACATCTCAGCATTTATGTCATTTGGAAATAATTTAGTTTCCAAATTTTCTTCCATACTACTCCCTTTCAACATCCACTTTTAAGAAAGCGGTAACTTCATGATAAAGTTTTACAGGAACTGTAACACTGGAAATATTTCTAATATTTTCCTTAAGTTCAATTTTTCTTCTATCGATTTGGATGTTTTTTTGTTCCCTTAAAGCCTTAGAGATATCCATAGGTGTAACCGCACCAAAAAGTCTATCTCCTTCTCCTGCCTTAGCTTTAATAACAATTCCTGAACTTTCCAATTCCTCTTTTAATTGTAAAGCTTCTTCTCTATCTTTTTCCTTCTTAGCTTCAATCTTCTTTTGTTCTTCCTTCCAATTGGCTAAGTTATCCTTAGTTGCTTCTATAGCAAGACCATTTGGAAATAGGTAGTTTCTTGCATATCCAGTTTTGGCGTTCACCAAGTCTCCCTTTTGTCCTAGTTTCTTAACATCATCTATCAGTATTACTTTCATCTTTGTCCTCCTGTAAATATTCATCTATTACTTTCTTCAATTCTTCAACAGCTTCTTTCATCGGGATATCCATTTGAGTACCCGCCGAGGTCAAATGTCCTCCACCATCCAACTTTTCTAAAATCAGTTGAACGGAGATATCTCCAAGGCTTCTTCCAGAAATATGAATCTTGTTCTTAAGCTTTGTCGCAACAAAAGCCGCTTCGATATTATTCATATTTAGAAGTTCATCAGCAGCTTGAGCCGCTATTAAGATATTGTCATCAGAAACCTCTTCCAAAGTACCAATGGCAATCCTATCTCTATAAATCTCTGCCTTATAAACCACTTCTCCCTTTTGTCTAACTGTACTTATATCATTTCTAAAGAGTTGTCTAACCTTAATGCTGTCTGCCCCTTGTCTTTTTAAGATGGACGCAGCTTCAAAGGTTCTAACTCCAGTTTGTAAAATGAAGTTTTTAGTGTCCACAGTTATTCCTGCAAGTAGTGCTTCAGCAATTACCTTAGGTATCTTCATTCTATCAGAAGAATAGAATAAAATCTCGGTAATAAGCTCTGAAGTTGAGGAAGCATGGGGCTCCAAATAAGTTAAAATAGCATTGTCAATATAGTCAGAGCTTCTTCTATGGTGATCTATCAAAATAATATTTTTTGAAATCTCCAAGAGTTTTGGCGCTTCTGAACTGGTTTTTCTATGATGGTCTAACACCACCACTACAGAATCATTCTTACATAGGTCAACAGCATCGGAAGGCTTTATAAAGATGTCCTTAATATTAAAATCTTCAGTATTAGGGTAGTTCTTCATTAGAGAATTGTAGATCTTTTCAATTGCAGGAGTTATCTCCTTTAATACAATATAGAAGTTCTTATTTAGCTTCTTTGCCAATTCCATTACCCCAAGACAAGACCCTAAGGAGTCCATGTCTGGATTTTTATGACCCATGATAAACACATCTCCAGAACGTTCCAGAAGTTTAATTAAACCATTTGCCATAACTCTGGCCTTTACAGTTGAATTTTTAGATACGGATTGATTTTTCCCTCCAAAATACTCAAAGTGATCTTCCATCTTTACAACTGCCTGGTCTCCACCACGTCCCAAAGCTATGTTTAAACATGCCCTTGCAGACTTATGTGCTTCAAGTGGATTCTTCTCCAATGTTCCCACGCCTATACTCAACGTAGCAGGAATTCTATTTCCTTCTTCGATTTCCCTAACTTCATCTAGAATATAGAACTTCGACTTGATGGCCTTAAGCAAGTTTTCATAGGACATGACAATGGTGTAGTCCTCTTGTTCGTATTTTATAGCAAAGCCCTCATGCTCCGATGCAAAGTTATTTATTATACTATCAATCTTTGCAAAGACCATAGGTCTATTTGTATCGTCGGTGTTTTCACTTAATTCATCGTAATTGTCAACATTTAAATTGATAACAGAAATAGACTCGTCCAAGAGCAAGTTTTCCAAATTTTTCTCATTTGTGTATTCAACAATGTAGAGTAGTACGTTTTTTTCTGCTTTGCTATCAACAAAGGTGTTTATGAACATCCTATAAAAGTCACCTTTATATTCTATAGGTATAAATTGATTGTCCTCTGGCAGTGATTCCATATTAACTTCAGGAAATACTTCAGAAATTTCTAAATTTAAAGTAGGCTCTTCCTCATCAATTAAGTTTTTGAAATTTGAATTGTGCCAAATAATCTTTCCTCCGTCATTTAATATAACCAGGGGAAAAGGCATTGAAAAAATAGCTCTTCTAGTAACTTCATCAAATTTCTCATTGAAGTTTTCCATATACTCTTCAAGCTCTTCCTTCTTTTCAGAAAGGCTTCTAACTTCATAAAAAGCTAAAAAACCAGTAATGGCAAAGGCTATAACCCCAAAGACCCTATTATAATAGAATATTGTTACGGAGCAGATTATCATAAAAATGTAAAATGGCACCTTGTCTGCCAAATTATAAATATTAAATTTTTTCATTTTCTATCCTTTTAAATCTCTTTCTGAAATTAACAAACATATCTATCAACCCCACAAGCATATAAAAATAGGATCCTTTAAATAGAACAATCACTAAAATCGGTATAATAAAACGTAGTGGCTTAGGCATTCTATTAATAAAATAATAATCAATCGTAAAAATCCCCGCCATCATAAACAAAAATCCTACAACTGAAATTGCATTTACATATAGGATATCAAAATACCTGAATTTTGTAATATATGCAATGCCTAGGACTATGGCTAAGATCGATATGGGAATTAACGCCTTTATGTCCATCCTCAAATCAATAAATCTAAGTCTATTTTCAAGCTTATAATTGTCCTTATGCAACATATTAGTTGCATAGATGTAGGATAGCACAATTAAAGATATACCCGAAACCACTAAAGTTCCAGGCAAACTCAATTTTATCAATTTTATAACTTGATAAATCTCATTCTTACTTCCTACTAATTGAGACATTCCAGCATTTTCCACAATTGTTATAACATCTTTGCCCATCTTATCAATAGCAAGACTAACTTGTCCTACAATATCTATCTTAAGGATATATGTTAGATTGATTGAAAAAATTATAGCCATGAGTACCAAAGCCAAAACATTTATTCCAATAATCTGTGAACTCTTTTTCTTTTCTTTAATTAAAATTACGGTTATTACCACAATTGGCATTGAAATCAACAGATAAATGCCCATAAATTGAAGTCCACCAAATAAGCCCATAATAATGGAAACTATAAAAGTGGACAAAGCTGCCTTAAGTACTCCCCTTTTAACACCAAGCCATATGGATGGTCCTGGCATAAAAAACAAAAGAAAGGATACTATGGGAAATATTGTTGCCAACATGCCAAAGGTGACGGATCTCAACACTGAAACCAATAGTTCAATATTGTCCGGTTTTATATCTCTATTATCGATATTTCACACCTCCACAATTACTACTATTATACAACATCCCTAGAATATTAAAAAGAGTCATAAAATAGCAATTGTATTTAGTGTAAATCTTTACATGTAAAAAAGCCCGTTATAAAACAGGCTTTCTTACTCGGAGTTTAACTCAATGAAAAAAATAAAAAATATTACTAGAGCTGTAAGTCAATTATACAACGAAAGATTAAATAATGCAAGAAACGTTTACAAGTTTTCTATAATTATATTTAAAACGTTGAACCTATCAAGTTAGGCAATTGATTTCTTATAGCTTAAACTTTTAAAATTCATCTTATTACCATTTAAAATGCTTCTATCAAGTACCAAATTGATAAAACTTCTACCCTTATTAAATTTTAATTCCTTAGGAAATCATTAACAAAATTTACTATAACGCCTTAGTATGATAGAAGGAATATACCTTTTCATAAAAGGATGGTGTAAAATTAGTATCTATAAAAAAGGAAAGCCAACAGCTTTCCCACTGCTTTTCAAATTATTTCTAACATCTCATCTCCCACATCTCACCTCCCACATCTCACCTCCCACATCTCATCTCCCACATCTCACCTCCCACATCTCACCTCCCACATCTCA
>NZ_JASBYU010000028.1 GCF_029983815.1 Lagierella sp.
AAAATTAACAACTTGTAATAAGGCATTAAAAAAGCATCGTTTATGAACCTGTGTTCTATACGATGCTTTTGTTATTTTCTAGTTTTTAACATACCTTATCTATGATTTATCCAGGTATGTATTATTTACCCTAAAGGACTAATAGTAGACCTTCATCAAATAAAGCCCTGCCGGCGAAATCGTCGGACCTGCAGCTTTTCTATTGGTCCTTATCAATGCCTCTTTAAGCCAGTCTAAGTCTTTTTTACCCCTACCGACTTCGACAAGTGAACCTACTATTATCCTAACCATATTTCTTAAAAAACTTTCCGATTCAAAATCAAAAATAAAGTCATGGCCTTTTTGACTGATTTTTATACTATCTAAAGTCCTCTTTGTGTTGATTGGTTCATCTGGCTTCGAATTTGTAAAGGACTGAAAATCGTGGTGTCCTACTAGGATTTCCGCCCCTTCTTTCATCCTTTCTACATCCAGCTCATAGATGGTGTTTCCCTTATATCTTCTAAACATCGGATGCATAAGTCTGTTGTTGTTGAGAATATATCTATAATACTTTCCCTTTGCAGAAAACCTTGCATGAAAGTCTGGCGGGACCTCTTCCACCTTTTGTATTACTATCTCATCATCTACTAAATGGGAATTGATACCCCTTCTAATATTGTCTGTACTATATTTGTCTAAAACTTCAAAGTTAAAGACCTGGCCATAGGCATGAACTCCCTTATCCGTTCTACCAGCTGTTGCAAGTTTTACATCCTCTTTAGTAACAGACTTTATCGCCTTTAATATCTGACCTTCCACAGTTCTATAGCCATCTTGTTTTTGCCATCCAAAATAGTTAGAACCGTCATATGCCACCGTTACCTTCATATTCTTCATAAAAGTACTCTCTCCAAGATGTAGCCTGCCAAAAAGAGGGTCATCAAGAGCATGGTCACATAATCTTTTCTGTCAAATCGCAGTTCGTTTAACCTGGTTCTTCCTTCGCCTCCATGGTAGCATCTTGCCTCCATGGCAGTTGCCAATTCGTCTGCTCTCCTAAAGGAGTTGATGAATAGTGGAACTAGCAAGGGAACTAGATTTTTAGCCCTTTTGAAGATATTTCCCGACTCAAAGTCAGCACCCCTTGCCGACTGGGACTTCATTATTTTAGTAGCTTCGTCAAATAATGTAGGAATAAACCTTAAGGCAATGGTCATCATCATGGCCAGCTGATGACTAGGAAACCCAATTTTAGAAAGAGGTTTCATAATGGCTTCCAGACCGTCTGTTAAGGCTATGGGAGATGTAGTCAAGGTCAACAAGGAACTGGAAGTTACTAGAAAAATAAGCCTAAGGCCCATAAAGGTTGCAAAGTAAAGACCTTCCCTCGTTATATTAAGTATCCAAAACTTTACCAAAACTTCCCCTGGCGTTGCAAAGATATTTATCAAAAAAGTTAAGATGATGATAAATCTAAGGGACTTGATTCCCTTTAACAAAAGCCTTACGGGAATTTTAGCGTTGTAGGTAATTCCCCATAGGATAAATGCCAAAGGAAGATACATCAATAGATTATTCACAATAAAGACGGATATTAAAAATACAAATAGTCCATATATCTTTACCCTTGGGTCCAGACGATGCACAAAGGAATTTCCAGGGAAATACTGACCTAAAGTTATATCTTTAAACATCTTTTTCCCTCCTCAAAAACTCCTTCAAAGCCTCTTCTCCTTCAGAAACCGTCAAGACATCAGTGGGAACATCTAGTCCCTTTTCCTTGAGTTTTATCATAAGCTCTGTGATTTGAGGAACTCCCAGGCCAACTTCCCTAAGCTCTTTATACTGGGAGAAGACTTCCCTTGGCTTTCCGTCCATTAAAATCTTGCCTTGATCTAAGACAACTATTCGATTTACCAGTCTTGCCACTTCTTCCATGCTATGGGAAACCAAGATGATGGTCATGTTCTGTTCCTTAAAAAGTCTGTGGATATTTGCTAAAATGGCGTCTCTTCCCCTTGGGTCAAGGCCTGCAGTAGGCTCATCAAGTATTAAAAACTTTGGCTTCATAGCCAATACACCTGCAATGGCAGCCCTTCTCTTTTGGCCCCCCGACAGGTCAAAGGGAGAAACCTCCTTTGTCCTCTCAAAGTCCAAATCTACCATCTCACAGCTCCACTTAACCCTTTCTTCGATCTCCTCCTCAGAACAACCCATGTTCCCAGGACCAAAGGCAATGTCCTTGTAGATGGTCTCTTCAAAGAGTTGATACTCTGGATATTGAAAGACTAAACCCACTTTTTTTCTAATATTTCTCTTGTTTTCGCTATCCTCTTTTGTATTTATTCCATCTACTATTACATCCCCAGAAGTTGGCAGATTAAGAGCATTTAAGTGCTGTACCAAGGTGGACTTTCCACTTCCCGTATGTCCAATGATTCCTATAAATTCATTTTCGCCAATTGTTAAATTGATATTGTCCAGTGCCACTTTTGTAAAGGGATTGTCCGGATTATATACATAGCTTACATTTTTTAATTCTATTTCCATAGCACATCCACCATTTCATCCACCGAAAGAATATCCTTTGGTATATCAAAACCATCTTGATTTAATCTAAAGGCAAGTTCTGTTACCTGTGGCACATCTAGACCCAATTTTTTCATCTGGTTAAATTCAGAAAAAACTTCCCTCGGTTTTCCCTCCATGCTTATTTTCCCTTCGTTAAAAACCAGTACTCTATCGGCTAAGATCGCCTCTTCCATGAAATGAGTAATAAGTATTATCGTGCTTCCCTTTTCATTTAGTTTAAGCATGGTATTTACAATCTCCTGTCTACCAATTGGGTCTAACATTGCAGTTGGTTCGTCCATTAACAGACAGTCCGGGTCCATGGCCAAAATTCCTGCAATTGCAACTCTTTGCTTTTGACCTCCAGACAAAAGGGCAGGGGAATGTCTCTTGTATTCGGTCATCTCTACAGTTTCCAACGCCTTATCAACTCTTTCTCTAAGTTGTGGCATCTTGATTCCAAGATTCTCAGGCCCAAAGGCAACGTCCTCTTCCACTATGGTTGCAACGATTTGGTTGTCGGGATTTTGGAAGACCATACCACAGGTTTTTCTAATCTCCAGGATATTTTCTTCCTTTGCTGTAGAAAGTCCTTTTACTCTGACTTCCCCCTTAGTTGGATTCATTTGTCCATTTATAAGTTTTGCTAAGGTGGACTTCCCAGAACCATTATGACCCAATATTGCAATAAACTCTCCCTTTGCCACTTTCAGGTTAATATCTTCCAAAGTGTACTTGATTGCATTGGGATCATATTTAAAACTTAGGTTGTCCACCTCTATTATTATCTCTTCCATTCTCTCTCCAATTAATAAGATTTAAGCGTATTTCGCCCTTTCTCCCCCGATTAACTTAGGTCTTCTTCTCGCACCTGTTACGATTGTCTTACCTACTTTATTAGGTCTAAGTCTAACGGGTATGCACACATGTTTCATATGCATTCCAATCATGGTCTGTCCTATGTCCATTCCATAATCGGCCTTTATAAATTCCACACATACAGGATCCTTCATTAGCTTGTACACTTCTGTAGCAAAAGATCCTCCTGCCTTTTTTTGTGGAACCACAGAAACTATTTCAAAACCATATTTTAAAGCACATTCCCTTTCAACCACCAAGGCCCTGTTGATATGTTCACAGCCTTGTGCAGCTAGAAACAGTCCATTTTCGTTAGTAAGCTCCAACATGGTCTTAGCCACCTCGTGACCAATATCCAAGTCAGAGTTAGTTCCAATCCTATCTCCTACAATCTCACTGGAAGAACAACCAACTACTAAGATATTGCCCTCTTGAAAATCACTTTGTTCCTTCAAAGATTCAAATGCAGCCTTCAATTCATCTGTTAAATTATCCATAGTCTCCTCCTAAAACTCCTTAACCGAGTACTGTAATTCCTCGATTTACTAAAAAAGCCGGACCAAAGGCCCGGCTTATACCTATTCTACAGTTTCAGCTTCTTCGTCTTCAATTACTTCCGTAACTTCAGCTTCCTCTTCAGCCATACCCTCGTAGTTAATATTGATAGTGTTGTATTTTTTAACACCTGTACCTGCAGGTATCAATTGACCTATGATTACATTCTCCTTAAGTCCAAGAAGTTCGTCTTCTTTTCCCTTTATAGCAGCTTCTGTCAAGACTCTTGTAGTCTCTTGGAAACTTGCAGCGGATAGGAAGGATTCAGTTGCAAGGGATGCCTTTGTAATACCAAGTAATACCCTTGTACCATCTGCAGGCTCTTTGCCCTCTTCCAGTAATCTTTCATTTTCAATCTCAAATTCTCTTAGGCTGACCATAGATCCTTCAAGGAAATCAGAGTCATTGGAAGCCTCTATCTTAACCTTAGAAAGCATTTGTTTTATTATAATTTCAATATGCTTATCATCAATGTCTACCCCTTGTAGACGATAAACCTTTTGAACTTCCTTTATAATATAGTCCTGAACGCCTTCTGGTCCATTTACCTCAAGAATGTCATGAGGGTTTACGGAACCTTCAGTCAATAGATCTCCCTTTTCGATATATTCTCCTTCTTTAACCTTGATTCTAGCACCATAAGGAATAGCATAAACTCTCTCTTCGCCGTCATCTCCTGACACTAGTATGTCGTGACGCTTCTTATTGTCCACAATGGACACCTTACCGTCAATTTCTGTGATATATGCAAGTCCCTTAGGTTTTCTAGCCTCAAACAACTCCTCAACCCTTGGAAGACCTTGAGTGATTCCAACTCCCGCAATACCACCGGAGTGGAAAGTTCTCATGGTAAGCTGTGTTCCTGGTTCACCAATGGATTGAGCCGCAATTATACCCACAGCCTCTCCAACATTAACAGGTTTACCAGTTGCAAGGTTTCTACCATAACACTTAGCACAAACCCCATGAACAGACTTACAGCCAAGAACTGATCTAACCTTCACTTCTTTTATACCCAGTTGTTTAATCTTCTCAGCGATGTCCTCGGTGATGATTTCATTTTTCTGAACTACAAGCTCACCGGTTTCAAGGTTTAAGATGTCTTCAAAGGCAGTTCTACCGACAATTCTTAAAGACATTTCCTCAATGACTTCTTTACCTTCAGTAAAGTCCTTAGCAACGATATATCTGTCGGTTCCACAGTCTTCGTCTCTAACTATAATATCCTGAGAAACGTCTACAAGACGTCTTGTCAAGTAACCAGAGTCCGCAGTTCTAAGGGCAGTATCAGAAAGTCCCTTTCTAGAACCGTGGGTGGAAATAAAGAACTCTTGCACAGAAAGACCTTCCCTAAAGTTTGCCTTTATAGGAATTTCAATGGTCCTACCTGAAGCAGAGGACATAAGACCTCTCATTCCGGCCAACTGACGAATTTGGTTAGTTGAACCCCTGGCTCCAGAGTTTGCCATGATAGCCAAGTTGTTTCTAGGATCCAACTCTTCTAGTAATGCATCTGTAACTCTATCTGTAGTTTTATTCCAAATATCTATAACAAAATCATATCTTTCATCTTCGGAAACAAGACCTTTTCTAAGTAATTTTTCGTACTTAGTTACTTCCTCATCTGCTTCTTCCAAAATTCTTTCCTTAGCAGTGGGAACTTCTACGTCGGACATGGAAATTGTAATTGCAGCAAGGGTGGAGTATTTGTATCCAGTTTCCTTGATATAGTCAAGAAGTCTTGCAGTACCAATGTTACCATGCTTTCTAAAGCAACGGTCAATGATATTACCAAGGGTCTTCTTGTCTACGATTTTATCCACCTCTAATGAATAAGGATCAGAACTTCTGTCCACATATCCTAAATCTTGAGGAATACCGCTATTGAATATAAATCTACCAACAGTGGATTTTACAAGTTTTCCCCTGTCATTAGCATCCTTCTTAATCCTTACATTTACAATGGTATGGGTATGAATAATCTTATTTTCATAGGCCCTAATCATCTCATCATAGTCTTGGTAACTTCTAACAAGCTCTTCCTCATCACCGTCAGCAGTCAAGTAATAAGCACCTAGCACCATGTCCTGTGATGGAGTTGTAATAGGTCTACCATCTTTAGGCGCAAGGATATTGTTAGTAGACATCATAAGAAGTCTTGCTTCAGCTTGAGCCTCTACAGAAAGTGGTAGATGGACAGCCATTTGGTCACCGTCAAAGTCCGCATTATAAGCAGTACAAACTAGAGGGTGAAGTTTTATAGCCTTACCTTCCACTAACACTGGTTCAAAGGCTTGAATACCAAGTCTGTGTAGAGTTGGCGCTCTGTTCAATAGTACAGGGTGGTCTTGAATGACAGATTCAAGAATATCCCAAACCTTGTCACTTTCTCTTTCCACCATCTTCTTAGCATTTTTAATATTGTGGGCAACACCTTTTACCACAAGCTCTCTCATAACAAAAGGTTTAAATAGCTCAAGGGCCATTTTCTTTGGTAGTCCACATTGATAGAATTTCAAATTAGGTCCAACGACAATTACAGAACGACCAGAATAGTCAACACGCTTACCAAGTAGGTTTTGTCTAAATCTACCAGTTTTACCCTTAAGCATATCGGAAAGGGACTTCAAAGGTCTGTTTCCCGGTCCTGTAACAGGTTTACCTCTTCTACCGTTGTCAATAAGAGCATCTACCGCCTCTTGAAGCATTCTCTTCTCGTTTCTTACGATAATTTCAGGTGCTCCAATGTCAAGTAGTCTCTTCAATCTATTATTTCTATTGATAACCCTTCTATATAGGTCATTTAAGTCGGAAGTAGCAAATCTACCACCTTCCAACTGAACCATCGGTCTTAGATCCGGTGGAATAACAGGAATGGCTTCAAGGATCATCCATGATGGATCATTACCAGATTCAATAAAGGCATCTACAACTTCAAGTCTTCTTAAGATTCTAATCTTCTTTTGACCAGTAGCACCTTGTAATTCTTCCTTTAGCTCTTCATATTCCTTATCCAAGTCGATATTTAAAAGCAATTCCTTTACTGCTTCCGCTCCCATTCCAGCCTTAAAGTCCACACCTTCAGTGTATTTTTCACAGGCTTCAGAGTATTCATATTCAGTAAGGAGTTGTTTTTCATACATATCAGTATCGCCTGATTCAATTACAACATAGCTTGCAAAGTATAAGATCTTTTCTAAGGCTCTTGGACTCATATCCAATAAAAGTCCCATTCTAGACGGAATACCTTTGAAGTACCAGATATGGGATACAGGGGCAGCAAGTTCAATATGCCCCATTCTCTCACGTCTAACCTTAGCCTTTGTTATTTCGACCCCGCACTTTTCACAGACTACGCCCTTATATCTAACTCTCTTATACTTTCCACAATTACATTCCCAGTCCTTAGTAGGTCCGAAAATCTTTTCGCAGAAAAGTCCTTCTTTTTCAGGTTTTAGAGTTCTATAATTTATAGTTTCAGGTTTCTTAACCTCTCCATAAGACCATTGTCTGATCTTTTGAGGAGAAGCAAGACCAATCTTCATTGAGTCAAAAGTATTTAATTCTTCCAAAGAGTGTCTCCCTTCATCAACTCACTAATCTTCTAATCTTCATCTTTCTCTATAACGGAAAATCCTAAATTTGAATTCTCACTTTTCTTTTCAAAGTCATTTACTACCTCTTCGCCCTTTTCATACTCAACACTATTAAAGTCTAATACATCGTCAATATTTTCCTTAAATTGAATTTCTCCACGACTGCTGTCAAGTAATTTTACATCCAAGGATAGAGATTGCAATTCCTTAATCAACACCTTGAAAGATTCAGGAATTCCCGGTTCAGGGATATTTTCTCCTTTTACAATGGATTCATAAGTCTTCACACGTCCCACAATATCATCGGATTTTACAGTTAAGATCTCTTGAAGAGTGTGGGAAGCACCATATGCCTCCAATGCCCAAACTTCCATCTCACCAAATCTTTGTCCACCGAATTGTGCCTTACCACCAAGAGGTTGTTGTGTAACAAGGGAGTAAGGACCAGTTGAACGAGCGTGAATCTTTTCGTCGACAAGGTGATGTAGCTTCAGCATATACATATAACCTACAGTTACAGGATTGTCGAATGGTTCACCAGTTCTACCATCCCTAATCCTCAACTTACCATTTGTAGGGTAGCCTGCCTGTTCAAGTGCCTCTAGGATATCAAAGTCGCTGGCACCATCAAAAACAGGAGTTGCAACCTTCCATCCAAGCTTCTTAGCCGCAAGACCCAAGTGAACTTCAAGAACCTGACCAAGGTTCATACGTGAAGGTACCCCTAGAGGGTTTAACACGATTTGAATTGGAGTTCCATCATCAAGATAAGGCATGTCTTCCACAGGTAAAACTCTGGAAACAACCCCCTTATTACCATGACGACCACACATCTTGTCTCCAACTTGAATCTTTCTCTTAGTAGCCACATATACCCTAACAACTTGGTTAACACCAGGAGATAACTCATCTCCATTTGCTCTTGTATACACCTTTACATCAACGACAATACCAGTCTCGCCATGGGGAACCCTTAAGGATGTATCCCTTACTTCCCTAGCCTTTTCACCGAATATCGCCCTTAAAAGTCTCTCTTCTGCTGAAAGCTCAGTTTCTCCCTTTGGAGTTACCTTTCCAACTAGGATGTCTCCACTGGTTACCTCGGCTCCAATACGAACAATACCCCTATCATCCAGGTCTTTTCTCATATCTTCACCAACATTAGGAATATCCTTAGTGATTTCCTCAGGGCCTAGTTTAGTTTCCCTAGCCTCGCTCTCGTGTTCCTCAATGTGAACAGAAGTTAAAACGTCATCTATAACTAGTTTTTCATTTAATAACATGGCGTCCTCAAAGTTGTAACCTTCCCATGTCATAAATGCAATCAATATATTTTTACCAAGGGCAATTTCACCATTTTCCGTACTAGGACCATCAGCTAGAACATCACCAGCCGCAATCTTTTGGCCCAGTTTTACAATAGGTCTTTGGTTGAAAGTGGTTCCTTGATTAGATCTCTTAAATTTTAAAATTCTATAGTACTCAACCCTCTTGTCAGAATCTCTAGTAACTTGGATTTCATCACTGGAAACCTTAGTTACAACACCATCTGATTTTGCTACAACTACAACACCAGAGTCCTTGGCAGCCCTATGTTCAATACCAGTACCGATAATAGGTGCATCGGTCTTTAAAAGAGGAACTGCCTGTCTTTGCATGTTAGAACCCATTAAAGCTCTAGTAGCGTCGTCATTTTCCAAGAAAGGTATCATAGCCGTACCTACAGATACGATCTGTTGAGGACTTACGTCCATATAGTGAACTTCCTCACGAGGATATATGTCATTTTCACCATAGTATCCACGACCAAGAACCCTTTCGTTTATTAAGTTTCCTTCCTCGTCCAAAGGTTCATTTGCTTGAACGATAATATATAAATCCTCTTGATCTGCAGTAAGCTTATGAATTTCATTTGTAACCTTACCATTTACTACCTTTCTATATGGAGTTTGAATAAAACCATATTCATTTAGACTAGCATAGGTAGTCATGGAGGTAATAAGACCGATATTTGGTCCTTCAGGAGTCTCTATAGGACAGATTCTACCATAGTGGGAGTCGTGAACGTCCCTAACTTCAGCCCCTGCTCTATCTCTGGAAAGACCACCAGGTCCAAGAGCAGACATCCTTCTCTTGTGTGTAAGCTCTGCCAATGGATTTGTCTGGTCCATAAATTGAGACAACTGAGAAGAACCGAAGAATTCTTTAATAGAAGCAACAACAGGTCTAATGTTGATAAGAGCTTGAGGAGTTGCCAAATCAGGGTCCTGAGTGGACATTCTCTCCTTAACCACCCTTTCCATCCTAGATAGACCTATTCTAAATTGATTTTGTAAAAGCTCACCAACTGCTCTCACCCTTCTATTTCCTAAATGGTCGATATCATCAACATCACCAACACCATAAAATAGGTTGAATTCATAGGAAATACTTGCAAGGATATCTTGAGGGGTTATGTGAATAGGACTAAGCTCAGCAACGGATTCCTTAATCGCATTGTAGATATCTTCATCAGTTTCATTTTCTTCAAGAATTTCCTTCATCTTAGGATAGTACACCTTTTCAGAAAGTCTTAAATCAGAAAAGTCCATATCCAGACCAAAGGAGTCTAAACTGACAAATCTATTGCTTATAACTCTAACCTTTTGCTCGTCAACCATTACATCCATAAAGTAGATGCCGGCATTTTCAATTTCCAAAGCAAGTTCTGGAGTTATAAAGTCCCCTTCTGAAGCTAGGATCTCACCAGTTTCTTCATTTATAACATCAGAAGCACAGTAAGTTCCTGTAATTCTATTTACAAGGGAAAGCTTCTTGTTGAACTTATACCTACCAACCTTCGCCAAATCATATCTTCTGGCGTCAAAGAACAAGTTGTTGATTAAAGGCTCAGCAGATTCCAAAGAAGCAGGATCTCCCGGCTTTAACTTTCTATAGATCTCAAGCATTGCCTCTTCCCTAGTGTTGGAGACTTCCTTTTCTAAAGTAGCTTGTAGCTCCTTAGTATCTCCCAATGCTTCGATAATCTCTTCATCAGTAGGATAAATCAACGCCCTTAACAAAGTGGTAACAGGAAGTTTTCTCGTCCTGTCAATCCTTACACTAATCACTCCGTTAGAATCAGTATCATATTCCAACCAAGCACCACGGTTCGGTATTACAGTAGATGAAAATAATTTATTACCGGACTTATCAATTTCTTGCGCAAAGTACACCCCAGGAGATCTGACAAGCTGACTTACAATTACCCTTTCAGCTCCGTTAATGATGAAAGTACCACTGTCTGTCATCATTGGGAAATCTCCCATAAATACCTCTTGTTCCTTAACCTCTCCAGTGTCCTTGTTAATAAGTCTTACCTTTACCTTTAAAGGACAAGAGTAGTTAGCATCTCTTTCTTTGGCCTCTTGTTGGGAATACTTTGGAGTTTCTTCCAAATAATAGTCAACGAATTCAAGTACTAAAGAACCTGCATAGTCAGAAATAGGACTTATGTCGTCGAAAACTTCTCTAAGTCCTTCCTCTAAAAACCAATTGTAACTATCCTTTTGTACTGCTATTAAATTTGGAAGATCTTGAACTTTTTGAATACGAGAGTACGTAACTCTTTCAGTAGTTCCATACTGTTCCTTGTGCATTAGCGATCCACCTCTCTATGATTAAAAAGACAAGTAAATATACCAACCTTATAAATTTAGCATACTTACCCATTTTCCAATATTACATTCCAGTATTGTAACATAAAATAAAAAGAAAATCAAGAAAAACCTCGATTAAATTATTATAACACGAAAACAAAAATTGAAGTATCTTGTTTTAAAAAAACTCCAACTCCCCCTTATAATATATAAGGAAGAAAACTGCAATTAAAATTTAGGTTATCTATTATAATACCCTCCTTGGAGAAAATCAACCCCTATTTTAAATGAAAACTATGTTTTTCTTTTCTTTGTCTAATATAAGTTTTTCGTCACAGGTGTAATCAATAGTCTTTAAATCATGACTTACCAAAATAATAACCCGGGAGTTTGACAGTTGAATACATACCAAAACCTTTAAACGCATTGAAAAAT
>NZ_JASBYU010000029.1 GCF_029983815.1 Lagierella sp.
AAGGCACTTCCTGAGTGCCTAATTATAATATCAATTTTATTTAACCTTGTCAAGGGTTTTTCATAAATTTTTTGCATATTTTTTACATTCTTAATATATTCAGCGTTTTTTTAACTTTATTTGCTTTATCTTAGGTAATGAAAAATCCATTTTAGGCCATTTTGCATTTGAAATAGTTTTTTAATCTCTATTTTCATCCTTTAATGTTTTTATTTACAGGCCTTAATCTTTAGTCTTACTTTTGTTTTGTCTTATTCGTTTTTTTCTTCATAAATCTTTTTTCTTGCACTTTTTTAAAATATGTTCTGTAATTGTTGAGAGATTTTGAAAATATAGAAGATAATACTACACCCAAGGCCAAGCCCAATGCATATATTCCAGCATTTGCTATATTGAATACCGCATCATTGAAATTCTTTGTGGCAAAAGCATTCATCATATTATATATTGCAAGTCCAGGGACAAGTGGTATCAATCCAGATGCTAGAAATACCGTTGCAGGTAATTTGTTAATTCTCGCAAATATTTCAGCTACGATTCCTATTACAACTGATGCAGCCAAATAAGCTCCAAAGGTCATATCAAATTGGTCCCACAAAATTTTATATACTAGCATTCCTGTAGCCCCTGTTATAAAATTTCCGACTAAACTTTTTTTTGGACTTCTATATAAAAGGGAATATCCAACTGATGCAAAACCTGACATTATTGAATTTAATATAAGATTCATAAACACACCTACCTAAAAAACAGCAAGGTGGTTCCTACACCTAGCGCCATTCCAGCTCCTACTATTAAAGAGTGAACCAATCCATAAAGACCTGAAGCCATATCCCCGGATAAAAAGTCTCTAATTGAATTGGTAAATGAAAACCCCGGTAAAAAAGGCATTATAGCCCCTGTTATTATTATGTTCAAAGATTTTCCAAGCCCAATATTTATACCTAGGACACAAATCATAGAAGCTATTAGACATCCTATTGTAGTATTGATAAATAGCGGAAGCTCTCTTTTAGCTCCAAAGCTTGATATAAGTTGACCACAAAAAGCCGCTGTCAAAGTTATAAAGAAGTCAACTACTCCTCCATTAAAATTTGCTATTAAAAAGGCTGAACCAAGCCCTGCAAATATGGATAGAGGTAGCATGTCATTTTCTTCTTCCATGTAAATTCTTCTTACAATTTCTATCCCTTCGTCTATGGTATACATACCTTGAGTAAAATTTCTAGAAAACTCATTAATCCTGGACACTTTTCCTAAGTTATAATCAATTCCTTGGAAAGTTCTCATAGTAAAAAATCCTTCCCCTCACAGGTGAAATTTACCATAACCATATTGTAAGTAGCGTAGATATTAACATATTCAATATTTTTATATTTTCCACATAGTCTTCTAGCCGTATCCTCTGCCCTATAGATCTCAGCACCGTTTCTAACCAATTGCCTTGTAACATTTACAACCAACACTGCCAATCTATCGGCGGATAACTTGTCTAGAGTCAATAATTCTTTATATCTCTCCATAGTTTTAGTATATCATAGTAAAGTAAGGTCTCAAAAAAATATCAGACAATATTATGGATTAGTCAATTATTAAAGAACATAAAAAAAAAGAGTAATCCTACTCTTTTTCTGACTGCTTAACGGCTTCCTTTACTGCCTCAATAATTCCCTTTGAAGACTGGGTTGCTCCTGTAACAGTATCCACCTCTATTTTCTTTTCCTCTAATATTTTTTCTCTTATTTCAGGGAAGGCCTTTTCTATAAACTCCTTATTATCTTCATAGTCCATAAGTTCAATATCAGATATTTCACCTTCAGAGTCTATGGTTACAGAAACCTTGATTTCTCCATTTCTTCCCTTACCAAATGCCTCATATGTACCTGCTTTTTTTATTTTTTTACAGCCTGTAAATGCAATGAGCACTAATAGGATAGATAATAATATTTTGCATCTTTTTTTCATGTTCTCACCTCCTAAATATTACCAACTATTAAAGAAGCTGTCAATATCGCTAAAATAGTGTACAATAGTTATAAAAGGGAGGTAAATATATGAAATATACTTTAAACGAAAATGTAGAAGCAATTGCAAAAGTTTCATTTGTTAAAGATTTAGATAGCTTATCAAATGAAGGTTCAGTAAATGAAAATGTGTATTTGAAGTTAGGCCAATTCAAAGCCTACACTTTAATGAATTCTTCTAATTTTAATCTATTAGTTGTAGTGAAAGATGAATTCGAAAAACCAAAACACCTAATAGATTTAGGATTCAAAATCTCCAAAGAAGTTAAAAAATTCAACATTTCATCCTTGGAATTGTCCTTTGACGAAAAACTTGAAAAGAAGGTAATTTTAAATATCTTTGAAGGAATACTTCAAGCTGAATATGAATTCAAGGACTATAAGACAAAAGAGGAAGACGAAGAAGATAAAGAATTAATCTTAAATCTTTTGTTTAAACAAGATCTAAGTAAATCAGATTTTGAATACGTTGAAAATATAATCGATGGAGTGAACTTTACAAGATATCTTGTGAACACACCTGCAATTGATATGTATCCAGAGACACTTGCCAATGAGACTAAGAAAAAACTTGAAAGTGTCGGAGTCAATGTCAAAATTTTAGACAAAGAAGAAATAGAAAAGTTAAATATGAAAGCCTTTCTCGCTGTGGCTGAAGGATCTGATAAAGAACCAAAATTTATTATTATGGAATATCTACCGGTAAAAGACCAGACTCCAATAGGCCTGGTGGGTAAAGGATTGACCTACGACTCTGGTGGATACGCTTTAAAAAATCCTAAGGGAATGGCTACCATGCATGGCGATATGGCTGGATCAGGAACTGTAATTGGAACTATCTATGCCCTAGCAAAGAACAAGGTACAGAAAAATGTAATTGGATTTGTTGCCGCTTGTGAAAATATGGTTTCAGGAAGATCATATAAAAACGGCGATATTATAAGTTCAATGAAGGGTACTTTTATAGAGGTTGTCAATACAGATGCCGAAGGAAGACTGACCCTTGCAGATGCAATATATTATGCTGCAACAAAAACTGATGCACAACCAATTATAGATCTTGCTACTTTAACAGGCGCTTGTGTTATAGCCCTTGGTGAAAAGACTACTGGTGTAGTGACAAACGATGATTCACTTTATGAAAAATTTGAAACTTCATCTAAAAATGTAGGTGAATATTTCTGGAAATTGCCTACTTTTGATGTTTTGAGGGATTTGTTAAAAACAAAGAGGGCAGATATAACGAACTCCACAGGAATCTATGGAGGCGCAATGACTGCAGGTCTATTCCTAGAGCATTTTGTAGAGGAAAAGAAATGGGCCCATTTGGATATTGCTGGACCAGCCTATGCAGATTCTGCATATGACTATATTCCTTTTGGAGCCACAGGAGTACCAGTTAAAACACTATATGATTTTGTAAAAAACTATTAATATAAAGAGAAATGCAGTTTTCGAAATTTTGAAAACTGCATTTTTTCTTATTCTAGATTTTTCGGTCCAAAAGCAAATGCCAGTAGATCCTTAAATTTCACTTTTCTATATTCTTCCAAATCTTTTGCAACTATTACTTCCATATCTTCGCTACAAAATTCATTTAAAAATTGTCTACAGATACCACAGGGATAAGAAAATTCATAGTGCTTATCTCCTTCATTGTTCGGCCCTCCAACAATTGCAATTTTTGTAAAAGTTCGCACACCTCTAGAGCATGCATTAGTGGCAGCAGATCTTTCCGCGCAAATAGTCGCTCCATAGGATGCATTTTCCACATTTGCCCCGGTATAAATCTTTCCATCAATTCCAAGTATGGCAGCTCCAACTGCATACTTTGAATAAGGAGAGTAGGAGTTTTTTCTAATCTTCATGGCCTCTAAAATTAGTTCCTTTTCAAGACTATCTAACATATTTCCTCCAAAAAAATGACCCACTAATTCCTATTTGAATTTAGAGGGTCATTATTTAACAATTTTATGGTAATTTTCTTTGCTCGTAGGATTTTAATATAACTTCTACTGGTTTTCTAGCTTCATATCCAGAAATAAGCGGAAGTCTATCTTCTTTAATCGCATCTATAAAATCCTTCAATAGTGGGGTATGTCCATCACCATATACATTTTTAACTTTTGATGAGTCATCTTCTTCGACAACTTCAGTTTTATCTTCGAAATTCCAAGTCTTTATTTCATTAACTGCCAATCCACCTATAACAGCAGTTCCGGTTTCACCGAAGATACTCAATGTCTCTTCTAGATTTTTCGGATAGACACAGGCTGAACCTTCTATAATACCTATTGAACCATTTGCAAATCTTAACAATATTGCACCAAAATCTTCCATCTCAATATCTCTAAGGAAGGTCCCTCTTTCCGATTGCACTGATACCACATCAGAACCCATCATCCAAAGAAGTAAGTCAATGTTGTGAATACATTGGTTCATCAAAGTTCCACCATCAAGTTTTCTAGTTCCCCTCCAAGGAGCCAAATCATAATAATTTTGGTCCCTTGTCCAAAGAATTCTAGCAGTACCATTGATAAGACGTCCAAACTTACCTTCGTCTATTGCCTTTCTCAATTTTTGAATTGGAGGATTGAATCTATTTTGATGACAAACTCCAACCTTTAAATTCTTTTCTTCGGACAACTCATTTATTTTATCTATTTCTTCTAATGTCATGGCCATTGGTTTTTCAATCAAAACATGTACATCTTCTTCAAGACAATGAATTGCTATGTCGCCATGGTATCCAGACTCAGTACATATCATTGCAAAATCTGGTTTTACTTCCTTAAGCATTTCCTTATAGTCAGTAAAAACAGGCACATACCTTTCTGGGAAAGATTCCATATATTGATTTTTCTTTTCTATGGCTCTATCTTCAATTACATCACAAAGGCCAACTAGCTGAGTTTCACTGTCGTTATCTATTAGAGCTTGTACATGTCTATAGGATATTCTCCCGCATCCAATGATAACGCCTTTTAACTTTTCCAATTCAAACCTCCGATTATAATAATTCGATATTGTTATTATTATCCTTTACATCTTTAGTAGCGTACTTTGTATCGAATACGTATTTAGCATTATCAGCAACCATTTGATAATCTACATTTGAGTGATTTGTTGTAATAACTACTAAGTCATAAGATGCTACTACTTCTGGAGTCAATTCCTTTAATGAATTTACCTTTTCTCCATTTTCGTCGATATAAGATGGATTGTATCCATCATAATAATCAAGCTCTGCACCTTCATTTCTGAAGTGTTCTATAACAACTAAAGCTGGGCTGTCTCTTAAATCGTCAATGTCATTTTTATATGCAATTCCTAGAATCAATACCTTTGCTCCATTTAAAGACTTCTTGAATTTCTTAGATAGAATTCTTAAAGATCTATCTATAACCCATTCAGGCATGAAGTCATTAACTGAACCTGAAGCCTCTATGATTCTCATATGAGCATCATATTCCTTTGCCTTCCAAGTCAAATAGAAAGGATCTAGAGGTATACAGTGTCCGCCAATTCCAGGTCCTGGATAAAAGGCTTGGAAACCATAAGGTTTAGTCTTTGCAGCATCTACTACTTCCCAAATGTTAATTCCCATTTTATTAGCAATAAGTGCAAATTCATTTACAAGTCCTATATTGACATTTCTATAAGTGTTTTCTAGAATTTTTTCCATCTCAGCAACCTTTGGAGATGATACAGTGAACACTTCTCCCTCCAATACATTTCTGTAAAGAGCAGCTGCAACTTCAGTAGAATCTTCTCCAACACCACCAATTACCTTTGGAGTGTTTTTAGTCTTGTAGATTTTATTACCTGGGTCAACTCTTTCTGGAGAGAAGGCTAAGTAGAAATCTTCCCCACATTTAAGACCTGATCCCTCTTCAAGGATTGGAAGCATTAACTCTTCTGTAGTTCCTGGATAAGTTGTTGATTCTAAAACAACAATAGAACCCTTCTTCAAATATTTAGAAACATCTGTAGTAGATTTTTTAACATAAGAAATATCAGGTTGTTGATATTTGTCTAAAGGTGTAGGAACTGCTATTGCAATAAAGTCACAAGATGCAACTTCTTCGAAGTTGTCAGTAGCTCTTAGCATTCCATTTTTCGCTAATTCTGATAATTCTTCATCAACGACATCACCTATGTAGTTGTGACCTTCATTAACCATTTTAACCTTCTCAGGTAAAACATCGAATCCGATTACTTTATAGCCTGCATTTGCCTTTTCTACAGCTAGAGGTAGACCAACATAACCCAATCCAATAACACCTACTACCAATTCCTTTGATTCAATTTTTTGTAATAGTTCTTGTTTAATATTTGACATTCTTTACTCCTTCTCTCTCAAAAAATTATCTTCTAACTTATATATTCTACCACAAATTCCACATTTATACTCGTGAATTCCGGATTTTTTTAAAGTTTCACCACATTCACATGCATATCCTATTCTCCTAGCAGGGTTACCAACTACGATTTCATGATCCTTTACATCCTTTGTAACCACAGCTCCAGCACCAATTAGGGCAAATCTGCCAATGGAATTTCCACATATTATTGTTGCATTGGCTCCTATAGAAGCGCCTTTTCTTAGAATAGTCTTTTTGTATTCGTCCTTCTTTTCAATTAGAGAACGTGGGTTTATAACATTGGTGAATACACATGAAGGGCCTAAGAATACACCCTCTTCACATTCAACACCAGAATATACAGAAACGTTGTTTTGAATTTTTACCTTATTTCCAATTTTAACCCCTGGAGAAATCACAACATTTTGACCTATATTGCAATTTTCTCCAATTTCACAGTCGGACATAATATGGGAGAAGTGCCAAATCTTGGTTCCTTCTCCAATAATTGCCCCCTCATCCACATAGGACGATTCATGAACAAAGTACTTACTCATTCTCATACTCCAAAATGCATTTTGCAATATATTCTATTTCATCATCTCTTAATTCTGGAAACATAGGTAGAGCAAAAGTCCTCTTAGAAAGATAGTCTGCGTTAGGGCAGTCTTCAGGTTTATAACCTAAAGGTTTAAATACCTTTTGAAGATGCATAGGAACAGGATAATATACACCTGTGGCAATTCCTTTTTCCTTCAAATAATCAACCATCTTTTCCCTATTCTCAGATTGCACTATATAGAGATGATACACATGTCTAGAGTCTTCTTCCTTTTTAGGAGTTACTAAAACATCTTTAAGTTTTTCATTGTACTTTTTAGCATTTTCTATCCTATTTTCCGTCCACTTTTCCAAATGTTTCAATTTAATTCTTAAAATAGCCGCTTGAATCTCATCAAGACGGGAGTTTTGACCAATAAGGTAGTTATAGTATTTTAAAGGATTGTAAACAGTATTATCCGCAGATTCATCTACTTCTACTTCCTCTTCAATTCCATTTATTATATTATAGGCTCTTAGTCCATTTTCACCAGAACCATGTACTTTTAAAGCACGTAAGATAGTTGCTAGCTCATCATCATTTGTAGCAAGCATTCCTCCGTCTCCTGCACAACCTAAGTTTTTTGTAGGAAAGAATGAAAAACAAGCTATATCTGAAAGAGTCCCAATCATATTTCCCTTATACTTACATCCAATAGCCTGGGCTGCATCTTCAATTACATACAAGTCATGTTTTCTAGCTATTGCATTGATATCGTCCATCTTACATGGATTTCCAAATATATGAACAGCTAGAATGGCCTTTGTTTTCGAACTTATCTTTTCTTCAATAAGTGATGGGTCTATATTATAAGTATCTAAGTCCACATCTACAAAAACCGGAGTCGCTCCCACATAGGCAATGGCCTCAGCAGTTGCAAAAAAAGTATAAGCAGTTGTTATAACTTCGTCTCCTTCTCCAATTCCTAGTGCTTTTAAAGCCAAAATCAAAGCATCGGTACCATTTCCCACAGATATAGCATTTTTTACACCTATATAATTAGAGAATTCTCTTTCGAATTCCTTTACATTTTCTCCCATAATATATTGAGCATTCTCAAGAACACTTAAAACTTCCTTGTTCGTTTCTTCTTTTATGTTCTCATATTGTCTTTTTAAATCTATTAAAGATATATTCATAGATCCTCCTTTATTGACAAAATCAAATATCCGACTTCTATTTTAACACAATATTGTTAAACTACAGTAAAACTAAAAAATCTACTCCTCTTCAAGCCTTCCAATAACTTTAACAAGTTTTTCAGTCAAATTTTTAAAGTCAAAGTCCTTTGAAGCCTTCAATGAGTTTTCACAATATTGTAAATAACTTTCTGGTTTTTCTCTATATAAATTATAAAAATAGATAATTCCCTCCGCCATTGCCTCTTCACTATCGCCTTTGACAGTCAAGCCGCAATTGTATTTTTCAAGGAGGTCATGGCCACATTCTACATTTGAGATAACAGGTTTTCCAGAACCTAAATATTCAAATAACTTGTTAGGACTTAGTCCATATTTAAAGAGCTCTGGCAGATGAGCTAATGAAAGAACCTGTAAGTCCGATTGGGATAGTATAGATGGGACTTCTTGTTTATTAACCCAACCTTTAAAAATCACATTATCTATTTTTTCATCACGAACATACTGTTCCAGCTCTTTTCGTTCCCCTTTGTCTCCAAATATTAAGAATTTGATATCAGTATAGCCTCTATCCTGGATTATTTTAAAAGCTCTTATGACCCTACCTAAGTCATTGGCTTTTCCAATGGCCCCACTAAAGACCACATTAAAATTATCCTTATTGGAAAGATCTTCATCTTCATATACGAAGTGGTCTCTGTTGTGGTAATAGTCTTCCAAAACAATACCATTATTGATATAGGCAACCTTAGAAGTGTCCAGGCCAATCCTTTTGATATAGTCGATACCACCAGGAAGCGTGAAAAGGATGATATCTGATTTTTTATACATCCACTTTTCAATTCCATAGAGGATTTTTGCAATAACATTATTTCTTCCCATCTTGCCCATGGCAACAAAAGTCTCAGGCCACAAATCCCTGGTTTCAGTGATAAATTTTGCCTGGTGTTTCTTGGCTTGAAAATAACCTGCAATCCAAGCTAATGGATGAGGTCCTGATGCAATTACCAAATCTGGTTTTCCAAACTTATTTGGTATAAATAGGGCTTTAAAAAAATACTGCAATATATTAATAACCCTTTTAAAACCATTGTCGTCATAAGAAGAAGCCTTTAAAAATACATAATCCACCCCATTAAACACCTTCTCCTTGTAGGGGTTTTCATTTGAAATCATATTTATCTGAGTAGTATGGATTGTTGAGGCTGTGAATATTTTAACACTATATCCCCTTTCAATCAAATTCTTAGCAAAATTATAATGTCTATTAAATTTTCCTATATTCGGTGGATCAGCATAGTGATTGATAATCCATATATTTTTAATCTTACTTGTCATCTATTTCTATTCCTATTACTTCTAAAATGGTAATAATTATTAATTTTATATCCCTCAAAACAGAAATGCGTTCCAGATATTCAAGATTGATCTGCAATTTATTTTGCATGATTTCATGGATATAAGTGTACTCTGGATCTTTGCTTTTAGCTAAAACAGAAGATTCATCCTTATATTTTATGGATGCCAAATCCGTTATCCCAGGTCTAATTTTAAGTACATTCTTCTGATAACCATCATACAGTTTAGTGTACTTTTCTACCTCCGGCCTCGGCCCAACAAAACTCATATTTCCAAGGAACACATTGATCAGTTGTGGCAGTTCATCAATTTTACTCTTTCTTAATAACTTACCTATTTTAGTTATTCTATTGTCTTCACCTACGGTAATTAACATTCCTTTTTTGTCCGCATCCTGAATCATCGTTCTAAATTTATAGATTCTAAAAGGAATCTCATCTTTACCTACTCTTTTTTGTCTATAGAAGATTGGTCCAGTAGAGGTCAATTTAATTATTATACTGATAATCACAAAAGGGATGGCCAATATTATTAGTCCTAGTGCAGAAACTAAAATATCGAAAAATCTTTTCAGAATTAGCGTAAAGCTTTTTTCCCTTAACAATTCATCAATATGTCTTGAAAAATCCTCCGGACTCATATTATTACTTTGCATACTTTTTTACAATTTCCAAAAAGTTTTCAGCAACATACCTTGCTTCTTCATCAGTTAACTTACTGTGAAGAGGAAGTGTAATTTGGTTTTTATATTGATTGAAGGCATTAGGATAATCATTAATATTAAAACCAAGGTCTTTATATGCTGTCATCATTGGAAGTGGTTTATAATGAACATTTGTAGCAATATTTCGTTTTGCCATCTCTTCAATTATCTTATTTCTAACCTTTTCATCAATACCTTTAATCCTAGTTAAATAAAGATGGCAATTGCTGATGTAATTTTCTCCGATATGTTTAAGGGTCTCAATTGGACTATTTTCAAAAGTCTCTTCATAAATTTTAACTATATCCTTACGTCTTTGTAAAATTGAATCGTATCTTTCAAATTGAGCAAGTCCCATAGCCGCCATGATATCCGTCATATTCATCTTGTAATATGGTCCTATTACATCATATTCCCAGGCGCCAAGCTTCATCTTGGAAAGAGCATCCTTACTTTGTCCATGTAGGGAAAGAAGTTGTAGCTTTTGATAAAGCTCTTCATCATCAATTCCATCGATGGAATTCCATGATAACGCCCCTCCTTCACCAGTGGTAAAGTTTTTTACCGCATGGAATGAAAAGGAGATAAAGTCGCTGTAGTACCCAGTCTTTTCATCAAAGTACACCGAGCCAAAGGAATGGGCCCCATCGGAAACTAAAGCAACCCTTCCCATAGCTTTTTGTATATCATTATTTGGTCTAAAAATATTTTTCTTCTTTTCCAAAATCATTCTAATCCTATTATAGTCTACTGGAACTCCAGCAATATCAACTGGAATTATCGCCTTGGTGTTTTCATTTATAAGACTTTCCATTTTTTCATAGTCCATAAAATAAGTTCCCGGCACAGTATCTACCATGACTATCTTAGCTCCAACATGATCGATAACAGATGCAGAGGCGGTGTAAGTATAAGCTGAAGTTATTACCTCATCCCCTTCACCTATTCCCAATAATCTTAAATTCAACTCCAATGCAGCAGTTGCGGAGTTAAGACAGATAGTCTTATCCGTTCCTATATATTCAGTAATTAATTGTTCTAATTTTTTAGTTTTTGGTCCTGTCGTAATCCATCCAGATTTTAACGTATCAACAACCTCATCAATTTCTAGTTGTGTAATATCTGGTGGTGAAAATTGAATATTCATAATTCCTCCAAAATTTCAAATTCTACATAATAGTATAAACTTTTATACAATATTTTTCAAAATTTGACAAACCTTAAATTACCCATAAAGCCAAAAATTTACACTACTTATCAGCACATCCTATTATATAACAAATTTTGACATTGTGGGATTGTCGGAAAGTATAGGGTTTTATAATCCCTTTGACTTTAGGATTTATAGTAAATTAAAGCTGATTTGTTTTTTTACTAAACTGATAAACCCTAAATTTATCCCGATAAGACCTGCTTCATTTTAA
>NZ_JASBYU010000030.1 GCF_029983815.1 Lagierella sp.
AACACAGGTTCATAAACGATGCTTTTTTAATGCCTTATTACAAGTTGTTAATTTTCTTCAACTATATCATATATCTCCATAGGTCGGTCAACAATAAAATTTGCCTTTGCATTTATAAGTTCTTCCCTGCTGCCAAAACCATAGGTTACACCAATAGTTTTAAGTCCCCACTTAAGTCCGCCTTCAATGTCATAAAACCTATCTCCCACCATAAAGGAATTTTCTATGTCTATGGTGTAATTGTCTAGACAATGCTTTATAATGTCGTCCTTATAGATAAGGCTACCATCTAAGCTTGCTCCAGCAATATAGTCAAAGTAACTATACAAGTCGAAATGCTTTAAGATTTCAATGGCAAAGACTTCAGGCTTAGAAGTTGCTAGAAGTATGTCGTGACCATTTTTCTTTAACTTTTCAAGAAGTTCTTCTATTGCATCATAGGGTCTATTTTCAAACTTACCCTTGTCACTATAGTAAACTCTATAGGTGTCTATGGCCCTTTGTGTGTCGATGTCTGAAAAATTAAAGTGGGTTTTAAAGGAGTCTGATAGAGGTGGGCCAATAAAGCTGTTTAAAATATCCTCTTTATAGTCTAAAACGTTCATTTGATTGAGCGCATATCTTATGGCGTTTTTAATCCCTTCTCCCGAATCTGTCAAAGTTCCATCTAGATCAAAAAGTATATATTTCTTCATTCGTCCTCCTAATTTATTATCCTTTGTAAAAACTCCTTGGTTCTATCAAATTTAGGATTTTCAAAGATATCCTCTGGAGATCCCTCTTCCAATATTATACCCTTGTCCATAAAACAAACCCTATGGGAAACATCCCTTGCAAAGTCCATTTCATGGGTTACAACTGCCATGGTCATACCGGATTTTGCAAGATTTTCCATAACTTCAAGCACTTCGCCTACAAGTTCCGGGTCCAAAGCGGAAGTTGGTTCATCAAATAAAAGGACTTCTGGCTTCATGGAAAGTGCTCTTGCAATGGCAGCTCTTTGTTTTTGTCCACCAGAAATCTGTGAAGGCTTTGCATCTTCCCTTTCCTTAAGTCCTACCATTTCCAAGTACTTCTTAGCGGTTTTTATAGCCTCTTTTTTATTTACCTTATTTACTTTTACTTGACCGATTACACAATTTTCTAAAATCGTCATATTTTCAAAAAGATTGAACTGTTGAAAGACCATTCCCACCTTAGAACGATACTTACATAGGTCAAACTTTGGCTTTAAGATTGACTCTCCATGGTATAAAATATCTCCGCCAGTAGGTTCTTCTAAAAGGTTAATACATCTTAACATGGTGGATTTTCCCGAACCAGAAGGCCCGATTATAGAAACAACTTCTCCCTTTTTAATATCCAAATTAATGTCCTTTAAGACCTTAACTTCGCCAAATTCCTTTTTTAAATGGGAAAGCTCTAAAATAATTTCATCATTCATCTAATTTCCACCTCCTGTAACGGATTCTATCTTAAAGTTTTTAACCTTAAATAACCTATACTCTAAAAATCTTATAAGTCTTGTCATAGAGAAAGTTATTATAAAGTAGATTACCAATATTATAATATAGGTTTGAAAATACTTGTTGGTAGTACCAGAAACGGATCTTGAAACAAAGAATAGCTCTGTTACAGAAATTACAGATAGTACCGCCGTATCCTTTAAATTTACCACCAACTCGTTTCCTATGGACGGAATGATATTTCTTACAGCTTGAGGAATAATTACATGTCTCATGGCCTGTCCATGGGTCATCCCCAAAGCCTTACACCCTTCCATTTGTCCTGGGTCAACGGAGTTGATTCCTCCACGAACTACTTCAGAAAGGTAGGCACCGGTGTTGATGGAAACCACCACAAAAGCAGTTACCATGGCGTTTGTCTCTATGTCAAAGAGATAAGGAATTCCGTAGAAGATAAGAATTGCCTGCACCATCATAGGAGTTCCTCTAAAAATTTCCACATAGGCAGCAAGTATAAAATCTACTAGCTTTTTTAGAATATAACTTAACTTGTTTTCCTTTTTTACCCTAAGACTTCTAATTACAGCAACTATAAGTCCTATGAAAAATCCAATAGTTGTTGCGACTATGGCAAGGGCTAAAGTTACTCCTATTCCCTTTAAGAAAAGAAGCTTGTATTCCGACCAGATGTCCTTTACATCAGTCCAAAATCCGGTCTTTGCATCATCCCCAGACTCTGTCTGAAGTAGGACCTTTTCTTCCATAATCTTCTCCCGTTCATCCTCGCCAATACCTTCGAGTACTTTATTTACCTTATCTGTTAAAGGAGTTTGTTTTCTAAGACCAACAGCAATAGAAGTGTCCTCGGCAGAAGTGTTAAACTTACCGCCTTCTTCAAACTCTACAAAGGTCAAGTCCTTGTCTGCTGTGGTTGCAGAAAGAGCTCCTGGTCTTTCAGACACATAGCCATCAATTTTTCCCGTCTTGGTATTTAATATCAAAGTTGAAAAGGAGTCTAGGGGATCCTGCTTGTCCACACCCTCTATCTGGTCGATGACCTCATAGTGAAAAGTGTTAAGCTGAGCAGATATCTTTGCTTTTTTAAAATCCGAAATGGATTTTGCCTTTTCAAAGGGACTATTCTTCTTTACCACAATCACCAAGTCGGAGCTATAATAATTTGTAGAAAAGTCTATTTCCTTTTTTCGCTCCTCAGTAGGGGACATTCCTGCAATAATCCCGTCGATTTTTCCAGATTGTAGGGCAGGAATAAGTCCGTCCCACTCTATTTTTAAGATCTCCAACTTTAGTCCAAGTCCATCGGCAATCTTTTTTGCCATAGCCACATCATAGCCGTTGGCATATTCACCAGGACTATTGGAAATTGGGTATCCTCCATTTTTATCATCCACTTGGGTCCAATTGAAAGGCGCATAATTAACTTCCATCCCCACTCTAAAGACGCCATCGGTAGTTACCTCGGCAGCTTTAGCAATATTGTGGAAAGAAGAAAGCACCATCAATATTCCCAAGAAGACAAGTTCTAGTCTTCTAATTATATTTTTCATTTTCTCCTCCAGATTATAAAATTGGTACTATTATAACATAAAAGCGTAAAAAATAGATAAAAAGTGGCAAAATTGGACATATTAATTCCAGAAAATCGATTTTTAATCAATACTTCTTTACATTTTTCAAATCTAGTATATACTTTAATCAACCGGACAAAATTAATAAAAGGAGAAAAAAATGAATAACACTTCAAAAGTTTCAAGTACTAGAAAAATGGTGCTTTCTGCCATGTTCATAGTACTCAATATCGTACTTAGTATAGTTGTTGGAGCAATAAAAATACCACTGCTATTTTTAGACACCATGGGAACTGTCTTTGGAGCAGTATGGTTTGGTCCAATTTGGGGGATGATTATTGGAGGACTTACCAATGTACTTCTAGCGGTAATGAAAAACCCTAAGGACTTGCCCTTTGCCCTCGTGAACATCGTAATAGGACTGGTAGTAGGTTTAATAGCCCGTAAATTTAAATTTGATTTGAAAACAGCCATCATTACAGGACTTATCCTAGCTGTAGTAGCTCCACTAATAGGAACCCCAATTGCCGTCTTTGTATATGGAGGACTAACAGGAGACTTTAACGATATATTCTTTACAGCTTTAAGACAAGGAGGAACTGAAATCTTTTCAGCAGCCTTTATTCCAAGGATAACTTCAAACATAGTGGACAAGGTTCTAACCTGTGTACTAGTGGCTTTGACATTGCCTAAAATTAAAAAGGGGCTAGGCAGGTGATGGACCTAAGGAAGAAGAAAGTAGTTTTTCTTTCCCACTGCATATTAAATCAAAATACCGTAGTAGAACCCTTGGCAAGGGCTAAAGGAGGATTTAATAAGATAATCCAAGAGATATTAAAAGAAGATATAGGAATTCATCAAATGCCCTGTCCGGAAAATGAATTTCTTGGCCTTGATAGAAATCCAATGACCTATGAAGAATATGATAAGTTAGAAGGATATAGACATCAGTGCAAAAAAATTGCACAAAGAGTTTTAAAGTCTATCAAGGAATATTTAAAAAATGATTATGAGATTATAGGAATAATAGGCATACACCAAAGTCCAACTTGTTCAATAACAGGAAAGTCTGGAGTCTATATGGAAGAACTTTTAAAACAGCTAAAGGTAAATAATATAGAGCTGAGGACTATGGAAGTTTCTTCAGAATATGTAGAGGGAAAAGAGAATGATTTAAAAGAGCTTATAGAGTTTTTGTCATAACATTGATATTATTGGAATCGACCACTTTTAGGAGTGGTCGATACTATTAATGAAAGCACCATGGAATTATTTGATTAACTTACTTTTATCCATTAAAATAGTGGTAGGTGTAATGAAATAAATTGCAAGGTGTGATTTTTTGAATAGAGATAATTTAATGGGCACGCTAATGCGTATTGTCCTTGATAATAAAAACTTAACTGCCCTTTTGGAAACTGGAAGGAGAATGAACCTTTCTTTAAAGCAGGATAACATGCCAGACTATAAGATAATCATAGGGGTAAAGGATTTAAACGAAATAGGTTTACTTGAAACCTTTCAAGAATTGATTGAAAGTAGTAAGATTTTGCATAAGAAAAAGGGTCTTACCATGATGAACAACTACTTTGGAAATGTTCTCAGGTACATTGTCGTCTTGGAGGATATTACGAAAGTTGACTTTACTTTTATGAAAAACACGGATTTACAGTCCTATATCAACATTGACAGTCTTTGTAAGGTTCACTTGGACAAGGAAAGTACTCTTGTTTCAAATGCCAAGATTACAGATTCCAAGTATAGGCAGTTAAAGCCGACACAAAAGGAGTTTATATCCTGCTGCAATGAGTTCTTTATAAAGGCTATTTCAATAGCAAAGGCTCTTTATCGCTCGGATCCTTTTTATGCTTGTAACCTATTTGATGAACTTAGGTATCAACTAAATGTCATGACTACTTATTATATAGGTGCGAAATATGATTTTGCTGTAAACATTGGACCGCGTTTTAAGTCCTTTAAGACCTATTTGGAAAGGGAGCATTTTGAAAAGTTTATGGAAATCTTTCCGAAGCCTGAAAGTGAATCGGTATGGGCGGCGCTTTTCAATGCGTGTATGCTCTTTAGAAGGGAAGGTCTGGAGGTTGCTGACATATTGGACTATGACTATCCTAAAATGGCAGACCGGGATATTATAAAGTTTATTAGGGAGATTTGGAACATTTCTATACGATAATTTACAACCTTCAATGAAATATTTGAAGGTTTTTTGGTGATAATATGGAAGATTTTAAGCTATCTGTTAGGGGACTGATAGAGTTTGTTATGAGAAGTGGTGACATTGACAGTTCTTTTACTGATACTGGAAGGCTGAGAGAGGGTCAAAAGATACACTCAAAGCTTCAAAAGGAATATGGAGAGTTTTATGAAAAGGAAGTCTATTTAAAAAATGAAACTTTTCATAAGGAGCTTCTCTTCAAAGTTGAAGGAAGAGCAGACGGTATCTATAGAAAAGGTAATGAAGTTCTCATTGACGAAATTAAGACAACGACTAGACCTCTAAATCAATTGGAATACAACACAAACCCTCTACACTGGTCCCAAGCCAAGTGCTATGGATATTTTTATGCCATAAAGGAAGGCTTGGATAATATCGATATTCAACTAACTTATTACAATGTGGACGAAAAGGATATAAAGAGGATAATAAAAAACTTTTCATTTTCTCAGCTTGAAGAATTCTATTTAAATCTATTGGACCTCTACTTGGACTTCTCTATTATGATTGTAAATTTTAGAAAAAATAGGGATGAACATATCAATTCTTTGCCTTTTCCCTTTCCCGTATATAGGAAGGGTCAAAGGGAGCTTGCCGTTGCGGTCTACAATGTTTTAAAAAGTGAGACCAGGCTTTTTGTAGAGGCGCCCACTGGAATAGGTAAGACCATGTCTACAGTTTTTCCCTCTATTAAAGCTATTGGAAACAAGTTAACTGACAAGGTGTTTTACTTAACTGCCCGCACCACTACTAAGAATGAAGCAAATAAAGCTGTTTTAAGGCTTATGGACAGGGGGCTTTTGTTAAAGACTTTGACCATCACCGCCAAGGAAAAGATCTGTATCAATGATGAAGTCAAATGCAATCCTAAGGACTGTCCTTTTGCAAAAGGGCACTATGACAGGGTAAATGATGCAATTTTTGATATTTATGAAAATGAAGACGTGCTTAATATGGAAACCATAGTAAGCTATTCAAAGAAACATAAGGTTTGCCCTATGGAGTTTCAACTGGATATGGCCAATTTTTCTGACCTTATCATCTGTGATTACAACTATTGTTTCGATCCAACTGTATACTTGCGTAGGTTTTTTGAAGGTTCTGTAGAAAAGTACACTTTCTTGGTGGATGAGGCCCATAATCTTGTTGACCGTGGAAGAAGGATGTATTCTGAGGAAATTTCACTTAATATGATTGAAGAGACGGCAAGTCTCTTTGATGAAAAACATCATAGAATCCAAAAAAAGATGTTTGAAATTGCAAATTATCTAAAGACTTATAAGTCTATGTTAAGCGATAGGGGCGAATATGTTGAAAAAAATCTTGATGAAGATTTTATAACAAAGTTAAATATTACTCTAAGGGCAATTGAAAGGTTTTTAGTAGAATTTAAAGATGCATCCTATTATGATAGGGTTTTGGAGACCTACTTTGAACTAAGGCGTTTTTTCAAAATTTCCGACTATTATTCTAAAAACTATGTAACGGTGGTAAAAGAAGAGGACTTGGATATTAAAATGAAGTTTTTATGCCTTGACACCTCTCCTATTTTTAAAGACATATTAAAAAGGGCGGAAAGTACAGTGTTTTTCTCCGCAACTCTTTCTCCGATGGATTTTTATGTGGATGTATTTGGATGTAAAACTTCTACATACTATAGGTTAAAACTTCCTTCCCCCTTTGATCCTAACAATTTCAAGGTGGGCATTGCTCCAATTTCCACAAGGTACTTAGATAGGATTAAAAATTATGATATAATCACAAAGGTTCTTGAAAAGTATACCAACAGACCTGGAAATTATCTACTTTTCTTTCCTTCCTATAAATTTATGATGGAAGTCTTCGATCGATTTAATAAGAAGGATAGAAATCTGATCTTACAGGAAAAGGGGATGACGGAGATGGAAAGAGAGGCTTTTTTAAGTCGTTTCACCTTCGACTCCAACATCACTGGATTCGTTGTGCTTGGCGGGGTATTTTCTGAAGGAATTGACTTGGCTGGAAGTAGGTTAAAGGGCGTAGGGATAGTATCTGTTGGCCTTCCAGGGATTTCACTGGAGAGGGACTTAATTAAAAAGTATTATGATGAAAATGACAAAATAGGCTTTGAATATGCCTATATCTACCCAGGGATGAACAAGGTTTCACAAGGCGGAGGAAGGGTTATTAGAACTGCCCAGGACATTGGAGACTGCCTTTTGATAGACGATAGATTTTTAAAATATCCTTATAAGAACTTGATACCAAGACATTGGAAAAATATAAGAATTCTAGAAAAACCTAGGGATTTAAATTATTTTGATTGACAAGGAGAGTACTTATGCTAAAATCGCAAAACCTACTAAGGGGTGACATTACCTCTTCAATAACAAAGATGGCACTGCCTTTAATGGGAATTGCCTTTATTCAGATGGCCTATAGTCTGGTAGACCTTATATGGATAGGTCGTCTTTCCACCGACGCAGTTGCTGCAGTTGGAACCGTTGGGTTTTTTATGTGGATGGCAAATGCCATAACTTTGATAATAAAGACGGGGATGTCTGTGGAACTGGCCCAGGCCCATGGCAAGGAAGACTTAGGAGAGGTCGAAAAGATTACAGTTGGAGGCCTTCAGCTAAATCTTTTTCTATGGGCAATACTTACAACTTTATACATAGTCTTTAGAAAGGAGATTTATGGCTACTTCAACCTTGAAAAATCTGTCTTTGATCTGGCATTACAGTATCATATAATCATCTCCATAGGACTTATATTTACATTTCTTTTGCCTTTTTTCAGTTCCCATTTCTTTGCCCAGGGAAATAGTGCAACTCCTTTTAAAACCTCAATCATAGCTTTGGTTTTTAACATTATCGTAGATCCTATTTTGATTTTTGGGTTTGGTCCAATTCCTAAAATGGGAATTAAAGGAGCTGCATTGGCTACGGTTTTAGCCCAAGCCCTTGGTGTAATAATCTACTTCTATATAGGAATTAGATATGGTGAAGGGTACATGAAATTTAGCTATCTTAAAAGACTTGAATTTAAAAATGCCTTGGAAATCTTTAAGCTTGGCATACCTTCTTGTGGTCAAAGTCTTATCCACAACATCGTGTCCATAAAGTTAAACAAATACATTGCCATATATGGAGCTGTTGGAATTGCAACCTATACAATAGGATCTCAAATAGAATCCATATCCTGGATGAGTTCAGAGGGTTTTGCCACTGCCTTCACCACTTTTTTTGGACAAAATTACGGTGCAGGAAACTTCGATAGACTAAAAAAGGGTAAGAGGGTCTGCTTTAAGTTGACATTGGTCATTGGTATCATTGCAACCTTGGTTTTATGCCTTGGAAGTGGTTTTCTCTTTAAGATTTTTACACCTGATGACCCAAGGGTCATAGAGGAGGGAAGAACCTACCTTTTGATACTTGGAGCAACGACCATACTTATGGCACAGGAGATTGGAACAACAGGAATGCTAAATGGGCTGGGACTGACTAAGTATCCTGCATTTATCTCAACTATTTTCAACATAATGAGAGTACCAATGGCATTTTTATTGATGCAAATTTTTGAACTTAAGGGAATTTGGTTAACCATGTCAATTTCCCAAGCCTTGAAGGGTATCTTTATGCTTGGAATTTTTTACTATTTTGAAAACAAAACAAAAGGATTTAGAGTGGGCATGCAAAGATACAGAAAAAGGAAAGAAGATATCATTTAATTTATCCAAAAACGAAAGGTAATATAGAAGATGAGAAAGAAAAAAGAGATAGTAGGAAAGATAGAAACTCTGGAGTTTCCAAATAAATCCATACTAATTTGTGAAGGAAAATCATATGTTTTTAAGGGAGGAATTCCAGGACAAAAAGTAAAAATTGTCGCCAAGGGAAAAAAGAGGTCCTTCTATGAAGCAAAGCTTGTAGAAGTTTTAGAAAAGGCGGACACGGAGGATTATCCCACCTGTAAAGTTTTTGGGACATGCGGTGGCTGTGCTTATCAGTCCATAGACTACGATGAAGAGATAAAAATAAAAAAAGAAGGGATAAAGAGGCTTTTCAAAGATGTATATACTGGTGAATTCAAAGTAAATCCAGCTCTTTCAATCAAAGGATATAGAAATAAAATGGAGTACACCTTCGGAGACATGGAAAAAGGGGGTCCGCTGATGTTGGGACTTCACTCAAAGGGAAGATTCTACGAGATAACACCAACTCTAGAATGTAATATCGTACCAGAAGGTTTTGAAACAATAAGGCAAGAGGTACAGGAATATTTTAGAAAAACATCCCACAAGTTCTACAGAAGTAGGCTCTATATAGGACTTTTACGCCATTTGGTGATAAAATATTCTTTCAGTAAAGACGAATACATGGTAAATATTGTCACAACTTCACAGGAAGATTGGGATAGAGATAAATTTGTGGAACATTTAAAAAATATTACAATGCCAGGTAAGATAAAAACCATTATTCATACCATAAACGACAGTTTGTCAGATGCCGTAAAAGCAGAGAAGGTACAAACCCTTTATGGACCTGGGTATTTAGAAGAAGAGTTACTGGGACTTAAGTTTCACATGGGGCCATTTTCTTTCTTTCAGCCAAATCCACAGATGGCAAAAGTGCTTTATAGTAGAGCCCTAGAACTTGCAGGTGACATTTCAAATAAAACGGTATTTGACCTTTATTCAGGGACTGGAACCATAGGACAGATATTCTCTAAAAAAGCTAAAAAAGTTTATGGAATAGAGATTGTAGAAGAGGCAGTGGAAAAGGCAAAAGATACATGTAGATTAAATAAAATAGAAAACTGTGAGTTCATACAAGGTGACGTATTAGAGAAAATAGAAGAGTTAAAGGACTTAGCAGAAATAATCGTTTTAGATCCACCAAGAGAGGGAATACATCCAAAAGCCATAGAAAAACTACTGAAGATTAAACCAGAAAAATTTGTCTACATCAGCTGTAACCCAGTTACACAGGCACGAGACCTTAGAATAATGAAGGACTTTGGGTATAAAGTAGAGCAAATGGAGATAGTAGACCAGTTTCCAAGGACTTATCACGTGGAGACTGTAGTATTGATGTCAAGAAAATAGAATAACAAGCTATAAAACT
>NZ_JASBYU010000031.1 GCF_029983815.1 Lagierella sp.
AGTCCGCTTAGTAAAAATCAAATATTAGTGTCCGTGTTTAAGGGTGCATATCAAAATTTGAGTGCTCTTTTTGTATTCATAAAAAAAGGAATTATACTTTCATCATCGTATAACTCCCTAATCTATATTAGTCTAAACTGATTATTTCTCTAATAATCCACTCTTCTCCTTCACCAGATCGTATTGCATAGGATCCTGGTTGTAAGTCCTTTAATTCTTTGATAGACCTATCCTTATCATATACCTCCTGTAGTGTAATAAATCTTCTATCCCTTGAATCGTGGGCATTTCCACAGGAAAAATGCCACATACCATCTTCAATATGCCTTATGGCAAATAGAATCGGTCTAGTCCCTTCATAAACATGCTTGCAGACTATTACAGCCTCTTTTGGATCTTCTGCAAAAGGAAACTCCATAACCCCTCCTGACTGAATAACCCAGCATTCCATATCTAGAATGCCTCCATGATAAAGAAAATACGGTTAAAAGTTCATGGACTTTAGTACATCCCCATTTTCTAAATCCAATAACTCCACTTTATTATCGTAGATTCTCGCTACAGATGTACTGCCATCCTTTGGTACCGTAGTACTACCTGGATTAATAACGATTATTCCATCCACTTCTTCCAGTACTTTTATATGGGTATGGCCAGAGACTACAAATCGAGCCCCCTTTTCCTTAGCTCTATTTATTCTATCTACTTCAGATTCTTCATATCCATGGACTCCATAAATTACAATATCATCAAAGAAAAATAAATTTTCCTTCATCTGTAAATTTTTCCCTATTACCATTTCATCCACATCAGCATCACAGTTTCCCCTTATATAGTGAATGTTTCCCTGTTCAGACAGAATCTTTGCCAATTCTTTTGGATTGTAGTTTTCAGGAAGATCATTTCTTGGTCCATGGTAGAGAACATCTCCACAGTGTATGATTTCATCACAGTCTTTTAACATTTCTAAAGCTTTTTTACCCTGTACTAAATCTCCATGGGTATCACTTAATATTCCTATCTTCATTCTATAATCCTTTCTATGCTATAATATCCTTGAGGTCATTATGATAAAAAAATTAGATAAAACTTTTATAAAATTTGCCCTTGTGGGAATAATCAATACATTAGTAGGCACAAGCATTATGTACCTATCATATAATCTGTTAAATTTTGGATACTGGCTATCCTCATTTTTAAATTACTTTTTGACCAGTATACTTTCATACTTCTTAAATAGAAATTTTACATTTAAATCTAAGGAGAAGCATGCAAAAGCCATTTTGAAATTTGCAGTAAATATTCTAATATGCTATGCATTAGCCTATGGTGTAGCAAAACCTATTACAAAATTTTTCCTACAAGGTTATTCGATACAAACACAGGATAATATAGCCATGGCTGTTGGAATGGTAATCTTTGTTCTTTTAAATTACCTTGGTCAAAAATTACTCGTCTTTAGAAAATAGATCTTCTTTAGAATCGGATCTTTCCTTGATTATATAAGAAGGTCTATTTTTTACTTCTTCATATATACGACCTATATATGATCCTATTACTCCCAAGAACACTAGATTTATACCCCCAATTAACAGTAGCAAACATACAATCGTTGCAAATCCAGGAACATCCTTCCCTAAAACCAATGTCTTTATCACTATGTAGATAGCATAGATAAACCCAATCACAGACAGTATTGTCCCCATGAGTATACTTAAATCCAAAGGAGCCGTTGAAAAGGAAATAATTCCGTCTAAACCATATCTCAAGGAGTCGAAAAATTTCCATTTAGATTTTCCACCTGCTCTTTTATAGTCTCTAATGCCTATATACTTGGTATTAAATCCGACCCAATTGAAAATTCCCTTAGAAAATCTGGTCTTCTCTTGTAATGAAAGTATGGAGTCCACAACTTTTCTCTTCATCACTCTAAAGTCCTGTACTCCAGGGGTTAGTTTAACTCCCTTCCCTGTACCATTAATGATCTTGTAGAAGGTTTTTGCTCCAAAGTTATATATAGAACCTGTGGATTTTCTATTCTTTCTCTTAGTTGCAACAACATCATAACCCTCTTCAAGATACTTTAACATCTCTGGTATAATCTCCGGTGGATGTTGTAAGTCCGCATCTAATACTCCAACGATATCCCCCTGTGATGATGTCAACCCTGCTAGAATACCCGCTTCTTTACCAAAATTTCTAGAAAAAGATAGGAATTTAATCCTTTCATCCCTTGCAAATTTCTTAATTATATTGAGACTGTCATCAGTGCTTCCATCATCTATATAGATAATTTCCCAAGAGTCTTCCAATGTATTAGCAACTTCGACCATCCTGTTATTAAAATTAGAAAGGGTTTCTTCCTCATTATAAACAGGAACTACAAAACTTATCATAAAATACCTCCATCAATATCCCTATTATAAATTAAAAAGGGATAGGTGTAAAATAATACCTTTCCCCTTTTCAAAGCATCAAGATAGACTACTCTAGTGTAAAACTATATCTCTTTTCTAGGATGCTTCTATTTAATTTTATTGTCTAATGAACTTTTAAAGTTCTTCTTTAAAGAAATCTCTAGATCATTTTAGAATATCCTTTAAAAACTGTCCCGTATAGGATTTTTTTACCTTTGCAATCTCTTCCGGTGTTCCCTTTGCTATTAGAGTTCCACCACCACTTCCTCCCTCGGGACCTAAATCTAGTATATAGTCTGCAGTCTTTATAACATCAAGGTTATGTTCGATTACAATAACTGTATTACCTTGCTCTACAAGCATATCCAAAACTTTTATCAATTTATGGATGTCAGCAGTATGAAGTCCAGTAGTCGGTTCATCTAAAATATATACAGTTTTTCCCGTGGACCTTTTGGATAGTTCCGTTGCAAGTTTAACCCTTTGGGCTTCTCCTCCAGACAATTCTGTCGATGGTTGACCAATTTTAATATATCCCAAACCCACATCATATAGGGTTTGTAATTTATTTGAGATACTTGGAAGATTCTTAAAGAATTCCACTCCCTCTTCAACTGTCATATCCAAGACATCGTATATATTTTTACCCTTATATTTAACCTGTAGGGTTTCTCTATTATACCTCTTGCCATGGCATACCTCACATGGAACGTAGATATCCGGTAAAAAGTGCATCTCTACCTTTACAGTACCATCACCCTTACAAGCCTCACATCTACCTCCCTTTACATTAAAGGAAAATCTACCCTTTTTATATCCTCTCATCTTTGCTTCGTTGGTAGATGCAAATAGATCTCTAATGCTGTCAAATACCTTTGTATAGGTTGCAGGGTTAGACCTTGGTGTCCTACCTATTGGAGATTGGTCTATTTGAATAACCTTGTCTAGTTGTTCAAGTCCCTCAATCTCCCTGTATTTTCCTGGTTTAGTCTTTGCCCTGTTCAATTCCTTTGCAAGTATCTTATAGAGAATTTCATTTACAAGGGAGCTTTTACCAGAACCAGAAACACCGGTTACACAGGTCAATACACCAAGTGGAAAATCCACATTGATATTCTTTAAATTATTTTCACTAGCACCTTTTAAATTAATATAGCCCTTTGGATTTCTTCTACTACTTGGAACTGCAATTTTCTTTTTCCCAGAAAGGTACTGCCCAGTTATGGAATTAGAATTTTTCTTTATCTGTTCAATATTTCCTTGAGCGACTACCTCTCCCCCATGAATACCAGCTCCAGGTCCAATATCCACAATATAATCCGCTACCTTCATAGTATCCTCATCATGTTCCACTATGATTAGAGTATTACCTATATCCGTTAAAGCCCTAAGGGCATCTAATAATTTATTGTTGTCCCTTTGGTGTAGACCAATACTTGGCTCATCTAAAACATATACAACTCCCACCAGGGCAGAGCCTATTTGAGTTGCAAGTCTAATCCTTTGGGACTCGCCTCCAGATAAGGTTCCTGAAGATCTAGACATAGTAAGATATCCTAAACCAACATCATCTAGAAACTTTAGCCTATTTCTTATTTCCTTTATAACATCATGGGCGATGACTTCTTTAGCTCCTGTCATCCTTAAATCCTTAAACCAAGTGTAGGCGTCAGTTATAGCCATATCAGTTATATCAATGATGTTTTTATCCTCTATTTTTATTGAAAGATACTTATCCTTTAACCTTTTTCCCCTACATTTTGAACATTCGATTTCCGTCATATATTCAGAAATTCTGTCCTTCATATTGTCAGAGGCTTGATCATATCTTCTTTCTAAATTCCTAATTACACCTTCAAACTTTCCCCTATACTTCTTCCATCCTGAAAAATGGCTATCAAAAGAGAAGCTAAGTTCAGTTTTTGTACCAAATAGAATTTCATCTATCATTTCCTTTGGAGCTTCTTTAAAGGGCCTGTCCTCTTCAAAATCATACTTCTTAAGAATTTCAGAAAATATCTCATAGTAGTAAGTTCCAGGCTTTGATGTTGCAAATGGGTCGATCACTCCCTTTTCTAAGGACAGATTGTAGTTTGGAATTACAAGTTCTGGATCTATTTTTAAATGATGACCTAATCCATTACATTCTTCACACATTCCAAAGGGATTGTTAAAAGAAAAGGATCTAGGTTCTATTTCATCATAGGATACATGACCCTCTGGACAGGTAAGTTTAGAACTTAATAGTAAATCTTCACCATCGACAATGGATATCTTGATTACACCATCTGCCAACCTTAGCCCCTGTTCTATGGAGTCTGTAAGTCTAGATTCAACTCCATCCTTTACTATTATCCTATCTATAACAATATCGATATCGTGTTTTTTATTTTTTTCAAGCCCAATCTCATCTGCTAGTTCAAAGGTTTCGCTATCTATTACAGCCCTAATATAACCTTCTTTTCTCATGTTTTCCAATAGCTTTTTATGTTCGCCCTTTTTACCCTTTACAACCGGTGCCAAAACTTGTATCCTAGTTCTTTCTGGAAAAGCCATGACCTTATCCACCATTTGATCTACTGTTTGGCTGGTTATTTCCTTTCCACAGACAGGACAATAGGGCGTTCCGACCTTTGCATAGAGAAGTCTCAAATAATCATAGATCTCCGTTACAGTTCCCACAGTTGACCTTGGATTTTTACTCGTAGTCTTTTGGTCAATAGAAATAGAAGGAGAAAGTCCTTCTATATATTCAACATTTGGTTTTTCCATTTGACCTAAAAACTGTCTAGCATAACTGGACAAAGACTCAACATATCGTCTCTGTCCCTCCGCATAAATAGTATCAAAAGCCAAGGATGACTTGCCAGATCCAGACAATCCCGTAACAACTACCATTTTATCCCTGGGAATTGTCAAATCTATATTCTTTAAATTATTTTCCTTAGCTCCTTTAATAATAATTTTATCTAAACTCAATTAATCACCTAATATTCTTTTTTTAGTTTTTTCAATTGGTCCCTAAGTACTGCAGCCCTCTCAAAATCTAATACTTCTGCAGCCTTGTACATCTCCTGTTCCACATTTATAATAATCTTTTTAATATCCTCTTGAGTTATTTCATCCTTTTCAATCTTGTAGACATTACTATCTTCAGCCACCTTTGTTACTGCAATCAAATCCCTAATATCCTTATGGATAGTAGTTGGAACTATACCATGTTCTTCATTGTATTCATTTTGAATTTCTCGTCTTCTCTTAGTTTCTGAAATGGCCACATCCATGGATTTAGTAATATTGTCAGCATACATAATTACTCTACCATTTTCATTTCTTGCAGCCCTTCCTATGGTCTGAATCAAGGATGTTTCTGATCTTAAAAAACCTTCCTTGTCTGCATCCAAAATTGCAATCAAAGAGACTTCTGGTATATCCAGACCCTCTCTCAACAAGTTGATTCCCACGAGAACATCGAACTTTCCTAAACGTAAATCCCTTATCTTTTCCATTCTTTCCATAGTATCTATATCAGAGTGAAGATAGGTTACTTTAATATCCAACTCCTGAAGATATTTAGTCAAATCCTCCGCCATCTTCTTGGTCAAAGTCGTTATTAGAACTCTTTCATCCTTATCTATATTGTTATAGATTTCAGTAACTAAATTGTCGATTTGCCCCTTAATTGGCCTAACTTCGATTATAGGATCTAACAAACCAGTAGGTCTTATTATCTGTTCCACCTCTTGCTTCTCATGTTCCTTTTCATAGGGTCCAGGTGTAGCCGAAACAAATAATATTTGATTCATCATGGATTCAAATTCCTTAAACTTCAAAGGTCTATTGTCCAAAGCTGAAGGAAGTCTAAAACCATAGTCGACCAAATTGGTCTTCCTAGACTTATCACCTTCATACATACCCCTGACTTGAGGTAGAGTCACATGGGATTCATCTACAATTGTCAAAAAGTCCTTAGGAAAATAGTCTATTAAAGTATATGGCCTAGAGCCAGGAGCCCTACCACTTAAATGCCTGGAATAATTTTCTATTCCAGTGGTAAACCCCATCTCAGCTAACATTTCAAGGTCATATCTAGTTCTTTGCTCGATTCTTTGAGCCTCTAGAAACTTATCCCTTTCCTTAAAGTACTTTATTCGTTCCTCAAGCTCCTCCTCAATCGTCACTAAGGCTCTCTTTACCTTTTCATTTGAAGTAGCAAAATGGGATGCAGGATATATTGCAATATGGGACCTTTCACCAATAATCTCTCCAGTTAGAGAGTTAATCTCTGTTATTCTATCTATCTCATCTCCAAAGAATTCAACCCTAACGGAGTTTTCATCCTGTGAAGCTGGAAATATATCTAAACTGTCTCCACGTACTCTAAACGTCCCCCGTTCAAAGTTTATATCGTTTCGGACATATTGTATATCTATTAACTTACGCATAACTTCATCTCTGTCTTTAATCATACCCGGTCTTAGAGATATGACTAGATTTTCATAGTCTATCGGGTCTCCCAAACCATAGATACAAGAAACCGACGATACGATAATTACATCTCTTCTTTCAAAAAGGGACATGGTAGCAGAGTGACGAAGCTTGTCTATCTCATCATTAATAGAGCTATCTTTTTCTATATATGTGTCGGACTGGGGAACATAGGCCTCAGGTTGATAGTAATCATAATAAGAAACAAAAAATTCAACAGCATTTTCAGGAAAAAATTCCCTAAATTCCCCTGCAAGTTGATATGCAAGGGTCTTATTATGAGCTATTACCAAAGTAGGCTTTTGCACCTGTTCGATTATATTTGCCATTGTGAAGGTCTTTCCAGAACCAGTTACACCTTTTAAAGTCTGAGCCTTCATATTTTCATTGATACCTTTAACTATTTTTGCAATAGCTTCAGGTTGATCTCCAGTAGGTTTAAATTTTGAATGTATTTTAAATTCCATAATTCACCTCGATGAACAATTGTTCGATTCTATTATACCACCGATAATTGTTATTGTAAAAAATAGAGCACTCAAAGTTATGAGTACTCTATCCAATCATAAAATGTCAATCTCTTGGCATATTATTATATTTAGTTATTATTTATCATATCCGCAATCTTGTTAAATACATCCCTTAAAAAGGCGGATATCTGATCTAATAGGCCGCTCTTTTCTGCCTCATTATAAGCTTCTTTCGCGCCATCTACAATGGCCCCTCCCCATTTTTTCAATTGCTTTGCAACTTCTTCAGAAGTAATAGCATCTGTTTTAGCATACTTCTCAAAATAGGAGATTAACTTATCCATTTGGTCCTGAGTTACAACCTTATCTAAATTATATTTAACTAAAGACTCTTCAACTACCCTTCTAATATCTTCCAAAGTTGGGTTTTTGTCTTGCTTTTTCTTAATTTCACCTAGGCTAGATTTGATATCAGTTACAGCATCATCTAGCTTTGTAGAATCAAAATCCTTTTTATCTTTATTTTCCTGACTTATTTCATTAACCGTATCCAACTCGTCTTGAGCAACTTCCATTCGCTCTTTGTCTAAGGTTTCACCATTGGCTTCAAAAGCTTTATAGACCCCGGTTAAAGCCGATTCACCTGTAACAGGTCTTATGGCACCTACTAAAATAGTTGCATCCTCAACACCAGCAGTTAATGCAGCATTTCTATATTGTTCTTCTGTAATTTCAGTAATATTCTTAGGAGTTTTTATAACTACATTTACTCCCTTTCCTTCATTTTCTTTAGTAACTAAAACCGATGATATCATATTAGCAGGATTAGACAAATCGCCACCAATATAATTTACAAGATCCTTATAGGTCACTTTTATAGAATTGATGTTTTCAGGATTTGTAATTCCAAGTAACTTTCTAGTACCCGCCTTTTGTTCATCCGTTAAAGTTTCACCATAGGCAAAAGTAGGTTTGCCCCATCTTTCATTTATTACTTCTGTATCAATCTCAGCAGCAAGGGCATTTGTTGAACTAAATAAAATACAAAAAGCCATCATGCCAGCTAAAAGTTTTTTCATAATCTTATTCATTTTTACCTCCTGAATAGATTATATCACGAAGTTCATCATTGAAAATCAACAAAAAATCTACATTTATTTCATTCTAGAAGCATAAAAAGACAAAATTCCATCATGATAAACTATCATACCCTCATCCACAAGAGAGCTTAATAGATTGATATCGTTGACGTCCTCATTAACTCCTAGAAGATTACTATAAAATCCGCCAACAGAAGGCAATCTCTCGTTATTCAACAATTTATTAAACTCCACAATATCATGGGGCTCAGTGTCTGTTTCCCCTTCAGCAACTATTATAATCTCCTGTTTTTTATTCATTATTCTGACAGTGATATCCCTCACACCATGAGTATACATATATGCAAGTAAGGACATTGTTATCTTATTTGAAATTATAGCATCATCGTCTAACACTATCTTTCCTCCTTCTATATGCCGATATAATAGCCTCGTAAAGAGGTACCACCGTACCAGCTACAAAGCCACCAGCAAAACCATTATTATATAAATTTAAACCACCATGTAAATAGGCTATATTGGAAACCAAGGCCACATGGACAAACCCCGCTACAATACCAGGAATAAACCCATATCTTCCTGCAACAGGTGCTAAATTCGTTCCAAATAGCATGACCACTAATGAGCTAGCTCCATTTTCATCATATATATTAAGTACCGCCGCAAGCCTTGCACCAATAAGAATAGGAAGTGTATTTCTTGGATGTTTACCAAAGGCAGAAAAACCAATCACAGTTAATATTCCTCCTACTACAGGGCCGGAAAGCTCCCCACCGATTATCAAAATAAAAGTAGTTGATAAAAGGCCCATTACTCCCATATTGAAAAGAGTAATCGGTAAACCATATAAATCATAGAAATCAGCCACCAATTGACCAGTGTTTTTAAGAAGTCCCTTATATTCTAAAGTGATATTTTCACAGCTTACATACCCCCCTATGATCATGGCTAAGGATAAACCATATAATATCAAGGATAATTGAAGATTATTCCCCTTTGAAATAAACTCTACTGTCTCTATATTGATATCAAACATCTTTAAAGTAGCAGTAATAAACATACCAATAATACCAGCAGTAAAGCCCACATTATACAAACTGAAACCTTGATGGAAACGTAAAAATGATTGGGCAAGTGGTGGGATGATATAACCAACAAAGATTCCAGCAAAATACCCAATAGAAATACCCTTGTAAAGATTAAATCCCATTCCAAAAGCAATCTCACTAACCAATGGACCTAGGCATGAACCGAATAGAGCTGGAAGTATGTAATTTTTAAAAGGGGTTTTTATAGATTTAGCATACAAAAAAACACCAATGGTAATTGGTATGGAATTCAATAAATTCTTCCCAAAAAATGAAAATCCAGAGACAATAAAAACAGCAGCAATTAAAGGACCATTAATCGTTGCCTTTGTCCTCTGAGCTAAAAATATCGATAAGATAGTCATCAATCCACTATTGAAAATCGCAGCACCTAAACTTGCGATTTCAATATAATCCGTAGTCAAATTACTAGGAGAAAAGAAAATCACTTCCATTCCTTTAAATACATTAGTAGGAGTATCAAAAAGAAAAGCAGATAAAATTAAAAATCCGCCAAAGATATATAAAAGTACATAATCTCTTAAGTGTCTGTCCATATGTGATAATTTATTCATAGGTCACCTCAAAACATGCTATAGTGTTAATTTTACCATAACCAGAATAAAAATAATATTCCACAATTACAACTTAAGTATTTATCAAGGATTGTAACGCTAAATTAAAAATAAAATTAAAAAAGGACCAAAATTAAATGGTCCTAAAAATTAAATTTATTAAAATAAAAAATGGTTGCGGGAGCAGGATTTGAACCTACGACCTCCGGGTTATGAGCCCGACGA
>NZ_JASBYU010000032.1 GCF_029983815.1 Lagierella sp.
CGCTTTTGAAAAAAATAGAAAATTTATCCATACTGTACTCTCAAGCCATGTTGAAAGTGTGGCGCTTTTGTCAAAGGAATAGTAAATATTCAAAAAAAGGTGTTGAAATCAAGGGGCTTTAAGATTAAAAAGAAATCTTCAAGGCCTGTTTTTTTGCTTCAATGCATCTATCTTATTTCTGAAATATTATACTAAGAATTCCTGAATTTAAAAGTGTAAATACCCAAATACTTGAATGAATTACGGACAAATACTTGAATGAAAATTGGTCAAATACTTGAATGGAAATAGGACAAATGCTTGAATGAATTATGGGCAAATACTTGAATGAATTATGGGCAAATACTTGTAGGTCTTTTAAATTAGTTGAATAGCGTGAGCCTATCCTTTAAAATATACTTATATTAAGTTCCGAAATGGAAATAATTCTAAATATAGAAGGGTGTAGTTTTATGGTAATAAAACGTGCTCATTATTTAAATAAGTTAATAAAAAAATAATAGACTAATTAAGATTATGATTTTGATTTTTACACGAGAGAAATAAAGGTTAGAAAATATAGTATTTGAAGTTTTTTTGAGAGTGGAATTTAGGTTACACTTCAGAAGGTCTAGATTTCATATATGAAAATAGATCTGCTGTAAAATATACGTTAGAATGTATATTATTGTATTAGACAAAACTAGAGTATGTGAGTTAGGTATTATGAAATTTTTGAAATAAAAATGAATCTGAATTAATTTTGTAATCTAGGTATTTTGAAGGTTATAGGTTGAAAATATGCTGAGAAATGGAGAGATGTTTATTGTTTAATCCAGGCTTAAAAATAGGACAAATTATAAAGAATTCTGATATTATAGAAATATTTAAATGTGGAAATATGGGAGGTATGAGGCGTTCCAAAAAAACGAATACACTTGTCCTCGTATCTGATTATACAAAAGGTCTTTATTTTGATAAATGGATTGATGGAGTTCTTCACTATACTGGCATGGGCAAATTAGGGGATCAAGATATCAATTGGGCACAAAATGCTACTTTAGCCGAGTCTGATTTCAACGGAGTTGATGTTCATCTTTTTGAAGTCATAGATCCCGCCGAATATATTTACTGTGGAAGAATAGAGCTCGTGAAGGAACCATACATAGACAAACAGCCAGGGGAAGATGGAAAAGATCGCAAAGTATGGATATTCCCAATAAAACCTGTGCCAGATAATGATGTAAAGAAACCACAAATGTTTGTATTCGAAAATATGGAAGACTACAAAAATCGTGGGAAGAATGTTGATGGTCAATACATAAAATGGATGAGAAATAGAAAGAAAAAAGGGATAAAGAAGCCAAGGTATGTTACTCCTATTATTCCAAAACCTGAACCAAAAGAAAAAATAACAATACCAGAAAATATTGTTGGAAAACGGGTAAGACATAAGGTGTTTGGACTTGGCGAGATTATAGCCGTCGAAGGTATTTCAATTATTGTTCAATTTAATAAACTAGGATTAAAGAAGCTTGGATATGAATTTTGCATAAAGAAGAAATTGTTGGAGTTCATCTAAGTAGATTGTGAGATACCTAAAATTATTCATCCGACACCTGCTGACCATAGACTAAATCTTCAGGCAGAAGGCTCAACACTAATCTGGTTTTCTATTACTTGGTCTTTGGAACTTTATGAGCAGACCAAGGCTAGGCTATATAGACAGAAGCAAAAAGAAACAGCTGTGATTCATTACATCTTAGCAAAAGATACAATTGATGAAGATGTGATGAAAGCATTAGAAAATAAAAATAAAACTCAAGCTGCACTGAAAAATGCAGTAAAAGCAAATCTAGAGAATTAAGTTGATAGCATGTCACTATCGATTTTTGATAGATAAATATACGATATATGGATAACTTACATCAAAAATCTATGGAGATAAGAAATGGATGCAAAGGAATATTTAAAACAAGCTTTTTATTTAGACAAGAGGATCAACAGTAAACGAGAACAGGTGGAAAGTTTAAATGCGCTAGCGACAAAAGCAACATCAACATTATCAGATATGCAAAAGAATTCTAAGAGATGAGCATTAAGACATAAAGGCAAGGTTGTGAATATTATAGATCTTAAAAGAGATTAACAGAGATATAAATAAGTCGGTTGATTTGAAGTAGGAAATTGTAAGGACGATTAAAAAGATAGATAATAAAAAACTTCAAGTAGTTCTTGAAAAAAATATCTTTGGTTTGAATCTTGGGAAAAAATGGCAATGGAGATGAATTATTCAATACAGCATATCTATAGGATTCATAGTAAAACTTTAAAAAGTAGAGAAGTATAAAATAAAAATCGGGTGACGCATAAATGCATCACCCGCAAAACTATTATAGATCCTAATTATTTGCTATATGAAACTTGCCATTAATATTATCAAAAATTATCAATTTTCCATCTTCTGTAGAAAAGACATAAGCACCTCTGACTAATATATTTTTTCTTTTTACATATCCTAACTGCTTTAATTTTATATTTGTGACAGCATTTTTCTTCAATGTTTGTATTGCTTGGTTAGTAGTGTAGTTAGACCTTAAACACAGAAAAGATATTAAACTGATTGTAACAAGTATATAACTAACAATCAAAGTTCGATTGTTGTGATTTTTTAAAAATACTATTAGCAGATAAAAGAAAATCATTATATAAGGTGTTACCATTATATCTACAGCATATAAAACAATATCAGCTACTATAATTAACAGTAGAATGATAAATGGAATTATTGAAAGTAAAATATTAGTGTTGACCTTGTGCTTCAGCAATTTTTGTATTTTTAGCATTTTTTTATCTTCCTTTGCCTTATAATTTTCCAATTAAGTAGTCAGATTGAAGGACCTTAAGACCTTTCTTTTTTAATTTTGGATAAAATAAATATATCACAAACATAAACGAATTAACGTATGTAAATCGTTTCAATTAAAGCTTCATGCAAAGAGAGGAGATAGAGTTGGAATATAATTTTTCGAAGAGATGGGTGAGTGGGATTTTCTATAAAAAATTCGAGTTTCTTTTAGTTTGCTTCTTTTCTTTATCAGAGAGCTTTTTATAGTGTTTTTAAAGGTTTGAATAAGTGATTTTATAGGAGATTATTTATCTAATTCTTCAAATAAAGACTCAATAGAATCGAAAACTGGCCTTTTTCCATTTTTTATTGATTCTTTAATTTCTTTTACTTCAGCTTTTTAATTTTTTATTACATGTTCTGGATAGACTGCAACTAGAACAAGTACAATCTTTCCATTATCTTCAAGGACTTCAAATTGATCGCCTTGATTTAATTTCATAGAATTTACGATATCTTTTGGAATAGTTACTTGTGACTTAGCTTTTAATTCAACTAACATGACAAAATCTCCTCGGTTAGAAATTCATACTTTCTAACTAGAATATAACTGCGCATACCCAAAAAGTCAAGAGGAAAATAAAGTTGTTAGAATGAAAGTATTAAAATGTAGTATCATTAGAATAACAGGATATGGTTACCATTACTCCTAATTTAAGAATTAATAATTTAAAGTGTTACTATATTTAGGAAGGCAATGAAAATTATGAAAAAAATTTTAATTATCGAAGATGACAAACATTTAAATAAAGGTCTATCTATATCTTTAAAAGATAATTATGAGGTAATTTCATCTTATACTTGCAAAGATTCCATACAATATATAGGTAATGCGGATCTAATTATATTAGATATGAATTTACCCGATGGAGATGGTCTTGAAATAATAAAATATACAAGAAAAAATTCACAGATACCTATTATAGTACTGTCGGCAATTGATCTTGAACCGTATATAATATCTGCTATTGAATTAGGTGCAGATGATTATATTACTAAGCCATTTTCTTTAGGGATATTGAAAGCTAAAATTAAAAGAGTATTTGAAAAAACAAGCATTGAAGATTTTGAAGTTTACAGAAAAGACGGTTTTAATTTTGATTTTCAAAATAACAACTTTTTCGTTGATGATAAAAATATTTATCTAACACCAACAGAAGCTAGAATACTCTACTTTTTAATTAAAAATAAAAGTCATATTTTAACAAAGGAGATTTTATTTGATTTGATTTGGGGAACGGATGACGAGTTTATTGACCAAAATACACTTAGTGTTAATATTTCTAGAATAAGAAACAAGTTAAAACCCTACGACCCAATAGAAACGGTGTTTGGAGTTGGCTACAAATGGAGTTATTAGTAATTGTTTTAATGGTTGTTTTAGCAATACTTTTATACAGAGATATAACTTTAAGAAAAGAAATTAGAGATCTTTCAAGCTATATTGACGAAGCCTTAAAGGGTAAGTTAGAAAATTCTAACCTTGATGAAAGTGAATTTTCTAAAATAAAATCAAAGTTAATTAAATTTTTATATGCGGGTCAAGTAAAAGAAATTAAATTGAGAACAGAAAAAAACAAAACCAAAGATTTAATAGCTGATATATCGCATCAGACAAAGACACCCATCACAAATCTATCTTTATATATAAGTCTCTTAGAAGATGAACCAAAAGAAGAGTATATAGAGATTATAAAGTATGAACTGGACAAGCTGAAATTTTTAATTGAAAACCTTGTAAAATCATCTAGACTTGAATCGGATATTATTGTGTTACAAAAAAATCCGGAAAATTTAAAAGAAGTGGTTAATGAAGTTTTAATAGAATTCAAACCTAAATTAATAGAAAAAGATATAAAAACTTACTTAGCTTGTGAAGACTGTATTTTTTATTTAGACGAAAGATGGCTCACAGAAGCCATCCATAACTTAGTGGATAATGCTATAAAATATTCTCCAGATGGTTCCACTATTAATATTTCTGTATACAAATCTTATCTGAATTATAATTTTGAGATAGAAAATGAGTGCAAAGACTTATCAGAAGAAACATTACCAAAAATATTCGAAAGATTTTACAGGGGCCAAAACTCAGTTTCTAAGGATGGCCTTGGTTTAGGTCTCTTTATAGTCAGAGAAATTATAGAAAAACATGGTGGCAATATAAAGGCGTCTCTAGATAAAAATAAAATAAAATTTTCAGTAGACTTCCCTTTGTGAGAAGTCTTTTTTTCTTACAAAGTTGTAAGAAGTTCTGTAAGTGCTTTGTAAGACAAAGGTGTTATATTAAATGTGGAGAGGTGATAGACATGTTAGAAGTAGAAAATTTAAAAAAATATTATAATACAAATGGTGTTGAGGTAAGAGCGCTTGACGACGTATCCTTTTCTGTAGATAATGGGGAATTTATTTCTATAATTGGAGCCTCAGGATCAGGTAAATCAACTCTATTACATTTAATAGGAGGACTTGATTACCCTACAAGTGGTAAAGTAGTTATTGATGATACAGATATTTATGAACTAAAGGATGATGAGAGGACTATTTTTAGAAGAAGAAATATTGGCTTTGTGTTTCAGTCCTATAATCTGTTACCAATGTTAAATGTTTATGAGAACGTAGTATTACCCTTTGGACTAGATGGCGAAAAGATTGATAAAAAATATGTAAAACATATTTTGGAAATTTTAGAAATTAAGGACCAGGCTTATAAGATGTCCAATGAATTATCTGGAGGTCAACAGCAAAGAGTTGCAATAGCCAGAGCTTTGGTAACTAAGCCGTCATTAATATTAGCTGATGAACCTACGGGAAACTTGGATTCAAAATCATCTTCACAAGTTGTTTACTTATTAAAAAAGATTAATAAAGAGCTTGGAAATACTATACTTATGATTACTCATGATGATACGGTGGCTCAGGCTGCAAACAAAATGATAAGAATTGAGGATGGGAAGTTGGTGAGAAATAATGAAAGTAAAAAATAGTGCATATATTAGACGACTTGCCAAAAACATCCTAAATGCTAATAAAAGCAGGAAAAATATTCTCTTATTAGCCATAGCATTAACCTCTATACTATTTACAAGTCTTTTTTCAGTAGTACTGGGATTAGGAAAAAGCATGGAAACCCAAACTATGAAAACTATTGGTACTATTAGCCATGGTTCTTTTAAAGATATTTCTGATGAAGATGTAGAAATTTTAACTCACGATAAGGATATAAAAGATTTTTCAGTAAGAGAAAAAGTTGGAATACTTGATAATCAAAAAATCATGGCAGAGTTATCTTATATGGATAAAAATGGATTCAATTGGGCACTTTTAGAAAAAGTCAAAGGAAAGTTTCCAGAAAAAGAAAATGAAGTATTTGTAGATATAGCAACTGTCAAGAAATTAGGTTATAAGGGTGAGATTGGAGAAGAGATAGAAATTCCTTTTAATATTGAAAAACCTTACACTGGAGAAACTATTGAAAAGAAAAAGGGAACATTTGTCATATCTGGGACTTATCAAAGTCCAATAGACTCTAATGTTGGTGTAGGACAAATCTATTTATCAAAAACTTATGTAGATAAATTATCACTTCCGGAAAAAACTAACGATATGGAAGTGATGTTGAAAAATTCTTTTAGGATAAAGGATAAACTTTTAAAGATTGCGAAGAGAAATGGTTATGAGGTGGTGGAGGACTCTGGAAATTTATCTGACAAGGAAATAAGAATTGGAGTTAACTTTGCCTATATTTTATCAGGAAGTAATAGTTTTGATTTTATGACTTTCTTACCAGCATTTGCACTTTTGCTTTTGGTGATGCTAGCAGGATATTTAATAATTAACAATATTTTTAAAATATCAGTCAATGAAGATATAAAACTTCTGGGGCTTTTAAAAACAATTGGAATGACAAAGCCACAAATTAGAAAGCTTGTTCATCTTGAGTCTCTAGCTGTTGCTCTCCCATCTATAATAATTGGAAATATAATCGGAATTTTTATTGGAAAAATTATTTTAAATAAAATATTTGTAAGTAATGAGATGTTGACGAATGTAAAATTATCGCTCGATGTAATAATCTTAATTATTTTATTTTCCACATCCTTTACTCTGCTTACAGTTTTTCTATCAGTTATGAGACCTGCAAGGTATGCGGCAAAAGTTTCTCCAATAGAT
>NZ_JASBYU010000033.1 GCF_029983815.1 Lagierella sp.
CGCATTTTTCAATGCGTTTAAAGGTTTTGGTATGTATTCAACTGTCAAACTCTCGTTTCGTGAAAAACAGGACATTTCAATATGGACAGAGGTTTTTTTGTATTCAATTTTAAACTACTAGCTCTTAATTCCATTATTTTGTTTTTAACAATAAAAAACGATTGCACTATTAAAAAATTATGATATAATAAAATAAAAAGGAATTAATTATGTATTTTAAAAGACCGAAAATTAGAAAGCACATTTTAGTTATCCCATATAATAATAAAGTCTCAATCGGGAATACTTATCAATCTGCCATAGAAATAGAAGATGAAACGGGAATTATAAAGGAAATACTTTTTTTGTGTGATGGAATAAATACCGTTGATGATATATTTAGAGTTGTTAATCATAATGATAATAGAGTTACTAAAAAAGAAATCGTTGAATTGATAGACCAAATTTCAAATTACCCATATCTCATGGAAGAAGGAGTAGAATTATCTGAAATACCCGAGAAACTATTAAAAAGGTATAGTAGAAATTTAAATTTTCTATCTAACTTTGATAAATGGGGAGACAAAAAACACCAATATTTATGCAATATTATAAACTCAACTGTTATTGTTTTAGGACTTGGTGGAGTTGGTTCTCCAATAGTATACGATTTAGCAGCGCTTGGTGTAAAAAAATAGTGGCCGTAGATTTTGATTTAGTTGACGAGACAAATTTAAATAGGCAAATTCTTTATAGGGAAAAGCATATTGGAGTTAAAAAGACAGAAGCCGCTAAAGACACAGTAAACGAATTTAATTCCAATGTTGATTTTATAGGGTTGGACCGTAGAATTAATTCTGTAAAAGATTTAGAAATTATCATTAATCTTTATAAACCGAATTGTTTAATATGTGCTGCGGATAAACCTCCAGTAAAAATATATAAATGGGTAAATGAAGCTTGTATTAAAAACAATATACCGTATATATATGGGGGTAACACTGAGACAACTGCTTTTTTTCAAACTGTTATACCTCATACTTCATCTTGCTTTGAATGTTATGAGTATCATTTGGAAAATAATTTTAACAAAGAAGGATACGCAAAATATTTATCCATCTTAAAAAATAGTTACTCTTCGGAAAACAATTGCACTGCAGCTTCGTCGTCAGCGTTAGCAGCATTTATGATTTTTGATTTTATACGATTAATAGCTGAATTTGAAAAACCTTTGTCATTAAATAAAAGGACATTTATAGATTTTAAAACGGATGAAATAGATTCAGAATATATTCCAATTAATAAGAATTGTCCAATATGTTCAGTACATAATTTTTCTGATAAGGAGGTGTAGACATGAAGATTGAAATCAAAGAAGTAGACAAGGTTGAATTAACCAAAAGAGGAGGAAGAGGAGGTTCTGGAGAATCCAGAATGTAAAACAATAAAAAAGATATTGTTAATTATTAACAATATCTTTTTTGAATTGAGGAGTATTGCATTGCTGAAATTAAATTATGATATATTAACTATAAACAAAATTGCTGATCATTACTTAGTAAAGAATATTTTGAATGGTAAAATCTTAGAAACAAGTGAAGATGTTATTAAAATCATGAATTATATGAGGAATTATTTTACTATTGAAGAATGTGCTATTAAATTTAATTTAGAACGAAAAGTCGTAAGTTCTATTGTGTCTGAAATCAGAAAAATTGGTGGTATGATTGGAGATGATGTAAGTAATATTACTTCTAATTTTACATATTTATCCAATGCTTTTTTTGATTCAAATAATGAGCCAGAATTAGGAAGAGTAGGTTTATTAGGAATTCCATATGATGGCGCAACTACTGGAGCAAGTGGTAGTAAATTGGCCCCTAATATAATTAGAAATTATACTTCCGATTATACTGCTAAATATACTAGGATTGATGGAGAACCATATATATCTTATCCTAATATTGATGTTTTCAAAGACGAAAAAATTTTTGATTTGGGAGATATATGCTTATTGCCTGGAGAATCTTCTTATGAAGTACATAAAAGGATAAAAGGAATATATAAGAATCAGATACTCAATCATAGAAATAAAATAATCGCAATTGGAGGTGATCATTCAATTACCTATCCAATACTAGACAGCTTTAACAAAGATTTTATTTTAGTAAAATTTGATGCTCACTATGATGACAATTTAATTCTGAATGATGTTGTTAATCATGCGAATTATATTAGCGCAGCTCGTAATATTACAAAGATGAGAGATGTTATTCATGTAGGAATTAGAGAGTTAAGAAAACCAGGACTAGAAAAAAGCGGTTTTGTTTTATCAGCAGATGATTATATTAAGCATGGATTTGAAAAAATTAACAGGTATATAAGTACTGCTGAAAGCACAAATTTTTATATTTCTATAGATTTAGATGTTTTAGATCCTAGTATAGCACCAGGAACAGGCTTTACCTTACCTTTTGGGCTTAAAACAAATGAGATATTTGATATAATATTAAAATTAAAAAAAATTGGAAATCTTATTGGAGCAGATATTGTTGAATACAATCCGTTATTAGACAAAAACAATAACACATTATACACGGCTTTAGATATATTAAGATTTTTAATAAAAAATTTATAAGTAGAGGATAATATTATGGATGCAATAATTATATTAGATTTACAAAAGGGAATATTAAAGAAAAAAGATTTTTCTATTGTTTTAAATAACATTAAAAAATTAATTTTTGAGTTCAAAAAGAATAATAATATAGTTATACTTACTAAACACATTTCGAATGATACTGATAGTCCCTATTATATCGAGTCTAGTGACGTTGATATACCAGAAGAAATTCTGGGTTTTGGAGATTATGTGATTGAAAAGACATCTTGTAATCCGTTTTATAGGACTAATCTTTCTAGAATTTTAACTGATAATGATGTTTCAAAAGTATACATATGTGGATTTAATACAGAGTATTGTTGCTTATTTTCAAGCATTTTATGTGCTGACAGAGGATATAAAACTTTTTTTATAGAAGATGCTTCAGGAACATTTGGAGATGAATTCATTTATGAAATGCCAGGAATTGATATAAATGATTTTATTGGTTCAATACTTAATTGGTCTGGAGAAGTTCATGTTTTATATACGCATGAATTTTTAGATGGGTTTTAATTATGAAAGGAATAGAGTTAGATAGTAATAATAGCGTAAAAAAATATAGAAGTAAAGTATTCTTTTTCGATGATCTTATTATTAAGAAAGAAGAGGAAACTAACAATATCTATCTTGGTAGAACAAGAATTGACAAATATGTAATTATCCCCGAAATAGGGGAAAATATAATAAGTCTACTGCTTGAAGGACATACAATCGAGGAAGTATTTTATAAAATGAATTCAAAACATCAAGATATTGAACCTAGCGACATAGTTGACTTTATAATGGAGTTATCAGATTTAAATTTTATTAAAAAAGCATTTGATAAGGAGTATGAAACAATAATAGATAAGTCTGATTATGGCATCAACATAATAATGAATAATAACATATTATCGAAGTTGATTTTTAACAAATTTTGTGGTATATTATTTGTCATAATAATTCTTGTGACGCTTATATTTCAGTTGTTTATTAATAAATATTCTATATTACCATCTTATAAAGAATATTTTTGGTCTGAATCATTATTATTGGTTGTATTAATTACTCCAGTGTTTGATATAATTACAGGTTTAGCACATGAGTTTTTTCATTTTTTAGCAAGCAATTTATTTGAAGAAACATCTGCTAAATTCTCTTTAAGTCATAGGTTGTTAAATCTAGTATATCAAACAAGAATAAAAAACATTTGGTTAGTACCTAAAAATAATAGGTATTTGATTTATTGTGCTGGAATGATGATTGATATATTGATTATATGTATATTCATGTGGTGCACATTTATATTTAATCATGATTCCACAATTTTTAAGTTTTCTAGATTCGCTATTTTATATTTAGAATTCGGGGTAATATTTCAATTTAAATTTTACATGAAAACTGATGTATATTATTTTCTAAGTGATTTCTTTAACAAGCCTAATTTATTTGACGATAGTTTAATGCTTGTAAAAAAAAGGTTTCTTTTGATAGATAAATCGGATTCGGTGGATTATATAACAGTTTTATTTGGTGTGTTTATTCTCTGTGGTAGCATAATAGACGTTTTTATTACTTTAAACTATATAGTACCATCAATAAAATACTATTTATACAATCTCTTTAATGGTAACTTTAACGTTGGAAGTATTATATCACTAGTGTTTTTTGTTGTTTATTATTCTATAATTGGATATTCAATTATGAAAGAAAAAATGAGTATATAATTTTAGGAACCGCATATATCGGTAAAAATAAGCTTTCTTTAAAGAAATAAAAGATGCAAATTAAACTAACAGACCAAAGTTAAAAAATAAGTAGCTTAATGTTTAAAAAATATTAACTTTATCCCGAAATTTAGTTTTTATATTGGTAATAATGTTATTTTTCAAATTCATAGAATTCACGTAATTTCATGGTTTGCTTAACTATATTGCATACCTGGAATTTAACTTTTTAGTTTTAATATAAACAAGAGACCCTCTTATAATAATATTGTTATGGAAGAAGTTATATAATTGAGGGTATAACAAGCTATTCAAGGAGATATATTTATACTAAGTATGGTCTTGGATATCTTTACTATGATTAAGCGTAGTAGAGAATTTGAGCTACCTGATCAAAAATACTATATTTGACAGCAAAAAAAGAGAAAAACTCCTGTAAGCCTTGCAATAGCTTGCTTACAGAGGATTGCTCTTTAAATTAATTTTGCACAACGTTTTTGATTTTCGTATTTTTAAAATTTTTTCTTAACTTTTGAGCAGCAATAACTTCCATATCCGTATTAAAACAAGAAATTTCATGTAATTTATCAGTCAATTCAGTTTTTGTGTAAGTAGGGATATATAAATCTCTTTTCCTCCATTTTTTACCTTAGTGAGCTCCATAGCCCTTTGTCGTCCCCGCTCATAAGGATTTCTATTTCCAATTATTTCTTTGATTCGTTCTAAAGTTCCAATTGTTTCAACAATTTTGTTAATTCTTTTTTCCTTAACGTAAATAGATTCAACAATATAAAAAGAAATAGCATTTTAAGATTTAGAAGTTTGAAGTCTCATGATAATATCGCTCCTTTATATTGATTTCATCTATTCTGCATTTAAAATGGGACTTCTAACCAATCTTTACTCGTAATACTTTTCACCATATCTTTTGTAATCATATTTATAGTTTCACATAATCTGTCTACCACATCTGCTAGAAAATTAAAGAATTCATTCTTGAATCCCATAGATCTTATTTGTTTCCAAATTTGTTCTATGGGGTTCATCTCTGGAGTGTATGGTGGAATATGCGTAATAACTATATTTTCAGGTGTATTAAGTGTCTTTGATTTATGCCAAGATGCACCATCACAAACTAGTAAAATCACATCATCACTATATTGTTTAGACAATTCTTGTAAAAAGACATTCATACAATCTGTATTACAATATGGCAGGATTAAAAAGAAATTTTCACCTGTGATAGGCTCTACTGCTCCATAAGCATATCTATATTCTCTTATGTGATGACATGGTACTGATGGTCTTATTTTATTGTTACACCAGCAGTATTTTGGCTTGTTTATGCGACCAAATCCAGCTTCATCCTGAAACATAATTCTTACTTGTTTGTGTGGGTAAACGTTTCTAAGTTCTTGAGCTTTGGATTTAATTTTTTTGAGGTCTCTATGACCTCCTCTTTTGCCTTCTTAGGATGTTTACTTCTTGGCATTACTTTTCTAAACCCATTTCTATTTAAAACTCTGTAAATTTGACCAGTTCCTATAGAATGACCAACACGTTCTCTATATGCTTTTTCTATTTCCTTTGCTGTAACTATTTGTCCTTTTTGTGCTTTTTCTTCAAATTGTTTTAAAAACTCCTTTTCTTCTTCTATGGACAAATTTCTAAGATTTCCAGGTCTTTTCTTGTTTTTTAAAGCTTCTACAGAATTTTCTTTATAGGCTTTTAACCATGTGAATATAGTTAATCTTCCAACATCTAATTTCTCAGCGATGGATTTTGCTGTATATCCACTAAGTTTTAATTTTATGGCCTTAAGTCTTATATATTCTCTTTTATTATTTGTTTTTGACATTGCGTCTTCAATATTTTTAATTTCTTGTGTTATATTTTCCATGCTTATATTCTACCAAATTCCAGAGTAAAATACGTCTTATTTTAATAGGATTTTAGTATCATAGCACATTGCGAGATGTTATGAAATACAAAATTATAAATTTGACATAAAAACGCGTTTTTCAAAACGTTCAAAGGTTTTGGTATATATTCAACTGTCAAATCTCTTAAAAGTTCACTTTGCTTTACTCATTCACTAAGTTCCTTAAGTATTTATTTGAAAACTAAGGAAAATGATAAAATTAACTAATGAACTAAATAAACTTAGACAACATTATGGAATTGTTAAGTTGACTAATTCAATAATATATGGTATAGTTTTAAAATGGCAACGTTACCACAATATAATTTCGAGGTATTAGATATGAATTAGTCCTTTGGATATCGACGAGTATAACGTTCCATTTGAAGTAATAAATACTAACCAAGACAATAAACAAAATAATGATATAGTAAAGACTGTTCGAGACGAAGAGAAAGTGATACTATTTTTATACAAACATACAAAAGAGCATAATGACTTTATAAAAGTTGATAAAATTTTATTGTCAAGTCCATAATATTGTGTAAATTAATCTAGTACAATATTTAATCTATCATT
>NZ_JASBYU010000034.1 GCF_029983815.1 Lagierella sp.
ACCAGTTTCGGTTTCAAATGACCTATTCTTTTTACACAATTATATGGACTTTATCCTTATTTCTTATGTTACCCAAAAACAAAAAAAATAAACACTTAATAACAAAAAAGTTAGTACCTTATTTTAATTATAACTGTGCTTAATGTAAACTTATTTCACGTTTTATTATACTTATTTTTGTTTTCATTTGTTCTCAAAATTCGACTCCTATTCAAAGAACTTTATAATCTCCTCTATCATATCCGTTCTAATATCATAGTCCACAAAACTATGATCCCCACCTTCTACAATTTTAAGGTCTGCATTTTTACCAAAGGCCTCTTTCGTTTTTTGGCAACTCTCTAATGTTATAATCGGGTCTTTATCCCCTAGGAAGATTAGTACAGGATTACTATATTTTTTCGCTTTAACGTAGGGATTGTATCTCTTTAGGTCCTCTAAAAACTTTCTTTTAAGAATAAAACCCTGATGTTTTACCGATTCTAACCTTCTATTTTCTTTTTTCTCCATTTCCTCTAACATATTCTCTATTAGGCTAGTCATCTCATTTGCAGGAGCAAGTAATACAACTTTGTCTGGATTGTGTGTTGATGCAGTCAAAGTGGTAATAAGCCCGCCCATGCTATGACCTATCATATATATTTTATTGCCCTTAACCATATCATGATTTTTTACATATTCCCATATGCTATCCAAATCTTCCAGTTCAGAGGTTAAAGTCATATCTTCAAAGTTACCATCAGATTCACCTGAACCAGTAAAGTCAAAACGAAAAACTTTAAAGCCTCTTTTGACAAATTCTTTGCTTATTCGTACATAGAAGAAAGAATTCCCCAGTTTATTGCCAGTAAATCCATGAAGAATAATAACTGTCTTTTTGTTGTCAAGATTTTTATTGTAGTTTAATACTCCTCTTAACACTAAACCATTTTTATTTTCAATTTCGATAAATTTATATTCCATAAAACCCTCCTATCTACTTATCTACATTATAACAAATAATTAGAGTTAATGTTTGATTATATCTGAATTGAATATATTTATAAAAATCAAAGGAATGTAGCATCTAAAAACAAAGTATTTAAAGTTATGTAATAATAAGAAAGGTAATAATGAAAACAAAAAGAATAGTATGGAATATTGGCAAGGATTAGCCTTATAGAGTATTTGTTAAGTACTTTAGCAATATTCGGAAGTAGGATTTTCACGTACTTTTTACTTAGAGACTTTAAACCTGAGAATTTTATATTTAAAGACCACTTTAATCTCATAATGAAATATGCCGGAGTCTACATTCTAATCAAAATTATATATGACGTATATTTATTGACTGCAAGAAGAAACAAACCCATCAAAGAATAAATAACTTAAAAAATAAAGGGGCATGTGAAATAACACATGCCTCTACTCTATCTATTTATAAAGAATTCCTTATACCAAATCAAAAAGACATACACCGTCCACAAAAATCTTTGATTCATGGCCTTTTCGTGGAAATGGTCATCTAATAGCTTCATAAGCATTTCAGTATGGAAAAACTCCTTAGCCGTTGGAGAATTAAATTCTTCTTTCATAATATTATAATATTTTTCCTGTCTTAACCAGTATCTTATAGGAACGGGAAAGCCCACTTTTTTCCTATTTGACCAGTCTTCGGGCATGACTTTTTCCGCCGCCCTACGAAGTGCAATTTTAAAGTCATCTCCATTTACCTTGTACTTGTCAGGTATTGAAGATGCAACATCATAGACCTTTTTGTCCAAAAACGGTGTTCTCACTTCCAAACTCCAACAAGAACTCATCTTATCCCCCTTCAAGAGGATATTTCCAGGTAACCAGTATTTCATGTCTAGAAGTTGTTTCTTTTGTAGGGTAGTTTTATTTACTAAACACTTGAAAAACTCCTTCGTAACCTCATAGGGATTTTCTCCTTTTCTATACTTACTCTGCAAAATTTCCTCAGCATACAAAGGTTCAAAAACCTTGGCCTGTCCAATAAACTCCTCATGAAGATGACTTCCGCCCTTAGTTAAGAAACGTCTAATTCTACCATTCTTCATCTTCAAGGAGACATTTCTCACTAGACGTCTAAGACCAAAGGGAAGTTTTCTATAGTTATGAAGATTTTTTGTTTCTCCATAGCTAAAGTAACCACCAAAAAGTTCATCAGCGCCCTCTCCTGAAAGAACCCCCTTGACGTGACTTGCCGCCAATTGGGATAAGAAGTACATCGGTACAGCAGAAAGGTTAGCATGAGGCTCGTCCATAAAATATTGGATTTTAGGCAAGGCATCAAAACAATCGTCAGCGTCAATTAAGACTTTATGATTTTCCTTTCCCTTTAACTCTGTTAGTTCCTTTGCTAAATTGGTTTCATTGTAGTCCTTATCATAGTCTTTGAAACCAACGCTAAAGGTCTTATCTGTTTGCGCCAAGGAGAAAATATAGGAAGAGTCAACTCCTCCAGACAAGAAACATCCTAATGGAGAGTGACTTTTTTTATAAAGTGCTACAGTTTCCTCCACAGCCTTCTCTACATCCTCAATGTACTGGTCTAAGGACTTATTCGTAGGGTTGATTTCCGGTTTAAAATAAGTGACCTTTTCTATTTTTCCATCTTTAACTTTCAAATAATTGCCGGCCTCTAATTTATATACACCCTTAAAGAATGTTTCTTCATAGGCAGAATATTCATTTGTCAAAAAGGGCTTTAATGCCTTTTCATTGAATTCCTTATTGAAATTTGGATTTTTTAAAAAAGCCTTTATTTCAGATCCAAATAATAGTGAACCGTCCTTAGTATTTGTAGTGTAATACATAGGCTTGATTCCAAAAAAATCTCTGGCTATGAAAAGTTCTTTGTTTTCAAGGTTCCAAACGGTAAAGGCAAACATACCACGAACTCTGTCTAATATGCCTTCCTTATATCTGTCGTAGCCCTTTAATAGCACTTCCGTATCAGTTTCAGTATGAAAACTATAGCCTTCCTTTATTAAATCCTGACGTATTTCATCATGATTATAAATTTCTCCATTAAAGCAAATTACCTTTTTATTATCATCAGTAAAAAGAGGTTGTCTACCCCTCTTAGTCAAATCTAAAAAGGCAAGTCTTCTAAAACCTAAACCTATGCTATCATCAGAGAAATATCCATAGGAATCAGGACCTCTATGAATGATCTCCTGAGACATTTTCTCTAAAAAACTATTATCTTCTTCTTTATAATTATTTAATTTATATATTCCAACGTATCCGCACATACTATCTCCTAATCAAATATATTCCTATATCTGATTATATGATTAAAGATGAGAAAAATCAACGAATTGAACCCAATCTAATTCTTAAAATTTTCTTACAATTAACTCATACACCATTAAAATTAGTTAAATGAAAGACTTTTCTATGTAAAAAAGCAAGCACCTCATAAAGCTAAGTGCTTGCCTTAAATCGCCCTATCCCCTTTTATATTGATTAAGTACTTTTATAAAACCATTACGGGAGTTTGACAGTTGAATACATACCAAAACCTTTAAACGCATTGAAAAATGC
>NZ_JASBYU010000035.1 GCF_029983815.1 Lagierella sp.
TTTTTCAATGCGTTTAAAGGTTTTGGTATGTATTCAACTGTCAAACTCCCGTGAAAATACTTGGAAGAAGATTAAAAAAATTGGACCAAGGGAAAAGTTAAAAAAAGAGCTTGTTACTCCAAAAAACTTTCAAGAGGGATCTTTAGAACTCAGATACTTGGATAAGAATGGAACTTATCATACTAAGACATTAAAAGGCTATACTGAAAAGTCCTTTAAAGTCCTTGTAAAGGTCTATATAAAAAGGATAGAAGACAACGGGACTTTGGACTTAGAAATAGTGGACAAAAGCTTATTTTAATCTACTTTAAGGCAAATAATCCAAGGGCTCATGTGAATTAATTGACATTTATAAAATCTTCGATATAATTATAGTGAAGAAAAATAAATTGGAGGGACATATGACAAAGAAAATTCCATTGCCTATAGTCGGAGTAATTCTTGGATTATTCGCTTTAGGAAACTTAATTCAAACCTATTCTGAAACTCTACGTCTTGTGCTAGGGGGAATAGGTGCAGTATTGTTGGTGTTATTTTTAATAAGGATGTTTTCAAATTTAAACGTCTTTAAGGAAGAGATGAAAAATCCTGTTATGGCATCTGTCTTTGGAACTTTTTCCATGGCTCTAATGCTTTTTGCAGGATACCTAAAACCTTACATAGGTGAAAGCTCAAAGTTTGTTTATTATTTAGGAATTATTATTCATATCATAATAATAATCTACTTTACAGCGAAGTTTATTTTTAACTACGACATAAAGAAAGTCTTCGCATCTTACTACATAGTATATGTAGGAATAGTTGTGGGATCTGTAGTTGCACCGGCCTTTGGAGCACAAAAACTAGGACAGGCTTTTTTCTGGTTTGGACTTATTTCATTTATCATTTTACTGTTCACAGTAAACCAAAGATATACGAAAATTGGTCATCCTGATGCGCCTTTAGCTCCATTGTTCTGTATCACATGTGCACCTGCTTCACTTCTTTTAGCAGGGTATATGCAGTCCTTTGAAGAAAAGAACTTAGTTATAGTGTATGGATTGATGATAGTTTCTCAACTTCTATATATCTATGTTCTTACTAAGTTACCAGCGTACTTAAAGGAAACTAAGTTTTTCCCATCCTATGCTGCTTTTACATTCCCATTTGTAATCACAGGTATAGGTCTAAAGATGGCAACAGGATTTTTAACGAAATCAGGCAATATTGAAAAGTTAGGATTTTTAAAGGCTGTATTGCCAAAGTTGGTTTTAATCGAAACCATTATAGCAGCAATACTGGTAATCTATGCTCTAATAAGATATATTGGGCATTTTGTTAGCACTGAAGCTAACTAAGAGAAATAAGGGGTGTTAATATGAATTACAAAGATAGTACAAATACTGTTATGACCTATTTAGGATTGGAAAGAAAACCTGTAGGAGTAAAATTCCTATTTACAGAAGAAGAATACAATAACTCAAAGGTTCCAGAAAGAGGAAGAAAGGTTGCTTATTGTAACTCTGTTAACTTGGCTTCAAGGGGAGAAGCTATGAAGTTGAGAGCGGAACACCAAGGTTGTTTCAATGGATCCGTGGCTCTTGGGTTTAATCCTGCACCACCAAAGATGGCAAATGGAGAAGCTAGAGTTGGTCTAGGAATCTACGACAATGTTGAAACATCAAAGTCTGTTTCTGACACTATGCAATTTATGAAGGAAAAACCATATGGTTTAACTGTAATGCCTCTTGATATGTACGAAGAGGATCCAGATGTGGTAATTGTAGTAGGAAAGTCCTATAATATCATGAGAATGATTCAAGGCTATTCTTACCACAATGGCTATAGCCCAAACATGCAGACAGTTGGTCTTCAAGCGGTTTGTCATGACTTAACAACCTATCCATACAACACAGGGGACATGAATATTACATTCTTATGCCCAGGTACAAGACTTGTAGCTGACTGGCAACAAGATGAAATTGGAATAGGTATGGCTTTTAAACATTGGTATGGAACTGTTGAAGGAATTGTTGAAACTACAAATCCATTTGAAAGGGATAATAACAAGAAGAAGATCGTTGAAAGAATGAAGGAAAATAATATCGATTCTTCTGATATAGAATTTGGCAAAAACTATGATAAAGGCGGCTATTCTGGCGGTATTGTAGAATAATAGCTTGGTTAATACTTTTTCTTATACATTGACAAAAATTGGAGCACTCTTTATACTCGAGTGCTCCAATGCTTTTTAATCAAAGAATAGGTCTGTCAACTCTTCACTACTTACATTTCCAAAGTAGTCTTCCAATTTAAAATCATCTAATATCTTCTTGATATTTGCCTTCTTGTACTCCTTACCTTCGATGGACTTTCTTATATCTTCAACATTTTCCTTTCCAAAGAAATCGCCGTTGATATGAAGATTTTTTATCTTGCCATTGTCTAAATCGTAGGCAAGTTCTATAAAACCTGCCGGGAATTTCTTATATTGTTTAACTTCTCCAACTGGTTTTTTTCCATAATTCCAAGACTCTAATGAAAATCTTGTGTTGTATATCTCCTTAACTCCTTGTAGCTCTTCTTCTGAAAGAACATACTCTTCTTCCTTTTCGTCAAACTGTTTAAAGATTTCTCTTTGTAGGATCGCTTTAAAGTCTTCGGTGCTAATATCCTTCTTTTCAAGATATGGTGCGATATTAGTGACTCTAGATCTTACAGATTTTACACCTTTTGATTCAAATTTTTCCTTCCTAGGATTTAAGGCCTTTGAAAGTTCTTCCAATTGGACATTGAAAAGAATGCAACCGTTGGATAAAACTCTGTGATTATCAACAGATTGGCTAGAGCCAATACATTTTTTACCGTCGATTGTAATGTCATTTCGTCCTGAAAGCTCTGCGTCAATTCCTATTGCCTTCAAGGCGTTCACTATTGGTATATAGTATTGCTTGAAGTCTATTCTATCGTGTCCCTTAGTCTTTGTGATAAAGGAGAAGTTAAGGTTTCCAAAGTCATGGTAGACAGCACCTCCACCGGTTATCCTTCTACAAACCTTTAGGTTGTGCTCCTTAACATAATCTTCGTTTATCTCTGCGTAAGCATTTTGGTTTCTTCCTATTATAATTGCAGGTGAATTTATCCATAGATATACGTATTCCTCTTTTTCAAGGGGTAGGTTTCTAAAGATATATTCTTCAAAACTCAAATTGTAATAGGGATCATTTGAATGGGACTCTAAAAATTTCATAGTGCATACCTCCTGGCTATATTATAATATATAAAGGAAAGTTTTTCATAGTTTTGGGAATTTTGATTTGATTTTTATTGTATATATTAAAATCCTTGTAAAAAGACCTTCAAAATCTATGAAAATATCCCATTTAGG